>NZ_OZ257126.1:0-600000 GCF_965278975.1 Ferrovibrio sp.
CGCCTTCACCAGATGCGCCCAGGTCAGCGAGCGATAGACCAGACTGGCAAGCAGGATGGCATAGATCACCGCGACGGCGGCCGCCTCGGTGGCGGTGAAGATGCCTTGCAGGATACCGACCAGGATGATGACGATAATGAACAGGCCGGGAATGGCAGCCGCAGCCGAACGCGCCACCTGATGCCAGCCCGGAAAGGTGCCGGCGGGATAGCCACGCCGGATCGCCACCAGATAGGCCGCTACGAGCATACATAACGTGAGTAGGGCCGCCGGGATCAGGCCGGCGAGGATCAGCGCGGCAATCGAAACCTTGCCGCCCGCTGCCAGCGAATAGATGATCATGTTGTGGCTGGTGGGCATCAGCGCGCCGACCAGCGAGGCATGGGTGGTGACGTTGACAGCGTAGTCGGCGTCATAGCCCTCCTTCTTCATCATCGGGATCATCACCGCGCCCATGGCCGAAACATCGGCCACCGGCGAACCCGAGACGCCGCCAAACAGTGTGCAGGCGACGACATTCGACATGCCGAGGCCACCCCGGATATGGCCGATGGTATCCTTGGCGAAACGCACGATGCGATCGGCAACGCCGCCATAGAGCATCAGTTCGCCGGCGAAGATGAAGAACGGAATGGCCAGGAAGGAGAAGATATTCATCCCCGCCGCCATGCGCTGGAACACCACGGCCAGCGGCAGGCCTTCATAGAGAATGGTGACCACCGCCGAGAGGCCGATGGAAAAAGCCACCGGAACACCGAGAACGAGGAAGCCGAAGAAACTGACGGCCAGGATCGTCAATGCCATGCGGGGCGCACCTTCTCGCCCGCCAGGAGCGCCAGGATATGTTCAATCGAGAACAGCACAATCAGCACCCCGGCCAGACTCAGCGACACATGGTTGATGCCTTCCGGCAGGCCGAGATTGGGAATCTTGTAGGGCATCACGGAAGCCGCCAGTTCGCCGGCATGCCAGGCCATGGCAATGCCGAAACAGGCGACCAGGATATGGATCAGCACCTCGACCCAGACCCGATGCGCTTCCGGCAGCAGCATGGCGAGGATCGATTCCAGGCCGATATGGCCGGCATCGCGCACACCCACCGCCGCGCCCAGCATGGTGACATAGAGGATCAGCACCAGTGCCAGGCTTTCCGCCCAGGTCGGCGTATCGTTCAGCACATAGCGGCCGAAAACCTGCAGCGCCACCACGCCGACAATGGCGAACAGGCCGCACACCGCCACGATCATGCACAGACGCGCAATCGTGGCGTTGAACGGCGTGATGAAGCGCAGCAGGCTATGCACGGGCTCAATCAATCGCCTGGATGCGCTTCACCAGATCCTGGAGCTTGGCATCCGCCGCGAACTTGGCATAGACCGGCTGCATGGCGGTGGCGAAAGCCTTCTTATCCACATCGGTGAGTATCTTGGCGCCGCCAGCGGTGACGGTCTTTTCCGCCGCTGCTTCGCGGTCATCCCACAGCTTGCGCATCACCGGCACGGAATCCTTCGCCGCCTGGCGGATGATATCGCGCTCATTCACCGGCAGGCTGTCCCACACGCGCTTGGAAAACACCAGCAGTTCCGGCGCCATGGAATGTTCGGTGATCGAGTAGCTCTGCGCCACTTCGTAATGCCGTGAGGATTCATAGGACGGCCAGTTATTTTCGGCGCCATCCACCACGCCGGTCTTGAGCGCGGTATAGACCTCGGCATAGGGCAATGGCGTGGCATTGGCGCCCAGCGCCTGCATCATCGCCACCCACATATCCGACTGCTGCACGCGGATCTTCATGCCCTTCATGTCTTCCACGGTCTTGATCTGCTTCTTGGTGGTGTAGAAGCTGCGCGAGCCGCTGTCGTAGAAGGCCAGACCGATGAAGCCCTGGGCTTCGAGCGCCTTCAAGATGTCATCCCCCACGGCGCCATCCAGCACCTTGCGCATATGCGCCTTCGACTTGAACACGAAGGGCAGTGCCGGCACGTTGGTTTCCGGCACGATGTTGTTGAAAGCGGAGATGTTGACCCGCACCATGTCGAGCGCGCCGATCTTGGTCTGCTCGATAGTGTCCTTCTCCGAGCCGAGCACGCTCTGGCCGAATACCTTCACGCTATGCTTGTTGTTGGTGCGCTCGGTGATCAGCTTGCCCATATGCACCACCGCCTGCACGGTCGGGTAGTCCATGGGATGAACGTCGGATGAGCGGAATTCCTTGGCGTTCGCACCGGTGGCGGCCAGCGCCGCGAGAGCCGCGGCGACAATAAGCTTCTGCATGGTTTCCTCCTGTTATACGCCGGTCTGGTTTCTGCGGAATCGCCGACGCGTTATTGTGTCATCATACAAGCTGACCGCCTGGATCAGTCAAGAATTTTAGTAAAACCGGGCAAAACCTATATGATGTCTTTACACACCACCCCACTTGTCATACAAGTTGGCGGGAAATCTGGAGGAAGCCGTGACGGCACTACGCCGACGAGAAACCCTGACCTCACAGCTCACCCGCACCCTGACCGGGCGGATCGCCCAGGGCATGCTGAAGCCCGGCGACAAGCTGCCGAGCGAGCAGGAACTGATCGAGGAATTCGGCGTCAGCCGCACCGTGGTGCGCGAGGCGATTTCCTCGCTCCGCGCCGCCGGCATGGTGGCAACGCAGCAGGGCGTCGGCGCCTTCGTGCAGGCCGATGCCCTCACCCAGCCTTTCCGCATCGATGAAGCCAATCTCGACCTGCTGAAGGAAGTGATCAGCGTGCTGGAACTGCGTATCGCGCTGGAGGCGGAAGCCTGCGCGCTGGCGGCGCAGCGGCGCGGCGAGATGCATCTGGCAGCCATGCGCGTGGCGCTCGACCGCATGGAAGCGGCCATCGAGGCCTCGGATGATGCGGTCTCGCCCGATCTCGATTTCCACCGCACCATCGCCGAAGCCACCGGCAATGCGCATTTCACGCATCTGTTCAGCTATCTCGGCGCCCTGATGATCCCGCGCACCCGGTTGCAGACTTTCCGCTTCTTCGCCGATGACCGCGCCGAATATCTCCGCCGCGTCAACCGCGAGCATGAGGACATCTATCAGGCGATCTCGCGCCAGGACAGCGATGCCGCCCGCTCGGCCATGCGGCTGCACCTGAGCAACAGCCGCGAACGCCTGCGCAAGGCGATGGATCAAGGCAGCCCCAGCCAGTCGTAACCCATAAACAAGAAAGACCCGCCATGGAGCCCCTCGCCCTCAAGGCCGCCATATCCACCGGCCTGCTTTCGTTTCCCGTCACCGATTTCGATGCCGCCGGGGAATTCGAGCCGAAAGGCTATCGCCGCCGCCTGGAATGGCTGATGCCCTATGGCGCCACGGCCTTGTTCGCCGCCGGCGGCACCGGCGAGTTCTTCTCGCTGGCGCCCGATGAATATGGCGCCGTGGTGAAAACCGCCGTGGAGACCTGCAAGGGCAAGGTTCCGATCATCGCCGGCTGCGGCTATGGCACGCGCCAGGCCATCGCCTATGCCCAGGAAGCCGAAAGGCTCGGCGCTGCCGGCCTGCTGGTGCTGCCGCATTATCTGGTGGAAGCCGATGCGGAAGGCATCAGCCGCCATGTCGCCGCCATCTGCAATTCGGTGAAGATCGGCGTGATCGTCTATAACCGTGGCATCTGCCGCCTGGGGCCGGATGCGCTGGAAAAGCTGGCGGCGCTTTGCTCCAACCTGATCGGCTTCAAGGACGGCATCGGCGACCTGGAATTGATGGTGGCGATCCGCCGCCGCATGGGTGACCGCTTCGCCTATCTCGGCGGCCTGCCGACGGCGGAATTCTTCGCCGCGCCCTACAAGGCGATGGGCGTGCCGGTCTATTCCTCGGCGGTGTTCAACTTCATCCCGCGCACCGCGATGCAGTTCTATGCCGCGATCCGCGATGATGACGCCGCCACGGCGACGCGGCTGCTGGATGATTTCTTCATGCCCTATTCCAAGATCCGCAACCGCCGGCCCGGCTATGCCATCAGCATCATCAAGGCCGGCGCCCGGCTGGTCGGCCAGCCCGCCGGCCCGGTGCGCACGCCGCTGGTGGATTGCTCGGAAGAAGAACATACTATGCTGAAGGCCCTGATCGACAAACTGGGGCCGCAATAGCCGGGGGAGAGATACCGATGAAGCGCGTTCTGCTCACAGGGGCCGCCGGTGGCGTGGGCACCCGGCTGCGCCAGTTGCTGAAACCGCTTTACCCCGAGCTGATCCTGAGTGATCTCAAGGCACCGGCCGACCTGCGGCCTGATGAGCCATTCATCGCCGCCGACCTTGCCGATGCCGCCGCCGTGGAAGCAGCCTGCGAGGGCGTGGACGGCATCGTGCATCTGGGCGGCTTTTCCGTGGAAGGCCCCTGGGAAACCATCCTCAATGCCAACATCATCGGCTGCTACAACCTGTTCGAGGCGGCGCGGCGCCAGGGCGTGAAGCGCGTGATCTTCGCCTCATCCAACCATGTGATGGGCTTCCATCCGCGCCAGCATAAGATCGGCATCGAAGCGGTGCCGCTGCCCGATACACGCTATGGCCTTTCCAAGCTGTTCGGCGAGGGCCTCGGCTCGCTCTATGCCAACAAGCATGGCCTGGGCGTGCTGAGCATCCGCATCGGCAATTTCGGCGACAAGCCGATTGACGAACGCCGCCTGGCGATCTGGCTGAAGCCCGCCGACCTTGTGCAGCTGATCCGCATCGGCCTGGAACGGCCCGGCCTGGTCTACGAAGTGGTCTACGGCATGTCAGACAACAAGCGCGCCTGGTGGGACAACAGCCATGCGCTCGATCTCGGCTACAGGCCGGAAGGCCAGTCGGAAGTTTTCGCCGCCGAGGCCCTGGCAGCGCAGAAGCAGCTCCCCGCCGATCCCATCGGCGACTATTTCCAGGGCGGCAGCCCGTTCTGCTCGCAGGAATTCTCCGGCGACCTCGACCGCTTGAAGAAATAACGTCCTCATATTTTCGAGAATAAGACCATGACCTATACCCGCATCTTCACCGGCCAGAAGCCGGCGCTCGTGATGCCCAAGGGCGCCTGCGACACCCATATCCATTTCTACAGCGACAGCTATAAGGCCCTGCCGAACACGCCGACGCCGCCGGCGGTAGGCGTGGCCGAGTACCGCCAGGTGATGGACTGGCTGGGTATCGAGCGCGTGATCGTGGTGCAGGCCAATGCCTATGGCGACGATAACCGCCTGGCGATGGATTGCACCGCCGAACTGGGCCTGGACCGCGCCCGGGCCGTGGTGGTGGTGAAACCGGGTGTTGCCGATGCCGAGCTTGAGCGCCTGACCAGGGGGGGCGCGCGCGGCTTGCGCACCATGAATCTCTATGGCGGCATGCTGCGGCTGGATGTGGCCGAAGCGATGGCGAACCGCATCGCGCCGTTCGGCTGGAGCATCCTGCTGCAACTGAATGGCCGCGAACTGCCCGAGCATGAAGCGATGATCCGCCGCCTGCCCTGCAAGGTGATCATCGACCATGTCGGCAAGTTCATCGATCCGGTGCCGGTGGATCATCCCTCCTTCCAGTGCCTGCTGCGGCTGGTGGACACCGGCAATGTCTGGATCAAGCTGGCGGGCGTGTATGAGACCTCGAAGGCCGGCAAGCCGCGCTATGAGGATGTCGGCGCCTTGGCCTCGGCCCTGGTGAAGCACGCGCCCGAGCGGATGATCTGGGCCAGCAACTTCCCCCATGCCCAGGCCGACAAGTTCGGCTATCCCGACGAGGCCAAGCTGCTCGACCTGATGCTGGAATGGGCGCCCAATGAAGCCGACCGGCGGCGCATCTTCGTCGACAACCCGGCGGAGCTATACGGGTTCTAGCGCGTCATCCTGGCCGCGAGGCCGCAGCAGAGGAAGCCGCCGCCGAGGCAGAGCCGCGCCAGCGCCTCGGGCGCGACCGGCAGGCCGCCGAGGTAACGATGCCGGGCCAGTTCGGCCAACGCCAGTAATAATGTGCCGAGCAGCAGCCAGCGGGCCGGCGCCGGGCGGTGGCGCAGGCCGATCAGCACCGCCAGCATCAGCACGCCCAGCACGATCAGCGGCAAAGGCAGCGAACCGAGCGGCAGGCGTTCGGCGGCCACGGCGATCAGCAGCGCGATGCCGATGGCGGTAAGCAGCCCGGTGCGCTTGTTGCCCGGTGGCAGCACCAGTCCGAGCAGGGCGCCGAGTGCCAGGGCCAGGCCGCCGAGGGTGAGGCCATGGAAGCGCAGCAGCGGCAGCAGGCCGGCGATTCCAGGCAGATCGAGGCGATCAGCCAGTTCCGCCGCCGCCAGCGCCACCTGCAGGCCGATGCCGATGCCCCAGAAGAAAGCCGCCGGCAGCGGACTGCCCGCCGCCAGCAACAGCCCGGCAACCGCACCCAGCAGGTACAGTGCCTGGGCCACAAGCCCTATATCTGGAAGGGAAAATCCACCCATGGCGGCACTATGCCCCAGCGCCGCCAAGGCCGGCAAGGCGGCCCCGGCGCGGCGCCCCGGAGACGGAAAAATACAGGCAGCGACATAGGGTTGACGGCGGGGGGCATGGGGGCTATAACGCGCGCCTCTGATTTCGCCGCAAGGCACGATCCAAGCAACTGGAATACCCTATCTATGGCTCAGCATAAGTCCGCGGAGAAGCGCGCCCGCCAAACCCCGAAGCGCACTGCCGTCAATCGCGCCCGCCGCACCAAGGTGCGCAACGCGGTGAAGGAAGTTGAAACCGCTATCGCCAGCGGTGACAAGGCCGCCGCCCAGGCCGCCTTCAAGCTGGCGCAGCCGGCGCTCGACAAGAGCGTCAGCAAGGGCGTGGTCCAAAAGGGCACTGCCTCGCGCAAGCTGTCGCGTCTGAACGCCGCCATCAAGACGATGGGTTGATTGGCGCTGGCGCCGGCCTGGCCGTCGCCACCCCATAAACATTCCAATATCGCCACGCACTTTCACTGAGTGCGTGGCGATATTTTTTTGTGCGCCTGCCATGGCTTGGGCGCCACCCTATCCTTACGAACGAGACGCCGCGCCGCGACTCCGCGCATGGATGTTCACCGCTGTTGCTTTTGCCCGGCAACAATTCCCTTGCACCGAATGGAACGCGCATCAAATGCCGCAAAATCACGCCGCAAGTTCTAATGTTGCAACACTGAAAAAATTTTTTGTGGAGTCGCGAATAGTGTGCTTGCTTCACTCCGGCGTTTTTGCCTTTAATGCACCGCTGCCTCGCGGCGGACGCTGACATAACATGGCGCGATGGCGGTACGGTGATTGAGTTTTCTTTGTGCGTTTTTTCGACTTCTCGAAACTTTACGCTCATAGGAAACGGTCGCCGTGCCGACCGCAACAGACGACATGAATGAAGGCCGACGCTATCAGGTTTGCGGGGGTGAGTAGTGGCGTTTTTGCGGACAGTGATGGCGACGCAGGCAGCGCGTTACGCACAAACAAAAACGAGTTACAAATCACGTGGCGCGAGGTTGGGGATGCAGGCGGCGACAAGCACGGGGGTAGATAGCTATGCAGGCGATATCACACCGAACGATACCTGGTCGAAGCTGCAAGAAGATCCGGCCGCAATACTAGTAGACGTACGGACCAAGCCGGAATGGAGCTATGTCGGGACAACCGACCTGAAAGCTCTCTCCAAGTCTCCTCTTTTGATTTCGTGGCAAGTGTATCCCGAGATGACCGTGAATCCGCATTTCGCTGACGAACTGCGCGCAAAGAATGTCGCGCCAGGTCAGCCGATTTATTTCCTCTGCCGCTCTGGCGTGCGCTCGCGCGCCGCGGCCGCTGCGATGACGGCGGCGGGCTTCGGCCCCTGCTACAACATCATCGGCGGCTTCGAGGGCGACATGGACCCGCAGAAGCAGCGCGGTCATCTCAATGGTTGGAAGGCCGCCGGCCTCGCCTGGTCGCAGAGCTGAGGCCGCGCCATGGTGAAGTCGTCGCAGCCGCAGCCCAAATCCGTCTCCGCCACCAAATCTATCTCCAATGGGGGTGCCATCAACCCCGAGGACAGCGAAATCCACATCGACACCACCGCCGAGGCCAATGCCGCGCTTGAGCCGCAATGGCAGCGCGTGCGCAGCCGGCTCCGCGTCGCCTTCGGCGAGGCGGCGTTCAATTCCTGGCTCAAGCCGCTGGCGCTGGCCAAAGCTACATTGGGCGATGGCGACGTGCATCTCTCGGTGCCGACGCGCTTCATGCGCGACTGGGTGGCGAACCACTACAGCGAACGCCTGCGTGAAATCTGGCGGCTGGAGAACCCGGATGTGCGCCGGGTGCTGATCCATGTCCGGGTTGCCGCTACGGCACCTGCGGCCCAGGGTGCTGCCAGCCAGGGCATGGCCGGCCAGGGTACTGCCGCCCCGAACCAGTCCCAAGCCACGGCTCCCGCCGCGATGTCGCCGGCCAAGGCCGCACTCGCCCGCCCCACTGCCGCCTATGATGCCGCCGACCGCCTGTCCGAGCGCGCTGTCGCCGCCGAACGTGGCGTGGCGATGCCGGCGCGCGATATGGATGATGTCGAGCGCGAGCTTTCCGCGCCGCTCGATCCACGCTTCACCTTCGAGAGCTTCATCACCGGCAAGTCGAACGAGCTGGCCCGTGCCGCTGCGTTGCGCGTCGCCGAGAGCCCGCAGGTCGCCTACAACCCGCTGTTCCTCTACAGCGGCGTCGGCCTGGGCAAGACGCATCTGATGCATGCCATCGGCTGGCATATCCGCCAGCGTTTCCCAGAACGCCGCGTGGTCTACCTCTCGGCCGAGAAGTTCATGTACCAGTTTATCCGGGCGCTGCGCTTCAAGGACACGATGGCGTTCAAGGAGCAGTTCCGCTCGGTCGATGTGCTGATGATCGACGACATCCAGTTCATCGCCGGCAAGGAAAGCACCCAGGAAGAGTTCTTCCACACCTTCAATGCGCTGTGCGACCAGAACCGCCAGATCATCGTGTCCGGCGACCGCTCGCCGTCCGACCTCGAAGGCATCGAGGAGCGCATGCGTTCCCGCCTCGGCTGGGGCCTGGTGGTGGATATCCACCCGACCGATTTCGAGCTGCGCCTCTCCATCCTGCAGGCCAAGGCGGAACGCAGCGGCCTGCGCGGCGTGCCGCCGGAAGTGATGGAATTCCTGGCCCGCCGCATCACCTCGAATATCCGCGAGCTGGAAGGCGCGCTGAACCGCATCTCGGCCTATTCCAGCCTGGTTGGCCGCCCGATCACCGTGCAGTCGGCGCAGGAAGTGCTGTCCGACCTGCTGCGCGCCAATGACCGCAAGGTGACGATCGAGGAAATCCAGAAGCGCGTCGCCGAGCATTTCTCGATCCGCTTTGCCGACATGCATTCGCCGCGCCGCGCCCGCGCCGTGGCCCGCCCGCGCCAGGTGGCGATGTATCTGGCCAAGCAGCTCACCTCGCGCAGCCTGCCCGAGATCGGGCGCAAGTTCGGCGGCCGCGACCACACCACGGTGATGCATGCCGTGCGCAAGATCGAGGAGCTGCGCGAGATCGACAGCGCCTTTGCCGAGGATATCGATTTGCTGCGCCGCAAACTGGAAGGCTGACGGCGCAACATTTCCTTAAGAAATCAACCACTTAAACGGGCCGCCGGATTATCCCCAGCGGCCCGTTTTTGCGTTGCGTTTCAATAGCTTCCGCCGGCTTCGTTTGCTATACTCCGCAGACTCGGCGGAACCGCTGCCGGGGGAGGCAACATTCCCGGTTTTCAGCCATGAAACTCACCATCGAGCGTGCCGTTCTGTTGACCGCCCTGAGCCATGTGCAGAGCGTGGTGGAGCGCCGCAACACCATCCCGATCCTCTCCAACGTGCTGCTTGAGGCCGAGGGCGAAAAGCTGGCGCTGACCGCCACCGACCTCGACATCGCCGTGGTGGAGAAGCTGGCTGCCAAGGTGAGCAAACCGGGCGCCACCACCGTTGCCGCCCATACCTTCTACGACATCGTGCGCAAGCTGCCCGATGGCTCGGAAGTGGAGCTCACCTACTCCGCCGGAGACCAACGGCTTGAACTGCGCGCCGGTCGCTCCAGCTTCAAGCTCTCCTGCCTGCCGAAGGAAGATTTCCCGGTGATGGCGCCGGGCGAATTGCCGAACAGTTTCCCGCTGCCGGCTGATCAGCTGCGCCGCCTGGTGGACAAGACCCGCTTCGCCATCTCCACCGAGGAGACGCGCTATTACCTCAACGGCATCTACCTGCATGCCGCCGCTTCCGCCGGCGTGCCGATGCTGCGCGCCGTCGCCACCGATGGCCACCGCCTCGCCCGTGTCGAGACGCCGCTGCCCACCGGCGCCAGCGGCATGCCCGGCGTGATCGTGCCGCGCAAGACGGTGAACGAATTGCAGAAGCTGCTGGATGGCAGCGGCGCCGAAGTGCGCATCGAACTCAGCGACACCAAGATCCGCTTCACCTTTGGCGACCTGGTGCTGGTGTCGAAACTGATCGACGGCTCCTTCCCGGAATACGAGCGCGTCATCCCGCGCGAGAATGACAAGGTGATGGAAGTCGACAGCAAGGCTTTCTCGGCCGCCGTCGACCGCGTTGCCACCATCTCCACCGAAAAGAGCCGCGCCGTGAAGCTGACGCTCAAGCCGGAAGGGCTTGAACTGTCGGCGACCAGCCCGGACCAGGGCTCCGCCACCGAGCAGCTTACCATCGCCTACAGCGCGGCGCCGATCGAGGTCGGCTACAACTCGCGCTATCTGCTGGATATCGCCGGCCAGATCGAAGGCGAGAATGCCCGCTTCCTGCTGGCCGACGCCCTGGCGCCGACCATCGTGCGCGATCCCGCCGATGATGGCGTGCTCTATGTGCTGATGCCGATGCGTGTGTGATGGCCAGCAGCGCCGCGCGATTGGCGGGGGAGCTTGATAGGCAGAATATAAGCCAAGAAGCCGTTGCCCGGGACCTGCGCCCGGGTGCAGCCGTGCTTGGCCTGACGCTGCAGGACTTCCGCAATTACACGACGCTGAAACTGCCCTGCACCGATGCCCCGGTGGTGCTCACCGGCCCGAACGGCGCCGGCAAGACCAATATCCTGGAAGCGCTTTCCTTCCTTTCGCCGGGCCGCGGCCTGCGTCGCGCCAAGCTCGGCGAGGTGACGCGGCAGGCCCGGCAGAACAGCGATACCGGCAGCCGCTGGGCAATGCATGCAGAGCTTTCAAGCTGCATCGGCCCGGTCAGCGTCGGCACCGGCCTGGCCGAAGCCGCCGGCGACGAGGACAGCGAACGCCGCCATGTGCGCATCAATGGCGAAGCTGTATCGAGCGCCAACGCACTGGCCGAGTATCTTGATATCGTGTGGCTGACGCCGCAGATGGACCGCCTGTTCGTCGATGGCCTTTCCACCCGGCGGCGCTTCATGGACCGCCTGGTCTATGGCCTGGATGGCGGCCATGCGCGCCGCGTCGGCGCCTATGAAAAGGCGATGCGGGAGCGCAACAAGCTGTTGAAGGCTGGCGGCGCGGATGCAAGCTGGCTCGGCGCGCTGGAAAGCCAGATGGCCGAGCATGGCGTGGCGGTGGCGGCAGCGCGCCGCGATGGCCTGGCGCTGGTGGAAGCCGGCATGGCCTTGAGCGAAGCCTCGGGCGATGGCGCGTTTCCGCGTGGCCGCCTCGCCGCCAAGGGCATCGTGGAGGACTGGCTGGCGGAAATGCCGGCATTGGCGGCGGAAGAAAAGCTGCGCCGTCTGCTGCAGGAGCGCCGCTTCATCGACCGCGATGCCGGTGCTGCCACCGAAGGCCCGCATCGCAGCGATTTCGCCGTGTGGCATTGCGCCAAGGATCAGGCCGCTGCGCATTGTTCCACCGGCGAGCAGAAGGCGCTGCTGATCGCCATCACGCTGGCCAATGCGCGGCTGATCCGCGAGCGCAAGGGCTTCGCGCCCCTGCTGCTGCTGGATGAAGTTTCGGCGCATCTCGACGCCATGCGGCGCGCGGCGCTGTATCGGGAAATCCTGGCGCTCGGCGGCCAAGCCTGGCTGACCGGCACCGACCTGGACCTGTTCAAGGGCCTGCGCGAGCGGGCCGAATTCTTCGCGGTGGCGGATGGGGCGGTGCAGCCCCAGGCCGCCCCGGCATGAGGGTGAGACAATGAGTGACGAGCAGAAGCCCGCCGGCAACGGCAATGGCAACGGCGAGAATTACGATTCCTCGGCGATCAAGGTGCTGAAGGGCCTGGATGCGGTGCGCAAGCGGCCGGGCATGTATATCGGCGACACCGATGATGGCTCGGGCCTGCATCACATGGTCTACGAGGTGGTGGACAACGCCATCGACGAGGCGCTGGCCGGCTATTGCGACCAGGTGACCGTGGCGCTCAATCCCGATGGCTCCTGCACCGTGCGCGACAATGGCCGTGGCATCCCGGTGGATATCCACCCCGAGGAAGGCGTTTCGGCGGCCGAGGTCATCATGACCCAGCTTCATGCCGGCGGTAAGTTCGACCAGAATTCCTACAAGGTTTCCGGCGGCCTGCATGGCGTCGGCGTCTCGGTGGTGAATGCGCTCTCCAGCACGCTGGAACTGCGCATCTGGCGCAGCGGCAAGGCGTATTTCATGCGCTTCCGCCATGGCGATGCCGAAGCGCCGCTGGCCGAAATCGGCCCGGCCGAGGAAGGCAAGCGCGGCACCGAAGTCACCTTCCTGCCCTCGCCCGAAACCTTCACCAAGACCGAATTCGATTTCGCCACGCTGGAGCGCCGCCTGCGCGAACTGGCCTTCCTCAACAGCGGCGTGAAGATCGTGCTGCAGGATCTGCGCGGCGTCGAGCCGAAGAGCGTGGAACTGATGTATGAGGGCGGCGTCGAAGCCTTCGTCGCCTATCTCGACCGCAACAAGACGCCGATGCACAAGCCGCCGGTGACCATCCGTGGCGAACGCGACGGCATCGGCATCGAGATTTCGCTGCAGTGGAACGACGGCTACCATGAGGCCGTGCTCTGCTTCACCAACAACATCCCGCAGCGCGATGGCGGCACGCATCTGGCCGGCTTCCGTGGCGCACTGACCCGCTGCATCAACAAGTATGCGGAGGAAAGCGGCATCCTGAAGAAGGAAAAGGTGACGCTTTCCGGCGAAGACAGCCGCGAGGGCCTCACCTGCGTGCTCAGCGTGAAGGTGCCGGACCCGAAATTCTCCTCCCAGACCAAGGACAAGCTGGTTTCCTCTGAGGTGCGCCCGGCGGTGGAAAACCTGGTCAACGAGCAACTCGCCTCGTGGTTCGAGGAACATCCCTCTGACGCCCGCACCATCGTCGGCAAGGTGGTGGAAGCCGCTGCTGCCCGCGAAGCGGCGCGCAAGGCGCGCGAACTCACCCGCCGCAAGGGCGCGCTGGATATATCCTCGCTGCCCGGCAAGCTCGCCGACTGCCAGGAGCGCGATCCGGCCAAGTCCGAACTCTTCCTGGTCGAGGGCGACAGCGCTGGCGGCTCGGCCAAGCAGGGCCGCCACCGCGCCAACCAGGCGGTGCTGCCGTTGCGTGGCAAAATCCTCAATGTCGAACGCGCCCGCTTCGACAAGATGCTCGGCTCGGCGGAAATCGGCACCCTGATCACCGCGCTCGGCACCGGCATCGGCCATGACGATTTCGACGCCAACAAGCTGCGCTACCACAAGATCATCATCATGACAGACGCCGACGTGGACGGCGCCCATATCCGCACCCTGCTGCTTACCTTCTTCTTCCGGCAGATGCGGCCGCTGATCGATGCCGGCCATCTCTATATCGCGCAGCCGCCGCTCTACAAGGTGAAGCGCGGCCAGTCGGAACGCTACCTCAAGGACGAGCCGGCGCTGGAGCAGTATCTGATCGGCGAAGGCCTGGAAGGCGCGGTGCTGAACCTGCAGGACGGCAGCCAGCGCGCCGGTGCCGATCTGCGCCGCCTGGTGGATCAGGCCCGCCAGGCCCGCGCCATGCTGGACTCGGTTGGCAAGCGCTACAATGCCTGGCTGGTCGAGCAGGCCGCCATCCTCGGCCTGCTGCGCAACGATGTGCTGGACGATGCCGCGAAGTCGGTGCCGGCAGCCGCAGACCTGGCCACGCGGCTGAACGCCCTGGCCTCCGATCTGGAAAAGGGCTGGGAATGTGTGGCGCCCGGCGATGGCACCCTGGTGGCGCGCCGCTCCCTGCGCGGCTACACCGAAAGCTATCTGCTCGATGCGCCGCTGTTCCGCTCGGCCGAAGCGCGCAAGCTGAACGAACTGGCGGATGAATTGCAGGCTGCCTATCTGGTGCCGGCGCAGCTTCGCCGCAAGGACGAAACCCATGCCGTGCGCGGGCCGTCCGAATTGCTTGAAGCCGTGATGACCATCGGCAAACGCGGCCTCACCATGCAGCGCTACAAGGGCCTGGGCGAGATGAACCCGGACCAGCTCTGGGAAACCACGCTGGACCCGAATGTGCGCAGCCTGCTACAGGTCAAGGTCGATCACGCCGAGGATGCCGACAACATCTTCGAGACGCTGATGGGCGATGTGGTGGAGCCGCGCCGCGACTTCATCCAGAGCAATGCCCTGTCGGTCGCCAACCTGGATATCTGATCCTTAGCCGAGCCGGCGGATGGAAAAGGTGATGCGCAGCAATCATCAGATCACATCCGGCGGCGCCCGGCTGGCGGCAACCAGCACCGGCAGCGGTAGGCCGGTGGTCTTTCTGCATGCCGCCGTCTGCGACAGCCGCATGTGGCAGGCTCAGCTTGATGCCGTAGGCCGCAGCACTCAAGCAATCGCCTATGACCGCCGCGGCTTCGGCGAGACTTGGGCCGAACCGGAAGATCATTCCGCCGTTGCCGATCTGCTGAGGGTGATCGACACCTTGGCTGGCAGCGAACCGGCCATCCTCGTTGCCTGCTCGCAGGGCGGCCGCATCGCGCTGGATGCGGCGATATCGCACCCGGAGCGTATCCGTGGCCTGTTCCTGATCTCGCCCTCGCTGATCGGCGCGCCGGAGCCGCAGCATGCGCCTGAAATCGCCGCTCTGCTGGCGCGGCAGAAGCAGTTGGAAACTACCGGTGATGCCAACGCATTGAACCAACTCAAGGCGCGTCTCTGGCTCGATGGGCCATTGCAGCCGGAGGGCCGCGTGGCTGGCGCGGCGCGCGATCTGTTCCTCGACATGAACTGCATCGCGCTGCGCTCGCCGCCCGTTGGCGCGAATACCGACGCCGTTGCCAACTACCTGCGGCTTGGCGAGATATCGGCGCCGGCAAGGATCGTCTGCGGCGAGCATGACTTTCCCCATATCCAGGAACGCTGCCGCCATATGGCACAGGTGATACCGCGTGCGTCTTTCCAGCCGCTTGCCAACGCGGCGCATCTGCCGAGCCTGGAGCAGCCGGCAGCGGTGAATGCCCTGCTGCTGCCCTTCCTGGAGTCCTTGGCACCATCATGCTGATCGCGCAGCTATCCGATCCGCATATCCGGCCACGTGGTGAGCTTTATCAACGCGTGGTGGATTCCAATGCGATGTTCGCTGCCGCGATAGACCAGGTGAACCGCTTCAGCCCGGCCATCGATCTGGTGCTGCTGAGCGGCGATATCGTGGATGAAGGCCAGCCGGCGGAATACGAAATGGCACGGACGCTGCTGAGCGAACTGCGCGTGCCTTACCTGGTGATCCCGGGCAATCATGATGGCGGCTTTGCCGCAGGCCATGCGGCTTTCCGCGCCGCCTTCCAGGATCATGCCTATCTGCCGGCGGTGCATCCCTTCCATTACACGATGGAAGCCGGGCCGCTGCGCATCCTGGCACTGGATGTCACCCTGCCCGGCCTGCATCACGGCCTCATCGACTCAGCAAGGCTTGAATGGCTGGAACTGGCTTTGGCGCAGGCGCCGCAGCGGCCCAGCATCGTGATGCTGCACCAGCCGCCCTTTGCCTGCGGCATTCCCTATCTGGATAAATACTGGTGCGAAGGCGGCGACGGGCTGGCTGCACTGCTGGCGCGCTATCCAAAGGTGGAGCGCGTGCTCTGCGGCCATGTGCATCGCTTCATGCAATTGCGCTTCGGTGGCACCCTGCTCTGCACCGCGCCCAGCACCACCACGGCCATCGCCCTGCAACTCGATCCTGCCGCCAGGCCGCGCTCCTATATCGAGCCGCCGGCTTTCCTGCTGCATCAGTGGCGGCCGGAAACCGGCCTGATCACACATTTCGTCCCGGTGGGCGATTTTCCCGGGCCTTATCCATTTGCCTGATCGCCGCGTTATGGCGACGGCGCGCGGTCCTGATAGCTCGAAGTGACGGTCACAGCACTCTGGCCACTGTTGCGCACCAGCAGGCTGCCGCGCGTGCGGATCGAGCCGTAATACTCGTTGCGCTGGCCAGGCGCCACCTCAACGCGGCGATTGAGCGGCGCATCGAATTCGATCACGGCCGGTGCCGAGCCAGTATTGACCACGGTGATCGTGGTGTAACTGCCCTGCGTACTGACATCGATATAGGCCTGGGCGCCCGGCGCCAAGGTGTATTGCCCGGCATGGGCGGCATAGGCGAACAGGATCAGCGCGAAGGTAAGGACGCTGGCAAACAGTGTACTGCGGATGGACATGGCACGAGCCTTTCCGGGTGATAGCGACTGCCGCAGAAGATGAGCGTGTTGCAGGGGAAGTAAACCGCCCTTGCCGCGCCATCCGCTGCGCTTGTGCCTGCCATCACACAGCAAGGCACCGGCTGGTGTCCATTCACCAGCCGGTTACCGTACTGATACTTAGGTGTTAGTGTCTGGGTTGTTAGGGACGGTTACTCGAGCTTGATGCCGCCGCCCTGGATCAACCGGCCCCAGATTTCGGAATCGCGCTTCATTGCCGCTGCCAGGTCTTCGCTGGAGCCACCCACCGGCACGAGGCCGAGTTCGACCAGCTTGGCGCTGATTTCCGGCTTCTTCACGATGGCGGAAACCTCGCGCGACAGCTTGTCGACGATTTCCTTCGGCGTGCCGGCCTTCACGAATACCGCGAACCAGCCATAGGGCTCGAAGCCCTTGTAGCCACGCTCCAGCATGGTCGGCGCGTTGGGCAGGAAGGGCAGCCGTTGCGTGCCGCTCACCGCCAGCACCTTGAATTTGCCGCTGTTGAGATGGCCGTAGGCAGAGCCGACATCGACAAAAGCAATCGGCAGATGGCCGCCCATCAGATCGGCCAGCATCGGGGCGCTGCCGCGATACGGCACATGGGTCATGTCGATCTTGGCTTCGCGGTTCAGCGTCTCGCCGCGGATATGCGATGAGGTGGCGTTGCCATAGGAGCCATAGCTGTATTTCTTCGGGTTGGCCTTCACCAGCGCGATCAGTTCATCCAGCGTATTGGCCGGCACATTGTTGCTCACCGCCAGCAGGTCGGTGGAAAGCGCCACCTGCGAAATCGGCGTCAGATCACGCAGCGCATCATAGGGCAGATCGTTCTTGAGATGCGGCATCTGGATCAGCACGGTAATGCCCATCAGCAGATTGTAGCCATCCGCCGGCGCGCCGATAACCGCGCTGGTGCCGATGGCGCCCGAGGCACCGGTGCGGTTCTCCACCACCACCGGCTGCTTCCAGTTATCCGACAGGTTCTGCCCGATCAGACGGCCGATGATGTCGGTGCTGCCGCCGGCCGGATACGGCACGATGAATTTCACCGGGCCGTTCGGATAGGCCTGCGCCTGAGCCTGGGCTTGCGCATTGGCGAGGGGTAAGACGGCCAGCAGGCCGGCGGCACACAGAGTGGCCAGGCGATTCATGCGTTGCTCCCGGTTATATCTTTTATCGTTATCGGCTTTGCGCCTGATGAAGAGTGTAGAGACAGCCCTGGCTACTTTGAAGTGCTATTTCACGCGATCCTGCCATTCGCGCACATATAATCGTTGCGACTCAACACCTGCCTGGATGACAATGGCATGAAAGGGACGGCGGACAGCGCCGCCCGACAGGGCCAAATAAAGAGGGGAACGACAATGAAATCAGTCATTTGCCAGAAATCAGTCATTTGGCGGAACAGTCTGGTGGCAGCGGCAGCCCTGGCGGCCTGCATTTCCGGCCCGGCGATGGCGGACAAGCGCAGCAACACGCTGCGCTTCGTCTACGATCAAGTGCCGGAGAATGTCGATCCCTTCTTCAACAATGTGCGCATCGGCGTGATCATCGGCCAGCATGTCTGGGACACGCTGGTCTACCGCGATCCCAATACCAATGAATATAAGGGCCAGCTTGCTTCCGGCTGGCGCCAGATCGACGACCGCACCACCGAATTCGATCTGCGCCAGGGCATCAAATTCCACAACGGCGAGGAATTCGACGCCGATGACGTGGTCTACACCCTGAATTTCGTCGGCAAGGCGGAAAACAAGGTGACCACCCAGAGCAACGTCAACTGGATCGAGAAGGCCGAGAAGGTCGACAAATACAAGGTGCGCGTCACCACCAAGGGCATCTTCCCGCCGATCCTGGAATACCTGTCCGGCCCGGTGGTGATCCACCCGAATGAGTATTACGAGAAGGTCGGCCCCAAGGGGCAGAACGAGAAGCCGGTCGGCTCCGGCCCCTATCGCGTGGTGCAGCATGTCACCGGCAAGTCGATCTCGCTGGAGCGCAACCCGGATTACTTCAAGGCCTCGCCCAAAGGCGTGCCGAAGATCGAAAAGATCGAAATCCGCTTCATCCCGGACCGCCAGACCCAGCTTGCCGAACTGATGAGCCGGGGCGCCGACTTCCTGATGCATGTGCCGAAGGATCAGGCCGACCAGCTTAAAGGCCAGCCCGGCCTGCAGGTGGTGAGTGGTGAAACCATGCGTATCGTGTTCATGCAGATGAACAGCCAGGCCGAAAGCGCCTACCCGGCGCTGAAGGATATCCGCGTGCGCCAGGCGGTGAACCATGCCATCGACCGCGAGGCGATGGTGAAGGCGCTGGTTGGCGAAGGCTCGCGCGTGCTGCACACGATCTGCTTCCCGAGCCAGTTCGGCTGCACCGATGAAGGCGCCAAGCGCTACGAATACAATCCGGCCAAGGCCAAGCAGCTGCTTGCCGAAGCCGGCTTCCCCAACGGCCTGGAACTGCCCTTCGTCGCCTATCGCGAACGGCCGCAATCGGAAGCGATGATCGGCTACCTCAAGGCCGTCGGCATCACCGCCAACCTGAACTTCTTGCAATACGCCGCGATGCGCGAGCAGATCCGCTCCAACAAGGCGGCGCTGACGCACCAGACCTGGGGCTCCTTCTCGGTCAACGACGTATCGGCCTCGACACCCAACTACTATGCCTTCGAGGGCGAGGACATCACCCGCGACCCCGAGGTGCGCGACCTGCTGAAGCAGGGCAACAACACCGTGGACCCGGCGGCGCGCAAGGATGCCTACCGCAAGGCGCTGGCGCTGATCGCCGAACGCGCCTATGCGGTGCCGCTGTATTCGCTGCCGGTATTCTACGCCGCCACCTCGGATCTGGTGTTCAAGGCCTATCCGGATGAACTGCCGCGCTTCTGGGAAATGACCTGGAAGTGAGGCCAAGCGATAGCGCCGGGCCGCTGGCATGTTGATATTCATTGCCAAGCGGCTCGGCCTTGCGCTGCTCGTTGCGCTGGCCGTTTCGGTCGTCTGTTTCCTGCTGGTGCGGCTGTCGGGCGACGTTGCCGCTGCGCTCGCCGGCGAAGGCGCGCGCCAGGTGGATATCGATGCCGTGCGCAAGAATTACGGCCTCGACCGCCCGCTGGTCGTGCAGTATCTCGACTGGCTGTGGCGCACGCTCCAGGGCGATTTCGGTACCTCGCTGTATTTCAAGACCGATGTGACCGGGCTGATCTTCGCCAAGCTGCCCACCACCCTGATGCTCGGCCTCTGCTCGCTGCTGTTCGCGCTCGCCATCTCGATTCCGCTCGGCGTCGCGGCGGCGATCTTCGCCAATAGCTGGATCGACCGCCTGGCGCTGGGCATCGCCGTACTCGGCCAGGCCTTGCCAAACTTCTTCTTCGCCCTGCTGCTGATCATGCTGTTCTCTATCCAGCTGCGCTGGCTGCCGGTTTCGGGCAGCGATTCCTGGGCGCATTTCGTCATGCCGACCATCGCGCTCGGCTATTACATCGCCCCGGCCTTCATGCGCCTGGTGCGCGCCGGCATGGTGGAAGTGCTGTCCGCCGATTATATCCGCACCGCGCGGGCCAAGGGGCTGAACGAGGGCATGGTGGTGTTCAAGCATGGCCTGCGCAATGCGGCGATCCCAGTAGTGGCGCTGGCCGCCGTGCAGCTTGGTTTCCTGCTTGGCGGCTCGGTGGTGATCGAAGCGATCTTCGCCCTCGATGGCCTGGGCTACCTCGCCTACCAGAGCATCACGCACAAGGATTTCCCGGTCACCCAGGCCGTGGTGATGCTGCTGTCGGTATTCTATGTGCTGCTCACCCTGCTCGCCGATCTGGCCAATGCCTGGCTCGATCCGCGCATCCGGGTATCGTGACATGACCGACGCCGCGCTCACCGAAATCTCACCGGCAGCGAAGCGGTTGCGCCGGCTGCGCGGCAATCCCAGCCTGCTCTGGGGCGGCGGTCTGCTGCTGCTGATCATCATTATGGCGATCCTGGCGCCGCTGCTGGCGCCGCATGATCCCTACGCGCAGGACCTGACCCGCCGCCTGATCCCGCCGATCTGGCATGACAAGGGCCAGTGGCTCTATCCGCTCGGCACCGACAATCTCGGCCGCGACTATTTCTCGCGCACCATCTATGGCGCCCGCATCTCGCTGCTCATCGGCCTGTCGGTGGTGATGATATCGGGCGTCATCGGCACCGCCATCGGGCTTTGCGCCGGCTATTTCGGCGGCCGTATCGACATGATCGTCACCTTCGTCACCACCACGCGTCTGGCGATGCCGGTGATCCTGGTGGCGCTGGCCGTGGTTGCCATCCTCGGCTCCTCGCTCGTAGTCGTGATCCTGACGCTCGGCCTGCTGAAATGGGACCGCTTCGCCGTGGTGATGCGTAGCGCGACGCAGCAGACCCGCGCGCTGGATTACATCGCCGCCGCCGAAGCCGCCGGCGCCTCCACGCCGCGCATCATCCTGGGCGAATTGCTGCCGAATGTGGCGCCGCATCTGATCGTGATCGCCACCCTGGAAGCCGCCAGCGCCATCCTGTTGGAAGCAGCGCTGTCATTTCTGGGATTGGGCGTGCAGCCGCCGCTGCCCTCCTGGGGCCTGATGATCGCCGAAGCCAAGACCTACATGTTCTTCAGCTTCTGGCTGATCGCCATTCCCGGCACCATGCTGGCCCTGCTGGTGTTCAGCATCAATCTGGCCGGTGATGGCCTGCGCGATTTCCTCTCGCCGGACGGGCGGGGCTGACATGACCACGCCACTGCTGGAGCTTGCCAATCTGCGCGTGACCCTGCCGACCGGCGACGGGCCGCTGGAAGCGGTGCGTGGCATCAGCTTTTCCATCGCGCGCGGCGAGACGCTCTGCCTGGTGGGGGAAAGCGGCTGCGGCAAATCGATGACCGCGCTTTCCATCATGGGCCTGCTGCCGCGCCGCGCCAGACGCCAGGCCGACCGCCTGATCTTCGATGGCATCGACCTGACCAAGCGTGGCGCCATCGAAAGCCTGCGCGGCAACCGCATCGGCATGATCTTTCAGGAACCGATGACGGCACTGAACCCCGCCTATACCATCGGCGACCAGCTTACCGAGGCTTTCATCAAGCATAAGAAAGCCAGTGCCGCAGCCGCGCGCGAACGCGCCGTGCATCTGCTCGGCAAGGTCGGCATCGCCTCTGCCGGGGAACGCCTGGGCCAGTATCCGCACCAGCTTTCCGGCGGCCTGCGCCAGCGCGTGATGATCGCCATGGCGCTGATGTGCGAGCCGGACCTGCTGATCGCCGATGAACCGACCACGGCGCTGGATGTCACCATCCAGGCACAGATCCTGCGGCTGCTGTTCGAGCTGCAACGCGAACTCGGTATTGCCCTGCTGTTGATCACCCATGACATGGGCGTGGTGGCGCATGTGGCGCACCGCGTCGGCGTCATGTATGCCGGCGAAGTGGTGGAAAGCGGCAGCACGGAAGCGATCCTGCGCCAGCCGCGCCATCCTTATACCCAAGGCCTGCTGAGCTGCATCCCGGTGCCGGGCCGCACATTGCCCGGCGAACGGCTGGGCGTGGTGCCCGGCGTGGTGCCCAATCTCATCGGCGGCCTCAAGGGCTGCGGTTTCAAGAGCCGCTGCGGCTTCGCCGAAGCCGTTTGCGCCGATACGCCGCCGCGCCATGACGATGCCGGCCATGCCTGGGCCTGCATCCGGGGGGCGGCATGAGCGAGATGCACCCCGCAGCACCCCTGCTCGCCATCAAGGGCGTGACGAAAAGTTTTTCCGTCGGCCAGGGCATGTTCAAGCCTAAGCGGCTGCTGCATGCGGTGAACGGCGTCGAGCTGGAAATCCGGCGCGGCGATGTGCTCGGCATCGTCGGCGAAAGCGGCTGCGGCAAATCCACGCTCGCGCGCATCCTGCTCGGCCTGCTGCCGCCCAATGAAGGCGAGATCACCCTGGAAGGCCAGCCGCTGGCAACTCTGGGCCGCCGTGCCGTGGCACGCCGGGTGCAGCCGATCTTCCAGGACCCGTATTCCTCGCTCAACCCGCGCCGCAGCCTGGCTTCCCTGGTGGCCCTGCCGCTGGAAGTGCACGGCATCGGCGATGCCGCCTCGCGCCGCCGCCAGGCCATCGAGATGCTGGAGCGTGTCGGCTTGAGCAGCCGCTTTGCCGACCGCTATGCGCGCGAGCTTTCCGGCGGCCAGCGCCAGCGCGTCGCCATCGCCCGCGCCCTGGTGATGCGGCCCGATATCGTGGTCTGCGACGAGCCGACCTCGGCGCTGGATGTTTCCGTGCAGTCGCAGATCATCAACCTGCTGCTGGATCTGCGCCGCGACTTCTCGCTCACCTATGTTTTCATCAGCCATAACCTGGCCGTGGTGGAGCATATCGCCACCCGCGTGGCGGTGATGTATCTCGGCCGTGTCGTCGAGCAGGCCGAGACGCGTCAGCTTTTCGCCGCGCCGCGCCATCCCTACACCAAGGCGTTGCTGGCTTCCGTGCTGACGCCGGAGCCGCAGCTTGGCGTGCCCGATACCGGGCTGGGTCTCGCCTTCCCCGACCCGCTCAATCCGCCGCCCGGCTGCCCGTTCCATCCCCGCTGCACCGATGTCATAACTACCTGCCGCACCGCCATGCCGGCCCTTGTGGGCGGCGTGGCCTGCCATGTTCATTCCGGAGTTCCCGATCATGCGTGACCTGCATCTGCCCGGCCGTTCCGTCGCCATGGGCCGCCATGGCGCCGCCGCCACGTCCCATTCTCTCGCCACCATCACCGCGCTCGACATCCTGAAGCGCGGCGGCAATGCCACCGATGCCGCCATCGCCGCCTGCGCCGTGCAATGCATTGTCGAGCCGGAATCGACCGGCATCGGCGGCGACAATTTCGTGCTCTATGCCCCGGCCGGCACCGACACGCGCAAGGGCGGCAAGGTCTATGGGCTGAACGGCTCCGGCCGCGCACCTGCCGGCCTTTCCTCCGATTTCCTGCTCGGCCAGGGCCTGAAGGAAATCGGCCTCACCAGCGTGCATGCCATCACCATTCCCGGCGCTGTCGATGCCTGGGCCAAGCTGAACCAGCGTTTCGGCAAGCTGCCGCTGGCGGACCTGCTGCAACCGGCAATCACATTCGCCGAAGAGGGCTTTCCGATCACCGAGCGCGTCAGCGTCGATTTCGGTCGCCAGATCAATATCGACAAGCTGAGCGCCGACAAGAATTCGGCTGCCGTCTACCTGCCCGGCGGCAAGCCGCCGAAGGCCGGCGACCTGATGAAACTGGAAACCTATGCCAAGGTGCTGCGCGAAATCGCCGCCAAGGGCCGCGATGGCTTCTACACCGGCTGGGTGGCCGAGGATATCGTCAGCTATTGCCGCAGCCTCGGCGGCACTCACAGCCTGGAGGATTTCGCCACCCAGGAAGCTTTCTGGGTCGAGCCGATCGCGACGCAGTATCGCGGTGTCGAATTGCTGGAAATCCCGCCTTCGGGCCAGGGCATCACCACGCTGATCATGCTCAACATCCTGGCCGGCCTCGATCTTGGCAAATACGGGCCGCACAGCGTCGAGCGTTTCCATCTCGAAGCCGAAGCGACTCGCCTGGCCTTCCAGGCACGCGACACTTACGTTGCCGATCCGGCCTTCGCCGATGTGCCGGTGGAAAAGCTGCTCTCCGCTGCCTTCGCCGATGAACTGCGCGGCCGCATTGACATCAAGCGCGCCATGGCCTCACCCGGCCCGGCGGGCAATGGCGCGGTCTACCGCGACACGGTGTATATCTCGGTGGTGGATGGCGAGGGCAATTGCTGCTCCTTCATCAACTCGCTGTTCTGGCCTTTCGGCACCGGCTTGAGCAGCCCGAAGACCGGCCTGCTGCTGCAAAATCGCGGCGCCGGATTCCGCGTCGATCCCAAGCATCCAAACAACGTAGCGCCCGGCAAGCGGCCGATGCACACCATCATCCCGGCGATGGCGCTGAAGGATGGCAAGCCCTGGCTCTGCTATGGCGTGATGGGCGGCGGCTTCCAGCCGGTCGGCCAGAGCCATGTGCTGACCAACATCGTCGATTTCGGCATGGATGTGCAGGAAGCCATCGACAGTCCGCGCGGCTTCCATGTCGCCGGCAAGTTCGAGGCCGAACGCGGTATCCCGCAGGAAGTGCTGGCCGGCCTCGCGGCGCTGGGCCATGAGATCAAGATGGCGGAAATGCCCCATGGCGGTGGCCAGGCCATCATGCTCAACGCCAATGGCGTGCTGATGGCCGGCTCCGATCCGCGCAAGGATGGCTGCGCGCTCGCCTATTGAGGTGACGCTTGCGGAAAGCGCGGCGCGCCCGGCTCCAGCGGGGTGCGCAGCGTGTTCACGGTGAAGGATACCGTGTGATAGAAGCCGGCCAGGCTGAGGATTTCGACAAGCTGCGCGGCTGAGAATACCGCGCTGGCCTCGGCCCAGAGCGCATCATCCAGGCCCTTGGCATCGATCAGCGCATCGATGATGCGCAGCAGCAGTATATCGTCTGCCGCCGTGAAGCCGCCGCCGAGCCGCGTACCGGCGATTTCCGCCGGTGTGAAGCCGGCCTTCGCGGCGAAGAAGGCGACATGCACGCCCCATTCATATTCGGCGCCGAGCCGGGCGGTGACGCGCAGGATGACGATTTCGCGCTGCCGCAGGCTGATCGAACCGGGATCGAGCAAGGCGCCGCCGCGCCAGCGGCCAAGCACACGCGGGTTATGCGCCACCTGGCGGAACAGCGCGATCGGCGGCAGGCCCGGCGGCATCATGCGGGCGAATTCGGCGGCCACCGCATCATCATAGGGCGGCTCCAGCGGCGCGAGGCGCGGTTGGGTCATGGCGTATTCCTCTCTTTTGTGCTACTGATTCCGTAGCAATCGAAACCATATCGCTACTAATTCAGTAGCGCAAGAGGCTACATGGCAAAGCTGACGACCAAGGTGACAAAGCGCGTGCGCGGCTCCAGCACCGGCCGACCGATCATGGTGGCGCTGGACCTGCTGGGCCGGCGCTGGAGTCTGCGGATATTGTGGGAATTGCGCGATGGCCCGTTGAGCTTCCGCGCCCTGCAGGCCGCCTGCGGCCAGCTATCGCCGAGCGTGCTGCAACAGCGGCTGAACGATCTGCGCGAGGCACGGCTAGTGGCACATGACGGCGAAAGCGGCTATGCCCTCACCCAGCAAGCCGTGAAGCTGCAGCCTTTGCTGCTGGCGCTGGACCGCTGGGCCGCCGACTGGGCAGCCGAAACGGCTTAGAAACCGCGCTGCTTGCGATTGAAGTCAAGCTGCTCGTTATCGAGTTCCAGGCCGATCAGGATTTCGATATCGCGCGTGCTGCGACCGGCCAGCGGGATACGCTGCTCCAGTTCATCACCCACGGCGACACGGCGGCGGCCCGGCGGCAGCGGGATCCGCGCCGAGAAGGCATCGCGCGACAGGATATTCTGCTGCTTGTCCACCACGGCGATGAAATACGGCACCACGGATTCGCGGCTGTCGCCAGCGGCGGGGCCGCGCGTGGCTGCGATCTGCAAGGTGAAGGTCACCGTGACGGCGACATTCTTGACCTTGTCCTTTTCCTCGAATTTGCAGCCGCCATTGTAATCCAGCAGCTCGACCTCATAAGCGACATCGGTGAGGTCTCGGCCCGGACCGGGGCGGAATTGCACAGCCTTGCGCGCATCACCCAGGATGCCGATGCGTGGGCAGGGCGGCGGCGGCTCGGCATCCTTCTTGCCGAACCAGCCCCCAGAACCGCAACTGGCCAGCAGCACCAGCGGCAGCATCAGGGCAGCAGGACGCAGGCGGCTGAGAAGCCTTCCGGAACCGGCCGGATCGGTCATGGCGCACTTTCCTTCCCGCGTCAGGTACGATAGCTTGCCCGGCAGTTTGGCGGGCGGATTTCCTGTATAGAATACCCCCCCGCCCCCTTACAAGCGACAGCCCCCAAGGCCCGGATGAACAGCCCGCTTATCCCCCCGCAACACGAGACCAGAGCGCCCGAATCGCTACTTCCGGCAGTGGAGATCGTGCTGGCGGCGCCGCGCGGCTTCTGTGCCGGGGTGGATCGCGCCATCCAGATCGTGGAACGCGCCATCGAGAAATACGGCGCCCCGGTCTATGTGCGCCATGAGATCGTGCATAACCGTTTCGTCGTCGAAAGCCTGGCCGCCAAGGGCGCTGTTTTCGTCGATGAACTGGACCAGGTGCCAGCCGGGGTGCCGGTGATCTTCTCCGCCCATGGCGTGCCCAAATCGGTGCCGGCGGCGGCCAGGAACCGCAACCTGTTCTACCTCGATGCCACCTGCCCGCTGGTGAGCAAGGTGCACCGCGAGGCCGAACGGCATCACCGCGAGAACCACCATATCCTGCTGATCGGCCATGCCGGCCACCCGGAAGTGATCGGCACCATGGGCCAGTTGCCCGACGGCGCGGTGAGCCTGGTGGAGACCGTGGCCGATGTGGCCCGGCTGCCCGAGCGGCCCGGCGCCTCGCTGGCCTATATCACGCAGACGACGCTTTCGGTGGACGATACCGCCGAGATCATCACCGCCTTGCAGCAGCGCTTCCCCGGCATCGAAGGCCCGAAGAAGGAAGACATCTGCTATGCCACCACCAACCGGCAGGCGGCGGTTAAGGCCATCGCCGCCGAATGCGATGCCCTGCTGGTGATCGGCGCGCCGAATTCCTCCAATTCCCTGCGCCTGGTGGAAGTGGCACAACGCAGCGGCTGCCAAGTGGCGCAACTGGTGCAGCGGGCCGGCGATATCGACTGGACCGCCCTGGGCCAGCCGCGCCGCATCGGCATCACTGCCGGCGCCAGCGCGCCTGAATTGCTGGTGGAAGAAGTGATTGCCGCCATCCGCGCCCGCTTCAATGTCACCCTGCGGGAAATCACCACCGCCACCGAGGCCGTGCAGTTCAAGCTGCCCGCAGCCCTGGACAGCAGCGCCGCATAGCACCATGGCTGTTTACACAGAAATCAACGAAGACCAGCTCTGCGCCCTGCTTGCCGAATACGATCTCGGCATGCTGCTGTCCTGCAAGGGCATCGCCGAGGGCGTGGAAAATTCCAACTACATGCTCGGCACCGAGAAGGGCAATTACTTCCTCACGCTGTATGAGAAGCGCGTGAACAAGGAAGAACTGCCCTATTTCCTCGGCCTGATGGACCATCTGGCGCAGAAAGGCCTGCCCTGCCCCACACCGGTGCATGGCCGCGATGGCCAGATCCTGCGCGAAGTGGCCGGCCGCCCCTGTGCCATCATCAGCTTCCTCAACGGCGTGTCGCCGAAGCGGCTGACGCCGAAGCATTGCTTCGAGGTCGGCGCCGCCACCGCACGGCTGCATATCGCCGGCGCGGATTTCCCCGGCCAGCGCGCCAACGCGCTTTCCATCGATGGCTGGAAAAGCCTGATCGATGCCTGCGGCCCGCGCGCCAGCAAGGTGCGCGCCGGGCTTGAAACCGAACTGATGCGCGAATGGGACAGCTTGCGCGCCACCTGGCCGGAGCAGCCCGGCCGCCAGGGCGAGCGTCCGCTGCCGCATGGCGTGATTCATGCCGATCTGTTCCCCGATAATATCTTCTTCATCGGCGACGACTTCAGCGGCATGTTCGATTTCTACTTCGCCTGCAACGACTATTACGCCTATGACCTGGCGGTGCTGCTGAATGCCTGGTGCTTCGAGGCCGATGGCGCCTTCAATGTCACCAAGGGCCGCGCACTGATCAGCGGCTATGAGAGCATACGGCCGTTGACCGATGGCGAAGTGCACAGCCTGCCGCTGTTTGCGCGCGGCGCCGCTTTGCGCTTCCTGCTGACGCGGCTGTATGACTGGCTGAATCAGGTGCCCGGCGCCCTGGTGCGGCCAAAGGACCCGATGGAATACTGGCAGAAGCTGAACTTCCATCGCCTGGTGCTTGGCCCCAGCGCCTATGGCATCGAACGCTCGTCATGAGCGGTGAAGAAGAAGTCAGCCGCGTCGAGGCTTATACTGACGGTGCCTGCCTGGGTAATCCCGGTGTTGGCGGCTGGGCGGCCTTGCTGCGCTTCGGCGGGCGTGAGCGCGAGATCAGCGGCGCCGAGGGCCATACCACCAACAACCGCATGGAACTGATGGCGGCCATTTCCGCGCTGGAGGCACTGAAACGCCCCTGCACGGTGCATCTCTTCACCGACAGCCGCTATGTGATCGATGGGGTGACGAAATGGCTGCGGCCCTGGAAGGCGCGTGGCTGGAAAACCGCCGACCGCAAGCCGGTGAAGAACGTGGACCTGTGGCAGCGGCTGGAAGCGGCGATGGCGCCGCATAAAGTTGACTGGGAATGGGTGCGCGGCCATAGCGGCCATGCCGAGAATGAACGCGTCGATGTGCTGGCTAGAACCGCTGCCACCGCTCAGCGCGATGGCAGCGGCTAGATCACTCAGGCCTGGCCGAGCAGCGTGCCGGCGTCAGACACCTCGAAGGCACCCGGCTTTTCCAGGTTCAGGCTCTTCACCGTGCCGTTATCCACGATCATCGAATAGCGCTGCGAGCGCACGCCGAGACCGCGGGCGGTCAGGTCGAATTCCATGCCGATGGCCTTGGTGAATTCACCGCTGCCATCAGCCAGCATCATCACCTTTTCGCCGGCTTCCTGCTGCTTGCCCCAGGCGCCCATGACGAAGGCGTCGTTGACCGACAGGCAGGCAATCACATCGAAGCCCTTGCCCTTGAATTCCGCCGCCTTCTCGATATAGCCCGGCAGATGTTTGGCCGAGCAGGTCGGCGTGAAGGCACCCGGCAGGGCGAACAACGCCACCTTCTTGCCCTTGAACAATTCACCGGTCTTCACCGCTTCGGGGCCATTGGCGCCCTGGGTGAAGATGGTCACGTCGGGCATGCTGTCGCCGACCTTGATCGTCATGATATCCTCGCTCTGCTTATGGTTCATGGGGCAGCCGCATGGCGGCGCCAAGGCGCCCATAACATGGGTCGGGAATGGGCCGGAAACAAGCCTCCGGTGGCTCGCTCAGGGCGTGAATTCGGCGCTGCGGCGGCCATCCACCAGGGTGAAACGCAAGCCCCCCAAGGCCGGCGGCTGGTCCACCGGCGTATAGGGCAAGGCCAGTTCCAGGCTGCCATCGGCCTGGGGCAGCAGCTTCGGGCGGCCGAACCAGTATTCCACCGGCCCTTCAACGAAAATGTCCGGCGCCTCCAGGCGGGCTTCGGGGGCGAATTTCAGCAGCAGCTTGCCTTCCTTCTGGCGGAAGGACGGCACCTGAATACCTGCCGCCGCCAGGCTGCCCGGCACTTCGGCACGGAAACGCTCGATCAGCGCCGCCGCCGGCCCCTCGCCCGGATTAAGCGTCAGCGTGAGACGCTCCTCGCGCAGCACACAGATCTCCTTGCAGATGCCGAATTCGGCCAGCAGCTTCAGCGTCACCGGCTTGGTGGCCTTCTGCGCCTGAACCCGCAGCGGCAGCACCACCTCACCCTTGTAGCCGATCAGATCGATACCGCTGATCGACATGCGGCGCGGCGCCGGCCATTCCACATCAACTGAGGCAAGATTGCCGGAGCCCGACCAGTCGAAGCGCGGCGGCACACCGCCCTCGCCCGGCTGGCGCCAATAGAATTTCCAGCCCGGCTCAAGGCGCAGATGCAGCCCGGCATAGCCTTCAGCACCTTGCACCAGCCGCGCACGCAAAGGCTCGGCGGCCAGAACACCGCCGTTCAGCAGAGACAGGCCGACAGCGGCCACAAATGCCCAAATCCCGATTCGCATGATCCCTTTTTAGGCAAGATCAAGCGGCGCCGCCATATGGACATTACCGCCCAAGGGGGTAACATTCGGGTGAGACTCGCACGTCCGGAGATCGGCATGAAACGATCGACCAAAGGCAAGAAAATGTCTGGGTATCTGGAGCGCCATCTGCTGGTGGCGATGCCTGGAATCGGTGATCCGCGTTTCGCCCGCACCGTGATCTATATGTGCTCGCATAATGCCGAAGGCGCCATGGGGTTGGTGATCAACAAGCCCTATCCCGGCCTCACCTTCCCCAACCTGCTGCGCCAGCTCAGCATCGAAACCACGGTTGAATCCAACATCACGGTGCGGCTCGGCGGCCCGGTGGAAACCGGCCGCGGCTTCGTGCTGCATTCCACCGATTACATGCAGCCGGGCAGCGTGCCGATTGACGAACGCAGCGGCATCGGCCTCACCGCGACGCTGGACGTGCTGCGCGCCATCGCCAGCGGCACCGGGCCGCAGCACCGGCTATTCGCGCTCGGCTATGCCGGCTGGAGCGCCGGTCAGCTCGATACCGAATTGCAGCAAAATGGCTGGCTCACCGTGCCGGCGAATTTCGACCTGGTGTTCGATCCCGACCTCGACTCGCTCTGGGAGCGTTCGATCGCCACGCTGGGCATCAACCTGAGCCACCTCTCCGGTGTGGCAGGCCACGCTTAAAGCCGGAAATACGCCACCAGTTCATTGAGCTGATCGGCCTGGGTCGCCATTGCCTGGGATGAAGCCGTGGTCTGCTCCACCAGCGCACCATTGCGCTGGGTCATCTCATCCATGTTCGACACGGCGGTGTTCACCTCATCCAGTCCAGTCGCCTGCTCGCGGCTGGCCGAGGCGATCTCGGCAACGATATCCGCCACCTTCTTCACTGAGGTGACTATCTCGGTCAGCGCCTCGCCGGCACGCTTCACCAGATCGGCGCCCTGGCGTACCTGGGCATTGGACTCGTTGATCAGCGCCTTGATGTCCTTCGAGGCATTGGCCGAACGCTGCGCCAGCGCGCGCACCTCCTGCGCCACCACGGCAAAGCCCTTGCCGGCTTCACCCGCCCGCGCCGCTTCCACGGAAGCATTGAGTGCCAGCAGGTTGGTCTGGAACGCGATCTCATCGATCAGGCCGACAATATCAACGATCTTGCCGGCACTGGATTCGATGCCGGCCATGGCGGTCACCGCCTTCTCCACCACATCGCCGCCGGTATTGGCCGTGTTGCGCGCCACCTGGCTGAGCTGATTGGCGGCTTCGGCGCTCTCGGCGTTCTGTTTCACCGTCGAGGTGATTTCATGCATCGATGCCGCCGTCTGCTCCAGGCTGGCGGCCTGCTGCTCGGTGCGGCTGGCGAGATCGGTGGAGCCGGCAGAAATTTCCGCCGCTGCTTCGCGCACGGCTTGAGCCGTATGACTGATGCGCTTGACCACGCCGGCAAGCTGTTCGGCGGTCTGATTGACATTGCCTTGCAGCGTCGCGAACACGCCCTTGAATTCGCCCTGCACGCGGCCGGTCATGTCGCCATGGGCCATCTGGTCAAGCGTGCGGTTCACCGCGTCGATGGAACCGGCGAAGCTATCCAGCAGCGTGTTCACGCCTTCGGCCAGGCGCTGCATCACGCCATCGAGCGCCGAGGCATCGATACGCTGGGCCAGATCACCGGCGGCAGCAGCGGAAACGATCTGGCCGACAGAGCGGTCGATCAGTTCCTCCTGGGCCTCGCGTTCCTGCTCGAATCGCTGCCGGCTATCCTCGACCTGGCGCTGCAACTGCTCATTCTCGATACCATTCTCCTTGAATACCTGCACCGCGCGCGCCATGTCGCCGATCTCGTCCGGCCGTGTGCGGTCCGGCACATCGGTGCTCCAGTCGCGATGCGCCAGCCGATCCATCACGCCGGTAAGGCCGACCATGGTGTCGACGACGCGGCGGCCGACATAGAGCCAGCCGATCAATGCCGCCGCCAACAGGCTCAAGCCGGTCAGCACCGCCAGCACGGCAATGCCGGTTTTCACCGTGGCGTAGGAGGCATCCGCCGCTTCACCAGCACCAGCCCGCGCCATGGCAACAATCGCCTCGGTCTGCTCCGTCAAGGTTGCCGCCGCCTGGCGTGCCGAAGCCAGCGCGTTATCCACCTGAGTCTGCGCGGTCAGTTCGCGGCGCCGCAGCGCGATGATGCCATCGCGCGCCGCGCCGAAGCTGATCATATCGGCAACCGCCTTCTTGATCGCATCGTCATTATAGGCGTCGCTCACCCGCTTCAGCGCGCCACGCATGCGTGTTTCAGTGCTCTGGAAACGATCCACCAAGCCATTGAGCGCCGCGTCATTTGGCGCATTCGCCATGGCTTCCAGCAGACTGGCGGCCTGATTCATGCCAGCGGTAAGTTCCGAGAGGCCATCGACCAGGGCGAATTCGAACTCCGACACGCCCTTCATATAGTCGGCGACATCCTTCAGATTGCGGCCACTCTGGGCAACGCCTTCCAGGGTCATGACGATGGAAAATACCGTATCATCCGACAGCTTGGCGGTGGCGGCGGTATAGGCATCCAGGGTGCGGTTGACATTGCGGATGATATCGCCGCGCTGCTCGGCCAGCCGCAGGCGCAAGGCGGTACGTTCGCCGATGGTGTTGATCTGGCGGTCCATGGTGGAAATCGCCGCCTCGATCTTGCCGGTATCGCTGCTGGCGCCGCTCTGCTTGATCAAGGTGAGTGCATTGGAAATGGCATCGATCAGCTTGTGAACCCGCTGTTCCTGATCGTTGCGTTCGGCTTCGCTGCGCGAAGCGCCCAGGGCCGGCGCGGCGGCGGCAAGCTGCGAGGATTGTGCCGCCAGATTCAGCGATGCAATCACCGCCGGCAGGCTGTCCTGCATCACAGTATCCAGCGTGTCGTTGATGCGGTTCATGAACAGGCCGGCACTCAGCGCGCAGACCAGTGTGAGCGCGGCAATGGCACCGAAGGCGAGGAACAGTTTCTGGCGGATGCCCATGCGCCGGACGGCGGCAGGGCGTGAGGCGCCGGGACGCGCGGCAAGGGTGGTTGTGGCGTGGTCCATGCTGGCCTCCACCGGCTGGGTATCGGTCATCGTGGTCATTGCAGGGCCTTGATCGCTTTGAAGCTGCCATCGGCACCGATCACGGTGAGGAACACCGCATCCGAGCCCTGATTGTCATTCTCTCCGAAGCTGAGCGTGACGCCACCGAGATCGTAGCTGCCCCCGCTGAGTGCCTTCAGCAGGTTGGCGCGGGTCGGCTCGCCATCGAGTTTCTGCAACGCCATGATCACCAGCTTGCCGACCATGTAGCCTTCCAGCGAGATGAAGCCACCCCAGGCCTTCGGCACATGCTCCGCCAGCGCCTTCTGGTAGGCTGCGACCAGAGGGATGCTGGTATCGCGCGGGAACGGCACCACCTGGGTCACCACCACACCGGCGCCATCGGAGCCGAGATCGGCGGCCAGGGCATCGGAACCGACAAAGGAGATGTTCACGAACACCGCCTTCAGACTCATCTTCTTGGCGGCGCGGATGAATTCACCCGATGGCGCATACGGTCCGATGATGATGATGGCCTGCGGATTGCTCTTGCGCAGTTCCAGCAGCGCCCGCTTCACGGCGGTGGTGTTGCGCTCGAAAGTTGCCTCGCCAGCCAGTTCCATCTTGCGCTTGGTGAGCGCGCGCTGCACACCGGCTAGGCCGGCGCGGCCGAATGAGTCATTCTGGTACAGAATGGCGATGCGCTCATGCTTCAGGTCGGTGGTGAGGCGCTCCACCATCTCCTCGGTTTCCTGGAAATACGAGGCGCGCACATTCACTACATGCGGCTTGTAGGGATTGCGCAGGAATTCCACGCCGGTGAACGGCCCGATGAACGGCACTTTATCGGCAGCCATGATCGGCTCCATGGCCGCCGAGGTCGGCGTGCCGACCGGCCCGATCAGGCCGAAAACCTTGTCTTCATTCAGCAGCTGGCGCGCCGCCACTGCCGCCTTGCCCGGCTCGTAGCCATCATCGCGCACCACAAGCTGCAGCTTGCGGCCCTTCACACCGCCGGCGGCATTGATCTCGCCAAAGGCCGCCAGGATGCCATCGCGCATGCCAGTGCCGAGCGCCGAAGCCGGCCCTTCCATCACGGCAGCCTGGCCGAACACGATGCGGTCTGAAAATACGCCGGGATCAGCCGCCAGCAAAGGTGCGGCAAAGCCAAGGCCCGCCACCATGCCTGCCGCGATCAGGCCCAAGCGCGCAATTCTGCTGCCTGCCATCACACCCTCCCCAACTTCTGCACACCACGGTCTATGCCGGGTTTCACGCAACCTTAAAGCGGCGGCGCGGGCAAAGCAAACACGAGGATGTTGGTGCTCGAACTAGTCGGTAACGAGCCGCGCATAAAGGCGGTGGTCGCGCCATACGCCATCGATCTTGAGATATTCGCGCATCAGCCCTTCCGGCTTGAATCCGGCACGCAGCAGCAGGCGCTGGCTTGGCTGATTCTCGGGCAAGGTGGCGGCTTCCAGCCGATGCAACTTCAATTCTGCAAAACACCACGCCACCATCATGGTAATGGCTTCACTCATATGGCCCTGGCCCGCATAGGGCTTGCCGATCCAATAGCCGAACTCACCGCATTGCGCGGCGCCACGGCGAAGATTTGACAGAGTAATTCCACCTAGCAGTGCGTTGTTCTGGCGCGCGAAGATGAAAAAGGCCGCCCCGGTATCGGTGCGGCGCAGGCGATCGAACCAGATCAGGCGGCGGCGAAAGCCATCGCGGGTCAGCGCGTCGTCGGCCCAGCTTGGCTCCCAGGGCTGCAGATGCTCGCGGCTGACCGCCCGCAATGCCGCCCAGGCTTCGAAATCACCGGCATCGGGGCTGCGCAGATACAGCCGGTCGGTCGTCATCGCGGGCGCTGGCTGCGACAGGAAGCGCCCGAAGATCATCTTCCCGCCTCAGCCGAACCGCGCCGCGAAGCGCTCATAGGCTTCGAGCTGCTGCACAGGCCCCAGGGCCGCCACGGCAGGCTTGCCGGCCCGCATGATGCGCTCGGCAACGCGCTTCACCGCCGCTTCATCGACGCGATCAACGGCGGCCAGGATTTCATCGATATCCAGCGTGCGGCCATAGACCAGCATCTGGCGGCCAAGCTGCTCCAGCCGTGAGCCGGAGCTTTCCAGCGACATCACCAGGCCGACTTTAAGCTGATTGCGCGCCCGCATCACTTCATCGGCGCCGACGGACTGAGTCAGCGCCGCCATTTCATCAGCCAGCACCGGAGTCAATTCGCCCAGTTTCTCGCCGCCGGTACCGGCATAGATGGTGAGCAGGCCGGTATCGCGGTAGCTGGTAGGATAGGCATAGACCGAATAGGCCAGGCCGCGCTTCTCGCGCACTTCCTGGAACAGCCGCGAGGACATGCCGCCGCCCAGCACCGTGGCATAGACTTGCAACGCATAGAAATCGGGATCGCCGAAAGCGAAGGCCGGCACCGAGAAGGCGATATGCGCCTGCTCAAGATCGCGTTCCTCGCGCCGCTCGCCGCCGCCACCATATGCGGCGGCTTCGTTGGGCCGGCGCTTCGTGGTCGGCAACCCGGCGAAATGCTGGGCCGCCAGATCCACCAGCGCATCATGGTCCACCGCACCCGCCGCCGCGACGACAAGATTCGGTGCATGGTAATGGCGGTCGAGGAAGCCTTGCAGATCCTCGCGGCGCATGCCCTCGACGCGCTCGACGGTGCCCAGGATGGCGCGGCCCAGGGCCTGATCCGGGAAAGCCTGCTCCTGGAGATGATCGAAGATGATGTCGTCCGGCGTGTCTTCCGACTGGCCGATCTCCTGGATGATGACCTCGCGCTCGCGCTCCAGTTCTTCGGGATCGAAGGTGGAGTGCTGCAGGATGTCGGCCAGCATATCCAGCGCCAGCGGCATATCCGGCTGCATCACGCGGGCGTAATAGGCGGTCTGTTCGCGCGAGGTGAAGGCATTGAGATGCCCGCCCACCGCCTCGATCTCCTCGGCGATGGCGCGCGCGTTGCGCCGCTCGGTGCCCTTGAAGGCCATATGCTCCAGCATATGCGCCACGCCGTTGATCTCCGGCGTTTCATCGCGCGCACCGGCATCGACCCAGATGCCGACGGAAGTGGTTTTCACCTGCGCCATGGCGTCACTGACAATGCGCAGGCCGTTGGGCAGAGTAGTAAGGCGCAGGCTCATGCGATCACGCTATCGATAAAGCGGCGCACCGCGTTGGCATCATTGGGCAGGATGGTCATGCGTTCCGGGCGCTCGAACAGATCGGCCATGCGCGCCGGCAGCGGCGGATGCTGGCCGGTGGCAGCCTTCACCGCATCGGGGAACTTGGCGGCATCGGCGGTGGCCAGCGTCACCAGCGGGATATCCGCCGGCACCACGCCCCTGGCGCGCGCTTCCGCCGCCACATGCAGGCCCACGGCAGTATGGGGATCGATCAGGCGGCCGGTCTGCTTGAAGCCGAGCGTGATTGCCGCCTTGGTCGCCGCCTCGTCGGAACGGCCGGCGGCGAAAAGCTGCCGCGTCTCCGCCAGTGCGTTGGACGAAACGCTGAAGCCGCCGCTGCCATCCAGCGCCGCCATCATGTCGCGCAGCACGGCACCATCGCGGCCATGCAGATCGAACAGCAGGCGTTCGAAATTGCTCGCCACCTGGATATCCATGCTGGGGCTGATGGTGGGGGCAACGCCGCTCTTGCGGTAATCGCCGGTCTCGAAGAAACGGGTAAGAATATCGTTGCGGTTGGTGGCAACGATCAGCTTGTGGATCGGCAACCCCATGCGCTGGGCGCAATAGCCGGCGAAAATGTCGCCGAAATTGCCGGTCGGCACGCAGAACGACACTGGACGGTCCGGTGCGCCGAGCGCCAGGGCGGCCGCCGCGTAATAGACGATCTGGGCCATCACGCGCGCCCAGTTGATCGAGTTCACCGCCGTAAGGCCGGCACGATCACGGAAGGCGGCATCGCCGAACAGGGTCTTAACCATCGCCTGGGCATCGTCGAACGTGCCTTCCAGCGCGATGGCATGCACATTGGCATCCGCCACCGTGGTCATCTGCCGGCGCTGCACATCCGATACGCGGCCATGCGGGAAGAGAATGAAAATCTCCAGCGCATTGCGGCCACGGCAACCTTCGATGGCCGCCGAGCCGGTATCGCCCGAGGTGGCGCCGAGAATGGTCGCTTTCTTGCCCGAGCGCGCCAGCGCCCAGTCGAACAGCCGGCCAAGCAATTGCAGCGCCACATCCTTAAAGGCGATGGTGGGGCCGTGGTAAAGCTCAAGCAGCCAGTCGTTGGCATCAAGCTGGCTCAACGGCGTCACCGCCTTGTGGCCAAAGGCGCCATAGGCTTCAGCGATCATGCGGCGGAAATCGGCATCGGGGATCAGGCCGCCGAGGAACGGCTGCATGATGCGGAAGGCCAGTTCGTTATAGGAAAGCCCGCGCATGGCGCGCCATTCGGCGGCGGAGAATTGCGGCCAGCTTTCCGGCAGGTAGAGGCCGCCATCGCTGGCGAGGCCTGCCAGCAACACGCCTTCGAAGTCTAGAACCGGGGCCTGGCCCCGTGTGGAAACATATCGCATCGCTTCACTCAATTAAGGTAACGCGCCTTGAGGTGCGCTTTGAAGGCATCGGTGCCGAGCGGCTTGCCCGTGGCGCGGCGCAGCAGATCGTCGGTGGAAAGCAGCGAACCCTGGCCATGCACATTGGCGCGCAGCCAGCGCAGCAGCGGCTTGAAATCGCCCTTGGCGATGCCGGGCGCGATGCCCGGATCGGCCTCGCGCGCCGCCGCGTAAAGCTGTGCCGCCGCCAGGGCGCCCAGGGTATAGGTGGGGAAATAGCCAATCGAGCCGGCAGGCCAGTGGATATCCTGCAAACAGCCATGGGCATGATCGGGCACATCGACGCCAAGCAGGGTCTGCATGCCATCGGCCCAGGCATCGGGCAGATCGTTGATGGCGAGATCACCGGCCAGCATCGCCTGTTCCAGGCGGTAGCGCAGGATGACATGAGCCGGATAGGTCACCTCGTCGGCATCGACGCGGATCAGGTCCGGCTTCACCCGGGCATAGAGGCTTTGCAGGTTGTCCAGCTCCCAGGCCGTCCCCTTGCCGCCGAAGATGCGGCGCAGCAGCGGGGCGGCAAAGGTGAGGAAATCGCGGCCACGGCAGACCTGCATTTCCACCAGCAGGCTCTGGCTTTCATGCAGCACCATGCCACGCGCCTCGCCCACCGGCTGGTCGGCCCATTTGCGCGGCAGGCCCAGTTCATAGAGCGCGTGGCCGGTTTCATGCAGCACGCCCATCAGCGAGCGGGTGAAATCGGTGGTGGCGTAGCGCGTGGTGATGCGCACATCCTGCGGCACGCCGCCGGTGAAGGGATGCGCCGAGACATCGAGGCGGCCATGCTTGAAATCGAAGCCCAGTGCCTTCATCAGCGCCAGGCCGGCCTCGCGCTGCTTCTCCACCGCGAACGGACCTTCCGGCGCCAGCGGTTCGGGCCGCTTGGCCTGGCGTGCCAGCGCCTTGTCGATGAAGCCGGGCAGGAACTTGCCGAGATCGGCGAACAGCTTGTCGATCCGCGCGGCCGAACCGCCCGGCTCATATTCATCCAGCAGGGCATCATACGCTGAACAACCGAACGCCTCGGCTTTGGCGGCGGCGGCCTCCCGAGTGAGTTCCAGCACCGGTGCGAAGGCCTTGGCAAAAGCCTTGAAGTCATTCGCCGGCTTGGCCTTGCGCCACACCATCTCGCAGGCATTGGCGGCTTTGCTCAACGCCTCCACCAGATCGGTGTTCAGCGCCGTGGCATGGCGCCACTTGCGGCTGATCTCGCGCAGATTGGCCTGCTGCCAGTCGCTCAGGCCCGCCTGCGCCTCGGCCCCCTGGATCAGATCGCCCAGGGCCGGGTCGGTGAGCCATTCATGGCGGATGACGCTCAAGGTCGCCAGCTGCTCGGCGCGGGCCCCTGCCCCGCCTTCCGGCATCATCGCCGACTGGTCCCAGCCCAGCATGGCCAGCGCGCCGTTCAGCGCCGAAAGGCGGCGGAAACGCTGTTCAAGGGCGGCATAGGGTTTCATCGGCCGACTGGCTTCATCGCTTGGGCATCCCGGGGCGACCGGTCACAGCTGGTCGCGCTGCCGCCGACGATGCCACAACACATAGATCACAGCCAGCACCACGGCGGCGCTGTACCAGGTGAAGGCGTAGGCCAGGTGGTTATTCGGGATATTGAGCCGGGCATGGCCGCCGCGCGGCCAGCCGCCGGGCACCGGGGTGGCATCGGCATCGATGAACAGCAGCGGCGCGTCCTGAATCCCGGCCTGGGCCAGCATCGCCTGGGCATCGGCATAATACCACAGGTTGGCCTTGGGATCGGCGTCCGGGATCATCCAGCCCCTGATGCCGGGCACATGCACGATGCCGGTAACGCTGACCTCGCCGGTGACCTGACCGGCGGCGCGGCTTTCCACCGCCTTCAGTTCCGGCGGCACCCAGCCACGGCGTACCAGCACATGGCCCTGGCCATCGGCCCGCTTCATCGGCACGATGATCAGATAGCCGAAATTGCCGCGCTCGGAATGGGCCAGCATGTGGAATTCATGGCTGTAGTCGAAGGTGCCGCGCAGGGTGACGCGGCGGTACATCCATTCATGCGCATCGAGCTTGCCCGGCGGCAACGCCACCGGCTCGGTGGCCAAGCCACGCTCCATATGCTCGATCAGGTCGAGCTTCCAGAACAGCCGCTGCACCTGCCAGGTGCCAAGGCAAAGCAGCAGCACCAGGGCCGGCACGGTGATGACGGTAGGCCAGAAGGCCGGGCGGAAACCGAAAATGGTCACGGCATTACTCGCTGAGCAACTCGATATCGGAAGAAGCCTTGTGGCGGAACTGCAGGGCGATCAGCACGGCCTTGAAGGGCCGCAGCATGGCAATCGAACCGCCCAGGATCAGCGGCACCCAGAGCATCATGTGCACCCACATAGGGGGCTCGTATTTCAATTCAAGCCACAGCGCCAGGCCGACGACGATGAAACCCAGAATCAGGATGACGAATACCGCCGGGCCGTCGCCGGAATCGACCTTGGCGTAATCCAGGCCGCAGGCCGGGCAGGTCGGCCGCACGTTGAGCAGGCCGGAAAAGATCGGGGCTTCGCCGCAGCGAGGGCAGCGGCAGCGAAGCCCCGTGGAAATCGGCGATAGCGGCGGATACATCACCGCTACCGCACCTTATTGGTCATCAATGGGCGACCGATGGCGCCGAACCCCACCAGTAGATGCAGGCGAACAGGAACAGCCAGACCACGTCGACGAAATGCCAGTACCAGGCAGCCGCCTCGAAGCCGAAATGGTGATCCGGCTTGAAGTGGCCCTTCAGCGCGCGGCCGAGGCAGACGGCGAGGAAGATGGTGCCGACCAGCACATGGAAGCCGTGGAAGCCGGTGGCCATGTAGAAGGTGGAGGCGTAGATGCCATCCTTGAAGCCGAAAGCGGCGTGGCTGTACTCGAACGCCTGACAGGCGGTGAACAGCACGCCCAGAATCACGGTGATGGTCAGACCCTGGATCAGGCCCTTGCGGTCGCCATGCAGCATCGCATGGTGCGCCCAGGTGACCGTGGTGCCCGAGAGCAGCAGGATCAGGGTATTGATGAACGGCAGTTCCCAGGGATTGAAGGTCTCGATCGAAGCCGGCGGCCACTGGTGGCCGATGGCCTCGGTGGGATAGAAGGCCGCGCCGAAATAGGCCCAGAACCAGGCCACGAAGAACATCACTTCGGAAGCGATGAACATCACCATGCCGTAGCGCATGTGAAGCTGCACCACCGGGGTATGGTGGCCGTCATGCTCGGCTTCGCGCACCACGTCCGACCACCAGGCGATCATGGTGTAGATCACGATGGCGAAACCCGGCGCGGTCCACCACAGGCTGGCGCCATGGAAATAGGCGACCGCGCCGATGGCCAGGATGAAGGCGCCCATGGAACCAATGAACGGCCACGGGCTCGGATCGACGAGATGGTAGTCGTGATTGCGTGCGCTGCCAGCGGACATGGCTTTTACCCCCTCAGGACTTCACAAGTTAACATCAGTTCACCGCCTTGGCCGGCTGGGTGCCAGCATCGCGGTCGGATACGCGGGTTTCCGGCTTGCGGAAGAAAGTGTAGCTCAGCGTGATGGTCTTGACGTCGCGCGCCTTCGGATCCTTCAGCATCTGCGGATCGACGAAGAACGACACCGGCATGTCGACACTCTCGCCCGGCTGGAGTACCTGCTCACTGAAGCAGAAGCAGGCGATCTTGTCGAAATACGGACCGGCCTTTTCCGGCACCACGTTGAAGGTGGCGGTGCCGACGATGGGCTTATCGGTGGGATTGGTGGCGCGGTAGAAGATCAGCGTCTCCTCGCCCGGCACCACCTTCACCTCGCGCTGCACCGGCTGGAAACGCCAGGGCATGTCGGGCGAGGTGTCGGAATTGAAGCGCACGGTAACCAGCTGGCCCGGCATCACGCCCTGGCTGCCCGGGGCCGCAGCCGAACGCTGTGGCGTGCCGGCAAAGCCGGTGACGCGGCAGAACAGGTCATAGAGCGGCGCCGAGGCGAAGGCACCGGCGGTCATGAAGGCGACCACGCCGACGCAGATCATGGCGACGCGGCGGTTGGCGTTACCATCCTTGGCGCGGGTCTCAGGCTGGCTCATCCCGCGCCCCCCTTCAGCATCGGCCCGGTCATCTTGGCGATGGTGATCAGGTAGAACAGGATCGCCAGGCCGCCGAGCACCAGCGCGAGGGCGAGGTTGCGGCCACGGCGGGGACGCTGGCCACCCGGCTTCTGCTCCTGGCTCATGGCGTCACCATGAAGCCGGGAAAGCCGGGCGCGACGCCAAGGCCGCGTTCCACCAGCAGCAGCGCGAACAGCAGGAATAGGTAAAGGATCGAATAGCCGAACATCTGCTTCGGCGCGCGCATGTCCTTGCCCAGCCAGATGCGGAAGGCAAGCAGCAGCAGGCCGCCGCCGAGCAACGCCGTGCCAATGCCATAGACCGGGCCAACGAGTTGCAGCAGCCAGGGCGCCAGGGTGAGCGGCACCAGCAACAGCGAATAGATCAGGATCTGGCGGCGCGTCTCGGCTTCGCCGGCCACCACCGGCAGCATCGGCACGCCGGCGCGCTGGTAGTCTTCCGAACGGTAGAGCGCCAGGGCCCAGAAATGCGGCGGCGTCCACATGAAGATGATGCCGAACAGCAAAGCCGGCAGCAGGCCGATATCGCCGGTGACGGCGGCCCAGCCGATCATCGGCGGGAAGGCGCCAGCGGCACCGCCGATGACGATATTCTGCGGCGTGCGGCGCTTCAGCCACATGGTGTAGATGAAAACATAGAAGCCGATGGTCAGCGCCAGCAGCGCGGCCGCCGACCAGTTCAGCGCCAGACCCATCACGGCGATGGATGCCACCGAGAGCACCACGCCGAAGCCGAGGGCTTCCTGGGCGCCGATGCGGCCTTGCGGAATCGGCCGGCCACGGGTGCGCGACATCACCGCGTCGATATCGGCATCGTACCACATGTTGATGGCGCCAGAGGCACCGGCACCGATGGCGATGCAGAGCAAGGCGGTGAAGGCCAGCACCGGATGCAGCGAACCCGGCGCCAGCACCATGCCGACCAGACCAGTGAACACCACCAGCGACATCACGCGCGGCTTGAGCAGCGCGATGTAATCGGAAGCGCGGGCGTCGCCGCCAAAATCGCCAGCGAAATCACCGGCGCCATAAGCGACGCCGAGGCCGGTTTGGCCGGCCTCGGGGCTTTTGCTGGTATAGCTCGCGTCAGTCACGGGGCTTCACTCACTCCAGAACCTGACCGGCGGTGACCGGAAACGGCCACCGCCGACCGGGACTTACTTGATGATCGGCAGCTTTTCGTACTGGTGGAACGGCGGCGGCGAAGACAGCGTCCATTCCAGCGTATTGGCGCCCTCGCCCCACGGATTGGCCGGCACAGGCTTCTTGCGCGCGAAGGCGTAGATCACCGAGGCGACGAAGAACAGGGTCGAACCGAAGGCGATATAGGAGCCGATCGAGGCGACGAAGTTCCAACCATGGAAGGCATCCGGGTAATCCGGGATGCGGCGCGGCATGCCCTGCAGGCCGAGGAAGTGCATCGGGAAGAACAGCAGGTTCACGCCGATGAACGTGGTCCAGAAGTGGATCTTGCCCGCCGTCTCGCTCAGCTCGTAGCCCGACATCTTGCCGAACCAGTAGTAGAAGCCGGCGAAGATCGCGAACACGGCACCCAGGCTGAGCACATAGTGGAAATGCGCCACAACGTAGTAGGTGTCATGCAGCGCCATGTCGATGCCGGCATTGGCCAGCACCACGCCGGTAACGCCGCCGACGGTGAACAGGAAGATGAAGCCGATGGCGAACAGCATCGGCACCTTGAACTCGATGGAGCCGCCCCACATCGTGGCGATCCAGGAGAAGATCTTCACGCCGGTGGGCACCGCGATCACCATGGTGGCGGCGGTGAAGTAGGCGCGGGTGTCGACATCCAGGCCCACGGTGTACATGTGGTGCGCCCACACGACGAAGCCGACGAAGCCGATCGCGACCATGGCGTAGGCCATGCCGAGATAGCCGAACACCGGCTTGCGCGAGAAGGTGGACACGATCTGGCTGATGATGCCGAAGCCGGGCAGGATCAGGATGTACACTTCGGGGTGGCCGAAGAACCAGAACAGATGCTGGAACAGGATCGGGTCGCCGCCGCCTTCCGGCTTGAAGAAGGCAGTGCCGAAGTAGCGGTCGGTCAGCAGCATGGTGATGCCGCCGGCGAGCACCGGCAGCGACAGCAGCAGCAGGAACGCGGTGATCAGCACCGACCATACGAACAGCGGCATCTTGTGCAGGGTCATGCCCGGCGCGCGCATGTTGAAGATGGTGGTGATGAAGTTGATGGCGCCGAGGATCGACGACGCACCGGCGATATGCAGGCTGAGGATGGCGAAGCCGACCGCCGGGCCGGGATGGCCGACATCGGAGGAGAGCGGCGGATAGATCGTCCAACCGCCGCCGACGCCGTTGCCGCCGGCCGGGCCGGGCACGAAGATCGAGATCACCAGCAGGCCGATGGCCGGGATCAGCAGCCAGAAGGAAATGTTGTTCATGCGCGGGAAGGCCATGTCCGGCGCGCCAATCATCAGCGGCACGAACCAGTTGCCGAAACCGCCGATCATGGCAGGCATGACCATGAAGAAGATCATGATCAGGCCGTGGCCGGTCACCAGCACGTTGAACAGGTGGTGGTTGTCACCAAGGATGCCATTGCCCGGGTTCATCAGCTCGGCGCGCATCAGCACCGACATCAGACCACCGATCAGACCTGCGCAGACTGCGAAGATCAGATACAGCGTGCCGATATCCTTGTGATTGGTCGAGAATACCCAGCGGCGGAAGCCGGTGGGCAGATCGTGATGATCATCGTGATGATCGTGGGCGGCGTTAGCGTGAGCCTGGGCCATGTCGTTCCCCTTGACGCTTAATTCGGTCGATTACTGCGCGGCGCCGGCGGCGGCAAGCCGCGGCGACGGGCCGTCAACGGAAGCAAACTTCTGCTTGGCTTCTTCCGCCCACTTGGCATAGGCCTCCTTGGAGACCACCTGCAGCTTGATCGGCATGTAGCCGTGATAGGCGCCGCAGATTTCCGAGCACTGGCCGTAGAACAGACCTTCGCGCTCGGCGCGGAACCAGGTCTCGTTCAGGCGGCCGGGCACCGCATCCTTCTTCACGCCGAAGGCCGGCATCGCCCAGGCGTGGATCACGTCGGCGGCGGTCACCAGCAGGCGGATATTGGTATCCACCGGCACCACCACGGTGTTGTCGGTTTCAAGCAGGCGCGGCTGGCCCGGCTTGAGGTCCTTCTCGGCCACCATGATGGCGTCGAAGGTGAAGTTGCCGTTATCGGGATATTCGTAGCTCCAGAACCACTGCTTGCCGATCGCCTTGATGGTCAGGCCGGCTTCCTTGGTCTTGTCGCCGAAATACAGCAGCTTGAAGGACGGCACCGCGATCACGATCAGGATCAGGATCGGCACCACGGTCCATGCCACCTCGACCAGCGTGTGGTGCGAGGTCTTGGACGGCACCGGATTGGCCGAGGCGCGGAAGCGCACCATGACGTAGACCAGCAGTGCCAGCACGAAGATGGTGATCAGGGTGATGACCCACATCAGCATGTGGTGGAAGTTATGCACTTCGCGCATCACCGGGCTGGCGGCATCCTGGAAATTCAGGCCCCAGGCATGCGGCAATTGCTGCGGCACCTGCTGCGCCAGAGCATCCACGGCACCGCCGAGCATAACCGTAAGCATGGCCACAAAAGCCACCGCGCCCATGCCCAGCCGGGCCACAAGGCCAACCTGATCAAGCCGGGTCCGCCGATCCAAAATCCGCCGCATTGTCCAATTCCTCGCTACTGCTCGGGCAGGGTTCGTGTTTTTCAAGGGCGGAACATACACCGAAGCCTATTTTACCGACAGTCCCGGCCCTTTGTGCGACGATTTGTCGCGACTGTTCGACAGCGCAGTTTTCACCTGCTTACGCTTTGATTTTGCTCATGCTTGCACCTGAGGCAGGCTGCCCGTAAGCTGCGGGAACCGAGAGGGCTACCGATGCTCGATCAGGCGCAGAAAAAGCTGACGCAAGACGTGCTGGAATGGCTCGACCGCCCTGGCTTCGCGGTCGAATGCCGCACCCCCGGCAGCTTCACCTATCTGGCCTGCAACAATGCCTACGCCGCCATCGCCGGCCTGCCCGTGGCTGGCCTGGTGGGACGGGATTTTTCCATCGGCTTTGCCCTTGGCGAGGCTGAAAAGCTGCGCGCTTCCCTGGAACTGGTCTGCGACTCGGGCAGCCGCCAAGTGATCAACGACCTGCTGCGCTGGGCCAACGGATGGTTGTGCCAGAGCGTTACCATTGCCCCAATACGCGATGACGATGGCGGCATCGCCGCGCTGATCGTGATCGCCGAGGCGACTCAGCCCGAAGCAGTGCATCATGCCGCGCTGCAGGTTGCCGAGCACAAGATCCGGGATTTCGCCGAACTGGCCTCGGACTGGTTCTGGGAGACCGATGCAGAGCATCGTTTTTCCTGGATTTCCGAGAGTGCCAGCACGGTTTCCAACGAATTCAGGCCGCGCCTGCTGGGCCGCCGGCGCTGGGAAGTCGGGGTGGTTTCGAGCGAGGAGGAAGAGGCCTTCTGGCAGGAGCACCGGCAGCAGCTCGAGCGCAAGGAGTCGTTCCGCGGCTTCCGTTACTGCTCGGTATTCAACAACAATGAAATGTGGATTGAGATCAACGGCAAGCCGATCTTCGATGCCACCGGCCGCTTCATGGGCTATCGCGGTTCGGGCCGCGACATCACCGAACAATACCGCCAGCAGCGTCGCATCGAAGCGGCTTTGCGCCGCGCCGAGGAAGCCAGCCGGGCCAAGAGCCAGTTCCTGGCCAATATGAGCCACGAGCTGCGCACACCACTGAACGCCATCATTGGCTTCTCGGAAATCATCCGTGATCAGATGTTCGGCTCGGTCGGCATCCCCCGCTATGTCGACTATGCCCGCGACATCAACGCCTCGGGCAGCCATCTGCTGGCGGTGATCGGCGACATCCTGGACATGTCGCGCATCGAGGCCGGCTATTACGCCCTGGACGAGAAGCCGGTCGACCTTGGCGCCGTGATCGGCTCGGCCCTGACCATGGTGCGGCCCCAGGCCGAGCGCGCCGGCGCCATGCTGCGCAATCTCTGTCCCGAGGCCCTGCCGAAGCTGCGTGCCGACGAGCGCGTCCTGAAACAGGTGTTGATCAACCTGCTCGGCAATGCGGTGAAATTCACCCCATCGGGCGGCACCATCGACGTGATCTACCGTCTGGACCATGACGGCGCCCTGGTGCTGGGCGTGGTCGATACCGGCATCGGCATCCCGCCTGACCGGCTGGAGCATATTTTCGAACCGTTCCAGTTCGCCAAGGCCGAAGTGGCCCGCCAGCATGGCGGCACCGGCCTGGGCTTGAGCATATCCAAGCGCCTGATGGAACTGCATGGCGGCGCCCTGATGCTGAGCAGCACGGTGGGCGTCGGCACCGAAGCCCGCCTGAATTTCCCGGCCTGGCGCCTGATGGACGATGCGGATGATGGCTGGGTGGCGCCACGCGAGCCGGTAGCCGCCCCCGCTCCGGCGCCCCGCCCGGTGAGTCAGATACGCACTGCCAGCGCCAGCGCCGCACAGGAGCCAGAGCGCCAGCCCGGCCAGCTTGATGCATCCGCCGGCGAAACCTTGCGCGTGCTGCTCGATACCATGGGCGAAGGCGTCATTGTCATCGACCGCCACGGCACCATCGTTTCGATGAGCGCCATCGGTGCCGGGCTGTTCGGCTATGACCCGCTCGACCTGGTGGGCCAGAATGTACGCGTGCTGATGCCGGAACCGTTCCGTTCCGGCCATGACAGCTACATCCGCAACTATCTCAACACCAAGCGCGCCAAGATCCTGGGCCTGGGCCGTGACACCCTGGGCCGGCGCAAGAGCGGTGAAATCTTCCCGATCCACATCAGTGTCGGCGAATTCGAGGATAACGGCGAACCGGCTTTCATCGGCGTGATCCGCGACATTTCGGATCGCCGCGACGTGGAACTGCGTGCCGAATTCGCCAGCCGCAACGATCCGCTGACCGGCGTGCTCAACCGCGCCAGCTTCATTGCCGAAGCCGAGCGCATGCTGAGCGCCCAGCATCGGGTCAATCCCGGGCAATGGGTGCTGCTCGACCTTGATGTCGACTCGTTCCGCGATATCAACGAAGGCTTTGGCTATCACATCGGCGATGCGGTGCTGAAAACCGTCGCCGAACGGCTCGGCGAAGGCCTGCCGCGCGAAGCCCTGGTCGGCCGCATCGCCGCCGATCAGTTCGCGGCGCTGGCGGCGGTGAACGATCTCAACAACGCGCTGAACCTGGCGCAGTCGCTGCACGCCCATCTCACCCGCCCGGTGGCGGCAGAGAGCCGCGTGCTGACGCTAAAGATTTCCATGGGCGCGGCAATCCTCGACGACCCGACCGAGAAGGTGAACGAAGCCCTGGCCAAGGCCGAACTGGCGCAGAAGCTGGTGCGTTCCTCGGGCGGCGACTCAACCCGCTTCTACAGCCCGGAAATGACCCGCGCCGCCGAGCGCCGCCTGCGCCTGACACTCAACCTTGATGCCGCCATCGAGAACCAGGAATTCACCCTGGTCTATCAGCCGGTGGTGGAAGCCGGCACCAATGCCATTGCGGCACTGGAAGCCCTGCTGCGCTGGAACCATCCGGAACTTGGCGCTGTATCGCCGGCCGAATTCATTCCGCTGGCAGAGGAAAGCGGCGCCATCGTGCCAATCACCCGCTGGGTCATCGGCCATGTCGCCGAGCAGGTGCGGCAATGGCGCGCGGCGGACATCGAGCCCCGGCGCGTCTTCGTCAATGTCTCCGGCCAGCAATTCGTGCGCGACGACCTGCCTGGCTTCTTCCGCCGCATGGCCGACCAGGAACCGGACCTGATCCCCTATCTCGGCATCGAACTGACCGAGCAGGCAGCAATCGAGAATATGGAAGAGACAGTACGCGCCATCCAGGAACTGGCGGATATCGGCATCGATGCGGCCCTGGATGATTTCGGCACCGGCTATTCCTCCTTGAGCTATATCCAGCGGCTGCCGATCCGCAAGATCAAGCTGGACCGCGCTTTCATCGCCGATCTGCCGACCAACGAGAAGGATGTCGCCCTGGTCCGCGCCATGGTCGGTATGGCCAAAGGTCTTGATCTGCCGGTGGTCGCCGAGGGCGTGGAAACCACCGCGCAGCGCGACTTCCTGCGCGGGGTCGGCTGTAGCGAGTTGCAGGGCTACCTGATCAGCCGCCCCATAACCGCCGAGGCCATCGGCGAGATGCTGCGCCAGGGCGACCGCCGCCGCCGCTGAAACCCTGGCCCCGGATAGCCCGGCCCTGGATAGCCTCGGGGAAACACGCTTCAGCCCTGTTCTTTCCCCTGCCACGCCCCATATAATCCATTACATCCGTTCGTTTTTCCGAGGAAACCGCCATGAGTGGCATCGATACCGCGCAGCAGCTTTTTTTCACCCGCGCCGGCCTGGACCGCGCCCGGCTGGATCGGCTTGTGGGCGATGCGCTGCACGGCGCCGATGATGGCGAGCTGTATCTCGAATATGCCCAGTCGGAGAGCTTGAGCTTCGATGATGGCCGTCTGAAATCCGCCAGCTACGATACCAGCCAGGGCTTCGGCCTGCGTGCTGTCTCCGGCGAGCAGACCGGCTATGCCCATGCCTCCGAACTGAGCGAGGAAGCCATCCGCCGCGCCGCCAGCACCGTGCGCGCGGTACGCGCCGGCCATGGCGGCGAGATGACCGCGCCGCCGCTGGCGACCAACCGCCATCTCTATGGCGACGACAATCCGCTGGCGGAGATTTCCTTCGACCGCAAGGTGAAGCTGTTGCAGGACATCGATGCCTATGCGCGCGGCAAGGACAGCCGTGTGCGGCAGGTGAGTGCCAGCCTTGCCGGCTCCTGGCAGGCCGTGGCGATCCTGCGCGCCGATGGCACCCTGGTGGAAGACATCCGCCCGCTGGTGCGGCTGAACATCGCCGTGGTGGCCGGCCAGGGCGACCGCCAGGAAAGCGGCAGCCGGGGCGCCGGCGGCCGCGTCAGCTTCGCCAAGTATTTCGACCCCAGCCACTGGCAGGGGGAAGTGGATGAAGCCCTGCGCATGGCGCTGACCAATCTGGAATCAGTGCCCGCGCCCGCTGGTGAAATGCCCGTGGTGCTTGGCCCCGGCTGGCCCGGCATCCTGCTGCATGAAGCCATCGGCCATGGCCTGGAAGGCGATTTCAACCGCAAGAAAACCTCCGTGTTTGCCGGCCTGATGGGCCAGCGCGTGGCTGCCCCCGGCGTCACCATCGTCGATGATGGCACGCTGGACCGCCGCCGTGGCTCGCTGAGCGTCGATGACGAAGGCACGCCGACCGAGAATACCGTGCTGATCGAGGACGGCATCCTCAAGGGCTTCATGCAGGACCGCCTCAATGCCCGCCTGATGGGCATGAAGCCGACCGGCAATGGCCGGCGCGAGAGCTTTGCCCATAGCCCGATGCCGCGCATGACCAACACCTACATGCTGGCCGGCGACCGCGACCCGGGGGAAATCCTCGGCGGCGTGAAGAAAGGCATCTATGCGGTGAATTTCGGCGGCGGCCAGGTCGATATCACGTCGGGCAAGTTCGTGTTCTCGTGTACCGAGGCCTATCTGATCGAGAATGGCAAGGTCGGCGCCCCAATCAAGGGCGCGACGCTGATCGGCGCCGGTGCCGACGTGCTGACCAAGGTGCGCGCGGTGGGCAACGATCTCAAGCTCGATGACGGCATCGGCACCTGCGGCAAGAATGGCCAGGGTGTGCCGGTCGGCGTCGGCCAGCCGACCCTGCTGATCGAAGGCCTCACCGTTGGCGGCACTGCCGCCGCCTGAGCTAAACAATCATGGGCGGTTAACCCGTCCGGTAGTATAATTTTGAGCATGCCAAGCAGGGGGAGCCCCACATGCCTGCCAGTGTAAGCAAGATTGCCACCCACGATCCGGTCTGGACCCGCATCCGCACCGAGGCGGCGGAAGCCGTGACCCAGGAACCGCTGCTCGCCAGCCTGGTGCATGCCTCCGTGCTGCATCACCAGCGGCTGGAAGATGCGCTGAGCTATCAGCTGGCGCAGCGCCTGGGCAATTCCGACGTTTCCGCGCTGATGATGCGCGAAGTGATCAACGCGGCGCTGACCGCCGACCCGGATATCGGCAATGCCGTGCGCGCCGATCTGGTGGCGGTGAACGAGCGCGATCCGGCCTGCCGCAGCTACATGAAGCCGTTGCTGTTCTTCAAGGGCTTCCTCGCCATCCAGAGCCATCGCGTGGCGCATTGGCTGTGGCATCAGGGCCGCGAGACCATGGCCTTCCTGATCCAGAGCCGCTGCTCGGAAGTGTTCGCCGTCGACATTCATCCGGCAACCAAGTTCGGACGTGGCATCCTGATCGACCATGGTACCGGCGTGGTGATCGGCGAAACAGCCGTGATCGAGGATAACGTGTCGCTGCTGCAGAACGTCACGCTCGGCGGCACCGGCAAGGAAACCGGCGACCGCCATCCGAAGATCCGGCGCGGCGTGCTGATCGGCGCCGGTGCCAATATTCTCGGCAATATTGAAATCGGCGAAGGCGCCAAGATCGGCGCCGGCAGCGTGGTGCTGATCCCGGTGCCACCGCATTGCACGGCAGCCGGTGTGCCGGCCAAGCTGATGGGCGATTGCGAATGTGAGCAGCCGGCGCGCGAGATGAACCATCATCTGCCGGATGCGCCGGGCTGACCGGCCAACCATGACTCCTCCTGGGCCAGTAGCTCTGCTGCTGGCCCTTTGCTTGTTTGCGCCACCAGCCTTGGCGCAATCGCTGCGCGGCGCGCTCGACTGGCTGCCGCCCGGCTCGCTCAATCTCCATGAACTGACCCAGCGGCCGCAGGAAATCCAGGCCGGCGGCGAGCGGCAGAGCTTCTTCGCCGAATATGGCCGCCTCGCCTTCCGCAGCCCCGATGTGCTGGGCGGCAATGCACGCAAGGCCGGCCTCTCCTGCCAGGCCTGCCATCCCAATGGCGATGCCAACCGGCATTTCTTTATCCCCGGCCTTTCCGACCGCCCGGGCCGCATCGACGTGACGCACTCACTATGGTCGGCCAAGGGCGACGATGGCCGCGCCAACCCGCTGGAAATCCCGTCGCTGCGCGGCGTGAAAGGCAGGCATCGCCTGGGCTTCGACCGCCGCCTGGGTTCGCTGCGCGAATTCACCCGCAATGTGATCGTGCTGGAATTCGACGGCGCCGAGCCGGAGCCGCTGCTGCTCGATGCCCTGGTGGCCTATCAACAGACCCTGGCACCAGGTCTGGCACCGGGCCAGCCGCCGAGCCAAGCACCGGGCCAGGTGCCGGAACAGCCGCTGCGCTTCGAGGATGATCTGCGCGATTTCACCCGCGCGCTCGGCGTGCTGCGCCTGCCGCTGGCGGAAGAAAACGCGGCACTGACCAACCGCGTCACCGTCATGCTGCGCAGCCAGGTCGGCTTCATGCATGAACGCTTCGAGGAAACGGCGCCGCAGCAGATCCTGGAAGGCTGGTCGCAGGAATTGCGCGGCATCGCGGTTTTAGCCGATGCGAGCCGCTGGCCCGAGGCACGCGACCGGCTTGGCGCACTGCGACAGCAGGCCGAACAGCCGCCCGCCGTGCTTATGACAGCCGCGCCGCGCTCGCTTTATGATCCCGAGAAACTACGTATCTGGCTCAGTAAGCCAGTTCGGTGAATACCGGATCGACCGAGCGGTTCCAGCGGCCATTATAGAGCTTGAGCAAGGCTTCCGCCGGCGTCTCGCCGCTTTCCACGATCGCCTGCAACGGCGCCAGGAAATGCGTCTCATCCTCGCCAGCCGGCGAAACACGATTGCGCGCCCGCAGACCGGCCTGGGCGAGCTTCACCACCTCGCGCGCCACATCCTGCAGCGTGCCGTTGCGGAACGGCGTATGCAGGCCGTATTTCGGTGCCTCGACGCGCAGGCGGGCGCGCTCCTCATGCGTCCAGTTCTTGCAGAGATCCCAGGCAGCATCCAGCGTGGTCTGGTCGTAGAGCAGGCCGACCCACAAGGCCGGCAAGGCGCAGAGCCGCGACCAGGGACCGCCATCGGCGCCGCGCATTTCCAGGAAACGCTTCATGCGCACTTCCGGGAACAAAGTAGTGAGATGATCCGCCCAATGGCGCAGCGTAGGGATTTCACCCGGCGCCGCCGGCAGCCTGCCGGCGAGGAAATCACGGAAGCTCTGCCCGGTGGCATCAATATATTCGCCATCGCGATAGACGAAATACATCGGCACATCGAGCGCATGCTGCACATAGCGCTCGAAGCCCATGCCATCCTCGAACACGAAGGGCAGCATGCCGCTGCGGTCGGGATCAGTGTCGGTCCAGATATGGCTGCGGAAACTCAAAAACCCGTTCGGCTTGCCCTCGGTGAAGGGCGAACAGGCGAACATCGCCGTCGCCACCGGCTGCAAGGCCAGGCCGACACGGAATTTCTTCACCATGTCGGCTTCGGAGGCGTAGTCCAGATTCACCTGCACGGTACAGGTGCGATACATCATGTCGAGGCCGAGATTACCCTTCTTGGGCATGTACTCGGTCATGATCTTGTAGCGGCCCTTCGGCATCATCGGGATATCGGCGCGGCGCCATTTCGGCTGCATGCCCAGGCCGGCCATGGCAATGCCGAGTTCCTGCCCCACTTCACGCACCTGCTTGAGATGCGTGCTGACCTCGATACAGGTCTGGTGGATGGTCTCCAGCGGCGCACCCGACAATTCAAACTGCCCGCCCGGCTCCAGCGTGATCGACTGGCCGTCCATGGTCAGGGCGATGACCTTGCCGGCCTCTTCCACCGGCTGCCAGCCGAAACGCTGCAACTCGGTGAGCAGCCGCTGAATACCGGCGGGGCCGCCATAGGGCAGCGGACGGAAGTCCTGGGTGGTATAGCCGAGCTTTTCGTGTTCGGTGCCGATCCGCCACGCCTCTTTCGGCTTCGAGCCCTCGGCAACATAGGCAACGAGCTGGGAAATATCGGTAACCGGGGTCTCGGGGGCTTGTGCCGGTCCGGACATAAAAACCTCGTTGCTTCTTGTTCTCGTTCCAAAACTCGTCCGTCAGGCGGGCATCCCGACAGCTTTGCGCATATGGCGCAGAAATCCCGGAAAGTCTAGGGGCCGGGCTAGAGGGCCGCAGCCACTGCCAGGGCAGCCAGGGCGGCGGTTTCGGCCCGCAATATACCCTCTCCAAGCGACACCGGCGTGACGAAAGCCTTAGCCTTCAGCAGCGCGATTTCCTCCGGTGCGAAACCACCTTCCGGCCCGACCAGCATCGCCAATGGGGCAGCCGCAGGCAAGGCCTGCAGGGCGGCCAGCAGCGGCGTTGCCGTCTCCCGCTCCAGGCAGGCGAACAGCCGGCGCTCCTGCGGCCAGGCGTTAAGCATGGCATCCAGCGGCTGCAACGGCGCCAGCGGCGGCACATCCAGGCGTTCGCATTGCTCGGCCGCCTCGCGCGCATGTGCTTCCAGCCGCTGCGCGTTGACCTGCCGCACCTGGCAACGTTTGGTCAACACCGGCAACAGCCGGGCGGCGCCGAGTTCGGTGGCCTTTTCGATGATGAATTCGATGCGGCCCTGGCGGATCGGCGCGAAGCAGAGCCAGATATCGCGCGGCGCCTGGAAGGGCCGCAGGCAATCGCCCACCGCAACGCGGGTCTCGCGCTTGCCCGCCACACTGAGCGTGGCGGCGAATTCGCCATCTCGGCCATTGAACAGCACCACAGCGGCGCCCAGTTCCAGCCGCAGCACATGGCGCAGGTAATGCGCCGCCGCCTCATCCAGCGCCAGATCGGCGCCGGATTTGAGATCGGCTGTAACGTAAAGTCGAGCCACACTGGTCACGGCGCTTGTGCCGCCTCGCGGTTTTGGACTATCGGAGAAGCGTTATGGCAAAGCCCGACCCGGAAGTCACCCCTGGCGGCCCCGATCCGATCCTGGGGACCGATACTGCGCCCGCCGATGCCCTTGATAATCATTGGGTCGGACGCTGGCTGCCGCTGTCCTGGCGGCCCTATGCCCGGCTCTCGCGGCTCGACCGACCGATCGGCACCTGGCTGCTGCTGCTGCCGGGCTGGTGGTCGATTGCGCTCGCCCGCCCGCAAGGGGCGAACCTGGATATCGTGCTGATCCTGCTGTTCGGCATCGGCGCCATTACCATGCGCGGCGCCGGCTGCACCTTCAACGATATCGTCGACCGCGATTTCGACGCCAGGGTGGAGCGTACCCGCAACCGCCCGCTGCCCTCGGGCCAGGTGAAACTGTGGCAGGCCTGGGCCTGGCTGGCGGCGCAGGCGCTGCTCGGCTTCGTCATCCTGATCAGCATGAACGGCCTGGCCATCGGCCTCGGCGTCGCCTCGCTGCTGCTGGTGGCGATCTACCCGTTCATGAAGCGCGTTACCTGGTGGCCGCAATTCTTCCTCGGCCTGGCTTTCAACTGGGGCGCCGTGCTGGGCTATGCGGCGGTGGCGGGCCGGCTCGACCTCGCACCCCTGGTGCTCTACGCCACCGGCATCATCTGGACGCTGGGCTATGACACGATCTATGCCTTGCAGGACAAGGAGGATGACGCGCTGATCGGGGTGAAATCCACCGCGCGGCTGTTCGGCCAGCAATCGCGGCAATGGATCGCCGGTTTCTTCGCGCTGACCTGGCTCGGCATCGGGCTATGCGGTGCCATCGCCGGCATGGGTATCGGCTTCTGGCTCTGCCTTGCCGCCCTGGCCGGGCATATGGCGTGGCAGGTACTGACCCTGCAACCCGACGATCCCGCCGACTGCCTGATCAAATTCAGGGCAAACCGCGATGCCGGCCTGATCGTGTTTCTCGGTTTCCTGATCGGCTGATTGTTCTTTATAGTGCGGGCATGACCAAGACCCGAATCACGCCGGAGCATTTCGGCGACGTCTACAAGCAATTCAACGCCTCGATCTCGAAATACGATTGTGGCCGCAAATGCGCCCCGCTGAATGGCGGCCAGCCGGTCTGCTGCACCACGGGCAACGCCATTCCCGTCGTGCACAAGGCGGAATTCGCCCTGCTGAAAAGCCGTACCGACCTCTGGTCCAGCTTCAAGGCCAAGGACGCCACCTCGCGCAAGATCGTGAAGGAATTGCCGGCCTCGACCTGCGCCATCGAGTGCAAGGGCGCCGCCTTCTGCGAGCGCGACAACCGCACCATCGCCTGCCGTGCCTTCCCGTTCTTCCCCTACATCACCGCCAAGGGCGAGTTCATCGGGCTTTCGGTCTATTGGATTTTCGAGGACCGCTGCTGGATGATCGCCCGCATGGAGCTGGCGGAACTGGCCTTCATCAAGGAGATGGTGGCTTCCTTCGAGAAGATTTTCGCCTTCGACCCGGAAGAATGGGAAAGCATGAAAAGCCATGGCGGCTCAACGCGCCGGGTCTATTCGCGCTGGAACCGCCCGATCCCGATCCTGGGACGCGATGGCGGCATCTTCAAGGTGATGCCGCGCACGCATGAACTGCGCCCGGCCACCATGGCTGATTTCAAGCCGCGCGGCGCCTACAAGTCCGAAGCCGCCTATAAGAAGGCCGTGAAGGAAGCCGGCGGCACGCTCGGGCCGGAGCCGAAGGGCGGTTATCTGGCGCCTTAATTATTTCGCGTACAGAAACGTACCGAGCAGGATCCAGCGCCGGGCGGTTTCCGTCTGGCCGCGCTTAGGGATCAGCGGCGTGGTGTAATGCCAGAACGGCAGCCGGTAGGCATTCACCAGCCCGTTGCCCACCACCTCCACCACCTCGCTGAAATGCCCGGCCTTGGCATAGACCAAGAGCTGGCTCTTGGCGCCCGGCGTGCAGAAGCCGATATGCATGTCGACATAGCCCTGGCGCGCCAGCGGCTCTTCCGGGTGGTGGTCGTTATGCGGCCCGGCATAATCACCGGGATGATAGGCAATGGCCTGCAGGCCGTATCTGCGCCGCAAGGACCGGCCCGCCAGCGCCTCGGCGAAAGCCCGGTAGCTGGCTGAACGCAGCATGGCGATGAGGCCGATATCCGCCGCCGCCGCCAGGCCGACGCCCTTGCCGCCATCCAGATGCAGCGTGCGCTGGCGCATCACCTTGGGCAGTTGCTCGGCATAATTCTCCCGCATCTCCCAGATACTCTCGGGCGGGATCGGCTGCGCCATCAGCCGCAGATGCGGCCCCAGGGTGGCTTCCAGCAAACCGGCGGCGCCTTTGGCCTGGCGGGCATCGATCAGGCCGGAAAGCGCCAGGAACCGGGTACGCGGATCGGCGAGCTTGCCGGCGGCACCATGGCGCCCGGCCAGCAGGGCCTGGCCCTGGCGGCTCAGCAGATCGGCGAATTCGGCGGGAAAGCGGCGCATCGCCTTGTCCTAGCAGTCCGGCGCAGCCCTGGAAAGCACCCGCCGCAGGGCCTATTCTCCGCCGCCATGAGTACTCCCCCTGCTTCCACCGCCCGCGACCAGCAGCTGGCGCAGATTCTGCTGTTCATCACGCCGGCCATGTTCACCACCAACATGGTGATGGCGCGGGCCACGGCTGACTTCATTCCGCCGGTGGCGCTCGCCTTCTGGCGCTGGACCGGGGTCTGCCTGGTGCTGGGCCTGCTCTGTGGCCGCGAATTGTGGCGCCACCGCGCCGCTATCCGCGAGGAAGCCGGCCAGTTCGCGGTGCTCGGCTTCCTCGGCATGGTGATCTGCGGCGCCGGTGTCTACTGGGGCGCGGCCAGCACCACGGCCACCAATATCGGCCTGATCTACGCCACCTCGCCGGTGATCATCATCCTGCTGTCGCGCATCTGGTTCGGCGAGGCGATGAACCTGCGCCAGGGCCTGGGTACGGCGCTGGCCCTGACCGGCGTGCTGGTGATCGTGCTGCGCGGCGACATCGCCGTGCTGAAAAGCCTCTCCTTCTCGCTCGGCGACCTGCTGATCCTGGCGGCTTCCGTCGCCTGGGCGGTCTATACCGTGCTGCTCAAACGCTGGCCGACCAAGCTGAGCGTGAATGGACGCCTCGCCGGCATCACCGGTGCCGGCGCCTTGCTGCTGCTGCCCGGCCTGGTGCTGGAAACCATCTCTGCCGGACCACCCGCGATGGATGGCCGCACCCTGCTGGCGATCATCACCCTGATCATCGTGCCGGGCATCGGCGCCTACAGCACCTATGGCTACATGACCAAGCATCTGGGCCCCAGCAAGACCGGGCTGATGCTGTATCTCTCGCCGATCTATACGGCGGTGATGGCCTGGGTCTTGCTCGGCGAGAGCTTTGCCTTCTATCACTGGATCGGCAGCGCCCTGGTGCTGCCCGGCCTCTACCTCGCCACCCACAAGCCGCAACAGGAGACTGCCTGATGGCCTATGCCTCGCTGCGCGACTTCATCTCCCAGCTCGAAACCAAGGGCCGCCTGGTGCGCGTGACCGAGCCGGTCTCGACTGTGCTGGAGATGACCGAAATCCAGACCCGCCTGCTGGCCGAGAATGGCCCGGCGGTGCTGTTCGAGAAGCCGATCAAGGCCGATGGCAGCGTGAGCGACATCCCCGTGCTGGTGAACCTGTTCGGCACTGTCGAGCGCGTCGCCTGGGGCATGGACCGCGAACCGGGACAACTGAAGGAAGTGGGCGAGACCCTGGCCTTCCTGCGCCAGCCTGAGCCGCCGGCCGGCCTGCGCGAAGCCTTCGGCCTGCTGCCGCTGGTGAAGAACGTGCTGGCCATGGCGCCGAAAACGGTTAGCAACGGCCCGGTGCATGAAGTGGTGCTGCAGGGTGATGACATCGACCTCACTGCGCTGCCGATCCAGACCTGCTGGCCCGGCGAGCCGGCACCGCTGATCACCTGGCCACTGGTGGTGACCAAGGGGCCGAGTGATGCGCGCGAGGACAGCTTCAACCTCGGCATCTACCGCATGCAGGTGCTGAACAAGCAGCAGACCCTGATGCGCTGGCTGAAGCATCGCGGCGGCGCGCAGCAGCATCAGCGCTGGAAACAGGCCGGCAAGCGCGAGCCCTTCCCCGCCGCTGTGGTGATCGGCGCCGATCCCGGCGTGATCCTGGCCGCCGTGACGCCGGTGCCGGAAACGCTCTCCGAATACCAGTTCGCCGGCCTGCTGCGCGGCAAGAAGGTGGAACTGGTGAATTGCCGCACCGTGCCGCTGAAAGTGCCGGCGGAAGCCGAGATCGTGCTGGAAGGCTATGTGTCGCTGGATAAATACGGCGATGAAGGTCCCTATGGCGACCATACCGGCTATTACAATTCGGTGGAGCAATTCCCGGTCTTCACCGTCACGGCCATCACAAGGCGGCGCAAGCCGATCTACCTGAGCACCTTCACCGGCCGTCCGCCGGACGAACCGAGCGTGCTGGGCGAGGCGCTGAACGATGTGTTCGTGCCGCTGATCCGGCAACAATTTCCCGAGATCGTGGATTTCTGGCTGCCGCCGGAAGGCTGCTCCTACCGCGTGGCGGTGGTGAGCATCAAGAAAGCCTATCCCGGCCATGCCAAGCGCGTGATGATGGCGGTGTGGTCCTATCTGCGCCAGTTCATGTACACCAAGTGGGTGATCGTGGTGGACGATGACATCGATGCGCGGAACTGGAAGGACGTGGTCTGGGCCATGTCCACCCGCATGGACCCGGCGCGCGACATCACGCTGATCGAGAATACCCCGATCGACTATCTCGATTTCGCCTCGCCGGAATCCGGCCTGGGCAGCAAGATCGGCCTGGATGCCACCAACAAATGGCCGCCCGAGACCAAGCGGGAATGGGGCGAGAAGCTGGGCATGGATGCCGAGGTGGTGCGCACCGTCACAGAGAAATGGCCGAAACTCGGGCTTCCTGGGTCCGGCAAGCCGATCTGGAAATAGCCCCTCGCGCCCACGGGTGCGGGGCGGTATCCTGACAATCACCGGTTCTGGAGGCCGGTTGCGATGAAATCCACGCTCTGGCAGCGCATGCATGATGCGATCTGCGGCCAAGGCTGCGATCAGCTCGTTGATGCCGAACAGCGCCGCCTGGGGCGGGCCTTCGAGGCGGAAGAATACGAAGGCCTCAAGCTCGCGATCAATCTGCGCTTCGTCGCCCTGGCTATCGTTGCCACGCTGCTGACCACCGAGATGCGCTGGCCGCTGGCGATCAACTATTACCCCTGGCTGCTGGCGCTGGCGCTTTCCGCCTATATCCAGCTTCTGGTGCGCAAGCCGGGCATCGACCGGCCCTGGATGCACTGGCTGTTCCCGTTCATCGACATGGCCTTCATCGGCGCCGCCATCGCGCTGCCGAACCCGTTCGATCCGAACCCGCTACCGCCGCCGATGATGCTCAGCTTCGATACGGTGCTGTATCTGCCGTTGTTCCTGGCGCTCGCGGCGCTGGGCCAGTCGGCCCGCACGGTGTTCTTCACCACGCTGGCGGCGATGATCACCTGGGCGGTGGTCACGGTCAGCATCGCGATACGGCCCGGTGTCGACACCATGCTGCTGCCGATGAATGTCGCCAATATCTCGGCCCTGGACCGCCTCGCCTTCCTGCTCGATCCCTGGCGGGTTTCCTATGGCGACATGATCCGCCGCATCGTGCTGATCGGGCTGATCGGCGTCATCCTCATGGTAGCCGCCGTGCGCGCCCGCCATCTGGTGGCACGCCAGATCGAGAGCGAACGCGGCCGGCGCAACCTCGCCCGCCATTTCTCGCCGCATATCGCCGAGGAATTGCAGCGCATGGACGATCCGCTCGGCGCCGTCAGCCAGCTTGATGCCGCCGTGCTGTTCGCCGACCTTGTTGGCTTCACCCGGCTTTCCGATGATATGTCGCCAGCCCAGACTATCGCGCTACTGCGCGAGGTGCATCGCCGCCTGGCCCATGCCGTGGCCGAGCAGCAGGGCACACTGGACAAGTATCTCGGCGACGGCATCATGGCTTCCTTCGGCACGCCGCGCGCTGGCCTGCGCGATGCTTCCTCCGCCCTGCTTGCCGCCCGCGCCATGCATCAGGCCATCGAGCAACTGAACCGCCAACGCGCCCCTCTGCGCCAACCGGCCTTGCAGCTTGCCGTTGGCCTGCATTTCGGCCCGCTGACGCTCGGCAATATTGGCGATGAGCACCGCGTCGAATATGCCCTGGTCGGCGAAACCGTCAACGTGGCGCACCGCCTGGAGCAGATGACGCGCAATGTCGGCGCCTCACTCTGCATCAGCGAAGCCTTCGTCGAACGGCTGAAGCACGAAACCCGGGGTGATCTGGCGCCGCTGCGTGACCTTACCGAGATGCGCCCCCAGGCGATCCGTGGCCTGCGCGAACGCATGGTGGTGTGGATGCTGCCGCGCGATGGCGCCGCACTGCCCGGCGCTCCGGCACCCGAGGCCGGCAGTACGCCGCAGCCCGAAACCCCGCCGACGATCCATTAAACGCCATGCCGCTGTTCAAGCTCCGCAGCGCCAGCGAGCGCGACCTGTTGCCCTGGTGGCATCCCTGGGCCTTGATGCGCAGCGCCTGGAATCTGGCCTTCTCGGCAGCACTCGGTGCCGCTATCGGCTTCCTCTGCGTCGAGTTCCTGGCGCAGATCCTGGCGCGCTTCAGCGATGATGACTGGCGGCAATGGAGCGAGCGGCTGCACTGGCTCGGCTGGGTGCTGGGTTGTTTTGTCGCCTTTGTCAGCTATATGGCGTATCGTATGGAAGACGCTCAAGAGTAAGTGGATAATCATGACTGATTTCAATACACGCGCTGATGATGCCAAATCCCTGCTCGGTGATCTGATCGCTGCCGCCCGCAAGGCCGGCGCCGATGCCGCCGATGCCGTCTACCATGAAAGCCGCTCGCTTTCCGCCGGTGTGCGGCTGGGCCAGCCGGAAGACGTGGAAAGCTCGGAGAGCCGCGAAATCGGCCTGCGCGTGCTGATCGGCCAGCGCCAGGCCTGCGTCTCCACCACCGATTTCGGCAAGGAAGCCGTGGCCGCCCTGATCGAGCGCGGCGTGGCAATGGCGAAGCTGGCACCGGAGGACAAATTCTGCGGCCTCGCCGATGCGTCGGAACTGGCCACCAATGCCGTGGACCTTGATCAGCTCGATGGCGTCGAACTCGACATGGCGCAGTTGCTGGACCGCGCCAAGATTTGCGAAGCCGCTGCCCTGGCCGTCAACGGCGTGACCAATTCCGAAGGCGCCTCGGCCTCGCGCAGCCTGGGGCTTACGGCCTATGCCGCCTCCAATGGATTCAGCGGCGCCGGCTTCAGCGGCTCGCACAGCCTCTCGGCTGTCGCCATCGCCGGCAAGGATACCGGCATGGAGCGCGATTACGATTATGGCGCCACGCTGCATTTTGCCGATCTCGCCGCGCCCGAAGTGATCGGCCGCTCGGCCGGCGAGCGCGCCGTGCGCCGGCTCAATCCGCGCAAGATCGAAAGCCAGGCCTTGCCGGTGGTGTACGAGAACCGCGTCGCCAACAGCCTGATCGGCCATCTTTCCGGTGCCATCAATGGCGCGGCGGTGGCGCGCGGCACTTCTTTCCTAAAAGACAAGATGGGCGAGGAAATCTTCGCCCCCGGCCTTGATGTGATCGACGATCCGCTGCGGCCGCGCGGCTTCCGCTCGCGCTGGTTCGACATGGAAGGCGTGGCGCGCCAGCGCCGCAAGCTGATCGACCAGGGCCGCCTCACCACCTGGCTGATGGATTGCGCCACCGCACGCCAGCTTGGCCTCAAGAGCACCGGTCATGCCTCGCGCGGCACGTCCTCGCCGCCTTCGCCCGGCGCCACCAATCTTTATCTCAGCCCCGGCCAACAGAGCGTCGAGGAATTGCTCAGCGGCATCAAGCGCGGGCTCTATGTGATCGAGATGATGGGCTCGTCAATTAACCCGCTCAACGGCGACTACAGCCGGGGCGCCGCCGGCTTCCTGATCGAGAATGGCAAGCTGACCGAACCGGTTTCGGAAATCACCATCGCCGGCAATCTCAAGGAGATGTTCAAGCGCATCACCCCGGCGAGCGACCTGGTATTCCGCTATGGCACCGATGCCCCCACCCTGCTGGTGGAAGGCATGACCATCGCCGGGCGCTGATCATGCGCCATCTGGAGGATCGCCCGCTGCTGCTGGATGCCGTGCGCGAAGCCGGCACGCTGGCGCTGAAGTATTTCCGCGACGGCGTGAAATCCTGGAACAAGCAGCCGAACGATCCGGTTTCGGAAGCCGATATCGCCATCGACAAGCTGCTGCGCGCCCGGCTGGTGGATACCCGGCCCGGCTATGGCTGGCTGTCGGAGGAAAGCGCCTCGGCGGCGGCCGTGGGCGATGCCGCCACCTGGGTGGTGGACCCGATCGACGGCACCCGCGCCTTCATCGCCGGTAAGCCGGAATTCACTGTCAGCGTTGCGCTGATGGCGGAAGGCCAGCCGGTGCTGGCGGCGATCTACAATCCCGCCACCGATGAATTCTATGAAGCCGCCAGCGGCGACGGCGCCAAGCTGAACGGCAAGCCGATCCGCGCCTCCGGCCATGGCGCCCTGGCGGAAGCCCGCCTGCTGGCCAGCCGCCGCACCTTCGACCGCCATGGCTGGCTCGCCCGCACCGGCAAGGCGGAATTCGAGCACCGCAATTCCATCGCCTATCGCATGGCTTTGGTGGCGGCGGGCCGCTTCGATGCGGCGATCAGTCTAAGCGAAAAGAGCGACTGGGATATCGCAGCCGCCGATCTGGTGGTGCGCGAAGCCGGCGGCCGCATCAGCACCGCCGATGGCCTGGCGCTGCGCTATGACGCGCGGCGCCACCGCCATCCCAGCGTGATCGCCACCGGCCCGTGGCTGCATGATGAACTGGTCGACCTGCTCAAGACGCGCAAGCACGACGGCCACGATTAAGCGCTTTTCCTGATCCACACCGCCGTGTCATGGAAGGCGGCACCGCCATTGGGCGGGGCGGCGTCGGCGCCGATCAGCAGGTTGATACCGATACCTTCGATGAAGGTGTGGCTCGGCCAGATGCCTTCCACGATCACCACGCCGGGCTGCACGCCATCGAACAGCTTGGCGTGAATCGCCAGATCGCCGCGCGCATTGCCGAGCCGCACCACATCGCCATCGGCAACGCCCAGCGCGGCGGCATCGCGGCTATGCAGCATCACGCCGGGCCGGCCCTCGCGCTTGGTCGAGGTCGGCGTCTCGGTGAACGTGGAATTGAGGAAATTGCGCGCTGGCGCCGTCACCATGCGGAACGGCGTTTCGGGCGTGGCTTCCTCGATCAGCAAGGCATGATCCGGCAGCTTCGGCAGCTTGTAGCCATCCGGCCCCATCGCCGCCCAGTCCGGCGCGAAGCGGAATTTGCCATCGGGATGGCCGAAGCCATCAAGGAAATGGCTGCTACGGAAATCCGGCTGGCAATCGATCCAGAACTCTCGCTCAAGCGTCTCGACATCGGACCAGCCGGAAGCGGTGAGCGTCCAGTCGGCGATTTCGCGTGCGGTCATATTGAAACCGCGATGCTCGGCACCGAGCCGCTTCGCCAATTCGCAGATTACATAGTGATTCTCACGCGCCTCGCCCGGCGCCTCGACGATCTTCGGCCCAAGCAGAATATGCTGCTGGCCGCCGGCCTGATAGATATCGTCATGCTCGGTGAACATGGTGGCGGGCAGCACGATATCCGCCATCCTGGCGGTATTGGTCATGAACTGCTCATGCACGCAGGTGAACAGGTCCTCGCGCGCGAATCCCTTATGCACCTTGGCCAGTTCCGGCGCCACATCCACCGGGTTGGTATTCTGGATCAGCAAAGCCGTCACCGGCGGGCCGTTCTGCAACGCCTCGGCTTCGCCCATCAGCACCGGGCCGATGCGTGACTGATCCAGCATGCGGATTGCCGGGTCGCGCAGCTCATGGCCCTCGATCAACGACTTGTCCCAATGGAAAATCGCGCCGTTATTGTGGAAAGCGCCGCCGCCTTCAAGCTGCCATGAGCCAGTTACCGCCGCGATGCTAGCCGCCGCATGCATGTTGGAGGAACCATTGCGGCTGCGCGAGAAGCCATAGCCGAGCCGCAGGTAATGCCGCTTGCGTTCGCCCAGCAGATGCGCGAAAGCCTCGATCTCGGCAACACTCAGGCCAGTGATCGCCGCGGCCCAGGCCGGGTCGCGCGATTGCAGATGCGCTTCCAGTTCGGCTGGCACATCAGTATAGCGTGCCAGATACTCGCGGTCGGCAAAGCCATCGCGGAACAGCACATGCATCACCGCACAGGCCAGGGCACCATCGGTGCCGGGCCGCAGCATCAGATGCATGTCGGCCTGTTCAGCAGTTGCATTGCGGTAGGGATCGATCACCACAATCTTGGCGCCACGCTCCTTGCGCGCCCGCACCGCGTGGGTCATCACGTTCACTTGCGTGTGCACCGCATTGGTGCCCCAGATCACCACGCAATCGCTTTTCGCCATCTCGCGCGGATCGGGGCCGCGCAGGTTGCCGGTGCCGGCGATATAGCCGCTCCAGGCCAGCGCAACACAGATGGTGGAATGGAAACCGGAATAGCGCTTGGCGTGGCGCAGGCGGTGAATGCCATCGCGCTGCACCAGCCCCATCGTGCCGGCATAATAATAAGGCCACACGGTTTCGCTGCCGAATTTGCGCTCGGCGGCGAGAAAGGCTTCCGCCGTGCGGTCGAGCGCCTCGGCCCAGGAGATTTCGGTATACTGGTTCGAGCCTTTCGGCCCGGTGCGGCGCAGCGGTTTCAGCAGCCGGTCTGGATGCTGCGCGCGTTCGGCATAGCGCGCCACCTTGGCGCAGATCACGCCCGCCGTGTAGCTGTTGGCCTCGGCACCACGCACGCGGCCGATACGGAACTGATCCAGCTTCTCGATTTCCAGCGCACAGGTCGAGGGGCAATCATGCGGGCAGGCGCTGCGCGCAATGATCGGCTTGGCTGGGGAGAGGGCGTTCATCGGACAGGCTACCTCAGGCGGCTGGGGCCGATATCCGCCTCGGTGAGGCCGAGATCCTGGATATCGCCCGGCAGAGCTTGGCCCAAGGCGAGCGCCCCGGCAACCCGGCTCATGGCACCCGAGGTCTGAATCCCATAGCCGCCCTGCCCGGCCAGCCAGAAAAAGCCCGGCAGCTCGGCATCGAAACCGGCGACGATGGTGCGGTCGGCCACGAAGCTGCGCAGGCCGGCCCATTTGGCAGTAACACGACGTACATTCAGGCTGGTCAGGGTTTCGAAACGGTCGATGGCGATGGCGATATCCATTTCATCCGGCTGGGCGTCGCAGGGTTCGGATGGCGTCTCATCCGCCGGGCTGATCAGCAGGCGGCCGGCATCGGGCTTGAAATAGAGGTCTTCATCGGCATCGATCACCATCGGCCAATGCTGGAAATCGAGGCCCGCCGGCATGTCGGCGGTGAGTGCCGTGCGCCGCATCGGCTCCAGGCCGATGGGCCTGACGCCGGCAAGGGCTGCCACCGCATCGCACCAGGCGCCAGCAGCGTTGATCACCATGTCGGCGCGGAAGCTGCCTTGCGCCGTTTCCACCTGCCAGCCGCCACCGACATAGCCCAGCGCCGTGATGCCGGCATCGCTGATGATGCGCGCGCCGGCCGCCGCCGCGCCGCGCAGAAAGCCGCGATGCAGGGCATGGACATCGATATCCATGGCATGTGGTTCAGCGACAGCACCACCGGATACCATCTCGGGCCGCAATACCGGCACCTGCGCCAGCACAGCAGCGGCATCCAGGCGCTGCACGCTGGGCACCAGCCGGCGCATCTCCTCATAGGCGGCATCAAGCTGGTCAGCCTTGTCCGCCATGCCAACCTGCAACACGCCGCGTGGCGTGAGGATCGGCGTGTCGCTGAAGCCCTGGGGCGGCTGCATCAGGAAATCGCGGCTCGCCACGGTCAGCGCGCGGATCGGCGCGTTGCCGTAGGTTTCCGAAAACAATGCCGCCGAACGGCCAGTGGTGTGATAGCCGGGCTGGCTTTCACGTTCGAGCAGGATGACGCGGCGATGCGGCGCCAGGGCATAGGCAGCGCCGGCACCGGCAATGCCACCACCGATGATGACGATATCGGCTGCTTCGCTGCTCATGCCATCCTCGCGCGTTGCAATGGCGACTCTAGGATTGGAGCCGCCCCTGCTTCAAATAGCGCGGCGCGAAGGTAAAAACGAGCTTCGCATCCGGCTCCAGGTGCTTTCCTTTCCCCGGATACTCCCAGCACGAAAGAATGTGTCGGATCAGGGCCAGCCGCGCCTGTTTCTTGCGATCAGCGCAGATGACATACCAGGGCGCGTGGCGGCTGCTGGTCTTGAGCAGCATGGCATCGCGCGCCTTGGTGTAGTCGTCGTAGCGCCGCAGCGCTACGTCATCAATCGGGCTGGTTTTCCACTGCGCCAGGGGATCCTGGCGCCGTTCGGCCAGCCGCTGCTTCTGCTCTGCCCTGGAAATATCGAGATAGTATTTGCTCAAATGGATGCCGCCGCGCAGCAGCAGCTTCTCGAAATCCGGCACGCTGGTAAGGAATTCCTTGTACTCCGCCTTGGAGCAGAACCCCATGACATGCTCGACACCGGCACGATTATACCAGGAGCGATTGAACAGCACGAATTCACCGGCCGCCGGCAGATGCGCCACCCAACGCTGGAAATACCAGCTCGCCTCGTCGCGCTGGCTCGGCTTGGCCAGCGCCACCACGCGGGTTTCGCGCGGGCTCATATGCTCCACCAGGCGCTTGATGCTGCCATCCTTGCCCGCCGCATCGCGGCCTTCCAGCAGGATCAGCACCTTCTCGCCACGCGCGATCAGGTGGCGCTGCAGCTTCACCAGTTCGATCTGCAGCCGGCGCAGTTCGTCTTCGTAGCCACCCTCGCCCTGCATGAGGCTCAGCCCGGCGGCAGTGGAATGAACTCGGTCTCGCCCGGCACCTTGGCAAAGCGGCCCTCGCGCCAATCCGCCTTGGCCTGCTCGATACGCTCCTTGGAACTGGAAACGAAGTTCCACCACATGAAGCGCGGCGCATCCAGCGGCGCGCCGCCCAGCAGCATCAGGCGGCAGGGTGCCGGTGCCTCGATCACCACATCGCCGCCTTCGCGCAGCACCGCCATGCTGCCTTCCTCGAAAGCCTGGCCGCCGATCACCGCACCGCCGATCGACATATGCACGGCACGTTCGGCATATTCCGGCCGCAGCACGAAACGCGCGCCGACCTCAAGCCGCAGATCGATATAGAACATCGGTGACAGGCATTGCGCCGGCGAGGTGACGCCATCATAGGTGCCGGCGATCAGGCGCCAGGTGACACCCGGCGCGCTGCGTTCCGGCAGGCTGGCTGCCGGATGATGCTGGAAGCTCGGATCAACTTCCTCGGCCTCCAGCGGCAGCGCCACCCAGGCCTGCACGCCATGCAGCGACTGGCCGCTGGAACGCAGTTCGGCGCGGGTGCGTTCGGAATGGGCAATACCGGAACCGGCGGTCATCCAGTTCACATCGCCGGGCCGGATCGGCTGGTGATAGCCGAGCGAGTCACGATGCATGATCTCGCCCTCGAACAGATAGGTGACGGTTGCCAGCCCGATATGCGGATGCGGCCGCACATCCAGGCCATGGCCCGGCTCGAAACGCGCCGGCCCCATATGATCCAGGAACACGAAGGGGCCGATATGACGCCGCTTCATGAAGGGCAGCACGCGCCGCACCATGAAGCCATCGCCCAGATCCTGGCTGCGCGGCTGAATCTGCATTTCGACGAAGGCGTTGGATTCCGTCGCATCGCTCATGGCGGGGCTCCCTGCTGGTTCCCTTCCGGGTAGCCCAGGCGCCCCGCCGGGTCAAGACTGAAGCGTTCAAGCCGGCCCTTGGCCGAAAGCAATAGCGGTGCGGTTGAGCGCGTTCATCAGCCCGATGGCATAAACCAGATCAATGATCTCGGCCCGGCTGAATTGCCGTTCCAGTTCGGCATAGAGCGCCGGATCGGGCCAGCCATCGGCGCAGCGGGTCAGCGCCTCGGCCCAGGCCAGGGCGGCGGCCTCACGGGCATCGAACCAGGCGGTCTCGCGCCAATGCATCAGCGTCGCCAGCTTGCGATTGTCCAGCCCGGCCTTGAGCAGGGCGGTAGTGTGCATATCGATGCAATAGGTGCAGCCATTGATCTGCGAGACGCGCAGGTAAACAAGCTCCACCAGGGTCTTGCCCAGGCTTGAAGCATCCAGCGTCTTGTGGAGCGCCATCAGCGGGCTGCGGTGATCGGCGGGAACTTCGGAAAAAGCGATACGGGGGTGCATGGCACGGGCCTCCAAGGGGGATACACCCTCAAAGACGTCCCTCGCCGTCAGGCTGTGACAGCAGGAAAAGAATTATTTCGGCGGCGGCAGGCGATGGCCGCTCACTTCCTCGCCAGCATTCTTCGGCAATGGCAGCAGGAACAGCACCGAGGCGATGGAAGCCAGACCGACGGTGAGGAAGGCGGGCGTGAAATCACCCGGCACCAGGGCGCGGTCGCCGGCCATCAGGGCGGTGAGATGCAGCACCAGCGCACCGATAGCAACACCGGCACTGAGCGTCACCTGCTGTGCCATGGCGTAGAAGCTGGTGGCGGCACTCATGCGCTCGGTGGGGATATCAGCATAGGCCAGCGTGTTCATGCTGGTGAATTGCAGCGAGCGGAAGAAACCGCCGGCCAGCAGCAGACCCAGCATCATCCAGGCCGGCCAGTCAGGCCGGAAAAAGCCGAGAATGGAGATGAAAAAGCCGCTGACCACGGCATTGGCCAGCAACACGCTGCGGAAGCCGAACAGGCGCAGAATCGGCCCGGCGGTGGCTTTCATCGCCAGCGCGCCGACGGCACTGGCAAAGGTGATCATGCCGGACTGGAAGGCGCTCAAACCGAAGCCGATCTGCAGCATCAGCGGCAGCAGGAAGGGCACGGCGCCAACACCGATGCGGAAGAACAGGCCGGCGGTGATTGAGGTACGGAAGGTCTGCACCTGCAGCAGCCGCAGGTCCAGTACCGGATATTCGGTGCGCCGCGCATGGCGCAGATAGAGCCACAAACCCACGGCGCCGCAGCCGATCAGTACCGGCGGTGCCCAGGCCGGCATCAGGTCGCGGCCAATGGTCTCGAAGCCGAAGACAAGGCCGAGCAGGCTGATACTGGAAAGCAGGAAGCCGCTGCGGTCGAGCGGCGGCACGGCGGCGGCGCGGGTATTGGGAATATAAATGCTGACCAGGATGACGCCGAGAATGCCGAACGGCACGTTGATCCAGAATATCCAGCGCCAGGACAGATAGGTGGTGAGGAAGCCGCCGAGCGGCGGACCGATCACCGGGCCGATCAGCGCCGGCAGGGTGAGGAAGGCCATGGCGCGCACCAGTTCCGCCTTGCTGGTGGAGCGGATCACCAGCAGACGGCCGACCGGCACCATCATGGCGCCGCCCATGCCCTGCAGTACACGGGCGCCAACCAGTTCCCAGAAGGACTGGCTGAGGCCGCACAGGATCGAGCCCAGCGTGAAAACGATAATGGCGGTGCGGAATACCGTGCGGGTGCCGTAGCGGTCGGCCATCCAGCCGCTGATCGGGATGAACACGGCGAGCGCGAAAAGATAGGAGGTGATCGCCAGGTTGAGCTTGAGCGGACTCTCGCCGAAGGCATGGGCGATAGCGGGCAGCGACGTGGCCAGCACCGTGGAGTCGAGATTCTCCATGAACAGCGCGCAGGCGACGATGAGCGGGATAAGCATTGGGAACTCAGGGCTGGCCCCTTGCGAGGGCCTCAGGGGCGGGTACGCCCCAGGGTAAGCAGGACCAGCGGCGACAGCAAGCCGATGGCAGCCAGGGATGTGAAGGCGATGCCCCAGGCCATCGGCTGACCCGGGCCCCCCAGGCCATCCAGGGTGAGGCCGAATACAACCGGACCGAGGAAGGCACCGAGGAATCCGAGCGTGGAATGTACCGCCATGGTGGCACCCCGGCGCTCCGGCTCGGCGGCGGCCACCGCACCGGCGGTCAGCGCCCCGGAATCGGCCATGATCATGAATTTATATACTACCAGCATGGCGCCCAGCAGCCAGGCCGGCCAGGCGCTGGACCAGCCGACCAGGGCGGCAAGACAGGCCGTGATAACGGCAACACCGACGATGGCGCGTACACGGCCCACACGCAACGCCAGTTCATTGCCCAGGATGCTGCCCGGCACGCCGACCAGCACCACGATCATCGCCACCGTGGAGGGCCGCCATAGAGCCTCGGCCCCTGCCGCCTCGCGCGCCGCCAGGAAGGCGACGATCCAGGAGCGCACGGTGAACAGCTCCCAGCAATGCAGCGTATAGCCGAGCACATAGCGCATGGCGTTGCCATTGGCGAAGACCGGGCGGAAATCCAGCACCCGGCGGAACGGCACCGGCACAGCGGGACGCTGCTCGAAAGGCCGGCGCGGCAGGCCGAACAGCACCAGCAGCAGGCCCAACACGGCCAGCAGGCCGGCAGCGATGAAGGCGACCGGCCAGGGGAACAACTCGCCGAGTTCACCGGCCACCAGGAAGGAGCCGGCACTGCCGATGCCGAAAGTGGAGGTATAGAAGGCGACCGAGCGCGACTGCATCGGGCCTTGCACATGATCGGTGAGTAGCACCAGGCCGGGCATATAGGTACCAGCAAGCGCCGCGCCAGCAATGAAGCGAAGCACGGCGGCGCTGACGAAGCCTTCCGCGCAGAGCGCGAAGCCGAGATTGCTGACAACCGCCAGCACCAGCCCCACCAGCATCACCTGGCGCGGATCGCTGCGGTCGGTGAAGGCAACCAGGAACGGCACCGCCAGGGTATAGCCGGCGAAATACAGGCCGTTGATCCAGCCAGCCTCCGCCGCGCTCAACTGCCAGGCGGCACTCAAGGCCGGCTGCAAAGCGGGAAACGCCGAGAAGCCGGCCATGCTCAGCACTTCAGCGGTGCAGAGCATCCAGAGCAGGCGTTGACTGGAGAGATTCCCGGCGGGTTTTGACTCGGACATTACCCGCTATGGGACGGCTTTAACGCCCCCACGTCAAGCCGGCGCGTCAAGCTGCCGCCAGTTCCTCGGCAACGAAATCGAGCCGGTCCTGGCCGAAGAACATCGCCTCGCCGACAAAGAAGACCGGCGCCCCGAACACGCCGCGGGCCACCGCCGCCTCGGTCTCCGATTTGAGCTGCTGCTTCACGGCTTCATCATTCGTCGCCGCCAGCAAAGCCTGCGGGTCGAAGCCGGCCTTGGCCAGCACACCGCCGATCACCTGCGGATCGCCCAGGTTCAGGCCATCCACCCACATCGCCTTGAAGATGGCGTCGCTGTAGGGCAGCAGGCGCCCTTCACGCTGCATCGCCACGGCGCCACGCATCAGCAGCAGCGTGTTGATCGGGAAATGCGGGTTGGTCTTGTAAGGCACGCCGTAGCGTTTGGCGAAACGCTGCAGATCCTGCAGCATCCACACACCCTTGGCCGGCACTTCCACCGGCGAACGGTTGCCGGTGGCCTTGTGCACGCCGCCGAGCAGGATCGGCTTCCACACGATTTCAGCGCCGTGTTTCGCAGCCAGCGCAGGAAGCTGTGTGTAGGCGAGATAGCAGGTCGGGCTGCCGTAATCGAACAGGAATTCCACTTTTTTCACTTTTCCCTCCCATGTCTCTGTTTTCTTAAGATGCCGGCGGCAGATGCCTCAGCTGCTGATTGCGCGGCAGGCCCGGCCCCGGCTCCACCTCTACCTCGCGCGGATCCAGTGGTTCACTACATTCAGAGCAGACCATCACCGCGTCGAAATGATGCTGGCAGGCCTTGTGCCGGTGCAGGGCCGGGCGGCCGCGCGCGCCAGCGCGGTGCTTGTTGCCCCAGGCAACCAGGCCCATGATCACCGGATAGAGGTCGCGGCCGGCTTCCGTCAGCCGGTATTCAAACCGCTCCGGGCGCTGCTGATAGGCGACGCGCTTCAGCACACCTTCCTCGACCAGACCCTTCAGGCGATCCGCCAGCACATGCCGGGTGATGCCGAGACGCTGCTGGAAATCATCGAAGCGGCGCACGCCGAGGAAGCAGTCGCGCAGCACCAGCAGGCTCCAGCGGTCGCCGACCACCGCCACGCAGCGGGCCACCGAACAGGCCTCGCGATCCAGTTCCTGCCAGCGCATGACTCTACCGCAATGCTCCCATGCAAAGATTTAGTTCCTTTTTGGAACTTACCATGCCATGATCGCTGGGAGAAGCGGAAACTGGAGGAAACGACCATGAGCAAATCCGGCAGCGGCAAGGCCGCCCTGGTGATCGGTGCCGGCGATGCCACCGGTGGCGCCATTGCGCGGCGTTTCGCCCGCGAGGGCTACACCGCCTGCGTCACCCGCCGCGAGGCAGCCAAGCTCGAACCCCTGGTGCAACGTATTACCGCCGATGGTGGCACGGCGCGCGCCTTCGGCTCCGATGCCCGCGAGGAGGATCAGGTAGCGGCCCTGTTCGAGACCATCGAACGCGAAGTCGGGCCGCTGGAGGTGGTGGTATTCAATATCGGCGCCAATGTGCGTTTCCCGATCCGCGACATGACCTCCCGAGTCTACCGCAAGGTATGGGAGATGGGCGCCTTCGCCGGCTTCCTGGCCGGGCGCGAGGCAGCGAAATACATGGTGCCGCGCGGCCAGGGCAGCATCCTGTTCACCGGCGCCACCGCCTCGCTGCGCGGCGGCGCGGGCTTCGCTGCCTTTGCCGGTGCCAAGCATGCCCTGCGCGCCCTGGCCCAGAGCATGGCGCGTGAACTGGGGCCGCAGGGCATCCATGTCGGCCATGTGGTGATCGATGGCGCCATCGACACCAAGTTCATCCAGGACATGTTCCCCGAGCGTTACGCGCTGAAGGACAAGGACGGCATCCTGAATCCCGATGCCATCGCCGAAGTCTACTGGCAGATGCATAGCCAGCCGCGCAGCGCCTGGAGTTTCGAGACGGATCTGCGCCCCTGGATCGAAAACTGGTAATGCCGCCCCCCGGACTTATTTGCCGCAGTGCAAAAAGGTTAACTTGACTATCCAGGGCGAAGCTGTCATATCAGCGGCGTCGCTTGCGGGCCTCGCCCCGCGACAATCGGCACCTCTGGCCGCGTGAACGATCCGCAAATGGCTCTCCAGCCTGGATCATCCTGCCGGGCGCCCTTCATCTCCATCACACGACCCAGGTCACGCGGGGCGTTTTCAAACCCCGCTATCCGCTTGTCGCGGAAAGCACGCCGTGCGCCTGTGCGTACGGCTATGTTGCAAGGATTCTGTTTTGACCAGCTTCAATGATCTCGGCCTCGCCGCCCCCCTGTTGCAGGCGCTGGCTACCGGCCCCTACCAGACCCCGACGCCGATCCAGGCCCAGGCCATCCCGCATGTGATGCAGGGCCGCGACCTGCTCGGCATCGCCCAGACCGGCACCGGCAAGACCGCTGCCTTCGCCCTGCCGATCCTGCATCGCCTGATGCAGCCCGGCCCCGATGGCCGCCGCCCCAAAGCACAGCCCAAGACCTGCCGTGCCCTGGTGATGAGCCCGACCCGCGAACTGGCCAGCCAGATCGCCGAGCGTTTCAGCTTCTACGGCCACAAGATGGGTGTCAGCGTCGCCATCGTGTTCGGCGGCGTTTCCGCCGGCCCGCAGATCAAGCAGCTCTCCCACGGCGTCGATGTGCTCGTCGCCACGCCGGGCCGCCTGCTCGACCATACCGGCAGCGGCCATCTGCGCCTCGACCGCACCGAGATCGTGGTGCTGGACGAAGCCGACCAGATGTTCGACATGGGCTTCATCCAGCCGATCCGCCGCATCGTTGCCCAGCTTCCGGCCAAGCGCCAGAGCCTGTTCTTCTCGGCTACCATGCCGGACGATATCGCCAAGCTGGCACATAACTTCCTCAGCGATCCGGTGCGCGTAGCCGTGACGCCGGTGGCAGCTACCGCCGACCGCGTCGAGCAGCGCGTGATCCATATCGAGGGCCCCGCCAAGCGCGCCATCCTGAGCGAACTGCTGAAGGATGACTCGATCTACCGCACGCTGATCTTCACCCGCACCAAGCGCGGCGCCGACCGTGTTGCCAAGCATCTGGAAGTCAGCGGCGTTGAAGCCGCGGCGATCCACGGCAACAAGTCGCAGGGCCAGCGCGAGCGCGCGCTTGCCGGCTTCCGCGAAGGCAAGGTGCGCGCCCTGGTCGCCACCGATATCGCGGCACGCGGCATCGATATCCCGGAAGTGACGCATGTCATCAACTACGAACTGCCGAACATCCCGGAATCCTATGTTCATCGCATCGGCCGCACCGCGCGCGCCGGCCGCGAAGGCATCGCCATCTCGCTCTGCGACCATGAAGAACGCGCCTACCTGCGCGATATCGAGCGCCTGATCCGCCAGAAGATTCCGGCCGAGGACCGCACCGGCACCATCAAGGTGACTGCCGAGGCCGAGGCGCCGCGCGGCCCACGCCAGCAGCATGGCCGTGGTGGCCAAGGCCGCCCGCAGGGCCAAGGCCGGCACCAGGGCCAGGGACGTCCGCAAGGCCAGGCTCGCCCGCAGGGGCAGCGCCAGGATGGTCAGCGTCATGAAGGCCACCGTCAGGACGGGCATCGCCAAGAGGGCCATCGTCCAGAAGGCCAGCGCGCGCATCAAGGGCAGCGCCCGCAGCAGGGTGCCAGCCAGGGCCAGCGCAGCGGTCAGAACTCCAACCAGGGCCGTAGCGGTCAGCACCAGGGTGGCCAGCGCGCCAATGGCGGCCAGCGCTCGGGTCAGCATTCCGGGGGTCAACGTTCCGGCCAGCATCGCGGCGGCCAGCGCGCCTAAGCCACTCCACCAGACTCACGGAAAAGCCCAGGTTCATCCTGGGCTTTTTCTTGCCCGCTGCCCGCTGCCTTGCTAAGCAACAGATATGCCTGAAGCCAATAGTGTGAAAATCGTCACCAGCGCCGCCAACGCGACGATCAAGCTGGTGCGCGCGCTGGATGACAAGAAGCACCGGCGCGAAACCGGCCTCTATGTCGCCGAGGGCCTGCGCACGGCGCTCACCGCCGAGGAACAGGGCATCTACCCGGAAACCCTGATCTTCAGCACCGAGCTGAAGGATCATCCGAAGCTGAAGGAATATACCGCGCGCTGCCTGGCACGCGGCATCGACTGTATCGAGGCCGGCAACCAGGCGATGGAAAAGATCGCCCGGCGCGATAATCCCCAAGGCGTGATCGGCATCTACCGCATCGGCTGGCAGCGGCTGGAGGATTTCGCGCCCCAGCCGCAATCCTGCCTGATCGCGCTGCAGATGATCCGCGACCCCGGCAATCTCGGCACCATCATGCGCACCGCCGATGCGGTGGGCGCCGAAGGCATCGTGCTGATCGACGATTGCTGCGATCCGTTTTCAATCGAGGCGGTGCGCGCCTCCATGGGCTCGATCTTCGCCATGAAGCTGGCCCGCGCCCGCTTCGCCGATTTCAATGCCTGGCGGCGCAAGCAGGGCGGCATGCTGGTCGGCACCTCGCTGCGCGCGTCCGAAGACTACCGCAAGGTGGATTACAAAGGCCCGGTTTTCCTGCTGATGGGCAATGAGCAGGCCGGCCTGCCGGCGGAATACGAGGATGCCTGCGATGCCCGCGTGCGCATCCCGATGCGCGGCAGCGCGGATTCGCTCAACGTGGCGGTCGCCACCGCCATCGTGCTCTACGAGATCAACAGAAAGAGCCTTTAGGGCGTCCAGCGCGCATGCAGGGCGGTGGAAACCAGTCGGTTGCCGGATTCCTCGCGCAGCGTGATTTCGCCGCATTCGATACGGCCCTTGCCGATATGCTCTTCCAGCAGCGCATGCAGCGAGAACGGCGAAAGCCGCGCCGCATAAGCCGTGAGAATGACGAAAAGCGGCTTGTCGGAAAGCACAGCCTTGCACTCGCTCAGCAGCAGCGGCAGATGCTCGAATACCTTCCAGATTTCACCCTTGGGGCCACGGCCGAATTTCGGCGGATCCAGGATGATGCCTTCATAATGGCTGCCGCGCCGCGCCTCGCGGGCGATGAACTTGCGCGCATCATCGAGAATCCAGCGGATCGGTGCCTGGATCAGGCCGGCCAACTCCTGGTTCTCACGCGCATAGGTGATGGCCTTCTTCGAGGCATCGACATGGGTGACCTTGGCACCAGCACGCGCCGCCATCAGCGAGATCACGCCGGTATAGCCGAACAGGTTCAGCACGCGCGGCGCATTGCCCGCTTTAGAAACGCAATTCTCCACCCAGTCCCATTGCGTCATCTGCTCCGGGAAGAAACCGAGATGGCGGAAGGGCGTGAAGCGGCCATAGAAGCGCAGGTCGCGGTAGCTCACCGGCCAGGTTTCCGGCAGGTCGCGGCGGAAGCGCCAGTTGCCGGCATCCTCCTCACTTTTCTCGTTCGGCCCGAAACTGGCATCGGCCTTGTCCCATTCCGCCTCAGGCAATTTCGGCGACCACATCGCCTGCGGCTCCGGGCGGATGACGCGGACGCGGCCGAGCTGCTCCAGCCGGCGGCCATGGCCGCTATCCAGCAGGCGGTAATCCGGCCAGCCATCGGCAATCAGCGTCGTGGGAATGGGATCGGTCTGCGGCAAGGGCGGTCTCCGGGTCGGTCTGCCCTATCTATCAAGCCAGCCCCCCATCATCAAGCTGGCCCCCTATCCATTAAACCGCCCCCGGGGCCCGCAAGGTGCCGGCCAGATCGCCGATACGCTGGCAGGCAGCAGCGAACACCACCACATCGGCGCTGAAACTCAGCATCGACACGCCCAGGCCGAGCAATTGCTTGGCATATTCGGGATCGACGGAGCTGCCCATGGTGGTCAGCACATGCTTGCCCTGGCGCCGGGCAGCCTCCAGCAGCCGCTCCAGCGCCGCGCGCAGCACCGGGTGGCGGAAATCAGTGCCATCCAGCCCCAGCGAGGCAGCCAGGTCGAAAGGCCCCAGGAACAGCACATCGGCGCCATCGATGGCACAGATTTCCTCGGCCTGTTCCAGCCCGGCACGGTCCTCGATCAGCGGCACCACCAAGGCGCGCTGATTCTGCTGGCGCTGATACGCCCCCCAGTCGCGCGGCAGGTAGCCGCCGGCACGCACTGCCGGACAGGCACCGCGCACCCCTTCCGGCGCATAGCGCGCGGCCTGCACTGCCGCCCGCGTGCGCTCGGCGGTCGCCATCGGCAGCACGATGCCATCGGCACCGAGATCGAGCACACGGCCAATCAGGCCGGCATCCAGATCCGGCACCCGCACCAGCGGCGAAAGACCACCCGCATCGGCGGCGCGCAGCAGATGCGCCACGGTCTCAAGCCCGGTCGGGCAATGCTCCATGTCGATGGTGACGAAATCCAGCCCACCGGCGGCCATGATCTCGATCAGCACCGGGCTGGCGGAAAAGCAGGCCATGCCGGTGAGCGCGGCCCCCGCCTGCAACTTGTCGCGTAGATGCCGTTTCATGCCGCACGCCTCTCCTGGCTTAAAGGTTTGAGGAAATCCCGCATATCGGCGCAAGCCTCGATAGTGCCGCAGGCCTGCATCAGCCGCGCCGCCTGTGCCGCACCCAGCGTCGCTGCCGCCACGGCATCAGCCCGCGCCAGCACCTGGGCTGGACCGAAGACCGGAATGTCATCCACGCTGGCCCCGATCCGCCGGCCATCATCCAGCGTGATATCGACACGCGCCGATTGCCGCGCCGGAAATGCCGCCGTCATCGCCGCATCCTCATGCAGCGTCATCACGCCACAGAGCCGCTGGATTGCCGTATCGTCTATCGCCAGATAATTGGCATCCGCCAGCGTGCCACGCACCAGCACAGCAGCCACACTATGCTGCAGGCTCATGCGCGCCGCCTGGATATCGGCCAGCGGCCCTGGATTGTCGCAACCGGGAAAGCGCAAGGCGGTGTGGAAACTGGTGACGGACACGGCACGGATGCGGGCTGCATCCACAGTATTTTCCGTGACCAGCTTCAACGCGGCATAGGCCGAAGCCTGCACAAAGACGCAGGCCGGCACCGGCTTGAAGTCGATGGCCTCGATTTCCCAGGTTGGCTCCCGGCGGCTGAGCAACTCTTCCACCCGCTCGCGGCCACCGAAGGCCATCAGCAAGCCGCCCTCGCCTTCAAGAATGGCTTCTGAAGCCGTGCAGCCGGCTTCCGCCAACAAGGCAGCATGCACCACAGCGCGAGCTGCCTGGGCGGCATGGTAGATCAGGTCCAGCCCGCCGCTATGCGCCCATTGCATCAGGCCGCCTGCTGCATTGGCTGCCAGCGCCACCGCCTGGATGGCACGGTCCGTATCCAGTTTCAGCAGATGCGCGGCGGCAATCGCGCCGCCCACACTGCCGATCACCGGCGTGGTGCGGAACCGCTTGCGGAAATCGTCATCGACCATGATGCGGCCAAGCCGGCCCATCGCCTGATAGCCGGCCAGGGCGGCATCAAGTAGGTCGGCGCCGCTTGATCCGCGCTGCGCCGCCAAGGCCAGCAGCACCGGAAACAGCACGGCGCCGGGATGCGAGTTGGTTGGCGGATGGGTGTCGGTACGCGAGGAAGATGACGCCAGCACCGCATTGGCGAAAGCCGCTTCCGCAGGCGCCAGCACAAACCCCTGCCCCAGCACCGGACTGCCATTGCCCACCGGCCAGGGGCTGAGTGCCGCCAGCGTCTGCCGGGCCCAGGGCATGGCAGCACCGGCCAGCACGCAGCCGACATGATCGGCCAGGCAGAGTTTCAGTTTGTCCAGCAGCGCCGGATCATGCCGCGCCGAGATCGCCAGCGATTGCGCGACGAACCGGCGCGTCAGGCTCATCAGGCGGCGTTGCTCTGCACGATATAGCCGGAAGCCTCGCCGAGCAGCGTCGTACGATAGAGCTTGCGCGGCACGTTGATGTCGTAATCGTCCAGCGCCAGATGCATGGCGCAGCGATTGTCCCAGGCGATCATGTCATGCACCTGCCAGCGATGGCGGTAGGTGAATTCCGGCCGCACCGAATGGCGGAACAGGTATTCCAGGATCGGGCGCGCTTCTTCATCGGACATGCCGACGATGCCGGTGGTGGTCATCTCGCTGACATAGAGCGCCTTGCGGCCGGTTTCGGGATGCACCCGCACCACCGGCTGCGCCACCGGCGGATTGCGCTTGCGCACTTCCGAAAGGTCGCGGCCCTGGGAGGCCTTGGCCACCGTCATGTCGTGAATACCCCAGAGATCATCGATGATCTCCTTCATCTTTTCCGACAGCGTGTCGTAAGCCAGATACATGTTGGCGAACATGGTGTCGCCGCCAACCGGCGGAATCACCTCGCAGCGCAGCAGCGAAGCCCGCGCCGGGCGCAGCGTGGTGGAAAGATCGGAATGCCACTGGCGGCCCACCGGCTGCTTGCGGCCATCAATCTCCTGGTTGGTCACCGGCAGGATCTCGTGATACTGCGGATCGCGGAATTTCGGGATCGCATCATGGTCGTCCAGATCGCCGAAGCGGCGGCTGAATTCGATATGCTGCTCATGGGTCAGTTGCTGGCCACGGAACAGCAGGATCAGATGATCGCGCCAGGCCTGCTTGATCGCCTCCATATCGGCATCGCTCACCCGCCGGGTAAGATCGACACCGGCAATCTCCGCGCCGATACCAGCCGCCAGCCGCTTGATCTCTATTGCCATGTTTTTCTCCCTTACTCCGCTGCTTCCTGAAGCAACCGGCCACAATCCTCACCCATCATCGATGTACGCAGCAATTCGCGTGGCTCGCCGATGGCATAATCCGCCAACGCCATGTGGATGGTGGCGCGGTTGTCCCACATCAGCACATCATCCACCCGCCAGCGCTGGCGCATGGTGAAGGGTTCCTGCACCGAATGATCGAACAGGAAACGCAGCAGACCGCTGCTTTCCTCCTCGCTCATGCCAACGAAGCGTGGGCACATCCATTCGCTGATATACAATGCCTTGCGGCCGGTCTCCGGGTGTACCCGCACCGCCGGCTGCGCCACCGGCGGATTGCGCCGCCGCGCACCCTCGCGCGCCTCATGGCTGGCATTGCGCAAGGAACGGCCATTGCTCAGGTCATGCACCACTTCCAGCTTCTCAAGCATCCGCTGCATCGCCGGCGAGAGTTCGTCATAAGCCATGTACATATTGGCGAACAGTGTGTCGCCGCCAACGCTCGGCAGCTTGCGGCAATACAGGCAGGAACCAAGCGAGGGCCGCGTGGTGTAGGAGAGATCGGAATGCCATTGCTGGCCGAACACGATGCGGCGGCCGCCCACTTCGCTGGCCTTCACCACCAGCAACTCGGTGTGATCCGGGTGGCGCAGTTCCGGCTGGTAGCTCTCATGGGTTTCAAGCGGCGCGAAAGCGGCGCTGAAATCGATCAGTTGTTGCGGCGTCAGGGTCTGGCCGCGAAACAGCAGCACCAGATACTTCAACCAAGCCTGGCGCAACTCCCCAAGCGTGGCGGTATCCAGCGGCTGTGCCAGATCAATGCCCACGATTTCGGCCCCGAGGCCGGCCGCGATTGGTTTTATGTGCATGATTCCCGCCCTAGTCAGTCACTTCAGCGCCTAGTCCGTGTCCCAGGCCTTTTCCGGCAGCGGCAATCCGGCCAGGTCGGCCTGGGTCAATGGCTGGTCCGGTGTGATGCCGAAACTTTCCACCATCACGATCAGTTGCCGCGTGTGCTGCGCCGAATGCCAGGTGGTACGTTCCAGCACTTCATGCAGGGTCTGTTCGCCGTAATAGGTCGGCACCATGACGCTGAAATCGCGGCCGCTATTCTCCTGCCACCACGCCGCCAAGCGGGCGCGGATGCCATCGCCATAGCCGACCACGTCATCGCCCGGCTTCACCTCGTAGGTACCGCGCATGGTCATCTCATAGGTCAGTTCACAGGGCGTTTCGACCGCTTCGAGATAGGCTTCGGCGATGCGGAAGACATGATGCCCGATGCCGCGTGGCGGCGCCCAGCTATTGCGGAACGGGCCGTCGAGCTGTTCCGCCGACATCTGCCGCATGTAGCGTGCGGCGGCGGCCAGCACGATATCGGCGCGGCGGATCAACTCCGCTGGCGCCAGCTTCTGCTCGGCTTCGCCATCCAGGCCAAGGAAAGCCTTCAGGTCTTCCAGCGACTGGGCATAGATGAAGCGGTCGCCGCGCGCCACGATCGGCACGCTGCTGGCGCCGATGGCCTGCAGCTTGGCCATGCCTTGCGGATCGGTGCGCACATTGACCGATTCAAACGGGATGCCCTGGCGCTTGAGATACTCCTTGGTGCGCAGGCAGCTGGTGCAGCCCGGCGCCCAGAAAACCTGATACGGTGCTTCGGTGACGGCGGCGGTCTGCATGAGGCTTACTCCCTTAGACGTTTGGTGTCTGCGTGCTGTCGGCCCAGAACAGCAGGCGGCGCTGCAGCCAATGCATGATCAGATGCAGACTGACGCCCATGGCCGAAAGGCAGGCCAGGGCTGCGAAAACACCCGCTGTATCGAGGTTGAAATTCTTCTGCACGATCAGGTTGCCGAGGCCGTGCTTGGAACCGACGAATTCGCCGACGATGGCGCCGAGAATGGCGAAGATCACCGCGACATTGAGGCCGGCGAAGATCATCGGCGCGGCACTCGGTAGCCGCACCATGCGGAAAATCTGCCAGGGCGTGGCGTTCAGCGAGCGCATCAGGTCAATGCGCTGCTGATCGGTGGAGCGTAGGCCGGCGATTACGTTCACCAGAATCGGGAAGAACGCCACCGTGGCGGCGATGATGATCTTGGAGGCGATGCCAAAACCGAACCAGATGATGAAAAGCGGTGCGATCGCCACCTTCGGCGTGGTCTGGATGGTGATCAGATACGGATAGAGCGTCTTTTCCACCGTGCGCGATTGCGCGATCAGCGTACCCAGCGCCAGGCCAAGCATGGTGGCGATGGCGAAACCGGCCATCGCTTCGCCCAGTGTGGTCAGGCTGTTGCTGATATAGGTGCCGTCCTTCAGGCCATTGATCAGCGCCTTGACGATGGCCGAGGGCGCCGGAACGATGTATTCCGCCACCTTGCCCCAATGGATGCCCAGTTCCCAGCTGCCCACCACCAGGACGAAAACACCCGGAACCAGATAGCGCTCGGGCCGCTTCTGCGGCTGTTCAGTCATGTCGCTCATTCGATGCCTCCGCGCGCGTTGAATTGCTGCCGGATACGCTTGGTATGGATACCGAAACGCTCGGTGGTCATGATGTCGAGGTCGCGATCCTCGGGCAGATTGGTTTCGACCAGATCGGCGATGGTGCCGGGGCGCTGCGACATCACCACCACGCGGCCCCCAAGGAAAACGGCTTCCGGGATCGAGTGGGTGACGAACAGGATGGTCTTGCGCGATTCCCGCCAGATGCGCAGCAATTCGAGATTCATCGTTTCGCGCGTCATGGCATCCAGCGCACCAAAAGGCTCATCCATCAGCAGCAGGGCCGGATCGTGCAACAGGGCGCGAGCGATGGCGACGCGCTGCTGCATGCCGCCAGAAAGCTCGTTCGGATACTTGCCCGCGAAACCGGCGAGATCGACCATAGCCAGCAGCTCATGGCCGCGCTTCTCCGCCGCCTTCATATCGAGACCCAACACTTCCGCCGGCAGCAGCACATTCTGCAGCACAGTCTTCCACGGCAGCAGCACCGGACTCTGGAACACCACGCCGATATCCTTCTGCGGCCCGTTCATCGGCCGGCCACGGAAGGTGATATCGCCGCTCGAACGGTTCATCAGGCCAGCCAGCAATTTAAGCAAGGTAGATTTGCCGCAGCCCGACGGGCCGACGATGCAGATCAGCTCGCCTTCACGGATATCGAGGGAAAGCGGCCCCAGCGCGCCGATACGCTCGCCGGAATGGGTCGCGTAGACCTTGGTTACATCGCGGATACTGATCATGCCGGCTGCTCTTTCACCAAACGCTGCACATAATTGAGTCCGCCGCCGGAAGCGACGATGTCCTGCAGGAACGGGGCAAGCGGCTCCACTGCAAAGTCGCGGCCCGTGGTCGCGTTGCGCAGCTTGCCCTGGCTGTAGTTGATTTCCAGGCGGTCGCCGTCGTTGACGCCGCCATAGAGCACATCATCGGCAGTCAGCATCGGGATGCCCATGAACACCGCAAGGCGGAAGCCGCCGCGCGGCATCGAGCGCGCAATCAGCCCCAGGCCCATCGCCTGCATCGCCAGGAACGGATGGCTGTGCACGCTGCCATGGGCGAAATTGCGCCCTGCCACGATGCAATCGCCCGGCTGCACTTCGCGCACCAGTTCGGGCCGCAATTCCTCCAGCAGATGCTGGCGCAGAATCTGCGGATCGAATTCGAAGGCAAGATGCGAGCCGATCAACTGGTCGCTCGACACTTCGTCGGGCAATTTCCAGCAGCGTCCGCTACGGATGATGCTCATCGCACGCCTCCTTCACGCCCAAACGCGGCACGCGGATCGGCGATATGCCCAGCCACCGCAGATGCCGCCACCGTGAGCGCGCTGCCCAGGTAGATGAATGCTTCCTTGCTGCCCATGCGGCCAGGATCGTTGCGCGTGCTGGTGGAGATGCGCGCTTCGCCCGGCGCCAGTTGCGCCAGGCCGCCAAAACAGGGACCGCAGGTCGGCGGTGCCACTTGCGCACCGGCCTCCAGGAGCGTGTCCAGCAGACCCTCCGTCATCGCCTGGCGATAGACATTGCGTGTGGCCGGGATCACCAGCATCTGTACGCCGGCATGGACTTTGCGGGATTTGAGGAAATCCGCGACGATGCGCAATTCGGCGATGCTGCCGGAAACGCAGGAGCCGATATAGGCATGCTGGATCGGCACCGGGCCGAGTTCGGTAACAGTCTGCACATCCAGCGGCGACGGCGGCACCGAAACCTGGGGTTCCAACTGCGCCAGATCGATGCGGATTTCATCGGCGAAAACCGCATCGGCATCCGAAGTAACCGCCTCGGCATCGGCCATGCCGATGTCGCGCAGATATTGCAGCGCCACCTCATCCGCCGGCACCACGCCGGTAACACCGCCCAGATCAACGCAAAGCCCACAGAGCGTCATGCGCTCGCGCACGCTGAGCGAAGCAATGCCGGGGCCGGTGAATTCGATCACCTTGTCATGGGCGCGCTCGGCGCCAAGCTGGCGGAATACCTGCAGGATGATATCGCGCGCGGCAAGGCCAGGGCTTAGGCGGCCTTCCAGCACCACGCGCACGCTGGCCGGCACCGGCAGCCAGATACGGCCCAAAGCCAGGATCATGGTGAGTTCAAAGCCGAACGGCATCGAGAGTGCGCCAACACCGCCCAGGCCCGGAGCATGGGAATCGGCACCGGCGCAGAACATGCCCGGGCGCACCAGGCCCTGCTCCACCACCAGCGGATGGGTGATGCCATCGCCATCGAAGAAATGCCCGACCTTGAATTCTTCCGCCAAGCGGCGCGTAAGCCGGTTGCGCTCGGCGCCATCGCGGCTATGCACCGGCACTTCATGGTCGATGGCGACAACGACGCGCTCCGGGTAGCGGAAGCTATGCACGCCGATGCTGTCGAGCCGCTTCACATAGGCCGGAAACGACACTTCAGGCGTGGTGACGAGATCCGGATCGGCCCAGATCACTTCGCCCACATCCACCTGTTCGCGCCCTGAGGCGCGGGCCAGGATTTTCTGTGCCGCGGTTGCGCCAGCCATCAGGTCCCCGCCACCAATGCCGTTTCCTCCTCACCGGCCGCCGGCGTGCCCACCAGGGCGCCAATCTCGCGGAAGGGTGTCATGTTCGGAATATGCTGCGCCGTATTGCCGGTGGTGCGCAGATCACGCAGCACGGTGCGTTGCGCGGCCACGCTGGCCATGATCAGCGACAGCGGATAGAGCGAACCGGCAAAGCCGAATTCGCCGAGCTGTTTCGCATCGTACATCGGGCGCACGGTCTCGGCAGCAACATAGAGTACTGGCTTCGACACGCTGGTAGCCACGGCACGAAGCTGCTCCGGGGTTTCCAGCGACGGCACCATGATGGCATCGGCGCCGGCCTCGGCCATGGCTTTGCAACGGCGGATGGTTTCATCCAGACCGGCCACGGTCACCGCATCGGTGCGGCCAACGATGACGAAATCCTCGCCGCGCCGCGCCCGCTTGGCGATGATGATGCGGGCGCACATCTCTTCCACCGGCACCAGTTCCTTGCCGGCGAGGGCGCCGCATTTCTTCGGCGTTTTCTGGTCTTCCAGATGCAGGCCACCGACACCGCCCTGCTCCAGGCGGCGCACGGTCTCGGCAATATTCAACGGCCCGCCATAGCCGGTATCGGCATCCACCAGCAGCGGCACCGACACCGCCTCGGCAATCTGGATGGAACGCGCCACCACATCGGTCATGGTCAGGATGCCGAGATCGGGGCGGCCATAGCTGGCCGCCACCGAAAAGCCGGACATGTAGACCGCCTCGAAACCGGCATCCTCGATCAGCCTGGCGCCGAGAGCGTCATGGCAGCCGGGGATCAGTGCCATCGAGCGGGATTCCAGCAGCCGCTTCAAGCGGCTGCCGGCTGAACCGGATGCAGTGGCGCGGCTCATCTTACTTGATCGCCTTGGCTGCCGCTTCGACTGCCTTGGCGTCGAAACGGTTGATGCCTTCCACGAACTGGTTCGTGTAGAGCGTCTTCGGGTCGATATCGTTCTGCAGCTCGCCGGTCTCGCGCATGAACTTCACGGTCTCGGCAACCATCTCATGCGGGAATTCGCCCCAGCGCTCGCCCGGATTCAGCTTCAGGAACTCAATGCGGGTGTTGAGCAGATGCAGCGCCTGCTCGAAGGCCTTCGATTCCTCGATGCCGCTCGGCTTGGTGGCCGGATAGACCTGCCAATGTGCCTTCACCGCGCCCTGCGGATTGGCGATGGCGGCCACCGAGCCTTGCGCGATGCAGCGCAGGGTCTTCTCAATCGCCTGCGGATTGCTCTTCACATAATCGTCGCGCACGAAGTAGGAGCCGCCCCAGGTCAGCTTCTCGGCTGCCGGCGTGGTGAAGCGACGCAGCTTCAGGCCAGCGTTCTCAGCGGTAGCAATCTGCGAATCCCAGGTGCCCCAGATATCGACACGGCCGGTCTGCAACGCGGTGATGGCCTGGGCGCCGACGCCGGTCTCGACGATGTTGAGGTCCTTGTCAGGATTGAGGCCGGCTTCCGAAGCCATGCCGCGGAAAACCTTCACCATCTGCGCACCATAGGAGAACACGCCCATGGTCTTGCCCTTGAAATCGGCAATGGTCTTGATCGGGCTGCTTTCCAGCACCACCGGGAACTGGAAATTCTTGCGCATGTTGACGTAGACGGCGGTGAGCGGCGCGCCCTTGCCGCGTGCGATCACGCCGGCAGCCGGACCCATATTCACCATCTGCGCCTGGCCGGAGAGCACGGCCTGCATCGCGGCGGTGGAACTGGTCGGCTGCAATTCGACATTCAGGCCTTCCTTTTCCCAGCACTTGCTGAAAATCGGATAGGAGGTGTTGTTGGCCTGCGAGGCATCGAACACGCTGGTGCCGATGGCGATGATCACCTTCTCGGCAGCCAGGGCCTGACCGCCGGCGAGTGCCAGCACTGCACCGGCGAGGCCGGCCATCATTTTCATCTTAGTCTTCATCTTGCTTTCCTCCACTTGGTTATACTCTGGTTTTTGTTGTTCATCGTGGCAGCAAATCGACCGGGGCGCCCAAATGCGCCAGGCCGTCGATCTGCAACATCTGCCCGGAAATCATCCGGCCCGCCGGACTGATCAGATATCCTACGAATTCGGCCACTTCCTCGGGCCGCGTGAGGCGGCCGAGCGGAATGCCGGCAACCAGGCGTGGCCGCGTTTCCGCACTCACCTCATCGTCAAGACCAGCGGTGGCAACACTGCCCGGCCCGATGCAATTGACCCGGATGCCCTGCTCCGCCCATTCCAGCGCCAGAGACTTGGTCAAGCCCAGTACGCCGGCACGCGCCGCCACGCCATGAGCCATGCCGATGGCACCGCGCTCGATCGGGCTGAGCGAGATATTGACGATGGCGCCGCCACTTTTCGCCAGGGCCGGCTGGAAAAGCTGGCAGAGCCGGAACACGGCAGTGAGGTTTAGATCGATCACCGAATTCCAGCCGCGCCGCGAAATCTCCGTGGCCGGAACCACAAACTGGCCGCCGGCATTGTTCACCAGCGCGGTCACGTCATGCGCCTCGCCGATAGCCTTGGCGGCCTCGGTGATCGCTGCGTCGTCGCGCACATCCAGCGGCCGCACGACATAGCGCGCGGCATCGGCGCCGGCCAATGCACCGGTTTCCTCCAGCCGCTCGGCGCGGCGGCCAATGCCGATAACGCGCGCACCAAGGCCCAGCAGCCGCAGCGCGATGGCGCGGCCAAGGCCGGAACCGGCGCCGGTGACCACCACGGTTTCGGCTTTCAGGCAGCCATCTTTCAGCACGGCGTCACTCATACCGCCGGCTCCTGGATCACGCGCTTCGACTTGTGGCTTGACCGCGACAGCGTATCCGGTGCCAGCAATTCCACTTCCGCCCGCACCTGCAGCCGCTCCTTGATCAGACTGCTCAGGCGCTGGCTGAGATCAACCGGTGCATCGGAGAGCGCTTCCACCTGCAGGCGGATACCGGTGGGGAAACCGCCGGCATCGGTCAGCTTGCCGCCGACAATGATGCGGTATTCGTCGGTGGTGCCGCTGGTGGAGCGGATCAGTTCTTCCACAGCCGAAGGGAACAGGTTCACGCCACGGATCACCAGCATGTCGTCGCCGCGGCCCAGCACGCCATTGATCAGGCGGGAATGGGTGCGGCCACAGGCGCAGGTCTCACGCCGGCGCGACACGATGTCGCCAGTCCACCAGCGCACCAGCGGGCCAGCCTGCTTGTCGAGATGGGTCAGCACCAGCACGCCGCGCTCGCCATCATTCACCGCCTTGCCGGTATCCGGATCGACGATTTCGGCATAGGCGAAATCTTCCAGCAGATGCGGGCCGGTCTGCGCCTCGCAATCCCAGCCGATGGTCTGGAATTCCAGCGAGCCATAGGCGTCGTAGCATTTCGCGCCCCACAATTCCTCGATGCGGGAGCGCGTCGCCGGGATGCTCGCGCCAGGCTCGCCGCCCACCATGATGCGCTTCACCGGCGAGGCGGCGCTGTCATAGCCAAGCTTGGCTGCGGTTTCCGCCAGATGCAGCATGAAAGAGGGCGTGCCGCAGATGATCTCGGTGCCGAATTCATAGATCGAATGCACCTGGCGCTCGGTCTCGCCGCTGCCGGCGGGAATGCAGATGGCACCGGCGCGCTGATAGCCCGCCGTGGCGCCAAGGCCGCCGACAAACCAGGTATAGGTGAACAGGCACTGGAAAACCTGGCCCGGGCGCACGCCCTGCGACCAGGCGCCGCGCGCGTAATTGTCGGCCCAGCGGGCGAGGTCCGCCTCGGTCCAGAATTGCGGCGCCGGCTTGGCCGTGGTACCGGACGAGAAATGCACCCGGCGCACCTGCTCGCGTGGCGCGGCGACGAATTCGCCCCAGGGCGGCTGGCGCTGCACGGAGGCGACATAATCGGCCTTCTTGGTCAGCGGCAGTCGCGACAAGTCATCGAAGCTCTTGAGGCTGGCGGCATCGAAGCCGATGTCCTTGAAGGCACGCTTGTAGAAGATGCTGTTGGCGCCGACATAGGCGAGCTGGCGCTTCAACGATGCCAGCTGCTCGGATTCCAGGCGATCGCGCGACCAGGTTTCGCGCTCGTCCCAGAAACGGTCGGAATACGGGCGGACGTCAGCCATGGGTCTTGCCGCCCAATCCACGGATCGCAAACGTGGCAATCTCTTCCGCCATCGCCTGCTGGCGTTCCGGCGTTTCTTCCGGGCCGGGGCGATACCAGATCGTGGTCCAGTTCAAGGCGCCGAAGAATGCCTTCACCACCATGCGGGTGTCCTGCGGCGGGATCAGGCCGGCCTGCAAGGCCTCCTCAATCGGCCCGGCGAACAAAGCTTGGTATTCATCGCGCAGTTCCAGGATGCGGGCGAGCAGCGAACGCTGCTCCGGCGTGGTCTGGCCGGCCAGGTGCATCTCAAGACCCTGCACCGCCACGCGCTGGAACGGCAACTGCGTCATGATGATCAGGATATGCGCCACCGCCATGGCATGCAGGCGCCGCAGCGGATCGCCGCCACTGGCCGCCAGCGGGCGCACCACATCGAGGTCCAGCCGCATCGCCTCGAAATGCACGTCAAAAAACAGATCCGCCTTGCTGCGGTAATAGTGATAGACGCGGCCTTTGGTCGCGTTCATCAAATCCGCCACGTCGTCGATGCTCGCCGCCGAGTAACCCTTGCGCATGAAGGCAATGGCGGCGGCCTTGAGAATCTCGGCGCGGTTCTGTTCCTCGGCGTTGGTGCCCGAGCGAATGGCGGCAACGGTCATTTGTCGTCTCCCAAGGCAGCGGCAGCGGCTGACTGGATCGCGCGCATCAGCACCAGGCGCTGGATTTCCGAGGTGCCCTCATAGATTTCCGTGGCGCGCTGGTCGCGGTAGAAACGCTCCACCGGAGTCGGGCGCACATAGCCACGGCCGCCGAATACCTGTACGCCGAGATCGACCGCCTGATGCGCCACTTCGGTGGCGAACAACTTGGTCATGGCGCCGAGATTGGCGATATCCTGGCCGGCATCGAATTGCCGCGCCGCTTCGTAGACCATCATGCGTGCCGCCGAGAGCTGCATCGCGGTATCGGCGATCTGGAAGCCAAGGCCCTGATGGCTGAGGATGGCCTGGCCGAAAGTCTGGCGCGATGCCGCGAAGGCGGTCATCTCGCGATAGGCGCCAAGCCCGATGCCGACTGACTGCGCCGCCACGGTGATGCGGCCGACATTGAGCGTTTCCAGTGCCAGGCGCAAAGCGGCGCCCGGCGCCGCGATCAGCGCCGCATCGTCCACCAGGGTATCGAAATCGATCACCGTGGTGGCGGTGCCGCGCATGCCCATCTTGTCTTCCTTGGCATGCACCTGCACGCCCGGCGCATCGGCATGCACCATATAGGCGGCGATGCCGGCGCGGCCGCTGCCCGGCCGGGTCTGGGCGAACAGCAGGTATTTCCTGGCGATGCCGCCATTACCGATCCAGCATTTGGTGCCGCGCAGGCGCCAGCCGCTGCCCTCACGGGTGGCGGTGGTAGCCATGTTGGCCGGGTCGGAGCCGGCACTGGGTTCGCTGAGCGCAAAGGAAATATAAACATCGTCGCGCACCAGCGCGGTGAGATGCTCCTGGCGCTGGGCATCGCTGCCGCCGACCAGCAGCGGATGCGCACCAAGCTGCAGGGTGGCGATGATGCCGCTGGTGGAGGCGCAATGGGCAGCGATCTCCTCGATCACGGCGCTCAGCGAGGTGAGCGAGGCACCCGCGCCGCCATAGGCCTTGGGCAGGAACATGGTGCTTATGCCAGCCTGGCGCAGCAGGGCCACATTCTCGTAGGGGAAACGCTGCTCGCGGTCGATCACCGGGGCGAGATCGGAGAAGTGATCGAGCGAGAGCCGGCGGGCCTTGGCGCGCCACTGGGCGGAATCGGCGTCTAGCTGGGGCTCCCAGATAATGGGGGTGCCGGCGGCCGCATAGGACGGCTCGCCATTCCAGCGGGAATAGCCTCGTGCTTCGGACATTTGTTTCCTCCTGGGAAAAACCTACTAGGTAGTATGTTTTTCTGCAAGTAGAATCTATGGCTTATTTCAAAGCCCTCCGCATATCGCTTTCCAAGGCGGAAAACCGCGAAGCCTTGCCGGATTGGTTTTGCATGGGAGCGCCCGCAGGCCCAGCTTGAACCGGACATGCTTGCGGACAGCCGTTTCCAGGCAAGCGGCTGCTGGCAATAGGCGGTAAGTTTTTCAGCAACTTAGCGAAACCGGCCAACGCCGTTTGCATTTGTTTGCAAACCTTGCATTTGGCGATGCGGGCCAATATCTTGCGCGCCGCTGCTGTTCCGTGCGGGTGTGGTGTAATTGGTAGCCGCGCCAGACTCAAAATCTGGTTCCGAGAGGAGTGTCGGTTCGAGTCCGACCACCCGCACCACTCATTCCCCGCACTGGCTGCCAAACCAGATAGCCCTCGGGCATGGACAAAGCCGTGACCAACGGCTACTGCCAGTGCCAATGAAAAAGCTCTACGACTGGACTATGCGCCAGGCCGCCAGCCCCAAGGCTGGCCGCTGGCTCGGCTTCATCTCCTTCCTGGAAAGCTCTGTCTTCCCGATCCCGCCAGACGTGATGCTGGTGCCGATGTGCCTGGCGCAGCGCGAGCGCGCCTTTCACTATGCCCTGATCTGCACTATCGCCTCGGTGATCGGCGGCCTGTTCGGCTACGCCATCGGTTATTTCCTGATCGAGACCCTGGGCGACATCATCATCCGCGCCTATGGCTATGGCGATAAGCTGCATGCCTTCCAGGAGGCGTATCAGGAATGGGGCGTCTGGATCATCCTGGTGAAGGGCCTGACGCCAATCCCCTACAAGCTGGTGACCATCGCCAGCGGCGCGGCGCATTTCAGCCTGCTGGCTTTCACGCTGGCTTCCATCGTCACGCGCGGCCTGCGCTTCTTCCTGATCGCCGCCCTGCTATGGCGCTTCGGCCCGCCGATCAAGGAATTCATCGAAAAGCGCCTGACGATCCTGACCTGGATCTTCTTCATCGGCCTGATTGGCGGCTTCGTCGTCGTCCGCTTCATTCTCTAGAAAAGCGAGCCCCGGGCCGGTTGCCCGGCCCGGGGCTCTTTCACTGTTGGTCAGGCTTTAGCGGCCGGGCGCGCGATGCGGACCGCCATGCATAGCGCCATGCGGGCCAGGACGGCCCAGCATCGCCATCGGCGGCAATTCGGCAAAGCGGTCGCGCTGCTCAGCGGTAAGCTGCGGCAGCAACTGCTCGACAGCACCGCGCCGCAGCTTCACGCTTTCAAGCTCGGCACTGAGGCGGTCTTCCTGACCGCGCAGACGCTGCACCGGATCGGGCTTCGCCGGTGCGGTGCCTTCCGCCTTGGCCGGCTGCGGCTGCGTGCTGCACAGAGCCTGCATCGGCCCCTGGCTGGCGCGCAATTCGCGGGCGAAGCTGTCCCACGCCGTGCGCTGGGTCGCGGTGATGCCGAGCTTGGTTTCGGCGAAGCCGAGCCAGCCGGCGAGCCAGGCCGGCGCATCGGCGCAGGCACGCTGGCGATGCATTTCCATGCGTTCGGTGCGGCTCGGGGGAGCGGCACCATCACGCGTACCAGGCGCGGCAAGCGCCGGCAGTGTGAACAGACTGACCGCCATCAGGCCGGCGGCAAGGGTTTGGGAACGAGTAAGCATGATCAACCTCCAGTGCAGGGATGCCCCAATACAAAGACGCCGCGTGGGGGGAGCGGCATCTGAGGTCAATCTAAAACAGCCCAACCCGGGCAGGATGACGGCAGCGCTACGGTTGGTAACCGACTGTTACAAAGGAATCCTTGCCCATCGCCGGCACCGCGCCATGATAAGGCCACGATTTCCCCCCCTACTGAAACCGACCCGCCATGGCCCGTAGCCCGCATATCCTCATCGTCGACGACGACCGCGAAATCCGCAGCCTGCTGCAGCATTTCCTCACCGAGCATGGCTTCCGCGTCACGCCCGCCAGCGATGGCAAGGGCATGATGGCGGCACTGAAAACCGGCCGTTTCGATCTGGTGGTGCTGGATCTCATGCTGCCAGGCGAGGACGGCCTGTCACTCTGCCGCAAGCTGCGCCAGGAAACCGCTTTGCCGGTGCTGATGCTCACCGCGATGTCGGGCGAGACCGACCGCATCCTCGGCCTGGAACTCGGCGCCGACGATTATCTCACCAAGCCGTTCAGTCCGCGCGAACTGGTGGCGCGGATCAAGGCGATCCTGCGCCGTGTCGGCCCCGGTGCCGCCAGCAGTGAAGCCGAGCGCCCGACCGCCTATGGCTTCGAGGGCTGGACACTGGAAATCGGCAAGCGCCATCTGCGTTCGGCGGAAGGTACCTTGCTGCCGCTCACCTCGGGCGAGTTCGATCTGCTGCTGGCTTTCGTCGAACATCCGCAGCGCATCCTGAGCCGCGAGCAGCTACTCGATATCACGCGCGGCCGCTCGACCTTGCTGTTCGACCGCAGCGTCGATGTGCAGGTCAGCCGCCTGCGCCGCAAGATTGAGATCGATCCGAACATGCCGGAGCTGATCAAGACCGTGCGTAGCGGCGGCTATATCTTCACCCCCGCCGTCAAGGTTTTTGCTGCCGCATGATCAACCCGTTCACGGTGCTGGCCCGGCGCCTGGGCGGCGACCGCATTGCCTGGCGCATCGCCATCACGGTGCTGCTCGGCATCATCGGCACACAGGTCGCCACCATTCTGCTGATCTACCTGGTGCTGCCCGGCGAAGCGCCGCGCCATGCCATGAGCAGCATCGTCGCCGAAATCAGCAGCGCCAGCCGCGATCCGCAGGCCGCCATCGCCAAGGGCGAGGATGGCGGCGAACTGACCTGGGAACGCGGCCGTGGCCCCCGTGAACCAGGCCCACCGGGCCCACGGGAACCAGGCGCAAAACCACGCGACATGGATCGTGGCGGGCCGCGCGAGATGGAGCGGGACGGGCCGCCGCGCCCGCCTTGGCCGTTCTCGGAACTTGAGCGCGAATTGCGCGATGCGCTTTCGGCGACGGATTACCCCGAAGTGCAGGTGCGGCCCTGGCGTCCGCGCCGCCCGCAGGGTCTCGATATTGGCCCGGGCCTCAGCATCGTGATTCCCTGGCAATCCGGCCCGCCCTCGCCCGGCCCGCTCTCGCCCAGCGAGGCTGCACAGCAGCGCGCCGAGGAAACCGCGAGCGGCGAATTGCGCCTGCCGCCGGTGTTTTCCGTGTGGCTGCGCGCCGCCGATGGGCAATGGTATGTGGCACGGCCACGCCAGGCCGAGCCGCTGGTGCCGCGCTGGCTGTTCACCACATTGTGGCTGCTGACCACGGCGGCGATCATCGCCGGGCTTACCCTGTGGACCACGGTGCGGCTGCTGCGCCCGCTGCGCGGCATGGCCGATACGGCGCGCGACTGGCAGGCGGAAGCACCGCCGCAGCTTCTGCCTGAAACCGGCCCGATGGAATTCCGCGCCATCGCCCAGGCATTGAACGGCATGCAGGGCCGGATTCATCGCTTCGTTGCCGACCGCGCCGCGCTGGTCGCCGCTTTGTCGCATGATCTGCGCACACCGCTGACCCGCCTGCGCCTGCGGCTGGAAAGTCCCGACAGCGCCGAGCGGCGCCAGCGCATGCTGGATGACCTCGGCTTCATGGAGCGGCTGACCGATCAGTTGCTCGGCTTCGCGGCGCTGGATGCGCGCGGCGAGCCGGAACAGCGCCTGGATGTGGCGGTGCTGCTGGCCAGCCTGTGCGACGACGCCGCCGATGCCGGCCATGACGCGCGCTATGACGGGCCGCTGCATGTGGTGACGCTCTGCCGCCCGACCGCGATCAAGCGCGCACTGATGAACCTGATCGACAATGCCATCAAGTATGGCGGCCAGGCGCATGTGACGCTGGCCCTGCAGCAGGACAGCCTGGTGATCCGCATCCATGATGCCGGCCCCGGCATCCCGGAAGCCGAGCAGGAGAATGTGCTGGCGCCGTTCTATCGCCTGGATGCGGCACGCGGCCAGGAAACCGGCGGCCTCGGCATGGGCCTGGCGGTGGCAGCCTCGATCCTGCGCGCCCATGCCGGGCGCCTGGCTTTCGAATATCCCGGTGCCGGTGGCTTCGACAGCGTGGTCTCCCTGCCTCTGAAACGCTGAACAGCCCCGCGACGCTGGCGCCCCGGGGCTGCACCCGTCAGGCCGCCAGCATCACGCGGCCTGGGCCTGCTTCAGGCCGGCGATGAAGCCCGCCATATGCTGCTCGATATCGCGCGGATTGGTACTGCCATCCGACGCCTCCGTGTAGCGTTTCAGTTCATCGAGAAAGAGCTTCAGGTTGTCGCTGCTGCCGGTGCTGCTGCTCGCGCTGTCGCTGGTGCTGCTGTCCGAATCATCATCGTCATCGTTCAGCGCATTCAGCATGTCGATCAGCGACTGGCCACCACCACCGCCAGCTTGCACCTGGCCGGATGCGCGGCCATAGGCGGCTGCGCCCTCGCCCGGCGGCGGTGGCGGCGGGCCGAAGCCCTGGCCCTGCATGGCGACAAGCTGCGACTGCATCTGCTCATCCAGCTTGGTAAAGCCGGTATCATACTCGGTCTGCGAGATACTGCCGTCGCCATCGCTGTCAAAATCCTTCAGCATCTGATCGGCGGAAGGGCCTTTGCCGCCGCGCGGACCGGAGACACCCTCGGCCTTGCGCTGCTCTTCCATCTTGCTGATCTGGGTTTCCAGTTCGGCCTTGCTCAGGGAGCCATCGCCATCGCTATCGGCCTCCTCGAACATTTTCTGCCGCATCTGCTTCATCATTTCGAGCGGATTGAAGCCACCCGCACTGCTGACACTTGTGACCATGTCGGTCTCCTATGGCTGATGAGGGCGGCTTGCCCCCGGCAGCAGCATTTCAAGCCACATGCCAGCCTGCGGCGCTGTAGAGCGCATTGAATCACCGAAGTAATAGTGTTGCAGAAAATCGCCCCGGCAGATTCGGCCCGGCAGCACTTGCCGGATTTGTTACCGTGATACCGCCTGCAACATATCGTCACAGTGTTGCGCAGGGCTTCCGGCGGCGTGATTCAGAGCGTAAAATACCGCCATGTTCGACCGCATCACAGCGCCGCTCGCCGGCTTGGCTTTCGCCGGCCTGAGCGCCATCACCCTCGGCGCCGCCTTCGTGGCGCAGTATGGCTTCGGCCTCGCCCCCTGCCAGCTTTGCCTGTGGCAACGCTGGCCCTATGCCGCCGCCATTGTGCTGGGCCTCGCCGCCTGGAAGTTGGAGCGTTTCCGCCCGGTGCTGCTGTGGCTGGTGGCCCTCGCCTTCGCCATCACCGCCGGCATCGGCCTGTTCCATACGGGCGTCGAACAGAAATGGTGGGCCGGACTTGAAAGCTGCGGCGGCGGCAGCACCGCCACCACCATCGAAGCCCTGCGTGCGCAGGTGCTGGCCGCGCCCATCGTGCGCTGCGACGAAGCTGCCTTCAGTTTCCTCGGCCTCAGCATGGCGGCCTGGAATGCACTATGGGGCGCGCTGCTGGCCATCCTGGCCGCGATCAAGGCGAGGCAGGCATGAACGCGCCTAAGCCGCGACTACCGGGAGATTTGAAACCCGCCGATGTGATCGAACGCATCCTGCGTGTCGACCATGCCGGCGAATACGGTGCCAAGCGCATCTATGAAGGCCAGTTGGCGGTGCTTAAGAATGCACCTTCAACGCCAACCATCCGCCATATGGCGGAGCAGGAAAAGCAGCATCTCGCTGCCTTCGACAAGCTGCTGCCGGAGCGCCGCGCGCGGCCGACCCTGCTGGGGCCGCTATGGCATGTCGCCGGCTTCGCGCTTGGCGCCGCCACCGCCCTGCTCGGCGAGAAGGCGGCAATGGCCTGCACCGAAGCAGTGGAAGAAGTGATCGACGCGCATTATTCGCGCCAGCTCGAAACCCTGGAGGCGCTGGCTGCCGAGGGCAAGGCCGAGCCTGAACTGGCGGCTTTGATCGAGCAATTCCGTGCCGAGGAAATCGAGCACCGCGACACCGCGCGCGAGGCCGGTGCCCAGGAAGCGCCGGCCTATCCGGCGCTGAGTCAGGGCGTAAAAACCGCCACCCGCGCCGCCATCTGGCTGTCGGAAAGACTCTAGCCTTACGGCTCCAGTTCGCTATCCCAGTAGAGATAGTCGCGCCAGCTTTGATGCAGGTGGTTGGGCGGGAAAGCGCGGCCATTCTGCTGCAATTCGGCCACGCTCGGCACATGCGGCGCATGGCGCGGGAACATGCGGCATTCGCGCGGCATGCGGCCGCCCTTGCGCAGATTACACGGCGCGCAGGCCGCCACCACGTTGTCCCAACGGGTGAGGCCGCCGCGCGAGCGCGGGATCACATGATCGAAGGTGAGTTCATGGCGGCTGCCGCAATACTGGCAGGCGAAGCGGTCGCGCAGGAACAGGTTGAACCGGGTGAAGGCCGGGCGCCGGGCCGGCTGGATATAGCGCTTCAGCGCCACCACGGAAGGCAGCCGCATGCGGAAGCTGGGGCTGCGGATTTCCTGGTCGTATTCCGAAAGGATGGTGACACGATCCATGCACACCGCCTTGACCACTTCCTGCCAGGGCCAGACGGACAAGGGGAAGTAGGACAGCGGTTGGTAATCCGCGTTAAGCACCAATGCCGGACAATTGTCTGGCCCCATCCTGTGATCACTCCCACTGTTGATAACAAGGGGAACACCAACTGAATGCCTAGACAATACAATATGCTGCGTTACGCCCCGGTGACAACCACCTTATTTTGTCGCGTCACCGGCCCATCGCAGCATGGGCCCATCGAGTTACAGCGTCTGGGCCAGGAAATGGCCGCCCAGGCGCAACCCTTCCGGGTCTATCGCATGTGGCACACCTAGGCTCAGATGCCAGCGCGCCGGTATATCAGCGGCGCCCAGGCCGTTGAGCGTGTCGAACAGGGCTTCCATCGGCACGACATCATCGGCCGAGCCATGCACCAGCAGCACCGGCGGCTTGCCCGAGGTCTGTAGCTTGGCCTGTTCCGGCAGCTTGGCGGCGCCAACCAGCACGCCGGAATAGCCGAGGATGGCGCCGGGCGCGGCGGCGCGGCGCAGGCCGACATGCAGCGCCATCATGGTGCCCTGACTGAAACCGACCAGGCCGAGCTTGGCCGCCGGCAGGTTATGCCGGGCGAGTTCCGCTTCGAGAAACGCCTCGATCACCGGCGCCGCCTGCTCCGCGCCCGCCAGCAGGGCTTCGTAGATACCACCGGCGCGATGCGGGTCGCGGCGCAGCATGTTCGGATCGTAGTCGTTGAGGCCGAACCATTGCCGGCCACCAAAACCGGGGCCTTGCGGCGTGCCTGGAATCAGGCTCGGCGCATTGGGCGCCACGAAAGCCGCGCCGGGCAATTCACGCCGCCAATGCGAGGCCAGTTCGATCAGATCGTTGCCGTCGGCGCCATAGCCATGCAGCAGCACGATAAGCTGCCGTGCCGGCCCCTTGGCGGGTGGCAGGCGGGGACCATCGATCAATCGTGGCGTCTGGCTCATGGCGTCACCGGTTGCTGCTTGGAAACACTATAATAGCGCCAGAGCAGCCGCGCCGCGACGCCGCGATGCGGTTTCCAGCGCGCAGCGATCTTGTCCATCTTCTTCACATCCGGCCGCTTGCGCATGTTGAACAGTCGCCTGGCCGCTTCCTGCAAGGCCACGTCATGCGCCGGCCAAATATCGGTGCGGTCGAGTGCGAACAGCAGGAAGATTTCCGCCGTCCAGCGGCCGATGCCCTTCACCGCCGTGAGCCGCGCGAAAACTTCCGCATCCTCCAAGGCCGCCAGGCTGCCGAGATCGAGGCCGCCGCCGGCAACCGCCGCGGCAATCTCGCGCAGGTAGCGCAGCTTCGGCCGGCTGAGGCCGCAGCCGAGCAAGGCCGCTTCGTCATGCGCCAGAATGTTTTCCGCCGTGAACGGCACCAGCAAGGCCTCGACGCGGCCCCAGATTGTTGCGGCGGCTGCTACCGAAACCTGCTGCTCGACGATGATGCGGCAGAGATTGGCGAGATCGGCCGGGCGGCGGCGGTCATGCACATGGCCGCAGGCTTCCAGCGCCAGGGCGAAACGCGGCTCGCGGGCGCAGAGTTCGGCCAGGGCTTTCAGCGTGCGGGTGCGCTGATCCGGTTTCGCGGCGTTGAGTGGCTTTCCTTTGGCGGCGGGCTTTGTCATAGCTTGCTCGGAGTCGCTTCTGGAGCCAGCTTGCCGATGCCCGGCGCCCCTGTCATCTCTTCCATGAACCCTGTCATCCCTTCCACTGTCGTCACGCGCTTTGCGCCAAGCCCGACCGGCTGGCTGCATGAAGGCCACGCCTATTCCGCCGGCTTCGCCTGGGCGCGGGCGCAACAGGCCGGGGGCCGCTTCCTGCTGCGCGTCGAGGATATCGACCGCACGCGCTGCCGGCCGGAATTCGATGCCGGCCTGCTGGAAGACCTCGCCTGGCTGGGCCTGCGCTGGGAAGAACCGGTGCGGCGGCAGTCGCAGCATTTCGACGGCTACCGTGCGGCTCTCAACGGCCTGTCATCACGCCGCCTGCTCTACCCCTGCTTCTGCACCCGCAAACAGGTGCTGGCCGAAATCGCCCGCATTGGCGGCGCGCCCCACGCGGAAGATGGCACCGCGATCTATCCCGGCACCTGCCGGCATCTCTCTGACGATGAACGCAGCAGCCGCATTGCCTCCGGCGAAGGCTATGCGCTGCGCCTGGACCTTGCGGCCGCCTGCGCGCTGCATCCGTCCCTGCTCTGGCATGACGAGGAACTCGGCGAACAGCAGGCGACCTATGAGGTACTGCACGCCCTGCATGGCGATGCCGTGCTGGCGCGGAAAGAAACGCCTGCGAGCTATCATCTCTGCGTCACGCTGGACGATGCCTTGCAGGGTATCACGCTGGTGACCCGCGCCGTCGATCTGCGCAGCGCCACGCCACTGCATCGCCTGCTGCAAGCCCTGTTCGACCTGCCGACTCCGGCCTATGCGCATCACCCGCTGCTGGTCGATGCCGGTGGCGAGCGCCTGGCCAAACGCCACAATGCGCCAAGCTTGCGTGAATGCCGCGCTGCCGGCGAACAGCCCGCCGCTCTCTGGCGCCGCCTCGGCTTCGATCCAGCGCTGTTCGGCTTCTAATGCCCCGCTGCGGGTTCTAGTGCATCATCATGCGAGCGCGGGTTTCATCATCCAGCAGGGCATTGAGCGCAGCCTGCCAAGGTGCCGCCGGATGGGCTTCGATCAGCGCATTCACCTGATCAATCACGCGCTGGCCGAAGGCAGAACGGGCGCAGGCAATGCCGCTGGCGATCACGGGGCGCTGGCCCAGGATCGGCAGCATGTTCAGATGCGGCGGCGGTTTGAGTGCGCGAGCCTGGGCAGCGGCCTCGAAGGGATAAAGCAGCACCCAGTCGACCCGGCTGGCGCCCAGCATCGCCACCATGGTGCTGGCACGCGGCAGCCGCATCAGCCGTTCCGGCGGCACCGGCTGCAGCAGCGCATCCAGCGCCGCGCCATAGCTGCGATTCTCGTTGATCACGCCGTCCAGCGCGGCATCACGCAGCAAGGCCGCAACATCGACGCCGGCCTGCCCGTCGCCATGCGCCTTCACCGCCGCCAGACTGTCGTCGCGCACCACCACGGCCAAACCCGGCATGCGCAGGAAATCATGCGAAAACAGGAAGCGTGCCTCACGGGCCGGGTTGCGCGCCAGGCTGGCGGTGCAGGCCTGCTGCTGCTCACCCAGCAGCCGCTCCAGCCGGGGCAGCGGCTGGAAGCGGGTCTCATGCCGATAATCAGGCAGCCGCTGCTTCAGCCAATCCAGGGCGGCATCGCCGAAGCCGGTTTCCTGTTCGACGAAAACCGGCGTCCATTGCGCCTTCAGCCACAGCAGGCTGTCAGCCGCCCGGGCAGCACCCGGCAGGATCACCAGCAGCAGGATGGCAAACAGGCGGCGCATGAAGCTCCATGGCTATGGCCCAGCCTCGACTCGGCAGCAGCGTAGGACTGACCCGTAGGCCAGGGCAATGCCGCTTACGATACAAACATGGAACGCCGTGGCCAAATGAAAAGCCGCGCCGATCCGGCGCGGCTTTTCCTGGAGAACCTACCACTTGAACAGTTTGTCGGTCGGAATGGCGTAGGTGAGCGCCAGGGTCTCGGAGCCTGGATTCGGGCTGTTGATGCCGGCATTGGAGATATGGTTGATGCTGATGCCGAGGCGCGAGCGGTCGTCAAAGCGGTAGCTCAGTTCAAGCTGCGAGCGGAACTGGATGCCGTTCGAGATATGCTTGCCGTCGCCTTCATAATAGAGGCCGGGGGCGAAGCTGGGCGTCAGCACCCAGCGGCGGCCGAAATAGAGATCGACCAGCACGCCGGCAAAGCCATGCACGGCACGGTCAGAGGTCGCCATGATGCCGCCGAAAGGCTTGAAAATCCAATATTTCTCGGCGCCGCGATACTCGATGCGGCCCTCGAATGCCTGGTCCTTCTGCTTGTTCAGATCATACCAGCCGGCCGAGAAGGCCCAGAAAGCCGGATCATCGGCCTTGGCGGTGCTGGTGCCGGCGGGCGCCATGGCCTGAGTCGACTGGGCATAGACCTGGCCCGGTTGCGGCTGTGGCCGCTGTTGCGCCTGGGCAGCACCGGCAAAGGCCAGCACCAGGAAAGCGACGAGCCATGCCCGCCGGAACGACGCCACCATCTTATTCCCCCAACTTCATGTACTTAGAACACTCACACCCCACAGGCCGGAACTCTAGCCCGCTTCCGGGCGGATTTGAAGCGGCTGCCTGTTTATCGGGCGCCGCCGCCTTGATAAGGGGGGCCAAAGCCGCTACATCCAGCCCCGAAATCCCTCTTCCCTTTGCGGGTCCCAGCCCGATTAGGCCGGCGGCCCGCATCAGCTCTCCTGGAGACGAAAGATGACGGTTCGCGTTGCCATCAATGGTTTCGGTCGCATCGGGCGCAATGTGCTGCGCGCCATTATCGAGTCCGGCCGCACGGATATCGAGGTTGTCGGCATCAACGACCTCGGCCCGGTCGAAACCAACGCGCATCTGTTCCGCTTTGACAGCGTGCATGGCCGCTTCCCCGGCACCGTGACCGTGAACGGCGACAGCATCAATGTCGGCCGTGGCCCGATCAAGGTGACCGCCGAACGCGACCCGGCCAAGCTGCCCTGGAAGGAGCTGAAGGTCGATATCGCCATGGAATGCACCGGCATCTTCACCGACAAGGAGAAGGCCGCGCTGCATCTCACCGCCGGCGCCCGCAAGGTGCTGGTTTCGGCGCCCGCCACCGGCGCCGACCTTACCGTGGTCTATGGCGTGAACCATGACCAGCTCAAGGCCGATCATACCGTGGTGTCGAACGCTTCCTGCACCACCAACTGCCTGGCGCCGGTCGCCTTCGTGCTCGATGCCGCCGTTGGCATCGAGAAGGGCTACATGACCACGATCCATGCCTATACCGGCGACCAGCCGACGCTGGACACCATGCACAAGGATCTCTATCGCGGCCGCGCCGCCGCGCTCTCGATGATCCCGACCACCACCGGCGCCGCCAAGGCCGTGGGCCTGGTGCTGCCGAACCTGAAGGGCAAGCTGGACGGTTCCTCGATCCGCGTGCCGACCCCGAATGTATCGCTGATTGACTTCAAGTTCATCTCGAAGAAGGCCACCACCGCCGAGGAAGTCAACGCCGCCATCATCGCGGCGGCCAACGGCAAGCTGAAGGGCGTGCTCGACACCAACGACCAGCCGCTGGTTTCCAGCGACTTCAACCACAATCCGGCCAGCTCCACCTTCGACCTGAAGCAGACCCAGGTAATGGAAGGCAATCTGGTGCGCGTGGTGAGCTGGTACGACAACGAGTGGGGCTTCTCCAACCGCATGTCGGATACCGCCATCGCCATGGCGAAGCTCTGAGGCCGTAAGCCCCATGGCCCGCTTCCGCACCCTGGATGACGTGGATGTAGCCGGCAAGACCGTGCTCGTCCGCGTCGACCTCAACGTTCCGATGAAGGACGGGCGCATCACCGACGATCTGCGCATCAGCCGCATCCTGCCCACCCTGCACGAGCTTTCGCGCAAGGATGCCAAGGTGGTGGTGCTGTCGCATTTCGGCCGTCCCGACGGCAAGGTGGTGCCCGAGATGAGCCTCAAGCCGGTGGCGGCGGCGCTTGCCACCGCGCTCGGCTCGGCTGTCGGCTTCGCCGAGGATTGCGTTGGCGATACCGCCAAGGCAGCGATCGAGAAGCTGCGCAAGGGCGGCATCGTGCTGCTGGAAAACACCCGCTTCCACGCGGCGGAAGAGAAGAACGATTCGGCCTTCGCCAAGATGATGGCCGATCTCGGCGATCTCTATGTGAACGACGCCTTCTCCTGCGCCCATCGCGCCCATGTCTCCACCGAGGCACTGGCGCATCTGCTGCCGGCCTGTGCCGGCCGCAACATGGAAGTGGAACTGAAGCATCTGGAAGCCGCGCTGGAAGCACCGGAGCATCCGGTGGCAGCGGTGATCGGCGGCGCCAAGGTTTCCACCAAGCTGGAACTGCTCGGCAACCTGCTCGGCAAGGTCGACAAGCTGATCATCGGCGGCGGCATGGCCAACACCTTCCTGTTTGCCCAGGGGCGCGAGATCGGCAAGAGTCTGTGCGAAAAAAACCTGGCCGACACCGCCCGCGACATCCTGCGCGATGCCGTGGTGCGCGGCTGCTCCGTGGTATTGCCCGATGATGTGGTGGTGGCGCGCGAATTCCGCGCCGGTGCCCCGAGCAAGGTGGTTTCCGCCGAACGTGTGCCAGCCGACCAGATGATCCTGGATATCGGCCCCGTGGCCGCTTCCCGGCTCGGCACCGTGCTGGCGGATTGCAAGACGCTGGTGTGGAACGGCCCGCTCGGCGCCTTCGAGACCGCGCCCTTCGATGCCGGCACCGTAATGGTGGCGCGCACGGCTGCGGCGCTCACCGCTTCCGGCCGGCTGCTCAGCGTGGCTGGTGGCGGCGATACCGTGGCTGCGCTGCGCCATGCCGGCGTGGCGGAGGAATTCTCCTACGTCTCGACGGCTGGCGGCGCCTTCCTGGAATGGCTGGAAGGCAAGGAACTGCCCGGCGTCGCGGCGCTCAAGACCGCCTGATCGCCAAGCGCATATCTACCGAAACGGCCCCGGCAAAACCGGGGCCGTTTTGTTATCGAGCCGGTGCTGACAGCGGTGCTGTCAGGGGCGCTGCCACCACGGTCTTGCAGATGCCACGGATCGCCTGCCAGTCGCCCGGCAGCAGCGGTGTGACGCCTTGCTGATGGCGGCGGAAGAAAGCCGCCCGCCCCTCGCTGCCGGGATGGGTACTGAGGAAGCCGGGTAATTTCAGCACTGCTTCGTGCTCGGCCAGGCGGTCGAAGAAACCCGCCACCTGCGCCGGATCGAAACCGGCCGCCAGCAGGCGCCGCAACGCGGCTTCATCCGCCTCGGCCTCGAATTCGCGGCTGAAGGCGCTGTCCAGCACATGCTGGAAGCCGCCAACCAGACCGACGCCGGTGATCACATCGCCCAGCAGCAGCCCGAGCATCACGCCATAGGCACTGGAACGCAGCAAGCCGGCCACATTGTGGCGCGCATTAACATGGCCCATTTCATGCGCCAGGATGCCTGCCAGCGCCTGTTCATTGAAAACATTATCCAGCAAGCCGCTGGTGATCAGAATCTGGCCGCCGGGCAGCGCGAAGGCATTCACCATCGGTGAGCGCAACACCGTCACCGTGATCGGCAGACGCATGGGCGGCGGCGCCATTTCCAGGCGCAACATCAGGCGCTGCAATGCCTCCTTGCCCTCAGGCTGCGTGCAGATGCCGCCGCGGCCGCCACGCGTCAGCAGCGGAATCACCGCCGGCAGCAGACGCTCGCCCAGCCGTGTTTCCCAACTGGTCGGCACCACCTGCGCCACTGCATTGGCCAGCAGCGGTACAGCGGCAAAGAAACCGGCCAGCAGCAGCATCACACCAAGAATACCGGCCAGCAGATAGCGCTGCGCCTTGAGCATGGCCGACACTTCCTGGCGCCGTGCCTGCAATGCCGGCACAGCAGCCAGAATGAAGCCGGCGGCTTCCGCCGACAGCCGCAGCCTCGCCGGTTCAAGCCGGCCATCCGGAGCGACCAGAGCAATGCGGAAGGAAGACGGCAATGCCGCGCCAGATGCCGCCTTGAGCGAACCATCCACCAGACGGATTCTGGCGCAGGGCCAGTTGGCGCGCTCCGCACCGCTCACAACATCCAGCAACAGCAAGGCATCGCCAGCGGGCACAACCCGCACCGCATGCGGCGCGGCGGTCTGGCCATCGAACAGAATACCTTCGATTTCCCTATCCAACGACCACGGCCCTACAAAGGTACATCGAAACTGTCGGCCAGTCCCTCGCCGCTGCGCATCTGATCCGGGGCCGCCTGCTGCGCCTGCAACGCGGCTTCCATACCGATTACGGCCACACCCAATACCACGCGCCGCAAGGCAGGCATGAACATCAGGTAGTAGTAGCCCAGGCGCAGGCCAAGCCACACCACTGGCACAAAGAGCGCGAAAACAAGCAGCAGCAGCGGCTTCGGTATGGCCGCCGCCGCCCCCATGGTCAGGAAGAACAGCATCCCAAGGATACCAATGACCACCAGCAGCCCCAGGGCACCGAGGGCAAGATTCCAGAACAGCTTTTTTACACTGAAATCCGCCTTGAAGCGCATGGGCCCAAGCCGCAGGCCGTCGATATACCAGCGCAGCCAGACAATCTGGAAATAGATGAAGAAGATCGGCAGCAGCGCGCCAGTAAATGCCAGCTTGTAGAAATGAGCCAACCGCTCCACGCCATCGGGCAAGGTAAAGAATTGATACGCTGACCAAACCGACAGACTGACCAGCACAACCCAAACCCAGGCCAACGGCCTCACCAATTGATTGGCCGTGCCGGCGAAATCGCCCTGGAAACTGCCCCAGTGGCTATGCTGCATGCGATAGCGCGCCAGATCGGCCAGGGCCCAGGGCAAGCATAAACCCAGGGTGAGAATGGCGGCCAGCAGCCACAGGGCAGAGCGCCCAAGATAGACCCAGCTTGAGCCACCCTGGCCGGCACGAATCCCGCGCCACAATGTGCGCGACAGGCGATAGCGCCGGGCACGGAACTGCGCCACGGTAATCAGCAGCGACAATAGAATGAAATAGAGGCCATCCAGCGCCGCAAGGGCTGGCACATCGCCGGCAAGGAACAATTGGACACCGGCATAAACAATTGAAACCGGAATGAAAACCGCCAGCACGATGAGGAAGCCGACAAACAGCTCGCGCCCGGTGCCGGTATATTCCAGCGGTTCATCCTGCAACCGCACCGCGCCCCAGAGATAGCGCCGCAGATTGGTACGCGCCCAGAAGCGATAGAAGCCCAGGGTCAGCAGCCCGTAGAAAAAATTGCGCAACAGCAGTTTGGTCAAACCGGGGGCAGGCTGAAAATCCAGCCGCTCGGGCCTATCCGCAGGTAATGGTTCGCTCATCCGCACCCCTCTTTATGGGTGTATTATACACGATTAGCACTATCATTTGGAGTGGTTGCGGCCAAGAAAAAAGCCCGGATGTTGCCACCCGGGCTTCTTCATTTCACAGCGAATGTACCTGGTTACGCGGCGCGGGCCTGCTCCAGGGTTACCGGCTGGCTGCCAGCCACAATCGAGATCTGGCGCGGCTTCTTGGCCTCCGGGATCTCGCGCTTCAGCTCGATATGCAGCAGGCCATCGACCAGCTGCGCGCCCACCACCTTCACGGTGTCGGCGAGATCGAAGCGGCGTTCGAAGGCACGGCGCGCGATGCCTCGGTGCAGGTAGGTGACCTCCTCAGCCGGCTGCTCGGCGCCCTGCGCCTTGGCCGAAATGGTGAGGCTGTTTTCCTTTACCGTGACGTCGAGTTCATCCTGGCGGAAGCCGGCCACCGCCATGGTGATGCGGTAGGCGTCTTCGCCACGCTTCTCGATGTTGTAGGGCGGGTAGCTGAGGCTCGATTCGTCCAGACGGCTGGCGAGATCGTACAGGCGGTTCACATGATCGAAGCCAACACTGGAGCGCAGCAGCGGGGAAATATCGAAAGCACGCATGGGTCTTGTCCTCCTTGAGCGACAACACGGGTTGCTTGCGGCCCGCCATCATGGCCAGGCCGCGGAACTATCCCGATCCACTCAAAGCGGCACCGGGATGATCTGGATGTAGGATGCCCGTTTGTGCTTTCAAGGGGCCGCTTCAGGCGGCCGCCGCCTGATTTGCTCAGCGGGTGATTGCGATGGGCTGCCAGCGGAAGTCGGTCAGCCGCTTGCCGCCGAGTTGCTGCACGATGTGTTTCGGGCCGACGAATTGCGGCGCCAGATTCATCGACTGATAGGCCAGCACCAGCAGGGAATTGCCGAAATATGGCTGCAGGGCCTTGAAGGAGCGTTGCGCCATCTCGGCGGTGGCGACGGCGCTTTCCGCGACAAGGACGATGGTCACCACCTCGCTGCCGAGGGTGAACGACGTCGCCTGGTAAACCTGCCCCATTGGCCGGCAGCTCCCTAGAAACAATACAGGCGGCCCGAGTATCGGACCGCCTGTAATACTAGCACCGCCTGTGAAGGGCGGAAAAGCGTTACTTCTTGAGGCCGAAACCGGCGAAACGCTTGTTGAACTTGGCAACCTGGCCGCCAGCCTCGTTGAGGCGGGCCGGGCCGCCGGTCCAGGCCGGATGCGACTTCGAGTCGATGTCCAGCGCCAGGGTATCGCCCGCCTTGCCGTAGGTGGAACGGGTCGAATACACGGTGCCGTCGGTCATCTGCACCTTGATTTCGTGGTAATCGGGATGGATATCCGGCTTCATGGTCTTGTCTCCTGGCGGCCTGGACATGCCCGGGCCGGCCTCAAAAATCCGCAATGGCGGCGGGTTATAGCCAAAGCAGGCGCTCTTCGCAAGCCCGGAAAGCCCCTTATGGCTCCCCTGCGACCTTGGGAACCGCCCCCTGTCGCTGGGCAGGAACCGGCCCGGCTGGTATACCCCTTGCCGTCATGACCGCGACCCGCCCGAGCCCTGCCCGAGATGCCACTGCCGGCGGCAGCAAATCCGCCCGGCCGCCGCTCAAGCCCTTGACCCTGCTGCTGGGTTTCCTGCGGCCCTACCGCTGGGTGGCGGTACTGGCCGGCGTCGCCCTGGTTGTGGCCGCGCTGGCGGTGCTGGGCATCGGCCAAGCGATCCGCCGGGTCATCGATGTCGGCTTCGGTGCCGGCATGCCGAACTTGGCCAGTCCCGGCGACAGCCACTTCCTCGATCTCTATTTCGGCGCCCTGTTCGGCGTGGTGGCAGTGCTGGCGGTGGCGACCTATGCCCGCTTCTACTGCGTCACCTGGCTCGGCGAACGTATCGTCGCCGATATCCGCCAGGCGGTGTTCAGCCATGTGCTGAAGCTCTCGCCGGCCTTCTTCGAGACCACCCGCACCGGCGAAGTGCTCTCGCGCCTCACCACCGATACCGAACTGATTCAGACCCTGGTCGGCTCCTCGGTCTCGGTGGCGCTGCGCAACGTGCTGCTGTTCCTCGGCAGTGCCGTGCTGCTGCTGATCACCTCGCCGCATCTCACCCTGCTGGTGGCCGTGGTGATTCCTTTCGTGGTGCTGCCGATCGTGTTCTTCGGGCGCCGGCTGCGCGCATTGTCGCGCCAGAGCCAGGACCGCGTTGCCGATCTTTCCGCCCAGGCCAGTGAAACCCTCAACGCCATCGGCACCGTGCAGGCTTATACGGCGGAAAGCCGCGAGGGCCGCCGCTTCCGCGGCAATGCCGAATCCGCCTTCAATACCGCCGTGCGCCGCACCCGGGCACGCGCCACCCTCACCGCCCTGGTAATGCTGCTGGTGTTCGGCGCCGTGAACGGCGTGATGTGGATCGGCGGCAAGGCTGTGTTCGCTGGCGAGATGTCGGGCGGCGAACTCTCGGCTTTCGTCTTCTATGCCGTGATCGGCGCCTCATCCGTCGGCGCGCTGTCGGAAGTCTGGAGCGACGTGCAGCGCGCCGCCGGGGCCGCCGAGCGCCTGATGCAGCTGCTGGCCACCGAGCCGGGCATCCAGGCGCCGCCGCAGCCGCTGGCCCTGCCGGCCAAGCCGGAAGGCCGCGTCGAATTCGCCGAGCTGGGCTTCACCTACCCGGCGCGGCCCAACATGCCGGCCATCGACAACCTGTCGCTGGAGATCAAAGCCGGCGAGACGGTGGCGATTGTCGGTCCCTCGGGCGCCGGCAAGACCACGCTGTTCCAGTTGCTGTTGCGCTTCTACGACCCGCAATTCGGCGAAGTGCGCGTCGATGGCATGCCGATCCGCCACCTCGATCCGGTGGCCTTGCGCCAGCATATCGCGCTGGTGGCGCAGGATCCGGTGATCTTCGGTGCCAGCGTGGCGGAGAATATCCGCTATGGCCGGCCCGGTGCCAGCGACGCGGAACTGCGCCAGGCCGCCGAGGCTGCCGCCGCCCATGGCTTCATCTCTGCCCTGCCGCAAGGCTACGATACTTATCTGGGCGAGCGTGGCGTGCGGCTTTCCGGTGGCCAGCGCCAGCGCATTGCCATTGCCCGCGCACTGCTGCGTGACCCGCCGATCCTGCTGCTGGACGAAGCCACCTCGTCGCTGGATGCCGAATCCGAGCGCAAGGTGCAGAAGGCGCTGGAGCATCTGATGCGCGGCCGCACTACCCTGGTGATCGCGCATCGCCTGGCCACCGTGCAGAAGGCAGACCGCATCGTGGTGATGGACAAGGGCCGTATCGTTGCCGCCGGGCGGCATGAGACGCTGATGCGCGAGGATGGCCTCTACGCGCGACTGGCGCGGCTGCAATTCATGCAGGCGGATATCGATGGCAGCGAAGCCGCCAGCTAAGCCGCGCCCGCGCGCGACGGCCACGACCCAGCCCACCCGGCGCGGGCCACGCATGAAAATGTGGTGGAGCTTCCTGGCCGCCTCGCTGGTCGCCTATGGCGTTTACACCGTATGGCTTGGCGGCGCCTACCGCAGCGCCGAACCCTTCGCGGCCGGACAATGCACGGCGGTCGATGCGCCGGCCGGCCCGGAAGACATTCTGATCCTGCCCGATGGCAGCGGCGCTATTGTATCGGCACAGGACCGCCGCAACCGCTCTAGCCGTGGTGGCCTGTGGTTCTACGACCTGAGCGGCGGCACGCCCGGCAAGCTGACCGAGATGGCGGTGCCGGAACAGATGCCGTTCCACCCGCGCGGCATCGCGCTGCATGCGCCCGGCAACGGCGACTGGGTGCTGCAGGTGATCAACCAGCGCAGCGCCGACCGCAACACGGTGGAATTCTTCGCGCTCGAAGCCGGCAAACTGAAACACCTGGGCAGCGTCGGCAGCGACCTGTTCGTCAGCCCGAACGGCATCGTCGCCACCGGGCCGCAGAGCTTCTATCTTACCAACGACCGTGGTTCCGGCCCGCGCTGGATGCATGCGGCAGAAAACATCCTGCAACTTTCGCGCTCCAACGTGATCTACCACGACCAGCGCGGCACCAAGCCGGTGGCCGAGGATATCGCCTTCGCCAATGGCATTGCCTTGACACCGGACGGCCTTACCGCCCTGGTCGGCTCGACGCTGTGGCGCATGATCCTGTCCTTTGATCGCGAACCGGCCAGCGGCCTGCTCAAGCGCACCGGCTCGCTGGCTTTACCCGGTGGCGTGGATAATATCCGCATCGATTCCGATGGCGCTGTCTGGGCAGCCCTGCATGTCAATTCCTTCGCCTTCATCGGCCATGCCCGCGATGCGCAGAAGGAAAGCCCCAGCCTGGTGGTACGGGTTGACCGCGATGGCCGTGGCGCCACGCGTATCGCGGAAGCCTTCGGCGATCCCGGCAGCCTGCTTTCCGGCGCCAGCGTGGCGGCGCATCACAAGGGGCGGCTGCTGATCGGCGCCACCTTCCAGCCGCGCATCATGGATTGCCGCATCGACCCGGCGAAACTGAAAGAGATCGAGCCTTAAACGCTCTGCTCAGCCGCGCTTGGCTCAGGCGCGCTTGCGCGCCATGCCCATCAGGATGAAGGCCAGCACCGCGAAGCCGAGTGCCGGCAACGCCAGATTCCACAGCGTGTAATCCCAGTTCAGGCCGCAGGTGAAATCGCCATCGCCCCGGCCCATCTGGATCGGCAGGGTGCCGCCCTGGCCGGCCACGCGGGTACACATGCCCTGCGGCTCGTTGCCATGGGTGCGCAGCAGCAGCACGGCATAGATCGCCACCGGCAGGCCGATGCCATAGACAAGGCTGGCGACAAGGCGGCCCGGCAGGGAAAGCGGTGCGATCAGGTTCAGCATGGCGGGGTTTTTAGCGCTCCGTCAGCTTCAATTCAATGCGCCGGTTGCGCCGCAGGGCAATCTCGTCGTTGCGCTCGTCCAGCGGCTGGAATTCGCCGAAGCCGGCCGCCGCCAGGCGCTGCGCCGGCACACCCTGGGCAATCAGGAATTTGGTAACCGAAATGGCGCGTGCCGCCGACAATTCCCAGTTGGAGGGGAATTGCGGCGTATTGATCGGCACACGGTCGGTATGGCCATCGACCCGCAGCACCCAGGGCAGGTCGGCGGGAATCTTCTTGGAAATATCGATCAGGGTGCGGGCAAGCTGGCCCATCTGCTCGCGGCCCTGCGGATTGAGTTCAGCCGAGCCCGAGGTGAACAGCACTTCCGACTGGAACACGAAGCGGTCGCCGACGATCTGGATATCCTTGCGATCGCCGAGCGCCTGGCGCAGACGGCCGAAGAATTCCGAGCGGTAGTTCATCAGGTCGTCGACCTTGCGCGCCAGGGCGGCATTGAGCCGCTTGCCGAGGTCGACCACCTGCGCCTGGCTCTGCTTTTCCTTCTCCTCGCTCTCGCGCAGGATACGGTCGATCTGCGCCAGTTGCTCGCGCAGTGCCAGGATCTGGCGGTTCAGCAGGTCGATCTGGCTGCGTGCATCGGCGGAAGCGCGGCGCTCGGCTTCCAGCGCCGCAGCACCAGAGACCAGCTTGCCATCCAGATCAACCACGATCTGCTTCTGCTCGTTCAACTGCTTCTCGGCTTCGTCATGGCGCGCCTGGGCATCGTTGAGCGCGGCGGCAAGCTGGTCGCGTTCGGCGATACTGGCGGCCAGCGTCGCCTGCAACTGGCCAAGGTTGGTACGCAGGTCGCTGCTGGTTTTCTTCTCCAGCGACAACTGCTCCACCAGGCGGGCAAGATCGCCGCGCAAGGCATCAATCGCCTTGTCCTTGCCGGAAATCGCATTGGCAAGGAAAAACTGTGCCAGGATGAACACCGCCAGCACGAAGACAATGACCATCATCAGGGTCGAGAGCACATCGACATAGCCAGGCCAGGGGTTGGCCACCCCATTCTCGCCCCGGCGCCAGGCGCGGCTTGCCATGGCTTAGGTCCTGCGCTGGCCGTTATCGGCGGCGGCCGCGATGGTGCGCGACAGCAGCTTGATCTCGGCCCGCATGTCATCCACCAGCTTGGCGCGGCCCTGGGCGGCATCGTCGAGCAGGCGGGTGAGCAGGATATCCATGTTGCGCAGATGCCCCCGGCTGGCGGCATCGAAGCCGCCGCTCTCGGTATTCTGCGCCAGCTTGGACAGGATCGGCTTCATCTCGATCTGGTGCTCGGTCAGCTTCAGCAGCAGGCCTTGTTCGGCGCGCATCTGCTCGGTGAGCAGGCTGAGCTTCTCATTGAGTTGCAGCAAGGCCGTGGAAGCGTTGCCGCGATTGTCTTCCGAACGCGCCAGGGTGCGTTGCAGATTGTCCAGGCTATCGGCGGTCTGTTCCAGCAGGGCCTGCACATAGGCCGGCACCGACTGGTCACCATCGGCCACGGCACCGCCGCCGACGCGGGTGAAGCCGGCAAGCCATTCCTCAAGGTCGTTATAGAAACGGTTCTGCGCCTGGCCCGCCTGCAAATCGAGGAAGCCGAGGATCAGCGAACCGGAAAGGCCGAGCATCGAGGAGGAGAAGGCCAGGCCCATGCCGGCCAGCGGTCGCTGCAAGCCGCCCTTCAGCTTGTCGAACAGCACGTTGATATTCTCTTCGCCGCCCAGCGACAGGCCTGAGATGGTGTCGGTCACGGAGCCAATCGTCTCAAGCAGGCCCCAGAAAGTGCCGAGCAGGCCGAGGAACACCATCAGGCCGATCAGGTAGCGCGATATGTCGCGTGCTTCATCGAGGCGCGAGCCGACGGAATCAAGCAGGGCACGGCTGGCAGCGGCGGAAACTTGGCCGCGCGGACCGCGGTTCTCCAGCATCTTGGCCAGCGGTGCCAGCAGGTTCGACGGCTTGCCGACATGCGGCACGGTGCTGGTTTGCTGCGATTTCTGCCAGGCGGCGAGCCAATCGGCCTCGCGGCCCAGCACGAAAACCTGGCGGAAGATGAACAGGATGCCGATCACCGCCACGGCGGCAATCAGGCCGTTGAGCGCCGGGTTGGCAAGGAAGGCACGCTGCAGCGGATCCTTCAACACAAAGACCACAGCGCCCACGGCAACAAGAAACAGCACCATGCGCACCAGGTAACGACCGGGTTTGGTCATGCCTTCACCTTATCCTGCGGCCCAACGAATATGGGAACCGCCTCTCTGCAGTATAATTGGAGCAGCGAATATGGCTTTTCCTGGGCGAAAAGCCGCTCGCCCCGCATCAATCAGCGCCCGACCGGCGCCACTTCAACGCGGTCCGGGGGAGAGTTGTCGCTGGGTGCGCCAAGCGCACGCACATCGATGCGCGTGGAACGGATGCCACGATCGATCAGGAAGCCGCGCACCGCCAGCGCACGGCTGAGCGAGAGGCGCCGCGCGCCACTGGCAGCATCGGCACCGCTGGCACTGGCATAGGCGCGAATCTGGATGCGGTCCTCGGTATTGGCAAGCGCACGGGCGAGCGCCTCAAGTGCGCCGCTGCCTTCGCCGGAAAGATCGCTCTTGCCAGCTTCGAAATTGAGGTTGACCTGACCGGCAGACGGTGCCGCGCTGGAAACCGGGGGCGGTGTCAGCAAGGCCGATTGCTGTGCCGCCGGGTTCGAGGCACGCGGCGCAGCAGGCGCTGGCGCGGCGGCGGCAGGAGCCTGGGCCACGGCGGCGGGAGCCGGCATCACCGGGGCAGGCGCGGCCGGAACAGGAGCAGCCGGAACAGGGACGGCAGGCGCCGCGGCGGAAGGCGGTGCGGGCAATTGCAGCGGACGACCAGAATTGGCTGGCGCCGCATCAGTTACCGGCGGCGGCAGGTTCACCACCACGGCAGGGGTCTGCGGCGCCGGGCTGGTGCCTTCGCCACGGCTGCCGCCGGTGCGGCGCGGCGTGGTCGCCACCTGGGCCGGTGCGGGTGTCGGGGTCTTCGCCACAGCGGGTGCGGCGGCGGGAGCAGAGGCTGTCTTGGCGGCGCGCGGCGGGCGCAGCTTCACACTGGCGGGAGCCGGACCGGAATCACCCAGCAGCGGCTTCAGCGCCGGGCCACCCAGCGCCGGCGAGCCGGGATCCTGGTTATTGGCGAAGCCGGGCAGCGGCGGACCCAGGCGGTCGAGCGCCTGCATGTTCACGATCACGCTGCCGCCGCCGACATAGGAGGTCTGGGCCGAGGCGCCATGCACAGCCGGCAGCGCCAGCGCCAGGCCAAGCGCCATGGCGGGAAGCGGATGCTGAAACAGCTTGATGGCCATCGGTGGGTCCCCCCGTTACGCGGTATGGCGCGAACGATAGCGGACCTTCCCCTCTAGCTCAACCCGGCAATAGGTCGTAAGCGAAACCAATTACGCCGGTTTATTGAGCAATTTCTGCAACGGGGTGTAGAGCGCATCATTGGCGGCGAGAATATCGCCCGACGCCATCATGGTATCGCCGCCCTTGAGGTCGGTGACCATGCCGCCCGCCTCGCGCACCAGCACGATGCCGGCGGCAATATCCCATACCGAAAGCCCGCGCTCCCAGAAGCCGTCATAGCGGCCGGCGGCGACATAGGCGAGGTCGAGCGCAGCGGCGCCCATGCGGCGGATACCGGCCACTTCCGGCATCACCCCGGCCATCTCGCGGCGGAATTGGGCATGGTCGCCACGGCCATGGAACGGGATGCCGGTGGCAATCACTGCCTCGGTCATCTTGCGGCGCACGGAAACGCGCAGGCGGCGCTCGTTGCAATAGGCGCCAGCGCCCTTCTCGGCCCAGAACAGTTCGTCGCGCACCACGTCCAGCACGATACCGGCGATCAGTTCGCCCTCGCGCTGCACGGCGATGGAAATGGCGAAATGCGGGATGGCATGCAGGAAATTGGTGGTGCCGTCCAGCGGGTCGATGACCCAGTAATTCTTGCCGTCCTTGGCTTCGACGCGGCCGCCCTCTTCCATGATGAAGCCGAAATCCGGGCGCAGCTTGGAAAGCTCGGCCTGCAGCACCTTCTCGGCCTTGCGGTCGGCGGCGGAAACGAAGTCGGCCGGGCCCTTGCGGCTGATCTGGAGATGCTCGACCTCGTTGAAATCGCGCAGCAGGCCGCGGGAGGCTTTGCGCGCAGAATTGGTCATCGCATTAATCAGGGCGGATCGCAGGGCCATGGCTTTCGTGCTCGGCGGTACTTCAGACGGGGGGCTGGCGGAAGGGGGCGGACCCTATCAGCCGGGCCGGTGCTTGGCAATTGCCTCATTGAAGGCCTTCACGGCCTTGGCCGGACCGCCCGGATAGCCCCAAACCCCGGCGGAAACCGCCAGAAAATCCGTCCCGGCGGCGACCAGCGGGGCGCAATTCTCCACCGTGATGCCACCAATGGCGACGCAGGGCACTTCCATCAGTTCGGACCACCAGGCCAGCAGGTCCGGCTCGGCCTGGAATTTCGGCTGCTTGGTCGTCGTGGGATAGAAGGCGCCGAAAGCGACATAATCGGCCCCGGCCTCGGCGGCTTCCATCGCCAAGTGGCGGGAATTGTGACAAGTGACGCCAATGATGCGGTCCGGTCCGAGCAGCCGGCGCGCTTCCTCATAGGATGCATCCTGCTGGCCGATATGCACGCCATCGGCGCCGAGCTTCACGGCCAGGTCCGGGCGGTCGTTGATCAGCAGCGCCACATCATGCTCATGGCAGAGCGGCAGAACCGCCTCGGCGGCGCGGCGGAAGGCATTGTCGGAAGCCGGCTGCTCGCCTTCCTTGAGGCGCAGTTGCAGGCAGGCGACATCACCGGCGCCCAACGCCGCCTTGAGCTGTTCCGCGAAAGCCGCCGGTTCGACAACCGACGGCGTGATCAGGTAGAGCCGCGCCGGCGGCTTGTCATTTGCTTTGCTCATGCCAGGAATCCCTTCAGCGCGTCGAGGGTTTCATCCGGCTTCTCGCTCATCATCAGATGGCCGCAATCGGCCAGCACATCGACGCGGGCTTGCGCGAACTTCTTGGCAAACGCCGCGCCGGAGCGGGCCGGCGTCATCATGTCGCGTGCCCCCGACAGCACCTGCACCGGGCATGTCACCTTGGCCGCTGCCGCATCACCCGCAGCATAGGCGTTGCAGATGCGGAAACCGGTGGCCAGCACCTTGCGCGGGGCATTGTCGGTGAGGCGGATCGAACCACCGAGAATCCAGCCGCCGGGATTGCGGTTGCCGCCAATATGACTCTTGCGGGCCAGCATCCAGTCGTTCATCAGTGCGATGGCCTTGAAGTCGCCGGCATCTGCCAAGGCCTGCAATTCAGGATTGACGCTCATCGGCAGCGCGAAGCCGAGCAGCGACAGCTTGCTCACGCGTTCCGGGAAACGCGCGGCGGCCTCCAGCGCGATCAGCGCGCCCATGGAATGGCCCACCAGGGCGGCCTGCTTCACCTTGGCGGCATCGAGCAGATGCGGCAGCCAGTCGGCTATCGCTTCGATGCTCTGCGGCATCTCGCCGCCGGAACGGCCATTGCCCGGCAGGTCGACCGCCAGCACCGACCAGCCGTGATAGGCGAACCAGCGCGTCTGCAGCGCCCAGGCAGTGTGGTCGCAGGCATTGCCATGGATGAACACCACGGTCGGCAAGGCCGGATCGAACACCTTGCCGCCGGTGGCGGCGAAAATCTTTGCGCCCTGAACGTCAAGCCACATTGCTACTGCCCTCTTACTCGGCGGCCTGCGCCGGCGCCGCCTTGGCGGCAGCCCGCAGGGCCTGGTTCAGATCGTCGATCAGGTCGCCGATATCCTCAAGGCCGACCGAGAGGCGCACCAGTTCCTCACCGATACCGGCGGCCTTGAGTTCTGCCGCCGACATCTGCTGATGCGTGGTGGAGGCCGGATGGATCACCAGCGACTTGGCATCGCCGACATTGGCGAGATGCGAGAACACCTGCAACGCCTCGATCAGCGCACGCCCTGCCGCACGCCCGCCCTTGACGCCGAAGCTGAACACCGCGCCACAGCCTTTCGGCAGCAGCTTTTTGGCCAGGTCATGGTCCTTGTGCTCGGGCAGTTCAGGATAGCTGACCCATTCGACGCCCTTGTGGCTTTTCAGGAACTGCACGATCTGGCGCGCATTCTCGACATGGCGGCTCATGCGCAGCGGCAATGTCTCCACGCCTTGCAGGATATGGAAGGCATTGGTGGGGCTGAGGCAGGCGCCAAAATCGCGCAGGCCCTCGGCACGGGCGCGCATGATGAAGGCGGCGGGGCCGAATTCCTCGGCGAAATCCAGGCCGTGATAGCCGGCATAGGGCTCGGTCAGGGTCGGGAACTTGCCCGAGGCTTCCCAGTCGAAACGGCCGGAATCGATCAGCGCACCGCCGATGGCGACGCCATGACCGCCGAGAAACTTGGTGGCGGAATGCATCACCAGATCGGCGCCATGCTCGAAGCCCTTGAACAGATACGGCGTGGCGAAGGTGCAATCGAGCATCAGCGGCAGGCCGGCTTCATGGGCGATCTCGGCCCAGGCCGGCACATCCAGCACTTCCAGGCCGGGATTGCCGAGGATTTCACCGAAGACCAGCCGCGTCTCCGGCTTGATCGCGGCCTTCACCGCCGCATGGTCGCGCGGATCGACGAAGGTGGTGGTGATGCCAAAACGCGGCAGGGTATGGACCAGGATATTGTAGCTGCCGCCATAGATGTTGCGGCTGGCGACAATATGCGCCCCCTGCCCCATCAGCGTGGCAATGGCGAGGTGCAAGGCCGCTTGACCAGACGCAGTGCAGACCGCGCCGACGCCGCCTTCCAGCGCCGCCAGACGTTCTTCCAGCACCGCTACCGTGGGGTTGGAGATGCGCGAATAGATGTGGCCGGCGCGCTCCAGGTTGAACAAGGCGGCGGCATGGTCGGCATCGTGGAAAACATAGGACGTGGTCTGATAGATCGGCAGCGCCCGCGCGCCGGTGGTGGGATCGGGCTGCTGGCCGGCATGCAGGCTCAGCGTATCGAATTTGAGAAATTTCGGCTCCATCGGGCGCTCTCCCCTGACCAAATCGGCCTGAACAAACTGGCGCGACAATACCGGCTTCGCGGCAAAATACGAGGGCGGCAAAAACGCAAAAAAATAGGCCGCCCCAATTCCGGGACGGCCCTGTGAATTGCCTCAACCTCAACTGTTAACGATTAACGCACCGCCTACGGACGGAGTCAAGCAGTTGTAACGGAATGTAACGGAGGGGACGCGAAGCCACGGCCAATGCCATGTCGCGGGAAAGACCGTGTCGCGCGGAAAAAAACGACCGCCGAAGTTGGGACATACAGGCCGGCGGCCGTTTTAGTCCAACAGGGAGGAAACACGATACGATACTGCTTCCCTTATAACCTGGAAGGTTTAAGGAAAGGTGAAGTGCGGAACCGTTTCCGGAGCGGTTTTCCGCGAGCATGATTCAGGTAAGGTGGGGCATGGCCGAACGGGGCGACATAGCGGCTCTGCCGAATTCCGACCGTCTGCTGGAAGCAGCGCTGGCATGTTTCCGCCAGCTCGGGACCCAGAAAGCACGGGTGGAGGATATTGCCGCCGCCGCCGGCATGGCCCGCACCGCGCTTTACCGTTTCTATCCCAGCAAACGTGCCATCCTCGCCGCGCTGGCCGCCCGCACCCTGCAGGGCGACGAAGCACGGCTGGCGGAACTGGCGCGCGACCGCGACCGCAGCCCGGCGGCGCGGCTGAAAGCCCTGCTGCTGGCGGAAGCCGAATGTCTGCGCCTGCTGCTGGCCGACCGCGTGCTGGCCGAGGTGCTCGGCGCCGCCATGCAGGATAGCGGCGATGTGTGGGAGCAGCATCGCCGGGGCCTGCGCGCGCTCTATGCCGGCGTGATCCGCGATGGCCAGCGCGCCGGCCGCTTCCGCTCGGGCAATTCGGAAGCCCTGGCGCAGACGGTGGAGGATATGAGCCATCCGCTGCATGATCCGCGCATCCTGCTGGAATCCGGCCCGCGCGAAATGGCCCTGGCCTCGGCTGCCGCCGACTGGCTGGAAAAGCGCGCGCGCTAGATAATCTAGTTCTTGAAGAAGCTGGAGGCTGAACCGCGCGCGGCCTGCTTCTTGGTGATCACGGCACGGATGCGGTCGATCTCGGCCTTCAACTCCTCGATCCGCTCCTCGAGATCAGCAACCGACATGGCATCGTATTGCGGCGACAGCGGCGCCTTGTTGCGTGCCTCATCCCAATCCATCGCCGCCTCCCGGTCATTCCCACTTTACTATCGGCCGCCCAGGCACAACCTTGCCGCCAGGGCCGCCAGAGGCTACATCAATCCGCATCGATCAGGGAGAGAGATATGCTGCCCCAGGACATGACCGCCATCGAGATCACCCAGCCCGGCGGGCCCGAGGTGCTGAAACCCGGCCGCCGCCCGGTGCCGCGGCCGGAATCCGGCGAAGTCCTGATCAAGGTTGCCGCCGCCGGCGTGAACCGGCCCGACCTGATGCAGCGCGCCGGCATGTATCCGCCGCCGCCCGGCGCACCGGATATTCCGGGCCTGGAAGTGGCGGGCGAGATTGTCGCGCTCGGTGCCCCCCCGGGAACTGGTGAGACGCGCTGGAAAATCGGCGACAAGGTGACCGCCCTGGTGGCCGGCGGCGGCTATGCCGAATACTGCACCGCGCCGGCCGTGCAATGCCTGCCAATCCCGGCGGGCCTGAGCCTGGAAGAAGCCGCCGCGCTGCCGGAGAACTGGTTCACGGTGTGGAGCAACATCGCCGACCGTGGCGGTCTTGCCGCCGGCGAGAGCATCCTGATCCATGGCGGCGCTTCCGGCATCGGCGTGGCGGCGATCCAGCTTTCCCGCCTGCTCGGCGCCGGCCGCATCTTCGCCACCGCCGGCACCGATGCGAAATGCCGCTTCGTGGAGCAGCTCGGCGCCGCGCGCGGCATCAACTACAAGACCGAGGATTTCGCCGAAGCGATCAAGCAGGAAACCGCCGGCCAGGGCGTCAATGTGATCCTCGACATGGTTGGCGGCATCTACCTGCCGCGCAACATCAAATGCCTGGCCGACGAGGGCCGGCTGGTGATCATCGCGCTGCAGGGCGGCGCGAAGGGCGAAGGCGACCTGAGCCTGGTGATGCGCCGCCGCCTGACCGTCACCGGCTCGACGCTCAGGCCCCGCCCGGTGGCCTTCAAGGGCGCCATCGCCGCTGCCCTGGAGGCGAAAATCTGGCCCGGCCTGGCGGCAGGCACGATCAAGCCGATCATCGACTCCCGCTTCCCGCTCGCTGAGGCCGCGGCCGCCCATGCCCGCCTGGATGCCGGTGACCATATCGGGAAAGTTTTGCTAACTCTTTGACCATAAAAGCGTAAACTAGGCCGCCCGGCGGTTGCGCCGGGCGTCGGCTTGGGTATAGTTGGCGCCGATTTCCGGACACTCCCAGCTGGTGTGGCCCGGGGCGGTCCCGGAAGGGCTGCCCGGCGAAGCTCCCCCGGCTGTCTGGTCCATACCGGCTTATGCCACGGCTGCTGCCTGCTGGCTTATGAAGGATGCGTATCATGGCCCTACCGTTGATGCCCAAAGCCACTGCTGTATGGCTGATCGACAACACCAAGCTGACCTTTGACCAGATTGCCTATTTCTGCGGCCTGCATCCGCTGGAAGTGAAGGGCATCGCCGATGGCGAAGTGGCGGTCGGCATTGTCGGCCAGGATCCGATTGCCAACAATCAGCTCACCCCGGAAGAGATCGCACGCTGCGAAGCCAATCCGGCGGCGAACCTGAAGCTGCTGGAACCGACCGTGCCGCTGGCGCGCCAGAAGACCAAGGGCGCGCGCTACACGCCGCTGTCCAAGCGCCAGGACCGCCCCGATGCCATCGCCTGGCTACTGAAGTATCACCCGGAAGTGGGTGACGCGCAGGTGCAGAAGCTGCTCGGCACCACCAAGGCGACGATTGACTCCGTGCGTTCGCGCACGCATTGGAACGCGCCCAATATCAAGCCGCGCGATCCGGTCAGCCTCGGCATCTGCAGCCAGTCGGAACTCGACCGCGTGCTGCTGCTGACGGCCAAGCGCCGCGACAACAAGGAAAAGCGCGAAGCCCGCGAGCGCGCCCGCGCCGACCGCGAAGCCAATGCGCCGGCTGCCGCCGAACCGCTGCCGGAAGTCGATGGCAGCGAAGACGCCGCATAAGGCATAACGATACGCTGCGGCGCCGGACTGGCGCCGCGGCACTTATTGCAGCCATACAATCGAACGCTGGCCGAACCACGGCACATTCGCTACCGTCGCGCAAAATCAGCGAGGCGGACATGCGGGTAGATCGACTGGCGGCATTTTCCGATGGCGAGACCGGCGGCAATCCCGCCGGCGTGATGATCGCTGACGCCCTGCCCTCTGCCGCCGAAATGCAGGCCATCGCCGCCGAGATCGGCTATTCCGAAACCGCGTTTGCAGCCCCACTCGGTGGCAATCACTGGCGCGTGCGCTATTTCGCGCCCGGCATGGAAGTACCGTTCTGCGGCCATGCCACGATTGCGCTCGGCGCCGCGCTGGCGCTGCAATTCGGCGACGGCGAATTCGCCCTGACGCTGAACGATGCCGCCATCACCGTGACCGGCCGGCGTGACGGCAGCACCATTGCCGCCGCGCTGCAATCGCCGCCAACCAGCAGCACAGCGGCGGAACCGGGACTGGTGGCCGACATGCTGACGCTGTTCGGCTACACGCAAGCCGATCTCGACCAGCGCATCCCGCCTGCCATCGCCGATGCCGGCGCGCGGCATCTGGTGCTGGCGCTGAACAGCCGCGCCGCACTGGCCGCCATGCGCTATGACTTCGATACTGGCCGCGCCCTGATGCAGGCCGCCGGCCTGGTGACAATCATTCTCATCTACGCCGAGACGGCACAGCTTTTCCACACGCGTAATCCATTTGCCGCCGGCGGCGTCTACGAAGATCCGGCAACCGGCGCGGCAACGGCGGCCCTGGCCGGCTATCTGCGCGCAATCGGCTGGCCGCATGCTGGCATGATCAACATCGTGCAGGGCGAGGATATGGGCATGCGTTCCCGCCTCAGGGCCGAAATCCCGCCGACACACGGCACATCGATCCGCGTTTCCGGCACCGCGCGCATGTTGCCGCCTGAATAACAGGCTGCCCGCATATCAGGCTGGCTCCGTGCAGGGCTTTCGGCTAGCATCCGTGACAGTATAACAACAGGGACATCGGGGGATGTTGGTATTCATTATCCGGCGCCTGCTACAGGCGGCGCTGGTCGTGGCGGTTATGTCGGTGCTGGTGTTCGGCGGCATCTATCTGCTCGGCGATCCGCTGGCAGTGCTGGCAAGCCCCGAAGCCACCGAAATCGACCGCGAGCAGATCGCCAAGGCGCTGGGCCTCGATCAGCCGGTCTGGGTGCAATATATGCGCTTTGTCGGCTCGGCCTTCTCCGGCGAATTCGGCAAATCCTTCGTCTATGGCCAGCCGGCCATGAGCCTGATCCTTGAGCGCATGCCGGCAACCCTGGAACTCGCCATCACCGCCACCATCATGGCCGTGGTGATCGGCCTGCCGCTCGGCGTCTATGCCGGCCTGCGGCATGACAGTTTCGGCGCCCGCGCCATCATGGCCGGTTCGATCCTGGGCTTCAGCCTGCCGAATTTCTGGGTCGGCCTGATGCTGATCATGATCTTCGCGGTGCAGCTTGGCCTGATGCCGGCTTCGGGTCGTGGCCCCACGGTGGAAGTACTCGGCCTGCATCTGAGCGTGCTGAGCCTGAAAGGCTGGCACCATATCCTGCTGCCCGCCGTTACCCTGGCACTCTCCAAATGCGCCCTTATCGTGCGTCTGGCACGCGCCACCGCGCGCGAAGTGATGCTGATGGATTATGTGAAATTCGCCCGCGCCAAGGGCCTGGATGAGCGCCGCGTCATCGGCGTGCATATCCTGAAGAATATCCTGGTGCCGGTCGTCACCGTCACCGGCCTGGAACTCGGCGCGCTGATTGCCTTCGCGGTGATCACCGAGACCATCTTCTCCTGGCCCGGCATGGGCAAGCTGCTGATCGATTCTATCAACCAGCTCGACCGCCCGGTGATCGTCGCCTACCTGATCATCGTGGTGTTCCTGCTGGTGGTGATCAATCTGGTGGTCGATATCCTCTATACCGTGCTCGATCCGCGCGTGCGGCTGGGAGGTGCCAAGTGACCGACGCCGCCCTCCCTGCCGTCGTGAAGCCGGTGGCGGCGCAGACGCCGCTGCAACGCATCGTCTCCGAATTCGCCGAAAGCAAGCTGGCCCTGTTCGGCCTGGCGCTGTTCGTGCTGGCCATCACCGCCGCCCTGCTGGCGCCCTGGCTGTCGCCGCAGAACCCCTATGATCTCGCCAAGCTAGACATCATGGATTCCCGTCTGCCGCCCGGCGCGCTTGCGGGTGACGGCTTCGTGTTCCTGCTTGGCTCCGATGGCCAGGGGCGCGACATGCTTTCCGCCATGCTGCATGGCCTGCGCATCAGCCTGTTCGTCGGCGTGGTGGCGGTATCCTGCGCGCTGGCGATCGGCGCCGCCGCCGGCCTGGCTGCGGCCTATTTCGGCGGCGGCGTTGAATCGCTGATCATGCGCATCGTCGATATCCAGCTTTCCTTCCCCGCCATCCTGGTGGCACTGATCCTGCTGGCGGTGCTGGGCAATGGCGTCGACAAGGTGATCATGGCGCTGGTGGCGGTGCAATGGGCGTATTTCGCCCGCGCCGCGCGTGGCGCAGCGTTGGTCGAGCGCAACAAGGAATATGTCGAAGCCGCGCGCTGTCTCGGCCTCAAGCAGAGCCGCATCCTGTGGCGCCACCTGCTGCCGAACTGCCTGCCGCCGCTGATCGTGATTGCCACCATCGATATCGCGCGCGCCATCACCCTGGAAGCCACGCTCAGCTTCCTCGGCCTCGGCGTGCCGGTGACCGAGCCTTCGCTCGGCATGCTGATCGCCAATGGCTTCGACTACCTGCTGTCCGGCGTCTACTGGATTTCCATGTTCCCGGGCATGGCGCTCACCGTGGTGATCGTTGCCATCAACCTCGTGGGCGACCAGCTCCGCGATGTGCTCAATCCCCGTTTGAAGCGCTGATCCATGACGCCCACGCTCAAGGTCGAGAATCTGGAGACCCATTTCCCGACGCGCGATGGCATCGTGCGCGCGGTGGATGGTGTCAGTTTTGAAGTGGCCCCCGGCGAAATCCTGGGACTGGTGGGAGAAAGCGGTTCGGGCAAAAGCATCACCGGCTTTTCCATCCTGGGCCTGCTGGATCCGCCCGGCCATATCGCCAATGGCCGTGTGCTGTTCAAGGGCGAGGATATTGCCCAGGCCAAGCCGGCGCGGCTGCGCCAGCTGCGCGGCAAAAGCATCGCCATGATCTTCCAGGATCCGATGATGACGCTCAACCCGGTGCTGCGTGTCGATACGCAGATGATCGAGGGCGTATTGGCGCATGAGAAGATCAGCGAAGCCGCCGCCCGCGCCCGCTGCATCGAGACGCTGAAGGCGGTCGGCATCGCCGCGCCCGAGGATCGCCTGCAAGCCTATCCGCACCAGCTTTCCGGCGGCATGCGCCAGCGTATCGCCATCGCCATCGCGCTGCTGAACAAGCCCGAGCTGATCATCGCCGACGAGCCGACCACGGCGCTTGACGTGACCATCCAGGGCCAGATCCTCTATGAAGTGCGCAAGCTCTGCCGCGATACCGGCACGGCGCTGATCTGGATCACGCATGACCTTTCCGTCGTTGCCGGCCTGGCCGACCGCGTGATGGTGATGTATGCCGGCCGCATCGTTGAAACCGGCAGTGTTGCCGCCGTGATCGAAAGCCCGCGCCACCCTTATACCGCCGGCCTGATCGGCTCGGTGCCGGGCGCGCATGGTAATACCGGCCAGCGCGGCAAGCGGCTGTTCCAGATTCCGGGCATGACGCCGCCGCTGCTGAACCTGCCGCCGGGCTGCCGCTTCAAGACGCGCTGCGCCCATGCCGATGCCGCCTGCGAGGCGATACCGGACCTGCTGCCCCTGGCGCCGGGGCATGACGTGCGTTGCTGGCATCCGCTGAAAGGAGCGGCATGATGGCGATGCTCGAACTCAAGGACATTTCCAAGCGCTTCGTGTGGAAGCTGGATTTCGCCGCCAAGCTCGCCAACCTGCTTGGTGCCGGCCTTAAAGAACGCGCGGTGCATGCGGTCGACAGCGTGTCGCTGCAAATCCAGCAGGGCGAAGTGGTTGGCCTGGTGGGCGAAAGCGGCTGCGGCAAGAGCACGCTGGGCCGCATCGTTGCCGGCATCATGGAACAGAGTGACGGCCAGATCAGCTTCGAGGGCAAAGACCTCGCCGCCATGACTCCGGCCGAGCACAAGGCCTATCAGCTCGCCGTGCAGATGATCTTCCAGGATCCCTATGCCTCGCTCAATCCGCGCATGCGGGTGGAGGACATCATCGGCGAGGCGCCACTGGCCCATGGCCTGATCACAAGGGCACAGTTCGATTCCTATGTGGAGGAAATGCTGCTCCAGGTCGGCCTCGACCCGCGCTACAAGAAGCGTTTCCCGCACCAGTTCTCCGGCGGCCAGCGCCAGCGCATCGGCATTGCCCGTGCCCTGGCCGTGAAGCCGCGCTTCATCGTCTGCGACGAAGCCGTGGCGGCGCTAGACGTGTCGATCCAGGCCCAGGTGCTGAACCTGTTCATGGACCTGCGCGAGCGGCTGAACCTGACCTACCTGTTCATCAGCCATAACCTGGCCGTGGTGGAGCATCTCTCCGACCGCGTGGTGATCATGTATCTGGGCCGTGTGGTGGAAAGCGCGCCGACCGAAACGCTGTTCAAGGCCGCTAACCACCCCTACACCCAGGCGCTGCTGGCGGAAGCCCCGAAGCTGGAAGCAAAGCGGCGCGACTACATGCCGATCAGCGGCGAAATTCCTTCGCCGCTGGAGCCGCCGAGCGGCTGCCACTTCCATCCACGCTGCCCGCAGGCCATGGCCCGCTGCAAGACGGAGAAGCCGGCCCTGCGCGAAATTGCGCCGGGCCATATCTCCGCCTGCCATCTCAACGGCTAGAAATCACGCCGCCGGTTTCGGCTGCGGCTTGATGCGGAACCAGGCGGCGTAAAGCGCCGGCAGGAACAGCACCGTCAGCAACGTCGCCGCCGCCAGGCCGCCCATGATCGCCACCGCCATCGGGCCCCAGAAATTGGAGCGCGACAGCGGAATCATCGCCAGGATCGCCGCCAGGGCAGTGAGCACGATGGGGCGGAAACGCCGCATTGTCGCATCCACGATGGCATCGAAAGCGGCATGGCCGGCCAGGATATCCTGCTCGATCTGGTCCACCAGGATCACCGAATTGCGCATGATCATGCCGGCCAGCGCGATGGCGCCCAGCAGGGCGACGAAGCCGAACGGCACATTGAAGGCCAGCAAGGCCGCCGTGATGCCGATCAGGCCGAGGGGCGCCGTGAGTAGGACCAGCAGCATGCGCGACACCGACTGAAGCTGCACCACCAGCAGGGTCACCATGATCAGCACCATCACCGGCATCACCGCCGCCAGCGAGGCATTGCCCTTGGCGCTTTCCTCGATGGCGCCGCCCATGACGATGCGGTAGCCGGGCTGCAACTGCTTGCGCAGTTCATTCAGCAGCGGCTCGATCTGCATCGATACCACCGGCGCCTGGATGCCATCCACCACGTCGGCGCGCACGGTGATCACCGGCTGGCGGTCGCGGCGCCAGATGATGCCCTCCTCCATGGCGTAGTTCACATCCGCCACTTGGGTCAGCGGCACCGGGCGCGCACTCTCACCGCCACCGACATTCAAATCCTTGATGCCGGAAAGGCTGAGGCGTTCGGCTGCTTCGGCGCGGGCCACCACGTCGATCAGTTCCTTGCCCTCGCGGTATTGCGTGATGGTGACGCCGGTGAGCGCCGCATTCAGCGCACCGGCAAGATCCTGCGAGGAGATGCCGAGCAGGCGCGCCTTGGCCTGATCGACATTCAGCTTCACCACCTTGGAAAGCTCGTTCCAGTCCAGGTTCACGTCGCGGGTATTCGGATTGGCGCGCAATACCTCGGCGGCGGCGAAAGCGATCCGCCGCACTTCCAGCGGGTCCGGGCCACTGACGCGGAATTGCACCGGGAAGCCGACCGGCGGGCCGTTCTCCAGGCGATTGACGCGACCGCGCAGCAGGGTGAAATCCTCCTGGAAAGCCTGCATCAGCTTGGTGCGCAGGCGCTCGCGCTCGGCATCGCCCTTGGTCAGCACCACCACCTGGGCGAAATTGTCGTTCGGCAACTGGATGTCCAGCGGCAGGTAGAAGCGCGGCGCGCCGCTGCCGACATAGGTGGTGAAATTCTCCACATCCGGGTCGCCTTTCAGCATCGCCTCCAGCTTGAGGGCTTCCTGCTGTGTCGCCGCGATGCTGGCGCCTTGCGGCAAGCGCAGGTCCACCATCAGTTCCGGGCGGTTGGACGACGGGAAGAATTGCTGCTGCACGAATTTGAAGCCGAATACCGAGAGCGCGAAGATACCAAGCGTGACCGCGATGACGATCCACTTGAAGCGCACACACCAAGCCACCACCGGGCGGATAAAGCGGTAGATACCGCGCTTGTGCACATCGTCATGGGCATGGCCGGGCTTCGGATTGGGCAGCAGCTTGTAGCCGATGAAAGGCGTGAAGATCACTGCCACGATCCATGACACCACCAGCGATATGGTCACTACGGCGAAGATCGAGAAGGTATATTCACCCGCCGACGACTTGGCGAAACCGACCGGCACGAAACCGGCGGCCGTGATCAGTGTGCCGGTGAGCATCGGGAAAGCGGTGGATTTATAGGCGAAGCTGGCGGCATGGAAGCGGTCCATGCCCTGCTCCATCTTCACCTGCATCATCTCCACCGCGATGATGGCATCATCCACCAGCAGGCCGAGCGCGATGATCAGCGCCCCGAGCGAGATACGCTGGAAATCGATGCCGAAAATCTGCATGGCTGTGAAGGTGATCGCCAGCACCAGCGGGATGCAGAGCGCCACCACCAGGCCGGAACGCAGGCCGAGGCTCAGGAAACTGACGCCGAGTACGATGACCACGGCCTCCAGCAGCACCTTCATGAATTCATCGATGCTGCGTTGCACCACCTTGGGCTGGTCTGCCACCTGGTGCACATCGATGCCGATCGGCATGTCGGCCTTGATCTGTTTCAGCACCGGCGCGAGCCGCTCGCCAAGCTGGATCATGTTGCCACCCTTGGCCATCGAAATGGCCAGACCGATGGCGGGTTCGCCGTTATAGCGGAACTGCGCCGAGGGCGGATCGATATAGTCGCGCTTGATATCGGCGATATCGCCGAGCCGCAGCAGCCGGCCATTGGCCTGGATCGAGAGTTCGGTCAGTGACCGTACATCCTCGAAATCGCCTGAAACACGGGTATAGATGCGGTCAGACGCGGTCTGCACCAGGCCGGAAGCCGCCTGGGCATTCTGCTGCTGCACGATATTGATGATCTGCTGCGGCGACACGCCCAGGCTGGCGAGTTTCTTGTTCGAGAATTCGATATAAATGCGCTCCGGCTGCACGCCTAGAAGGTCGGCCTTGCCGACATCGCGCACGCGCAGCACCTCCTCGCGCACCGCCTCGACATAATCCTTCAATTCTCGATGCGTGAAACCATCGCTGGTGAAGGCATAGATGGTGCCGAAGGTATCGCCGAATTCATCGTTGAAGAATGGCCCCAGCGTTCCCTGCGGCAAGGTGTGCCGTATGTCGTTCACCTTCTTGCGCACCTGATACCACACGCCCTCCACCTGCTTCGGCGGCGTATCGTCGCGCAGCACGACATAGACCGTGGATTCACCGGCCTTGGAATAGCTCATGACATGGCTGAGATACGGCGTTTCCTGCAGCTTCTTCTCGACCTTGTCGGTAACCTGCTGCTCCATCTCGCGCGCCGTGGCGCCCGGCCAGTTGGTGCGCACGATCATCAGCTTGAAGGTGAAATCCGGGTCTTCGGCGCGGCCCAGGCTGAAATACGACATCGTGCCGGCCAACATCAGCACCACGATCAGGAAGGCGATCAGCGATGGATGCTTCAGTGCCCAGGCAGAGAGATTGTAGCGTTCAAGCTCGGCCTGATTCACAGCTTGGCCTCCGCCGTCTCCGGCAGCAGCCGCACCTTCTGGTTCGGGATCAGCTTGTGCACGCCGGCGGTGACCACCTTCTCGCCATGCTTCAGGCCATCATTGATCAGCACATACTTTTCAACATAGGCCGAGACTTGCACCGGGCGCAGGTTCACCGTCTCGGTGGCAGCGTCATAAATCCACACCGCCGGGCGGATCTGCGAGGGCTGGCCGCCCGCCTGGCCCGCCACCTGTTCCTGGTAAAGCGCGGAAAGCGGCAACGCCACCATGCGCTCGTCGCCGCGCCGCAAGATGGTGACGCTGGAGGTCATGCCGAGCCGCATGGTCGGCGGCGGACTCTGCACCGTCACCTTCACGGCATAGGTGCGCGTCACCGGGTCGGCGCCGGGTGCGATTTCGCGCACCACGCCGGCATAGCTCTGCTCCGGCTGCGACCACAATGCCAGACGGATCGAGGAAGCCTGGCGCAGTTCATCCAGCCGGTTCTCGGCGACGCTGAACACCACTTCCTTTTCTTCCGGCCGCGCCAGGCGCATCACGGTCTGGCCGGCGGCAACCACCTGGCCCGCTTCCACCGAGATCGAGGTGATGACGCCATCGGCATCGGCCTGCAATTCAGTATAGCCCTGCTGGTTCTGCATCACGCGCAGCTGCGAGCGTGCACTCTCAAGCCGGGCCTGGGCCGAATCCGCCACCGTGGTGCGGCGGTCGATCTCGGCCTGGCTGATCACCTTGGTTTCAAACAGCTTGCGATAGCGCGCCAGATCGGTCTGGGCCTGGTTATGGTCGGCCTGGGCAGCATTGAGCTGCGCCCGGGCATTCTCGATGGCAAGGCGGGTATCCTCGGGATCCAGGCGGGCCAGCAGCGCGCCCTTCTTCACCTCGGAGCCGATTTCGACATAGCGGGAGACGATCTTGCCACCGATGCGGAAGGCGAGATTGGTTTCGTAGCGGGCACGCACTTCGCCGGTATAGGTGGAGCGGCCCTCATAGGCTTGCGGCGATACGGTAGTGACACGCACCGGGCGGATCGGCTCTGGCGGCGGCGCCGGCTGGTCGCAGGCGGCAAGGCCGAGCATCAGCAGCGGCAGCAGGATGAGGAAAGGCTTGCGCATGGTCTCGTCTCCGCCTTTGGCGGCATCGAGACTAGCGATGCCGCCTAACTATCGTCGTCCTCTTCCGCCACGGGCAGGTCGCCCGGCGGATCGCTCTCCGGCGGCAGATGACCCTGACAGGCGCGGCTGAGTACATAGACCCGGATCGCGCTGGACAGGTTACCCTGCCGCGCCGCGTCAATATCGCTCACCATCTGATTGATGGTTTTGCCCTCGGCCTGGGCGAGACGACGCAGCGCATCCCAAAAGGCGCGTTCGAGCGAAATGCTGGTGCGATGGCCGCCGACGACCACCGACCGCTTTTTTACGGTTGTCGGCATCGTGCTGATCCATTCATTGCGTCGCGCGCGTCCCTGTAAGGCCGCTTTAGCATTGCCGGGGGGCGGGACAAAGTGAAGTTTGGCGCAAAACCGCGCCCGCGAAGCCGCCGCGTGATGGCGGTCACGAAAAACGGGCCGTCTGCCGCTGCGGCAGCCGGCCCGTTGCTATGGAGGCTGAGGGCGATCAAGTGAGCTTCGAGCAGAAGTCCTGGATACGCGTGCAGGCGTCTTTCAGCACCTCGGTGGAGGTGGCGTAGGAGATGCGGAAATGCGGGCTGAGGCCGAAGGCCGCACCGAACACCACCGCCACGCCCACTTCTTCCAGCAGCGCGTTGCAGAAATCCTCGTCGTTATTGATCTTCACGCCACCCGCCGAGGTCTTGCCGATGGCACCGGCGCAGCTCGGGTAGACATAGAAGGCGCCTTCCGGCTTCGGGCAATGGATGCCCTTGGCCTGGTTCAGCATGCTCACCACCAGATCGCGGCGCTGCTTGAACACGGCGTTGTTCTTCGGGATGAAGTCCTGCGGGCCGTTCAGCGCCTCGACGGCGGCGGCTTGGCTGATCGAGGATGGATTCGAGGTCGACTGCGACTGCAGGCTGCCCATCGCCTTGATCAACTGCACCGGGCCGGCGGCATAGCCGATGCGCCAGCCGGTCATGCAATAGGACTTCGACACGCCGTTCATGGTCAGCGTGCGGTCATAGAGCCGCGGCTCGACCTGGGCCGGGGTGGTGAACACGAAGTTGTCGTAGACCAGATGCTCATACATGTCGTCGGTAAGAATCCAGACATGCGGGTGCTTCAGCAGCACATCGGTCAGCGCCTTCAGCTCGTCGCGGGTATAGGCGGCGCCCGAAGGGTTCGACGGCGAATTCAGGATCAGCCACTTGGTCTTGGGCGTGATCGCCTTGTCCAGATCGGCGGCCTGCACCTTGAAGCCATGCTCGGCAGTGGTGGGCAACGCCACCGGCGTGCCACCGGCGAAATTCACGATATCCGGATAGCTCACCCAATAGGGCGCCGGAATGATCACTTCATCGCCGGGATTCACTGTGGCCAGCAGCGCATTGAACAGCACCTGCTTGCCGCCGGTGCCGACGCTGATCTGCTCGGGCTTGTAGTCGAGGCCGTTCTCGCGCTTGAACTTGGCGGCGATCGCCTGCTTCAGCGCGGCGGTGCCGTCCACATCGGTGTAGCGGGTTTCGCCACGGTCGATGGCGGCCTTGGCGGCGATGCGGATATTCTCGGGCGTATCGAAATCGGGCTCACCGGCACCAAGACCGATCACATCGCGGCCGGCAGCCTTGAGGGCGCGGGCCTTCTGGGTGGCGGCAATGGTGGCGGACGGCTTGATCCGACCGAGCGCCTCGGACAGAAACGGCATGGAAACGACTCCACAAGCTCATGGGGTTAACAGGCGCCGGGACATTACGCCGCAGCACGTCCCCAGGCAACCGCAACAATGTCCCAATTGTCGCTATCCTGGCGCCGATTTGAGCAGCCGGCCCAAGGCTTGGGCAAGGCCGGAACAGCCTCTGGTTAAGTGGCGGATTCCACCGTACTCGGACTGCCGTGCCCGGACTGGTCCTGGAATTGCATGCACTTATCCCCAGGCCACGTCGATTCCGCCTTGGCGCCTCATATTACAGCGGCATAAACTGCCCTGAGCGCGGCGCCTGGAGGATTCGTCAGGGCTGCGGCTTTACCCACGGGGAGACCTCTCGCAATGACCACCATGTTCAAGCTCTCGGCGGCCGTGCTCGGCCTCGGCCTGGCCTTTGGCGCCACCAGCCCTGCCGAAGCGCAAACCAAGTTCAAGTTCACCCTCGACTGGGCCTTCCAGGGTCCGACCTCGGCTTTCCTCTATGCCGACCAGAAGGGCTACTACAAGGCCGAGGGCCTGGACGTGACGCTGGATGCCGGCCAGGGTTCGGCCGGCGCGCTGCAGCGCGTCGCCACCGGCGCCTACGAGATGGGCTTTGCCGACGTCAACGCGCTGATCGAATACAACGTCGCCAATGCCGACAAGCAGGTAAAGGCGGTGATGATGGCGTATGACGCACCGCCCTTCGGCGTCTACGCGCTGAAGTCTTCCGGCATCAAGACGCCGAAGGACCTGGAAGGCAAGAAGCTCGGCGCCCCGGTATTCGATGCTTCCTTCAAGCTGTTCCCGGCCTTCGCCGCCAAAGCCGGCATCGACCGCAGCAAGATCACCTCGGTGAATCTGGCGCCGCCGCTGCGCGAGCCTTCGCTCAAGAATGGCAGCGTCGACTTCATCTCCGGCCACTACTTCTCGTCCTTCCTCGACCTGAAGAAGATCGGCGTAAAGCCCGAAGATATCGTGCCGCTGATCTATGCCGATTACGGCATGGACTTCTACGGCAACGCCGTGATCGCCTCGCCGGCCTTCATGCAGGCCAACCCGAATGCCATCAAGGGCTTCGTGAAGGCCACCATCAAGGCCTGGAAGGAAATCGCCGCCGACCCGACCCTGGGTGCCCGCGCCGCCAAGACCCGCGACGGCCTGATCGACGAGGGCTTGGAACTGGAGCGGCTCTACATGTCGCTGGAGCGTAACGTGCTCACCCCCTGGGTGAAGAAGAACGGCTTCGGCGACGTCGACACCGCGCGGCTTGAGCGTTCGGCGGAAGCCGTCGCCACCGCCGTGGGCCTGGCCCGGGCGCCGAAGGCTTCGGAACTGTTCACCGATGCGTTCCTGCCGCCCAAGGCAGAGCGCATGATGCCGAGCAAGTAACCTTCTGGTGCCGGGCGGGGCGTGACGCGCCGCTCGATCCGGGCTATAGAGTTCAGAATGATGCGATGACGGCAGGGGAATCCCCTGCCGTCTTTGTTTTGGGAGCCAGGGTTGCAAAAAATGCAAAGGCGGCATGCGGCATGAGCGCGCCTGACCAGTCTGGATCCGGCGGGGCGCCGAAGCGCGCCGGCCTTGGTTTCAGCGCCGCCGATTTCTATCTGCTGCTCACCGCGTTCATCTGGGGCAATACCTTCCCGGTGGCGAAATACATTCTCGGCTTCCTGCCGCCGATGGCCTATGCCTTCACCCGCTACATGCTCGCGGCCCTGGTGCTGCTCGCCCTGATGGCCATGCGTGGCGGCCTGCAGCCGCCGCGGCGCCGCGACATTCCGGCCTTGGCGCTGCTCGGCTTCGTCGGCGTCACCGTGATGCAGCTGTTGTGGACCAATGCACTCACCTTCACCGCCGCTTCCAAGGGCGCCATCCTGGTGGCGGTATCGCCGATCTTCGCCATGCTGATGACCACGATACGCAGCATGATCAAGGGCGAACGCTCGCCCGGCGCGCTGGCCTGGAGTGGCGTGCTGCTGTCTTTCGTCGGCGTATTCCTGGTGATCAACAACAGCTTTACCGGCCTGACGCTCTATGGCGGCGACTTGGTGGGCGACCTGATGTTCCTCGGCGTCGCCTTCTGCTGGGCGAGCTATTCAGTGATGGGGCCGCGCTATATCGCCAGCCTGGGCGCGCTGCGCGTCACCGCCTGGTCGATGCTGTTCGGCTCGCTGCTGCTGATCCCGTTCTCGGTCATGGATATTGGTCGCGCCGACTGGGCCGCCACCAACCTCACGATCTGGGTTGGTTTCCTTTTCACCTCGGTGGGTGCTGGCGCGCTCGGGTATCTGTGGTGGTATGAGGGGGTCGCCAAGCTGGGTGTGGCGCGGGCCTCCACCTATTCCTACCTGATCCCGGTTTTCGCCATGATCAGCGCCGCCCTAGTGCTGGGGGAAAGCATCAGTCTGGCGCAAAGCGTCGGCGCCGCCGTAGTGCTCGCCGGCCTGGCCATGACACGCCTTGGCACGCAGAGGAAGGCAAGCCCGAAAGGAAACCAGTAATGGCGGCTGACTGGTATTTCGACGACCTGCTGCCCGGCCACAGCTTCACCACGCCGGGCGTTACGGTGAGCGAGGCACAGATCCTCGATTTCGCCCGCGTCTACGATCCGCAGCCGTTCCATATCGATATTGAAGCCGCGCGCGGCACCGAATTCGGCGGCCTGATCGCTTCGGGCTTTCACACCCTGTCGCTCAGCTTCGCGCAATTCTTCCGCCTCGGCGTCTTCGCCAAGGCCAATCTGGGGTCACCCGGCATGGAGGACCTGCGCTGGCTGAAGCCGCTGCGCCCGGGCGATACCATCCGCGTCGAGGCCGAGGTGATGGAAGTGAAGCCGTCGCAATCCAAGCCGGACCGCGGCATCGTGGTGATGCGGCACGACACCTTCAATCAGCGCGGCGAATTGATCCTGACGGTGAATTGCTTGCATCGCTTGAAACGGCGGATAGACTAGGCGCCGGTCGGCGAGGCGGCCACCCGTCCGCGGAGAGGGCCAAGCCCACCTTCAGACAGCCGATTGGTCGCACGACCTTTCCTGCCCGTTCGCGGACACCGGGCCTATGGGAAAGGGCGTACCATGTCCACCACCGATACCCCCAAAGCAACCCGCGCGCTGCCTGAGCGTCCGTCGCGGGAAAATCTGCGCAAGCAGGCCAAGCGCCTGGCGCGCGAGGAAACACTGCAACTGGCCGAAGCCCAGCGCCGCCTGGCGCGGCAATATGGCGAGCCGAACTGGGCCGCGCTGATGCAACGCGTTGCTGCCCTGGAGCCGGCAAAGCCGCTGTCGCCGCTCAGCGCCGCCGCCCGCGCCGGCGATGTTGCCCTGGTGCGCCGGCTGCTCGGCGAAGGCCAGCCGGTCGAGGGCCTGGATGCCGATAGCGGCGCGCCGCTGTGGCAGGCCTGCGCCACCGATGCACCGGCGGAGGCGCGCGTGGCTATTGCCGAAGTCCTGCTTCTAGCCGGAGCAAATCCGCGCCGCGATGGTGCAAAGGAAACCGCGCTGCATGCCGCTGCCCGGCTGGGGCCGCTGGCCCTGGTAGAACTGCTGCTGCGCCATAATGCGCTGGAATGGCAACCCGATGCCAAACACCGCTCGCCCTTGCAGGCAGCGCGCAGCGGCAAGGCGGCCGAGCGCGAGGCGATCATCGAATTGCTGCACCGGCCGGTGATCCGCGATGCCGCTTTCCGCCACGCCGTCAGCCTGCTGCATGGCGGCGACGCCGCTGGATTGGCACGGTTGCTGGATGCAGAACCCCGCCTGCTGCGTGAGCACATCCTGGAACCGGACTGCTACCGCATCGCCACGCGGCAGCAGTATTTCCGCGACCCGAAGCTATTCTGGTTTATCGCCGGCAATCCCACCCTGGTGAAGAAACTGCCGCCCAACATGGCAGCCATGGCCGCCGACATGATCGCGCGTGGCGTGGCCCAGGAGGACCTCGACTATACGCTGGAACTGCTGATGACCAGTTCCGAGGCGCGCGACCAGGGCTTGCAGGATGAATTGATGGCCCTGCTGCTGCGTGCCGGTGCCCGCGCCGCGCCACGCGCCATCGAGATGACGCTGGGTCACCGCGAACATGCGCCGGTGCTGGCACTGCTGCGTGCCGGGCTGGAACTCAATGCGCCGATTGCCGCCTCATTGGGTTACCTGGACAAGCTGCCGGCGTTGCTGCGTACCGCCTCGCCCGAAGCCGTGCAGCAGGCTTTCGGCCTGGCGGTAATCAACCGCCAGAACGAGGCCGTCCGCCTGGCGCTGGCAGTCGGCGCCGATGTGAACGGCTTCCTGCCGGTGCATCGCCATTCGACCGCCCTGCATCAGGCGGCCATCGACGAGAATATCGAGCTGATCGCCTTACTGCTTGAGCATGGCGCGCGGCGCGATACCAAGGACACATTATGGGATGCGATGCCGCTCGACTGGGCGAACCACGGCAAGCATGAGCGCGCCGTGGCTTATTTCAAAAGCCTAGAGGCCTAGCGCGAAAACCAGGCCCGGCACCGGCTTGCCATCTTCCAGGCGCAGATCCACCGGCTTCAGGCTCAGCAGCCTGAAGCCGGCTTGTTCTGCCGTCTGACGCAGATAGCTTTCGGAATGGGCGAAGCGGCCGCTCTTGGCGGCCACGAAGCCCTCGGCAGGGTGGCGCTCGATGGTGGCAACGAAGCGGCCATCGGCCTGCAATGCCGCCTTGGCCGCCGCGAACACATCATCCAGCCTGCCGAAATAGGCCAGCACATCGGCGGCCAGCAGCAGGTCATAGCGCGCGGGACGAGCAGCGAGATAGGCCACGATCTCGGCCACGTCGAGCTGGTGGTAGAGCTTGCGCTCGGCCGCCTTCTCGATCATGCGCGGCGACAGGTCGATGCCATCCAGCCGCCGCACCAGGCCGGTCAGTTCCGGCGCCAGCAGGCCGGTGCCGCAGCCGAGGTCGAGTGCATGATCGGCCACGCGGCCACCCAATGCCTCGCGCGCCGCCATCGCCACATGCTGCGGCGCGCGGTATTCCAGCCAATGGGTCAGGGTGCGGTCGAAATTGTCGGCAAAGGCATCGAACAACTTCGCCACATAATCGGCATCGGCCTTTTCCGGCGTGACGCCGGAAAGAATCGCAGCCAGATGCGCCGCCTCGGCATGATCGGGCTGGAGGTGCAGCAGGCGGCGATAGGTGATCAGCGCATCGGCGCGGCGCTCCAGCCGCAATTGCAGCCGGCCGACCGAACGCAGCAGCAATTCGGAGTCAGGCTCGGCGGCCAAGGCACGCTGCTGCCGCGCCAGTTCCTCTGCCAGATCGCGCTGCTGCCGTTCGCGCGCCAGCAGGCTCTGCACCGGATCGGCCTGCGGCGCTGCCGCAGCCTCCACCGCCAGCGGCGCCTGCTGCCCGGCCAGGCCCATCAGCATAGCACTGACCGAGAGCGGCGCGCTTGTTGCGGCAGCCGGCGCCGCAGCACCGGCCTTGCCAAGCTTGCGCCGCTCGCGGCGATTCATTTAGGTACGGACCCCGATCAAGTACGAACCAGGGGTTTGTACTTGATGCGGTGCGGCTGGTCGGCGTCGGCGCCGAGACGCTTCTTCTTGTCCGCTTCGTAATCCTGATAGTTGCCCTCGAACCATTCGACATGGCTGTCGCCCTCGAAGGCCAGGATATGGGTGGCGAGGCGATCGAGGAACCAGCGGTCATGGCTGATGACGATGGCGCAGCCGGCGAAAGATTCCAGCGCCTCTTCCAGCGCACGCAGCGTATCGACATCGAGATCGTTGGTCGGCTCGTCGAGCAGCAGCAGGTTGGCGCCTTCCTTGAGCATCTTCGCCAGATGCAGGCGGTTGCGCTCACCGCCCGAGAGCATACCGACCTTCTTCTGCTGGTCGGCGCCCTTGAAGTTGAACCACGAGCAATAGGCGCGGCTCGGCACTTCGCGCTTGCCGAGCGTGATCATGTCGTTGCCGTTGGAGAGCTCCTCCCACACGGTCTTCTTGTCGTTCAAGCTGTCGCGGCTCTGGTCGACATAGCCAAGCTTGACGCTCTCGCCGACGCGCAAAGAACCACCATCGGGCTGCTCGGCGCCGGTGAGCATGCGGAACAGGGTGGTCTTGCCGGCGCCGTTCGGGCCGATCACGCCGACGATGCCGTTCGGCGGCAGCTTGAAGTTCAGGTTTTCCACCAGCAGGCGGTCGCCAAAGCCCTTGGTCAGGTTCTCGGCTTCGATCACCACATTGCCGAGGCGGGGGCCGGGCGGAATCGTGATGGTGACCTGTTCGGCCGCTTTATCCTGCTCCTGCGCCAACATTTCTTCATAAGCATTGAGGCGGGCCTTCGATTTGGCCTGGCGCGCGCGAGGGCTCTGTCGCACCCATTCCAGCTCGTTCTTGAGCGTGCGGCGGCGGGCATCCTCGGCCTTGCCTTCCTGCTCCAGGCGCTTCTCCTTCTGCTCCAGCCAGGAGGAGTAGTTGCCTTCCCAGGGGATGCCGGCGCCGCGATCCAGTTCCAGAATCCAGCCAGCGACATTGTCGAGGAAGTAGCGGTCGTGGGTCACCGCCACCACGGTACCCGGATATTCGTGCAGGAAGCGTTCGAGCCAGGCGACCGATTCAGCGTCGAGATGGTTGGTCGGCTCGTCGAGCAGCAGCATGTCGGGCTTCGAGAGCAGCAGGCGGCAAAGCGCGACGCGGCGGCGCTCACCGCCGGAAAGTTTGGTCACGTCCGCATCGCCCGGCGGGCAACGCAGCGCGTCCATGGCGATTTCGACATTGCGCTGCAGGTCCCAGGCATTCACGGCGTCGATCTTTTCCTGCAGTTCGGCCTGCTCGGCGATCAGCGCGTTCATCTCGTCGTCGTCGGTCACTTCACCGAACTTCATCGACACTTCGTCGAAGCGGTCGAGCAACGCCTTGGTTTCGGCAACGCCTTCCATCACGTTGCCCAGCACATCCTTGCTCGGATCGAGCGCCGGCTCCTGCGCCAGGTAACCGACCTTGACGCCTTCGGCCGCCCAGGCCTCGCCGGTGAATTCGCTATCCAGGCCGGCCATGATCTTGAGCAGGGTGGACTTGCCGGCGCCGTTCAGACCCAGCACGCCGATCTTGGCGCCGGGGAAAAAGCTGAGCCAGATGTTCTTCAACACCTGCTTGCCGCCCGGATAGGTCTTGTTCAGACCCTTCATTACATAAATGTATTGATAGGCGGCCATTGTTCTGCTCCGGGTGAATGCCTGCGAAATGTGGCGGATTTTTATAGAAAGCGGCGCCGCTATGCAATCGCGGGGGCCGGCGCCGCCCTGCAATGGGGCCGTTTCACCCCGCCATCAGGGCGCGCACATGGGCCGCCGAGGCGCTGGCCAATGCACGCAGGTCATAGCCGCCTTCCAGAGCCGAGACGACACGGCCCTCGGCGGTATCGGCGGCAATCTTCAGAAGCTGCTCCGTCACCCAGTAGTAATCATCGTCGGTGAAGTTCAACTGTGCCAGCGGATCGCGCGCATGGGCGTCGAAGCCTGCCGAAATCAGCAGCAATTCCGGCTTGAAACGGCGCAGTTCGGGCAGCAACTGCTCTGCCACGCGGGCGCGGAACTCGGACGAGCCGGCGAAGGGCCGCAACGGCAGGTTCAGAATGTTGCCGGCGATGCCATGCTCATGGGCATGGCCGGTACCCGGATAAAGCGGCGACTGGTGTGTTGAGGCATAGAACAGGTCGGGATCGTCGCTGAACGCGGCCTGGGTGCCATTGCCATGATGCACATCGAAATCGATCACCGCGACGCGGCGGACACCCCAGCGGGCGCGGGCATGCAGCGCCCCGATGGCAACATTGTTGAACAGGCAGAAACCCATGGCCTGATCCGGCTCGGCATGGTGGCCCGGCGGCCTGACGGCGCAGAAAGCATTGCGGATTTCGCCCTGCATCACCGCATCCACGGCGGCGCAGACCGCACCAGCCGCCCGTAGGGCCGCCTCGCCCGAACCCGGCGAAAGCACCGTGTCCCCATCAATAGTGGCATAGCCCTGGTCCGGCACGGCATCCAGCAGGGCTTCGGCAAAGCCCTCGCCATGCACCCGGGCAATTTGTGACAGTTCGGCCAGCGGCGCCTCGCGCCGGTCCAGCCAGGCGAATTCCTCGGTTTCCAGCCGGGCCAGAACCGCCCGCAACCTGTCCGAGCATTCAGGGTGCCCCGGCCCGGTATCGTGGTGCAGGCAAGCGCTATGGCTGTACAGGGCCGTAGCCATGACGGACATTTCCTCCGGGTGGCATTGCTATTGCACGCCAATACTCTCAGGCCGGCGTGAAGACCATGGCCGGGATGCTGCAAGCCGGGCGCAGGAAAGCGCCCTCCCGACCGTGTGAATAGCGCTAATTCTGTCATGCAAATACATGGCTAGGCAACGCTCTGGCGCCCCGTGTATTCTGCATGCAAGACAGGAAGGATTACCAAAGCCAATGAAACTATGGGGTCAGATCGTCGTCACCGGTATCATCCTGGGGGCGGGCGCAGCAGGGTATATGTATCGCGACCAGCTGCCGTTCATCGGCACGGGCGCGCAACCCACGGCGGCGCGGCCAGCCGCCACAGCCCCCGTGATCCCGGTGGAAACCCAGCCGGTACGGCGCATGGACGTGGCGCGCACCATGGAAGCGGTGGGCACGGCCCAGTCGAATGAAGCCGTCACCATCACCGCCAAGGGCAACGGCACCATCGAGCGGATCAATTTCCAGGAAGGCCAGATCGTCAAGGCCGGCGTGATCCTGGTGGAACTGGAAGCCGGTGAATCCACCGCCAAGCTGGCCGAGCTGCGCGCCGCCCGCGACGCCGCCAAGCTGGCCTATGAGCGTGCCGCCTCGCTGCTCGATACCAAGAATGTCGCCCAGGCCCGCGTCGACGAACTCGGCAAGGCCTTCGAAGCCGCCGAGGCGCGGCTGCGCGGCGAGCAGGCGAAATTCTCCGACAGCGTGATCCGCGCGCCCTTCTCCGGCCGGCTCGGCATGCGCCGGGTCTCGCTCGGCGCCCTGGTGAAGCCCGGCGACGCCATCACCACGCTGGACGATACCTCGGTGATCAAGCTGGAATTCGACGTGCCGGAAACCGTGCTCAGCGGCATCGCCCAGGGCAGCGCGGTGAGCGCCAAGGCCACCTCGATGCCGAACCGCAAGTTCGAAGGCATGGTCAGCACCGTCGACACCCGCATCGACCCGACCAAGCGCGCCATCCGCGTGCGCGCCAACATTCCCAATGCCGATGACGCTCTGAAGCCCGGCATGTTCATGACCGTGACCCTGAACATGGGCAAGGTGGCGGATGCCATGGTGGTGCCGGAAGAATCGCTGCTGGCCCAGGGCGGCGAGCAATTCGTGTTCGTGATCCGCGATGGCCGCGCCAGCCGCACCCGCGTCACCCTTGGCCAGCGCCTGCCCGGCCTGGCCCAGATCACCAACGGCCTGCGCCCGGATGATCAGGTGGCCATCACCGGCCTGCAGCAATTGCGCGATGGTTCGCGCGTGCGCCAGACCAATGCACCGGCCACACCCGCCCCGGGCGCCACGGCGCAGAAAACCGCAAGCTGAACCGGCAGGATTTAAGAGGCTTTAGCCATGGTTCTCTCCGACGTTTCGATCAAGCGACCGGTTTTCGCCACGGTGATGTCGCTGGTGCTGATCATTTTCGGCCTGTTCGCGCTGCGCGGCATGGCGGTGCGCGAATATCCCGATATCGACCCGCCGGCGGTGAATATCACGACTATCTACCGTGGTGCCTCGGCCGAGATCATCGAGAGCAAGATCACCCAGGTGATTGAAGACTCGGTGGCTGGCATCGAGGGCATCCGCACCATCACCTCCACCAGCCGCGAAGAATCCAGCGCCATCAGCATCGAGTTCAACCTCTCGCGCAATGTCGATGCCGCTGCCAACGACGTGCGCGACAAAGTCGGCCGCATCCTGTCCAAGCTGCCTGACGAAGCCGACCAGCCGATCATCGCCAAGACCGAGGCCGATGCCCGCCCGATCATCTATATCTCGCTGTTCTCCGACCGCCTCAGCCTGCTGGAACTGACCGACTACGCCGACCGCTACCTGGTCGACCAGATGTCGATCATCGATGGCGTCGCCTCGGTGAATATCTACGGCGCGCGGCGCTATTCCATGCGCGTCTATCTCGACCGCATGGCAATGGCTGCCCGCAATGTGACGGTGCAGGATATCGAGGACGCGATCCGGCGCCAGAATGTCGAACTGCCTTCGGGCCGTATCGAAAGCAACATGCGCGAATTCACCGTGCGCTCGGAATCCGGCCTGCGTACCGCGCAGCAATTCCGCAACGTGGTGCTGCGCGAGCAGGACGGCTACCTGCTGCGCCTGGGTGAAGTCGCCAAGGTGGAACTCGGTGCCGAGGATGACCGCACCGAGCAGCGCATCAACGGCGTCACCGCCATCGGCCTTGGCATCATCCGCCAGTCGAAAGCCAATGCAATGGAGATTTCCACCGGCGTGACCGCCACGGTGGAGCGCCTGCAGGGTAGCCTGCCGACCGGCGTACGTATGGAAGTGACCTACGACCAGTCGAAATTCATCAGCCAGTCGATCTATGAAGTGTTCCATGCGCTCACCGTGGCGCTGTCGCTGGTGATCGGCGTGATCTTCCTGTTCCTGCGCTCCTGGCGCGCCACGCTGATTCCGGCCGTCGCCATCCCGGTTTCGGTTATCGGCAGCTTCATGGTGATCGGCGGACTGGGCTATTCGATCAACGTGCTGACCCTGCTGGCCCTGGTGCTGGCTATCGGCCTGGTAGTGGACGACGCCATCGTGGTGCTGGAAAACATCCACCGCCGCATCGAACTCGGAGAACCACCACTGCTGGCCAGCTTGCGCGGCGCGCGCCAGATCGGCTTCGCGGTGATCGCCACCACGGTGGTGCTGATCGCCGTGTTCGTGCCGATCTCGCTGATGGACGGCAATACCGGGCGCCTGTTCCGCGAATTCGGCATGAGCGTGGCGGCGGCGGTATTATTCTCCGGTTTCGTGGCGCTGACCCTGACGCCAATGATGTGTTCCAAGCTGCTGCACGAGGCCAAGGACGAAGGCTGGTTCTACCGCGTGACGGAGAAATTCTTCGTCGGCATGAGCAATGCCTATGGCGCCATCCTGCGCCTGTCGCTGGGTGCGCCGGTTATTGTGCTGGCGCTGGGCCTGTTGGCTTCCGGCGCGGCTTTCATGATGTTCAAGTCGCTGCCGCGCGAATTCGCGCCAACCGAAGACCGCGGCGTGTTCTTCGTCATTATCGAAGGCCCGGAAGGCTCGTCCTATGATTATACCCGCCGCAACGTGGTGCTGATCGAGCAGGCGCTGGAGAAGCATATCAAGTCCGGCGCCGTCACCGTGGTGCAATCCAACGTGGCGCCGGCCTGGGGCGGCCGGCCCTCGCCGGTCAATTCCGGCATGATCGTGGTGCGCATGGCCGATTGGAGCGAGCGCAGCGTGAAGCAGCAGCAGGTGGCGCGCCAGGTGTTCCAGGAACTGCAGGCACAGACCGGCGTGCGCGCCGTGGTGGTCAATCCACCGAGCCTCGGCCTGCCCGGCGCCCAGACCCCGATACGCTTCATCCTCGGCGGCTCGACCTACCAGCAGCTTGACGACTGGTCCGACCGCATCATCGAGCGTGCGCTGCAGAATCCGAACCTGATCGGCGTGAAGAAGAACTACCTGCCGACCCGGCCGGAAATCCAGGTGCAGATCGACCGCGACCGCGCCGCCGATCTTGGGGTGCCGATCGAAACCATCGGCCGCACGCTGGAAACCATGCTGGGCTCGCGCGAGGTGACCAATTTCCAGCGCGACGGCAAGCAGTACAAGGTGCTGGTGCAGGCCCCGGTCGAGCAGCGCGTAACGCCCAACGACATGAACAACATCTATGTGCGTGGCAGCAATACCGGCGGCAAGCTGGTGCCGCTGGCCAGCCTGGTGTCGCTCAAAGAAGGCGCCAATGCGCGCGAACTGGTGCGCACCGACCGCCTGCGTTCGGTGATGATCGAAGCCTCTATGACACCGGGTTACACGCTGGGCCAGGCGCTGGATTATCTCGATGGCGTCGCCGCCGAAGTATTGCCGCCTGAGGTGCGCATCTCCTATTCCGGCCAGAGCCGCGAATACAAGGATTCATCCTCGGCGATCTTCGTCACCTTCGCGCTGGCGCTGATCGTGGTGTTCCTGGTGCTGGCCGGCCAGTTTGAAAGCTGGATACATCCGATCATCATCATCCTGTCGGTGCCCCTGGCGGTAACCGGCGCGCTGGCCGCCCTGCTGCTCTCCGGTCAGACCCTGAACATCTACAGCCAGATCGGCATCATCATGCTGGTGGGCCTGATCGCCAAGAATGGCATTCTGATCGTGGAATTCGCCAACCAGCTGCGCGATGAAGGCCGCGATATCTACGATGCGGCGGTGGAAGCCTCCGTCGCCCGTCTGCGCCCGATCCTGATGACCACCATCGCCACCATCTTCGGCGCTGTGCCGCTGGCCTATGCCCAGGGTGCCGGTGCCGAAAGCCGCCAGGCGCTCGGCTGGGTGATCGTCGGCGGCATGTCGTTTGCCACCCTGCTGAGCCTGTTCGTGGTGCCGGTGCTGTATCTGCTGCTGGCACGCTTCACCAAGCCCGCCGGCTATATTGCCAAGCGCCTCTCCGAAATGGAGAGCCGCCCCGATGTCGACAACGCCAAGCCGGAACCCGCTGAATGAGCCCGCAAGACGATTTCGCCGCCGCTCTGGCACAAGCTCAGGCCGCCGTTGCCGGCATGGCCGAGCAGTATATCGGCTGGGTCACCGCCGATCTCGAACGGCTGGATCAGGCCATTGCCCGTATCGATGGCGCCAGCCCGGCCCTGGGCCTCAAAGGGGTTTATGAGGTGGCGCATGACATCAAGGGCCAGGGCGCCACGTTCGGCTACCGCCTGATCACCGATATCGGCGCCCTGCTCTGCCGCTACCTGCATGTGGCCGGAGAGCGCAATGCCTACGATCCCGCCGTGATCGATGCCCATGTGCAGGCTCTGCGCACGGTGATCGACAACCGCGTGCAGGGCGATGCGGGTGATCTGGGCAAGGAAATCCTCGCCAGCCTGGCCGCCGCCGCTGAACGCTGAACATTGAACTCTGAAACCTATCGCTTCTTGTCGCTGGCGCGGCGGAACGGCCCGGCATAATCGGCACGCGTCTGGCGCCGACGGTCGGGGCCGAAATAGCTTTCGACGCGGACGAACTTGCGCGGTGTCTCGATCACCTCGGTCAGCTTCTGGCGCAAGGCCTGGGGTGACAGCGGCGGCACCAGGATGCCATGCACGCCGGCATCCAGGGCGGCACGGGCGCGCTCCAGGGTTAACGCCGTAATCACCGTCAGGCAGGGCAGGAAGGGATTGGGCGAGTCCGCCTCGCGGCGCAGCCGGCGCATCAGCCCCGCCGCCTTGCCGGCATCATCCCAGCGCAGCAACAGCACATCCGCCGCACCCTGGCCGGCAAGCCGTGGCCAGACTTGGCTGGCATCGCCCAGAACCTGAAGATTGCGCAGGCCAAGCCCGGCCCCGAGCTGGCGCCATAACGGCGCCGCGCCCGGCTCGCCATCCAGGATCACCACAGAGAGGCGTGCCAGGTCGAAAGCCATGGCCGATCTTAACACATCGGCCTAACACATAGGTATGATCCCTGCGACGATCCGCCCCGCATTCACCCCCTAGCCAGCCCGCCGCCGGGGCCGTTAGAATGGCCCCCACCAGCAGTTCAAGCAATTCAAGGCCTTGGCGGCCAGTACATCACCTGCTGCCCGCTGGCCCGGAGCGTGCCCCATGGATTACGAAAGCCAATTCGGCCGTGCCGTCGACGCGCTCCGCGCCGAGAAGCGCTATCGCGTCTTCACCGAACTGGCACGCGAGGCGGGCAGTTTCCCGGTAGCCGACAACTTTTCCGGCATTGGCCCGGGCCGCATCACCATCTGGTGCTCCAATGATTATCTCGGCATGGGCCAGCATCCGGTGGTGACGGAAGCGATGGTGACCGCCGTGCAGCGTTATGGCGCTGGTGCTGGCGGCACGCGCAACATTTCCGGTAACCACCACGCCATTGTTGAACTGGAAACCGAACTCGCCGATCTGCATGGCAAGGAGGCCGCACTGGCCTTCGGTTCGGGCTATGTCGCCAACCAGGCGACGCTGTCCACGCTCGGCAAGCTGCTGCCCGGCTGCATCATCCTGTCCGATGCCGATAACCACAATTCGATGATCGAGGGCATCCGCCAGAGCGGCTGCGAGCGCCGCGTGTGGCGCCACAATGATCTGGCCCATCTGGAAGAGCTGCTGATGGAACAGCCGCTCGACCGCCCGAAGATGATCGCCTTCGAGAGCGTCTATTCCATGGATGGCGATATCGCGCCGATCCATGCCATCTGCGATCTCGCCGACAAGTATGGCGCCATGACCTACCTGGACGAAGTCCATGCCGTCGGCCTTTATGGCAACCGGGGTGGCGGTGTTGCCGACCGCGACGATGCCATGCACCGCATCACCGTGATCCAGGGCACGCTCGGCAAGGCTTTCGGCGTGGTTGGCGGCTATATCGCCGGCTCGCGCAATCTGGTCGATGCGATCCGCTCCTATGCTTCCGGCTTCATCTTCACCACCACAATGCCGCCGGCCGTGGCCGCCGCCGCCGCCGCCAGCGTGCGCTATCTGAAGCAGAGCCAGGTGGAACGCGCCCGGCACCAGGAACGTGCCGCCACCTTGCGCCGCCTGCTGCTCAATGCCGGCCTGCCGGTACTGGTGAACAAGAGCCATATCGTGCCGGTGATGGTGAGCGATCCGGCCTTGTGCAAGCAGGCCAGCGACCTGCTGCTGGCCGACCACGGCATCTACATCCAGCCGATCAATTATCCCACGGTGCCGCGCGGCACCGAGCGGCTGCGCATCACGCCGACGCCGGTGCATACCGATGCGATGATGCATGATCTGACCCATGCGCTGCTCAGCGTCTGGCAGCAACTGGGCCTGCGCCGACAAGCGGCCTGATCAGGCAGCCTGATTCCGTCATATTATGGTTTTTTGACCCAGCATCGCTGCCTAATTTTGATGCGTAGGCACGCTGTTGTATAAAACGCATGGCCACGGCCTTGCGTCAGGCTGCATTCGTGGTCAGAATCAATCGCAGGCGGACCAAAAGCATGCCGGAAGCATGATAGTGGCGGGACGCGTATATTCAGTGCTTGGGCTTGGGGATCATGGTTGCTCGCGTATATAAGTCGCTTGAGGATTTCGGCTTCATGCCGGCGGATGCGCAGCATCTGGCCCAGCGGCTGCGTTATTCGCATGTGGTTTTCATTGCCGGCCCACCTGGCGGCGGCAAGACTGCCTGCGCCACCATGCTCGGCTGGTTCCTGTTTCAGGGCATGAAACGCCCTTTTCGTGCCGATGGCGCGCAGCTTACCAATGAAGGCGTGCGCGATGCCGCGCGCCAGGGTACCCATGGCCTGTTCTTCAACGAAGTGGCGACCCAGGCCGATCTGACCAAGGTGGTCTATGCCGCCGATTGCCGCATGGTCTCGCTGGCCACCAGCGTGATCGCCGAGCCGAAAGTGCCGCAGATTTTCCAGATCCTGAATTTCTTCAATCCGGGCGTGGCCGCGCGCAAGGACCTGATCATCATCGGTGTCGAACCCGATACCGATTCCGCCGAAGAACGCTTCCGGGTCGACTGCAAATTCCCGACCTCGCCGCTGCCGGCCTGATTTTGAGCTATCGGCTCAGGCGGATATCCACTTCCCGCTCGACATAGCGCCATTCCTCACTCTGGCGCAGGCGGCGCACCAGTTCCTCGAACGCCTCGGCCTGTTCGGGCGCATATTCGAACCAGGTAAGGAAATCGAACGGCTCGCCAAGGTCGCGGCTATGATGCAGCCGCCGCGCCACCGCCGGCAGGTATTCCAGGCCGATGGCGATATGGCGGGACTGTTCCTCCAGGATCGCCCGGCGCTCATCCTGTGCCAGACTCCACCAGGCTTCGGATTTGCGGATCGGGATCAGCGCCGCGCGCGTTGCCTGTACGCGCCCCAGTCCCTCCTGCACGGCGCCAAGCGCCGTCAGTTCGGGCCGGCTGGTATAGCGGGTGTTGGAGGTGACGCCGCGCAGGCTCCAGGCCGCGCCCACGGACATCGCGCCCGCGCCTTCAATCACCGCCAGGCGGGCAGCGGGGGCCAAGCCATCGCCGATATAGGCGGCGATTTTTTCGATCCGCCAGGGGCCGGTATCGCCAGCCACGAAGGCGACGGGAAGCGGAGGGGGCATGAGAAAATGCTAGCTGCCGCGTTGCAGCGCAGCAAGCTAATTTCGGATCACCAGCGCGTCATCCAGGCTCACGCGTTCGAGCAGCGTCAGCAGATCCTCGCGCCGCACGGCGACACAGCCTTCGGTGGGCGCATATCCGTCGCGCGCCACATGCAGGAAGGTGGCGCTGCCCAGACCCGGCACCGGCGGATCATCATTATGCCCCAGCACCACGATCAGGTCGTAGACATGATCCTCGCGCCACAGTTTCTCATGGCCGGCCGCGAAAGGCAGCCGCACCGGCCGGTTATAGGCCGGATCGGCGGGATCGTCGCACCAGCCCATGGCGCTATCCAGCGGCACCAGCGGCAGCACGCTGCGCGGCGGCGCCACACGGTCCTGGCGGATGAACACCAGCCGCAGCGGCCAGCGCCCCAAAGGCGTGGCACCATCGCCTTCGCGCTTTTCAGATGCAGGCTTGCAGCCGCCTTTGCCGAGGGCGCAGCGTATACGGATGCCGCCATGCTCAAGCCAGCCAGCGCAGCCATCGGCATCCGGTGTCACGATGATATCGCTCATGCGAGCACCTCTAGACCAGTAGCCGGGCCAGCAGGCCATCCAGCACGGCGCGGCCTTCGATGGTCGCCACCAGCCGAGCCTCGTCGCGCTTGAGCAGCCCGGCCTGTTCCAGCGGCGCCGAACGCTGGCGCGGCACCAGATCATCCAGCCCGAAACCGCTGACCACGCGCAGATTGGCATCATGTACACCTTCGGCCAGCCGCAGGCCCATCATCAGGGCTTCCTCGGCGCGCTCGCGGTTGTCGATCGCTGTCATGGCTTCGCGGCCATGGCCCTGGGCTTCCACCTGCTCCAGCCAGATTTCCGGCTTGCGCCGGGTCTGCGTTGCCAGCCAGGTGCCGGCGGCATCACGCACCCGGCCATGGGCGCCGGGGCCGATGCCGAGATAAGCACCGGAGCGCCAGTAGACCAGGTTATGCCGGCTCTCCCCCCCCAGCTTTCCGCCCGATGCCGGCTTGGCATGATTGGAAATCTCGTAAGCCGGCAGCCCGGCCTCGGCCATGATTTCCTGCGTCAGATCGTATAGCGCCGCCTGATCATCCGCAGGCATCGGCTGCAAGGTGCCGCGCGCCACCGCCCCGGCAAAGCCAGTATTCGGCTCGATGGTCAGGGTGTAGAGCGAGAGATGGTCGCCAGCGAGATCGAGGGCGGCGCGCAATTCGTCACGCCAGGCGGCGGCGGTCTGTTCAGGCCGGGCATAGATCAGATCGAAGGAATAGCGCGGCACGGCGGCACGCGCGGCCTTGATCGCCTTGCGGGCCTCATCGGCATCATGGGCGCGGCTGAGGAATTTCAGCACGCCCGCATCGAAACTCTGCACGCCGATGGAAAAGCGGTTCACCCCGGCGGCGGCGAAACCAGCGAATTTCGCCGCTTCCGCCGAATTCGGATTGGCTTCCAGGGTGATCTCGATATCACCGGCGAAGCCCCACAGGCTTTCCGCCCGGCGCAAGATCGCCGCCGTGGTTTCCGGCGCCATCAGCGATGGCGTGCCGCCGCCGAAGAAGATCGAGGTGAGCGTCTCGCCCTGGCCATAGCCGGCCTCGGCGTAATGGTTCAGTTCGGCCAGCAGCGCGTCGCGCCAGCGTGCCTCGTCGACACGCTCGCGCACATGGGAATTGAAATCACAATAGGGGCATTTCGAGACGCAGAAAGGCCAATGCACATAAAGGCCGAAACCGCGTGGCGGGATGCTGTCAGGCGAAACAGGCATCGATGAGCTGGCGGAAGGCCAGCGCGCGATGGCTGATCGCGTGCTTCGCCTCCGGCTCCATTTCGCCGAAGCTGAGATCCTGGCCATCGGCAAGGAACATCGGATCATAACCGAAGCCCTTGGTGCCGCGCGGCGGCCAGACAAGCTGCCCCGGCAGGATACCGGAGAAGCTTTCCGTGTGGCCATCGGGCCAGGCCAACGTGAGCACGCAGACGAATTGCGCGCTAATCACACCCTTGGCACCGGACTTCTCCACCGCGTCCCACACCTTGCGCATGGCAAGCTGGAAATCCTTCTCCGGCCCGGCCCAGCGCGCCGAATAGATGCCGGGATCGCCATGCAGGCAATCGACACTCATGCCGGAATCATCGGCGAGTGCCGGCAGGTTGGCGCCACGCGCCGAGGCCAGCGCCTTCAATTCGGCATTGGCAACGAAAGTGCTGCCGGTCTCTTCCGGTTCCGGCAAACCGAGATCGCCGGCGGAAACCGCATCGACGTTGAACGGTGCCAGCAAGGCTGCGATTTCGCGCAGCTTGCCCTTGTTATGGCTGGCGATGACCAGCTTGCCGCCGTCAAACCGCCGCGCCATCGCTGTTACTTTCCAATAGCCTGGCGCTGCAGCGTGATCAGTTCGCCGACGCCCTTCTTGGCCAGCCGCAGCATGCCGAGGAACACATCCTCCGGGAAGGCTTCCTTCTCCGCCGTGCCCTGGATCTCGACGATATGGCCGGCATCGGTGAGCACGAAATTGGCATCGGCCTCGGCGCCGCTATCCTCGATATAATCGACATCGAGCACCGGCTGGCCCTGCACCAGGCCGCAGCTTACCGCCGCCACCTGGCCGGTGAGCGGGATCGACGCGATGGCGCCGGACTGCACCAGCTTCTGGAAAGCGAAATAGAGCGCCACCCAGCTGCCAGTGATCGCGGCGGTGCGGGTGCCGCCATCGGCCTGCAGCACATCGCAATCGAGGCGGATCTGGCGCTCGCCAAAACCATCGAGCTTGGTGACGGCGCGCAAGGAGCGGCCCACCAAGCGCTGGATTTCCTGCGTGCGGCCAGACTGCTTGCCCTTCGCGGCTTCGCGCTCGGTGCGGCTATGGGTGGAGCGCGGCAGCATGCCGTATTCCGCCGTCACCCAGCCGCGGCCGGTATTGCGCAGGAAGGGCGGCACGCGCTCTTCCACCGTGGCGGCGCAAAGCACATGGGTCTCGCCGAACTTCACCAGGCAGGAGCCTTCAGCATATTTGGCGAAGCCGGGTTCGAGCCGGATGGCGCGCAGTTGATCGGGGGCGCGGCCGCTCGGGCGCATGGGCGAACTCCTTGGCTGGGAAAGACAATAAGCCCTTCTAGTGGAGCCCATGGGCAGCGGCAAGAGCCGGCCGGCCAGGCACTTGCCTCATCTCGCAATGTTATAATATAACGTTATGTTATAAAGTAACATTAATGAGGACGCGATGCCCAAGCCGAGCCGATTGCTGCCAGCCTATTCAGCCCTCCTCGCCCTTGCCGCCCTGCCGGCGGCGGCCCAGGAACAACCCGCCGAGACGCCGACCCTGCTGCCGCCGGTGCTGGTCAGTGCCCCCTTGCCCAGCCAGGCCGACGACATCCCCGAAGGCAGCACCGTGCTGGAAGGCCAAAAACTGCAACAGCGCCGCGCCGCCACTTTGGGCGAGACCCTGGATCACACGCCGGGCATCGCCGCCACCGCTTTCGGACCGGGCGCCAGCCGGCCGATCATCCGCGGCCAGGGCGGTCCGCGCGTCCGCGTGCTGCAAAATGGCGTGGACAGCTTCGATGCCGCCAATGTCAGCCCCGATCATGCCGTGGTGGCGCCGATGGGCAGCGCCACGCGCATCGAGGTGCTGCGAGGGCCGGCCACTTTGCTCTATGGCAGTTCGGCCATCGGCGGCGTGGTGAATGTGATCGATGGCCGCATCCCGCAGGCAATGCCGAAGGATGGCGCCAGCGGCAGCCTGCGGCTCGGGCAGGGCCTCGGCCGCAGCGACAATGACAGCTTCGCCAGTGTCACCACCCCGGCGGGCGAGAACATCGCGCTGCATGCCGAGGGCGGCTTCAGCAATGCCGAGGATTATCGCGCCGGCAATGGCCGTGTCGACAACAGCGCGGCGCGTAGCCGCAACGGCGCGCTGGGCGGCAGCCTGTTCGGCAATAGCGGCTATGCCGGCATGGCGGTCTCGCGGTTCCACAGCTATTACGGCGTGCCCGGCGCCGATCCGGTCCATATCGCACTGCGCCAAACGCGGCTGGATGCGCAATTCGGCCTCTATGATCCGCTGCCCCTGGTCAGCGAACTGCGCGGCAAGTTCGGCTATGCCGATTACAAGCATGATGAAATCGAACCGGCCGGTGAGATCGCCACGCGTTTCAACAACGATAGCTGGGAAGGCCGGCTGGAAGCATTGCACAAGCTCGGCAATATCGAGGGCGTGGTCGGCATGCAGAGCAACCGGCGCGACTTCACGGCCCTGGGCGAGGAAGCCTACCTGCCGCAGAATGTCACCGACAGCCACGCATTGTTCGCGCTGGAGCGGTTCGAGGCCGGCCCCTGGCAATTCTCGCTCGGCGGCCGCCTGGAATACCAGAGCGTGGATGTGCCCTCCCAGGCGCAACAGCGCGACTTCACCAGCGGCAGCCTCGCCATCGGCAGCATCTACCGCTTCAACCCGACCTATTCCACCGGCCTGTCGCTATCGCGCACCGAACGCGGCCCAACGGCGGAAGAATTGTTCTCCAACGGTGCGCATCTGGCGACACGCTCTTTCGAGATCGGCAATACCGGCCTGGGCAAGGAAACCGCCTGGCATGCGGAATGGTCGTTGCGCAAGAACCAGGGCGATGTGACCGGCGCCCTGAATCTATTCGCCACGCGCTATAACAACTTCATTTATGGTGCCTTCACCGGCGCGCAGCAGGCCGGCCTGGACGAACTGCTCTACAGCCAGACCGATGCCGATTTCCGTGGCGTGGAAATCGAGGCAACCTGGCGCTTCATGCAGGTTGCCGGCTTCGGCCTCAGCCTGGATGGCGGCTTCGACTATGTGCGGGCCCAGGATCGCGGCAATGGCCGGCCACTGCCGCTGATCCCGCCGCTTGGCTACCGGACAGGCTTCAATGCCGATAGCGACATGATCGGCTTCCGCATCGAAGTGTTGGGCCGCCTGGCGCAGCAGCGCACCGGCGCCAATGAGACTGAAACCAGCGGCTATACCTTGCTTAACACCGCCTTCACGCTGCGCCCCTTCGAGAATAACCGCGCCATCGAACTGCAACTGAAAGGCAACAACCTGACGGATCGGCTGGGCCGCAACCACGTGTCGTTATTGAAGGAGGAGGCGCCTATCCGGGGCCGCGAGATCACCTTAGGGCTGGCCATGACCTTCTGACCCGGCAACGGCAAGAAAGGGGTGGTGGCTTTACACTGCCGGCGAATCCCGGGCAATCTGGTGGTCTATCGACCTGGATCGCCCCATGCCGCTGCCCCGCTCTGCGCTTCTTCTCGCTACCGTATTCTGCCTGCCTGCCATGCTCGCCCGCGCCGGGGACGACCATGAGAAGAAAGGCGTGAGCACCGAGCTTGGCAGCGCCACGCTGAACTTCACGTTCGATGCCGGCTTCGGCGGCTTCAGCGTCACCAATCCGCAATTCGGCGGGGCTTCCAACAGCCCGAACGGCGAGCGTGCCGGCAAACGCAACTGGTTCGAGGGCTTTGTGAAGCCCGGCCTCGGCATCGAACAGCCCGTGGGGGATGGCACTGCCTATGCCGGTCTTTCCGCCATCGGCAGCTTCACGCGCGGCAATGGCGAGGCCCAGGCCACGGCAGGCACGGCACGGCAGCCGGATTTTCTCGCCCTCGAAGACGCCTTCATCGGCTGGCGCTCGGGCGCCACTTTCGCCTCGCTGGGCGAAGACGCGGTGGATTTTTCCATCGGCAACCAGGGTTTCAGCATCGGCGATGGCTTCCTGATCGTGGACGGCACCGCCGAAGGCTGGCGCCGTGGCGCCTATGTGATGGGGCCGCGCGGCGCCTTCGAGCGCACGGCGATCCTCAAGCTCAATACCGATCCGGTGCGCGCCGATTTCTTCCACCTCGCCGGCCGTGTGGATCAGAAGCGCATGCAGGGCAATGATTCGCCCGGCACCCAGCTTTACGGCGCCAATATCGAATGGTTCGGCTCGGCACACCTGGATCATGGCCGCAGCGAATACGAGGAACGCGCCTGGTATCTCGGCGCCACCTACCTGCATATCTATGACGCCGACATCACGGCAACGGGCGGCGGCGCCAACCGCGACGGCCTGAATGTCTACGCGCTCCGCGCCGGCCTGGTGCCATCCGACACGTTCAATGGCTTCGGCCTTTACGGCGAATATGCCATGCAGGACAACGGCAAGACCGGTCGCAAGGTGAACGCCAAAGCCTGGTATGTCGAACCGCAATACGCCGCCAGCACCCTGCCCTGGCAGCCACGCCTGAGCTATCGCTTCGCCCGTTTCAGCGGCGACGACAATACCAACGACGCCACCGACAAATCCTGGGATTCACTCTATAGCGGCGGCGGCCCGCGTGGCTTCGGCTCCTGGGATCAGGGCGAGATCTACGCCCGCTATATCGGCGGCAACAGCAACCTGCGCAGCCAGATGCTGCATCTCAAATTACAGCCCGACGAATCCTTAAGCCTCGGCGCCATCTATTACCGGCATGACTTCGATGCCGTGCCGAATGGCGCCCGTTCGCGCCGCCTGATGGATGAAGTGAATGTCTACAGCCAGTGGGAAACGCCGGTGAAGGGCCTGAATCTCACGCTTGTCGGCGGCATGGGCAAGCCGGGCGACGGCCAGAAGCAATCGGCAACCGCCAACAATGCCGGCAATGGCGAAGCCGTGGACCGCACCATCTGGCTCGGCCAATTCGTCATCGGCTACAGCTTCTAGAGTTCGCGGAAGACGCTGAAATCGTAGGTCCAGGGCGTGCTGCCATCGGTGGTGACCTTGCCGATCAGCACCGAACTGCCGCCGAAGAAGTCGCCATTGGCCTCGTAATAAAGCTGGCCGGTATCCTGCTGATAGACGAAGCCGCCCTCGCCGAGCTGCGTCGCGGCGCGGGCCACCGCATCGGCCACCATCTTGATATTGACGTTATCGACCAGCTGATCGGCCAGCACGAAGGCATTGCCGGTCAGTGTGCTGTTGTTGTTGGTATCGAAGGCGATCTTGTCGCCGCTGCCCATGTCCAGCACCGTGGTGGTGCCGCTGGTGCTGTCGAACACAAAGCGGTCATTGCCGGCGCCGCCGGTCAGTGTATTGGTGCCGCTGCCGCCCATCAGCGTGTCGGCGCCAACGCTGCCGACAATGGTATCGTTGCCGCCACCGCCAAAGACGAAACCAGCCTGGCTGCCGCCGAGCGTGATATTGTCTGCCCCGGTGCCACCATTCACCGTCTCGGCGCCGGATACGGTAATAGTGTTGGTGCCATTGGCGAGCGTAAGCGTGTCGAGGCCGGAGCCAAGATCGATGCTGTCGCCGGTGAAGGCCGTGGTCAGCGTCACATTATCGGCACCGCTGCCGCCGGTCAGCGTCTCGATGCTGCTGACCGTGATGCTGCCGCCCGTGTTGCTGAGCGTCAGGCTGTCGGCGCCGGTGCCGCCGGTCACCGTCTCGATATTGCTGACCGTCAGCTCGTTGCCGCCATTGGCCAGCTTCAGGCTGTCATTGCCGGCGCCAAGATCGAGCACCGCCCCCGGCTCCACGGCCTGGATGAAGGTGACGGCATCGTTGCCGCTGCCGCCGATCAGGGTTTCGATGCCGCTCATGGTGATGGCATTGCCGCCATCGGCAAGCGTGACACTATCGGCGCCACTGCCGCCATTCAGCGTCTCGACACCGGATACTGTCAGCGTGACGCCACCATCGGCCAGGGTGACATTGTCCGCACCCGCGCCGCCGATCAGCGTCTCGATGCCATCGACCACGATTGTATTGCCGCCAGCCCCCAGCGTGACGATATCGCTGCCGCTGCCGCCGACCAGGGTTTCGATATTGCTGGCCGTCAGCGTGTTGCCACCATCGGCCAGGGTCAGGCTGTCGCTGCCGCCGGCAAGATCGAGGCTGGCAGCGGTAAGGCCGCTGAGCAGCGTGATGCTGTCATCGCCGCCGCCGCCGATCAGCACTTCCACATTAGCGATGGTGGCGCTGCCACCAGCGGCGGAAAGGGTCAGGGTATCGCTGCCGGCACCGAGATCAATCTGTGCATCAACCAGGGCACCAGCAATGGTAACGCTGTCACTGCCACTGCCGCCGGTCAGGGTTTCGACATTCGACACCGTGAGGCTGTTGCCGCCATCGGCCAGCACCAGCACGTCGCCGCCGGCACCCAGATCGATGCTGGCATTGCTCATGGTGCCGCCCAGCGTCACCGTATCGGCCAGCGCACCGCCCTGGATCGATTCAATGTTGCTGAGCGTGATGTCGTTGATTTCATCGGCGAGCGTCAGGCTGTCGGAACCGGCGCCGAGATCGATCAGGGTATTCGCGGCCAGCGAGCCAGAGAGCGTGATGATATCCGCGCCGCTGCCGCCGATCAGGGTTTCGATATTGGCGATCAGCAAGGTGTTGCTGGTGGCGGTAAGCACCAGCTTGTCATCGCCATCACCCAGATCGACAAAGCCGCTGGCGGGCGCGGTGCCCAGCGTGATCAAATCGATGCCATCGCCGCCGACAATCGTCTCGACATAATTGACCGTGGCGGTATTGCCGCCATCGGCGAATTTCAGTTTGTCGCTGCCCGCGCCGAGCGAGATATTGCCGTTATCCACCGTGGTGGCGAGCGTCACGTCATCGGTGCCGGCACTGGCAATAATGGTTTCAACATTGGTCAGGGTGACGATATTGCCGCTGCCGGTCAGGGTGAGGCTGTCATCGCCATCGCCCAGGTCAATCAGCGCGCCAGTACCCAGCACGCTGGTGAGCGTCACCTTGTCACTGCCGCTGCCGCCGACCAGGGTTTCCACATCGGTGACCGTCAGCGTGTTGCCGCCATCGGCGAGATAGAGCCGGTCATTGCCGCCATTGAGATCGAAATTGCCAGATGACAGCGTGGTATCCAGGGTGATCACGTCGGCACCGCTGCCGCCGATCACCGATTCCACATTGCTGAGCGTGATGCTGTTGCCGCCATCGGCCAGAGTGAGTTTGTCGGCACCGGCACCCAGATCGATTTCGCCGCCATAAGTATTCGACAGGGTGACGATATCGGCGCCACTGCCACCGATCAGGGTTTCGACATTGCTCAAGGTAATGGTGTTGCCACCAGACCCCAGGGTCACCGTATCGCTGCCGCTGCCGGCGAACAGGCTTTCAACACCACTGATGGTGATGACATTGGTGCCGTTTGCCAGCGTCAGCGTATCGACGCCGGTGCCGAGCGCATAGCTGCCATTGGTCACGGCATCGGTCAGCCTGACATCGTCGGTGCCGGTGCCGCCAACCACGGTCTCGACGCCGGTCAGCGTCAGCGTGTTGTCGCCATTCGCCAGGGTCAGTTTGTCGTTGCCGGCCCCCAGGTCGATCTGGCCGGTCATGGTGGTGGACAGCTTGATCGTATCGGCACCAGTGCCGCCGATGATGGTCTCGGTGTCGCCGATCGTGGCGTTGTTGGTGCCATCGGCCAGCACGATCTTGTCGGCACCACTGCCCATGTTGAGTTGCAGCGTGCCCTGCGCCACCGACAGCGTTACATAATCGCTGCCGACGCCGCCGAGAATGGTTTCGGCATTGCCCACGGTCACCGTGTTGCCGCCATCGGCCAGCGTCACCTTGTCGTTGCCGGCACCGGTTTCGACATGGCCGCCATTCAGCGTGGTAGTGAAAGTGAGACTGTCCGCACCGCTATTGCCGGTAACGGTCTCGATATTGGCAAGCGTCAGGGTATTGGTGCCGGCAGCCAGTGTCAGGCTGTCGCTGCCGCCCCCGAGATCGACACTGCCCTTCGGGATCGCCGCCGTGAAGGCAATGATGTCATTGCCGCTGCCGCTGGTCACGGTCTCGACGCCAGCCATGGTCAGGCTATTGCCGCCATTGGCCAGAGCCAGGCTGTCGTTGCCGGTGCCCAGGTTGATTTCGATGCCGGTAACCGCATTGGTCAGCGTGATCGCATCGGCGCCGGTACCGCCCGTAATGGTCTCGATATTGCCCAAGGTCAGCGTATTGATGCCGTTCGCCAGCACCAGCTTGTCATTGCCGGCGCCGAGGTCGATCTTGCCGCCCGTGACCAGGGCCGCCTGCAGGGTGACGATATCGGCACCCGAGCCACCGGTGATGGTTTCGACATTGCCGACCGTGATGGTGTTGCCGCCATCGGCCAGGGTCAGCTTGTCACCGCCGGTGCCAAGCTCGACATACATCTTGGTGCCGGCGGTATTGAGCGTCACGTTGTCGACGCCGCTATTGCCGATCACGGTCTCGATATTGCTCAGCGTCAGGGTGTTGTTGCCCGCGCCCAGCGTCAGCTTGTCGTTGCCATCGCCAAGATCAATGCTGCCGTTCAGGGCTTCCAGCAGGGTGATGACATCGGCGCCGGTATTGCCGATCAGGGTTTCGACACCGCTCACCGTGATGGTGTTGGCCCCGGCACCCAGCGTCAGGCTGTCGCTGCCGGCACCCAGGCTGATGCTGCCTTTGGCAATGCCGCCGGTGAGCGTGATCAGGTCGGCACCGCTGCCACCGGTAATGGTTTCGATATTGCTCAGGGTCAGCGTATTGCCGCCATTGGCCAGAGCCAGGCTGTCATTGCCGGCGCCAAGGTCGACGCTGCCGCTCAAGGTAGTGGTCAGGGTAACGCTGTCGGCGCCGCTATTGCCGATGATGGTTTCGATGTTGCTGAGGGTGACGGTGTTCAGCCCGGCCGCCAGGATCAGCTTGTCGTTGCCGGCGCCGAAATCGAAGCTGCCGGCAGTGCCAACCGCATTGACCAGCGTGACCGTATCGTCGCCGCTGCCGGCAATCAGGGTTTCAACACCGGCCAGCGTGATGTTGTTGGTGCCATTGGCCAGCACCAGCTTGTCGTTGCCGATGCCGAGATCGATCGTGGCCGCGCTGAGGGCGGCGCCGAGCGTGATGATATCGGCGCCAGCACCGCCGATGATGGTCTCGATATTGTTGAGCGTCAGCGTGTTGCCGCCGCTGCCGAGTGTCAGCTTGTCATTGCCGGCGCCAAGATCGACCAGGCCGCTCACCCCGGTGGTGAACACGATACTGTCATTGCCGCTGCCGCCGATCACCGTCTCCGCATTGCCGACAGTGACATTCTGCGGCCCGCCATCGGCAAGCTGCAATTTGTCGGCGCCGGCGCCCAGTTCGATGCTGCCACGCGCCAGCGTGGTTGCCAGGGTGATCAGATCGGCACCGGTGCCGCCGGTGATGGTCTCCACATTGCTGACTGTCAGGCTGTTGCCGCCATGGGCCAGCTTCAGGCTGTCATTGCCATTGGCAAGATCGATGGTGAGGCCGGTGACGGCATTGCCCAGCGTGATCGTATCGTTGGCATTGCCGCCCTGGATCGATTCGACGTTGGTGACCGTGACGGTATTGACACCCAGGCCAAGGATCAGCTTGTCGCTGCCGGCGCCGAAATCATAGGTGGCACCGGTGATGCCGCCGGTGACGCTGATGGTATCGTCGCCACTGCCGCCGATCAGGCTTTCGACGCCAGCAATGGTGATGCTGTTATTGCCATTCGCCAGGATCAGCTTGTCATTGCCGCCGCCCAGATCAATGCGGCTGGCCACGGTGTCGAGCAACGTCACGGTGTCAAAGCCGGCATTGCCGGTGACGCTTTCGACGCCGGTAAGCGTTACCGCATTGTTGCCCTTGCCAAGCGCCAGTTTGTCATTGCCGGCGCCGAGATCCAGTGTCGCGGTAGCTTGAGTGGTGAAGGTGATGCTGTCGGCGCCGCTGTTGCCGGTGACGGTTTCGATGCCGGTCAGTTGCAGGGTGTTTTCGCCGGCAGCCAGGGTCAGGCTGTCCTGGCCATCGCCCAGATCGATATTGCCCTTGGCCAGGGCATTGGCGAGCGTGATGCTGTCATTGGTCGAGCCGGTAATCAGCGTCTCAACACCAGTTACCGTGAGCGTGCCGCCATTCTGCAGGGTCAGCTTGTCGAGGCCGCCGCCAAGATCGATCACCGCGCTGGAGGCCAGCGCCGAGGTGATAACCACGGAATCGTTGGCGGTGCCGCCAGTCAGCGTCTCGATCGAGGTAACGGTGACACTGTTGACCGCATTGGCGAGCTTGAGCGCATCATTGCCGCCGCCCAGATCAATGTTGGCCTTGGCCGCGGCAGAGAGCGTGATCAGGTCGTTGCCGCTGCCACCGGAAATGCTTTCCGCGTTCGCCACCGTGGCGCTGTTGCCGCCATCGGCCAGCTTCAGGCTGTCAACCCCGGCGCCAAGGTCAATCGAGGCATTGGTCAGTCCGGTGGCGATCGTGATGGTGTCGTTGCTGCTGCTGCCGACCAGGGTCTCGACATTGCCGATGCTGGCGCTGTTGCCGGCGCCGGCCAAGGTCAGCTTGTCAGCACCGCCGCCCAGATCGATGCTGGCATTGGTGAGCTTGCTGGAAATCGCCACCGTATCGGCGCCGCTGCCGCCGACCAGGGTCTCGACATTGCTGACGCCGATGCTGTTCACGCCATCGGCCAGGATCAGCTTGTCGTTGCCGGCACCAAGATCAATCGTGCCTTTGGAAAGCGTCTGGCCCAGCGTTATCGTGTCATTGCCGATACCGCTGGTGATGTTCTCTACATTGCTGATCGTGGCGGTATTCGCGCTATTGGCCAGTACCAGCTTGTCAACGCCGGCACCGAGATCAACGCTGGAGCCGGCGCCAAGCGTGCCGGAGAGCGTAACGCTATCAGCGCCGGACGATCCGGTGATGCTTTCGACATTGGCAAGCGTGACGGTTGAAGCCGCCGTGAGCGTGACGGTATCGCTGCCGCCGCCGAGATCGATGCTGGCCTTGCCGCTGACGGTGATCACGTCGGCGCCGGAGCCGCCGGTAATGGTCTCGACATTGCTGATCGTGGCGCTGTTGCCGCCATCGGCCAGTTTCAGCGTATCGTTGCCGCCGCCGAGATCGACCTTGCCGCCATTCAGTTCGGTGGACAGCGTTACCGTATCAGCACCGGTGCCGCCGGTGATGGTTTCGACATTGGCCAGCGTCACCGTATTGGTGCCGGCTGCCAGCTTGATCTGGTCGTTGCCGCCGCCGAGGTCCAGCTTGGAATTCACCACCGGTGTGGAAACCGTCACCACATCGGCGCCAGAGCCGCCGGTGATGCTTTCAACATTCGCCACCGTGATGGTATTGCCGCCATCGGCCAATTTCAGGCTGTCACTGCCGCCGCCAAGATCGACATTGCCCTTGGCAACCGTGTTGCCCAGCGTGATGATATCGCCGCCGCTGCCGCCAATGATGGTTTCGGCATTGCTGATCACCACGGTATTCCCGGTATTCGCCAGGGCGATGCTGTCATTGCCGGCGCCGAGATCGACGGCGCTGGAGGTGGTGAGCGAGGTAGTGAATGTCAGCTTATCGGTACCCGCGCCGCCCTGAACTGATTCGACATTGCTCAGCGTGAAACTGCCGCCGGTATCAGCTATGGTGACCTTGTCGTTGCCGAGGCCGAGATCGACACTGCCCTTGCCGCCAACCGTGATCAGATCGGCACCATTGCCGCCGGTCAGGGTTTCGACATTCAGCACCGTGCCGTTATTGCCGCCATTGGTCAGCTTCAGGCTGTCATTGCCGCTGCCGAGATCGATCCTGCCGCCATTGAGATCTGTATTCAGCGTCACCGTGTCGGCACCGCCAACGCCGGTGATGGTTTCAACATTCGTGAGCGTGACGTTGTTGACGCCGGTGCCAAGCGTGAAACTGTCGTTGCCGCTGCCGAGATCGATCTGCGCATTGGGCAGCGCGCCGGTGGCGGTGACGATATCGGCGCCACTGCCGCCGGTCAGGGTTTCGATGCCGGCAACGCTGATGGTGTTGCCGCCATTGGCAAGCTGCAATTTGTCGGCGCCGTCGCCAAGATTGAAACTGCCCTTCGTGACGGCATTGCCAAGTGTGATGTTGTCGGCGCCGGTGCCGCCGATCACGGTCTCGATATTGAGCAGGTTCAGGGTATTGGAGCCATGGGCCAGCCGCAGCGTGTCATTGCCGCCGCCGAGGTCGATCTGGCCGCCCCAAAGCGGTGCGCCGAGCGTGATGGTATCCGCGCCGCTGCCACCGGTCAGGGTCTCGACATTGCCGACCGTAGCGCTGTTGCTGGCGCCCAGCAGCGTCAGGCTGTCACTGCCGCCGCCCAGATTGATATTGGCCGAAGCGGCGGGGCTGGTGATCGTAATGGCATCCGCGCCCGACCCGCTGACAAGGATATCAACCTTGCCATAGGTCTGGGTGTTGCCACCGTCACCGAGATTGACCACCACTGGCACTGTGCAATCCTCTCCTTCTGAGACGCCGTTGGATCACGGGCATCGTTATCCTCAGGGGACAAGTCCACAGGGATAAGCGCAAACCTCGTGCCAGCACGCAACGGTACGGCCAACGACCTACTGTCGGGCCCAGGCGGCTTTATCGCATATACGGATTTCCGCCGATTTTTCGACTTCATTCCGCTCGCCTGTGCAGCAGTTAACCATGAAACCGCCTAACCGGCAATGTCAGAGTTGCAACCCAAGGCGGCAGCTTTCGCCGGGCAGTCGGCAAATCCTGCCTAGCAAATTTATTGTGAATTTTCCGACATTTGTTTTTCCCTGACGGGGAAATCAACGGTATCATAATGCAAAGGTCATTCTACTCTTAGGTATGCACATTGGGCCGCTATACCGGGCTGATCAAGCTGGTGCTGGGTTTCTGCGTCATTTTCGCCGGCGCGGTGTATGGCCTGCTGCAGCTCTACCAAGAGCAGCGCGATGCATTGCTGAGTGACGGCCTTTCCAGCGCCGAGGAATATGCCGAGACCATCAAGCAGCAGACCGACCGCCGTTTCGATGGCCTGCTGATCACCACCAGCTTCATCCGCGACCTGGCTCGCGAGGTGCCGAACCGCGAAGCCTTCCTGGCGCTGTTCCAGCCCATGGCCAATGCGCTGATGCAGCGCAATGTCTTCCTCAACGGCGTCTATGTCGGCCTGCCCGATGGCTCGTTCCATGCCGTGCAGGCCTTCTCCTGGCAGGATTCCGCCCGCATCGGCTTCGACATCACCGGCAAGCGCGCCATCCTGATGCGTGAACTGGTGCGCGATCCGGTCACCGGCGAGATCGTGCGCAATGAATTCCTTATGCCGAGCAAGGATGGCTCCGGCTTCCTGCGTTCGGATATGGAAGCGCCGCCCTATGATCCGCGCCAGCGCCCCTGGTATATCGGCGCCGAACGCGCCGGCCGCGATATCTGGACCAAGCCCTACACTTTCGCCACCGCTGCCACGCTGGGCATCACCTATGCCGTGCCGGTATTCGATGCCGGCGGGGTGCTGCGGGCGGTGATCGGTGTCGATATCGAGCTTGGCGAGGTATCGCGCATTGTCGATGCGGAATCGCGCCGCATCGGCGGCACGGTGTTCATCGCCACTGGCGAAGGCGAGGTGCTGGGTCATTCGGCGCTGATGCGCCGCTTCCGCGCCGAGAACACGTCGCGCTCCGGTGGCGTCGGCGACCTTGGCGATCCGGATGCCTCGGCGCTCTACGAGGCTTTGCGCGAGGATGGCGTGTCGCGCGTTCTCAACACACCGCGCGGCCTGCTGGTCGGCGCCTCCAGCCGCTCCGACATCTCCAGCGCACCGTTCTATACCTATGTCGGCCTGCCCGAGAAGGCCGTGCTCAGGGATGCCGAGCAGCGCCTGCGGCGCAACCTGCTGATGGCTTTCGCCGGCCTGGTGCTGTTCTCCATCGGCGCCTTCTATACCATCAAGCTGCGCGAGAAATCCTTGGCGCTGGCCAAGGCCGAGGAGGAGTCGCGCGGCGCCCGCATCGTCGCCGAGGAAGCCACCCGCGCCAAATCGAACTTCCTTGCCACGATGAGCCATGAGATCCGCACACCGATGAATGGCGTGATGAGCATGGCGGAAATGCTGGAACTGACGCCGATGGATGGCGAGCAGCGCCGCATGTCGAAGGTGATCCGGGAGTCGGCACAGGCTCTGCTCACCGTGATCAACGACATCCTGGATTTCTCCAAGATCGAAGCCGGCAAGCTGGATATCGAAAGCGTGCCTTTCAGCCTCGGCGATCTGGCCGATGGCGTCGGCGAATTGCTGGCACCGCGCGCCGATGACAAGATGCTGGAGCTGCTGGTCGATATCGATCCGACGCTGGCGGACAAACGGCTCGGTGACCCTACCCGCCTGCGCCAGGTGCTGCTCAATCTCGGCGGTAACGCGGTGAAATTCACCCATGAAGGCAGCGTCACCCTGCGCATCCGGCCGCTGGCAGAGCCGGGCTGGCTGCGCTTCGAGATCATCGACAGCGGCATCGGCCTCACCGAAGAACAGCAGGCCAAGCTGTTCCAGCCTTTCAGCCAGGCGGATACTTCCACAGCACGCAAATACGGCGGCACCGGCCTCGGCCTTTCCATTTGCCATCGCCTCTGTGAATTGATGGGCGGCCGCATCGGCGCCACCAGCATTGCCGGCCAGGGCTCGACCTTCTGGTTCGAATTGCCGCTGGCATCGGAGCAGGATGCCGCAATGCTGCGGCCGAAACAGGATATCGCGTCCTGCCGTGTGCTGCTGGTGGGCCTGCCGGCGCAGCAATCGGCGCTGGCGGCGCAGTATCTGCGCGGCGCCGGGATCAGCCAGATCGAGATGCAGGCGACCGTGCCGACGGCACGCCAGCGGCTCGCCACCGGCGATATCGACCTGGTATTGGTGGATGCGCGCAGCCCCGGCGGAGATGTACTCGACTTGCCGGCATCGGTGGAGAGTTCGGCGCGCTATGCCCTGGTGGCGCCACGCAGCCTGGTCTCCACCCTGGATGCGGCTGCCCGCGCGCATTTCCGCCTGGCACTGACCTATCCGCTGAACCGCCACGGCCTGTGGCGCGCCGCCGCGCTGGCGCTCGATCTGGTATCGGGCGACGAGGCGGAAAGCGCCTTCCGCGAGGACATGGCCTGGGCACCGCCGGATATCGAAACCGCGCGCGCCGGCAATGCGCTGGTGCTGGTGGCGGAGGACAACCTGACCAATCAGGTGGTGATCCGTCAGATGCTGAGCCGCATGGGCTTCGCCTGCGAGATCGGCGACAACGGCGCCAAAGCACTGGAAATGTACCAGAACAACATCGGCTACGGCCTGTTGCTCACAGACTTCCACATGCCCGAGATGGACGGTTTCGAACTCACTGCCGCGATCCGTGGTGCCGAAACGCCGGAAGGGCCACGGCTGCCGATCGTGGCGCTGACCGCCGATGCCCTTACCGGCACCGAGCAGCAATGCCTGGATGCCGGCATGGATGGCTACCTGACCAAGCCGATCAACAGCCGCGCCCTGGGCGAGATGCTGACCAAGTGGCTGCCGCAAGCACTGGCGCTGCGCGTGCCGGCAAGCAAAGCGCCGCCACCTGCCGCTGCGGTGCCGGCGGCCGCTGCCAGCAGCAGCTTCGATTGGGATCCTGATATCTTCGATCCGGGCCCGCTTTCGGAAATGTTCGGCAGCCTGGACGATGCCGCCAAGGGCTTCTTGAGCAACTTCGTCGCCGATGCCGCCAAACGCATCGAGGAGGTGACGGCGGCGATGGCCAAGGGCGACCTGGATGCCGTGCGCTTCGCCGCCCATGCGCTGAAAGGCTCCGGCCGCTCCATGGGCGCCAACCGGCTCGGCAACCTCGCCTCGGATCTGCAGGATGCCTGCGATGCCAACGACATCGATACCGCCGCGCTGATGGCCGAACTGATGCCCGATACCTGGCGCGAATTGAACGATACCCTGCCGCAGATCATGCGGCATTGAGATAAGGCAGTTAAACACATGGCCGGTATTCCGCTCGACAAGATCCGCATCCTGGTAGTGGAGGATGAGGATTACACGCGGCAGATCATCTGCCAGCTATTGCGCCAGCTCGGCTACCGGCTGCTGCATGAAGCCGCCGATGGCGAGGCTGGTTTCAAGGAACTGGTGCGGGTACGGCCGCTGCTGGTGCTCTGCGATGTGCATATGCAGCCGCTCGATGGCCTCGGCTTCCTGGCTAAGCTGCGCGGCATGGCCAATCCCAGCCTGGCGGAAACGCCGGTGGTGTTTCTCACCGCCGACAAGCAGCAGGAAACCGTGCTGACCGCCAAGAAGCTGCAGGTGGATGGCTATATGGTGAAGCCGGTATCGCTGCAACTGCTGAAGCAGCGGCTCGATTCACTGTTGAAGCAGCGCGGCATCCTGTGACGCCCTGCCGCTATCAGTCGTGCGCCAGGATCAGGTTGCGCACAAGCGGATAAATCTGCGTATTCCAGCGGCGGCCATTGAACACGCCGTAATGGCCCACGCCCGGCTGCAGGTGATGCTTGCGCATGAAGGGCTTGAGGCCGGTACAGAGGTCATGCGCGGCCAATGTCTGCCCCACTGAGCAGATATCGTCCTTCTCGCCTTCGACGGTGAGCAAAGCAGTGCGCCGGATGGCCTTGGGATTGACCTTGTGGCCATGCACCACCAGGCGGCCTTCGGCAAGATGGTATTCCTGGAACACGCGCTGCACGGTCTCGATATAGAATTCCGCCGGCAAATCCAGCACGGCGAAATATTCGTCATAGAAGGTCTTGGTCGCCTCGGCCTTCTCCAACTCGCCGGCGGCGATATTCTCGTAAAGCTCCACATGTGCTTTCACATGGCGATCCATGTTCATCGACATGAAAGCCGTGAGTTGCACGAAGCCGGGGTAGACGCGGCGGCCGGCACCCTTGAAGCGCTGCGGCACCGTGTCGATCAGGTTGCGCTCGAACCACTCGATCGGCTTGCCGGTGGCCAGGTTGTTCACTTCCGTGGGGTTGACCCGGCAATCGATCGGGCCGGCCATCAGCGTCATGGTGCGCGGTTGCGCTTTGTTGCCGCCTTCCGCCATCAAAGCCACGGCGCTGAGCACCTGCACGCAGGGCTGGCACACCGCAACCACATGGGCGCCGGGGCCAAGATGTTCGAGGAAGCGGATCACATGATCGACATATTCATCGAAGCCGAAACGGCCATCGGACAGGCTGACATCGCGGGCATTGTGCCAATCCGTGATGTAGACATCATGTTCCGGCAGCAGGGTTTCCACCGTGCCGCGCAGCAGCGTGGCATAGTGGCCCGATAGCGGCGCCACCACCAGCACGCGGGGCTGCGCCACATCAATGTCTTTCTTGAAATTCAGCAGGGTGCCGAACGGCGTGACCAGGGCCGCGCGCTCGGTTATGCCGACTTCGCGGTTGCCCACCTTCACCTTATCGATGCCATAGGGCGGGCGATGATGGGTCAGTGTCGAGCGCGTCACCATCTCGGCACCCGCCGCCATATGGCGGAACAGGGTGGTGTCGCGCAGCGGATTGGCCGGGTCGTTAAAAGCCCCTTGCGCCATACGGGCAACGGCGCGGACCGGCTCCATCAGATCGGAGTAGGCTTGATAGGCGTAATACATCATGCGGGCGGGAAACCCATGCTGCTGGACGATGCCGGACCCGGATCGGGCGTTTCCGGCGCCGCAATCCCAACCGAGACGATAAAAGGCTAGTGCATTTTTTATTGCACTGCGAGATAATAATGCAAAGCAGCATCGCCCGGCCGGTCCGCCGGCAGGGCGGCACATGCAGCCGCGTACCACGCACAGGACGGGCGGCCCCTTTGCCTCAGGGGGAGCCGGCCGCCGGCACCAAGGGATGACGCCATGGCGAAGGCCACGCTTACCATCAGCAGCAAGAACTACTCGTCCTGGTCATTGCGCGGTTGGTTGCTGTGCAAAATGGCGAAGCTGGATTTCGAAGAAGTGCGGCTCTCCGCTGACGACCCCTCCTCCCGCGCCGAATTGCTGCTGCTGTCGCCGTCCTTCCTGGTGCCCTGCCTCACCGATGGCGAGGTGAAGGTGTGGGATACCCTGGCTATTGCCGAATACCTGAATGAAATCAAACCCAAGGCGGGGCTGTTGCCGAAGGATCTGGCGCAGCGCGCGCATTGCCGCGCGGTGGCCGGTGAAATGCATTCCGGCTTCGCCAACATGCGCGCCGCACTGCCGATGAACCTGAAGGCAACGCATCCCAACTTCAAGATCTGGGCCGGCGCCCAGGCCGATATCGACCGCATCCTGGCGATCTGGCGCGAATGTCTCGAAACCTATGGCGGGCCGTTCCTGTTCGGCGCCACGCCGACGCTGGCCGACGCGATGTATGCGCCGGTCTGCACCCGCTTCGAGACCTATGATGTGAAGCTCGACAGCATTACCGCCGAGTATAAGAAACTGATCCTCGACCTGCCGGCGATGCGCGAATGGAATGCCGAAGCGCAGCTTGAGCCGGCGGAGATGGAAGAACTCGACGTCGAGTTCTGATCCCGCCCATTTTGATCCACCTCAGGCCGGCGCTGCATCGCGCGGGCTGCGGGCATATTCATTCATCGCGCCGCCATCGCCTTCGAAGCCACGCGGATTGTAGCCGCAGCCCTGGCACATTTCAGGTTCGCGCTGGCGGAATTCCTCCATCCATTGCGCCACGCCCTGGCTCTGCCAGGCGGAGGTAAAACTCTGATGCTCCAGGCTGGTGCGGTCGAAATACGCCGTATCGTTGGTGACGCAGCAGGGCGTGAGCAGCCCTTCCACGGTGCAGTAAGCGGCATTGAGCGGCCGGTGGCAGCGTTTGCCGCTTGGCTGCATGCCAGGCGCGGTCACGATCATGCATTGCTGCGCACCGCGCAGCCGTGCGCGCTCGATAATCTCAACCCCGCGCGCAATATCGCTCTGATCAAGACCAAGCATGTTGGTGCTGGCGGCATAGCTGACCAGCGGCTGCACCTCGATCACCTTGGTGCCGATGCCGATCAGGTAATCGAGCAGACCTTCCAGCCGGCCCATATTCATCCGGCTCAGCACGATTGAAACAGTGAGGCCGGGAAACAGACGCAGCAAACCGACGAGCTGCTTCTTGAGTTTCTCGGCATCGGTACCGGCACGGGTGATGGCCGCCCCTTCCTGGTCCAGCGCATCAACTGAAACGCTTAAATGGCGCAAGCCGCGCTGCGCCAGCCGCATGTAATAGGCGATGTCACGCACCAGGGCATTGGTGTTGAAGCTCACCAGATCGAACTTGCCGCTCTCCAGCGCGATATCCAGCAGCTGCGGCAGCTTGGGATGAATCGTCGGTTCGCCAACGCCCTGCAACACGGCGACATCGGCCAGCGGCGCATTCTGGATCACGGCGCGGAAGCGCTGCACCGGCATATGGCGGTTGTGCCATTCATCGGCCTGCATTGCCACGGTGCGCGGACAGCCGGCGCATTTCAGATTGCAGCCGGTGGTGATTTCGATCTGCAATCGGCGCAGCTTGCGCGGCGCGGGAAATGGATTGGCGGCAGCGCGTGCCATGATTCGAGGCTCCTTGGAGTAGGCACCTCGACCCTAATAAAATTCGTATATACTAGCCGTATCGGCCCGATAAATTTGCGGTAACACACTGTAGTTACTATCAAAATTAGTCTCTTTTGGACAGAATTCGACTCCAACGCGGGCTCAACACCCGCTAAACATGAACGCGCCGCATAATTTCCGCTGCGCCGTCGTATAAGTTCCCGTGCAGCAGCGCCAGTGCAACAGGGCCAGTGCAATAGGATGGGTTAGGAATAGTCAGTGTTCGACCAATCGCGACAGGCCGTGGCACATGCCGTCAATGCAGCCGGCCTCCGTAATCTCTTCAATGCCGTGTGCCGTGATGCCCTGGATGCGACGCAGGCGACGCGTGCCAGCATCTGGTATTTCGAGCCCAATGGCAGCATCTCCTGCCAGCATCTGATCGACCGCCGTACCCCGAATGCACCGCCCGGCATGGTAATCGGCCGCGAGCATCATGCCGATTACCTCAACGCCATCCTGACCGAACGCGTCATCGCGGCCGAAGATGCCCGCAGGCATCCGGCAACGCGCTGCTTTGCACAGGGCTATTTCATCGACAACGATATCCACTCGCTGCTTGATTTCCTGATCAATGACCGCGAAGGCAATCCGGCGGCGATCCTCTGCTGCGAACAGACCAGCGCACCGCGGCAATGGCGCGAGCGCGATCTGGTGGCGCTCTACGGCCTAGCGGAATTCATTGCCGGCACGCTGCAATACCAGACCGGCAATGCGGCGCAGCGCGCGCTGTTCGAGCCTGACCTGCCATTCTATGATGATCCACTGCTGCTGGAAGTGGCGATCTACTGGGCTTCGAAGCGCAGTTCGCGTTTCGCACCGCATCGCGACGATATTTCACCCATCGACCTGCCGCGCCGGTTGCTGCCGCATCTGGTGATCGCGGAATTGCTGCACGAACCTTTTGACGTGCGCTTCCGGCTGGTCGGCTCGCACATGGCGGAAAAGTTTGGCCGCGACTTTGCCGGCGAACGCATCAACGACGTGATGCGCGACGATTATGCCGCCTATATCCGTGGCCTGTTCCGCCGTGTTTTCGACACTGCCGGGCCGGTCTATTCCGAAAGCCCGTTCCGCTGGGACCATGGCGGGCATGGCCGCACGCGGCGCCTGATGCTGCCGCTGACCACGGATGGCAGCAGCGTGTCGCAGGTCATGGTGCTGCAGGTCTGGCCCGAAGGCGAAGCCCACCATCTGCCACCCAGCGCCACGCCGATCAAAAGCAGTTCGCTCGACCGTGGCATCCTGCAATCCCTGCTGCTGCCGCGCCTCGACCGCGATGGCTACTAAAAAATCTGCAAAAAAATATAGCACGATATAGCCCCCTATGAAGCTACCACCGTTAAATACTACCTTGAAGGTTTGAGAAAACAGCGACTAAATTTATGAATGCGAGTTCTCGTCATTTTCGATTGCTTGACCAGGAGCTCGAGGGAAAGTGAATTCTTCACCTTGATTCTTTGCCAAAATTTCCAATCTATTCAATGCAAAATCAATATCCGTAAGGCAAGCACCGAACTCATGTGCGAGAGAGGTTGGATAATCGATGGAACATTGAGCTTGCGGGCTGTGCCCTAACAACTTCTCCACTCTCTCGTTAATTGCGAAAACATGACCAAAACTCCGCGCCACAGCAGCACTCAACTCCGGAGGCAGAGTTCCTAAATTTGTTCCTATTGATTGATATAAACTGGTATCGATGCGTTTGATTGGCAGCATTGTTGTATATGTTACCCTAGTAATTTGCAGTTCGCGTTGCATACGACCAATTACCATGCGTATCTGATGCAAAATAGCCCAAATCGCTCCAGCCACCTCTCGCCGATGACGTGCGCGCTCCTCATCTGCAACCGCCTTTAGTACATTCACTTCTTCTTTTGCTTGATCAATTTGCTCCCGTGCACTTTTTCTCGTTTGTCTAATCGTCAAGAGCGCTGCAAACAATGCAAGGAAGCCAGCGGAGAAACCACTCCACGCAGATTGCCAATCAAAAAGCCATTTGATTATTGGTGAACGCACAGGATCACCGACCAATGCACAACAAGTTGTTGACGCCCAAGCGGCAATGCCACCTGCAACGCCAAAACCCGCAACAAATCCTAAAAGCCACTGCACGATTTATCTCCATGGCAATGACACAGAAAAATATACCCAAACATAAGGCTGGAATCCTAATTATAGAAAATGAAAGACCTAGTCGGCCATTTCAGACACGGTAGCTCTGCACCAGATGGGCCAGCTTGGCGGCCTGATCTGCGAGCGCCTGGGCCGAGGCTGCACTCTCCTCGATCAGGGCGCCATTGCGCTGGGTCAGTTCGTCCATGCTGGTGACAGCGGTATTCACCTGCTCCAGACCATTGGATTGTTCCAGGCTGGCGGCCGAGATTTCCGCCACAATATCGCTCACCTTCTTGATGGCGCTGAGGATTTCATGCAACGCGGAGCCGGTGCGGCCGACCAGTTCGGCACCGGTCTTCACCTGGGCATTTGATTCCGAGATCAGCGCCTTGATGTCCTTCGACGCACTGGCCGACCGCTGTGCCAGCGCCCGCACTTCCTGCGCCACGACAGCGAAACCCTTGCCGGCCTCGCCGGCGCGCGCCGCCTCGACCGAGGCGTTCAGCGCCAGCAGGTTGGTCTGGAACGCGATCTCGTCGATCAGGCCGACGATATCGGAAATCTTGCGCGCGCTTTCCTCGATCCGGCTGACCGCCGCCACCGCATCATTCACCACAGCGCCGCCGCGCTCGCCGGTATCGCGTGCCGCCTGGCTGAGCTGGTTGGCGGCCTGGGCATTATCGGCATTCTGCTTCACCGTGGCGGTGATCTGGTGCATCGAGGCTGCTGTCTGCTCGATGCTGGCAGCCTGGCTTTCGGTGCGCGCTGACATGTCACGGCTGCCCGATGAAATCTCATCCGTGGCTGTGGCAATGGCCACCGAGGCAACTTTCAGGGACTTGATCACGTCACCGGTGGAGTCGAGCAATTCGTTGATGCCCTGGCAGAGTTCGCGGATATCGCCCTTCAACTCCACAAGATCGATCCGCTGAGTCAGGTCGTTGGCGCGGGCAGCAGCCACCACCTTGTCCACCGCCTGGCGCATCAATTGCGCTGCCTTCACCTGCGCGGTCACATCAGTGGCGAATTTCACCACCTTATAGGGCCGGCCGGAAGCATCGAGGATCGGATTATAGGTGGCTTGAATCCAGACCTCCTTGCCGCCCTTGCCGACGCGGCGGTATTGTCCGGCATCATATTCGCCGCGATGCAGCTTAGCCCAGAAATCCCGATAGGCCTGACTCTCGGCATAGGCCGGCTCGACGAACAGGCGGTGATGCTTGCCGCGCGCCTCTTCCAGGCTATAGCCGAGCACGGCGAGGAAAGCCTCGTTGGCATCCAGCACGATGCCATCCAGGGTGAAGCTGATCATGCCCTGCGATTTGCTGATTGCCGAAAGCTGGCCTTCGAAATCAGCGGCGCGCTGCTTCTGCTCGGTTATATCGGCGGCGATCTTCACCACCCGCACCGGCCTGCCCTGCTTGTCGAAGATCGGATTGTAGCTGGCCTGAATCCAGATTTCCTTGCCGCCCTTGCCAAGCCGCAGATATTGCCCGGTATCGTATTCGCCGCGCCGCAGCTTCTCCCAGAAGCCGCGATACTCGGGGCTCGCCTTGTAGTCCGGGGTGACGAAAATGCTGTGATGCTTGCCCTGCACTTCAGCCAGGGTGTAGCCCATCGATTTGAGGAAATTCTCGTTGGCAAAAAGGATGGTGCCATCGAGATCGAACTCGATCATGCCCTGAGAGCGGTTGATGGCCTCGAATCTTGCGGCGGCGAGTTCTTCCGCCTTGTTCGCAAACAGACCAAACATCCCTCACCCCCATCTTTTATCCAGTCCAGCCGCCAAGGGTTCTTAAGGCAAAGCTAAAGCGTATCTGATGGCGGCATGCTGTCATTTGGTAGTATTTACTTGATTAATATCAACATATTAGTTGCCGAGCCACGTTTATCTTTGTTTATTTCGCCACAGGGATGAGTACAGGCTCAGACATATCTCTGCCCGAGTCTCCCCCTTCAGGGCCGTCAGCGCTTTTCCGCGCGGTACTGGTCCAGTGCCCGCTGCAGCAATGGCCGCAGGTTGTTGGGGTAGGTGTGCCCGGAATCATGAAACACGCAGGTTACCCGCGCTTCCGCCGCCATCAGGCGTGAACAGGCTTCATCCTGGGTCTCCGCCAGGCGATAGACTGGCAGATCCTGCTTGCCGTAAGTCAGGATGAGCTGGCCCTGCCGGAAATACTTGCCGATCTCTTCCGGCTGCAAAAAGCTGGTCATGCTGGGAATCAGTATCTGGTGGAAATTGCCGAACTGGCCGCCATCAGGAACGTAATAACCAGACAGCACCGCCGTCACCGCCAGATTGGCCACCGCGCCGACAATCATCGCCGCTCCGCCACCCTGCGACAGGCCAACCACCAGCACCGCATCGGACACCGTCTTGAGATACAGCGCGGTCTCGATCAATTCCTCGATATACCAGTAGGAATAGATGCTGTTGATCCCGATCAGCGATGTGTAGAGATAGTCGAAATTGACGCGATGATCCTTATAGACGATCTGGCGCGTATCATGATTCGGCTTCACATAGACCAGCGTGGTGCACGGCACCTGCGCGAACAGATCGCCATGGTAGCCTTCGCCAAGCAATATCTGCGAAGCCAGGTCGGTGCCGCTGCCAGGCACAATCAGCGAAGCGCAATTGCGGATCTCGGCGCGCTTGGCAAGAAAATGCACCCGGGTCCAGCCGAAGTCGAAAATATGCAGATAGGCATTGTCGAGCCGGCGCACGGTATAGGATTGCAGGCTGCCCCCCAAACGGCCGCGATTGGACTCCAGGAATACCTCGTCCAGCGGCGCGGCACTATTCTTCGGACTGACATCACGCGGCAGCACCGACAGCAGATTGGGACGTGCCAGCCGCGGGCCTTCGAAGAGCGGGCCGACCGCTTCATCGAACAGCAGTTCATCGCGGGTGGCGACCTTGTATTGCCGGGTAGGCAGCAGTGGGTCGCGCCCGATGACGCTGCGCTTCACTTCGCGCAGCGGCCAGGCGATCTCGTCAAGTACACCCTGGCCGAAAGGCTGCAGGCCGATGAACAACCCCGAGACAAAAATCAGATACGTTGCTGCCGCAACCGACGCCAGAGCGCCAACCCAACGGACGCTCTTCCTGAACCACATCTTGAGCAACAACCCTCTCCCCAGGCATCATGTGCCGCCAGGACCCAACCCAATATTTCGACGCGCCACGTCCGCTGAAAATACCAATCGGACACGGTCATTATCTGAATTTACAATCTATAGGAAATACTTCTGGCAATAAATATTCAGTGATGCCCAGATTCAGCAACCTGTGGAATGGTTTCCCGCGCGGATCACGATGCGCTTCCGGCCTCAACCAGTATGCTCGGAACAGCCCGGACCGGACTTCTGGCCGGATCGGAACGCGATGCTGCCAGAGGCAATCATGCTGCCGGGCAGGCTATATTTTGGAAAATGGCGTCCCCACGGGGATTCGAACCCCGGTTTACGCCGTGAGAGGGCGTCGTCCTGGGCCTCTAGACGATGGGGACCTGGGGGCGCGGCCACTGAAGGCATCGCCATGCCGGGTCTGCGCGGCGCCGGCATGGCCGGGGGCTGCGCGAGGCGGCCCTCTGATACTAGAGCCGGGCCGGGGGTGCAAGGGCTTTCCGGCCGACGCCCCGGTTTTCGCCCAAGCCCTTCCGGCTTCGGCGCTTTTCCGCCATGCATTTTTTCCGGCAGACGCTTGCAATGGCAAAACGGCTGAGTATAGTCCGCCCCTGCAACGCGGCGCCCCCTGATGGGTGCGGGTCGCGGGGCCGTCCGAGCGGGCGTAGCTCAGGGGTAGAGCACAACCTTGCCAAGGTTGGGGTCGTGAGTTCGAATCTCATCGCCCGCTCCATTTTCTCTCCGGAAATTCAGGGCTTTCTGCGCGTCGGCGCCGGGCTTTGTGCTGTCTGCGGCGTGGCGCGGTTGACGCTCGCCCGGGCAATCCCCATTCTTCCCGCATGATCAAGGAAATCGGCCAGCGCAACCGCGAGATTCTGCGCCTCGTGGTAGAAACCTATATGGCGACCGGCGAGCCGGTCGGCTCGCGCCTGCTGTCCAAGAAGCTCGACCTCAAGCTGTCGCCGGCCAGTATCCGCAACACCATGGCCGACCTGGAGGATGCCGGGCTGCTGTTCGCGCCCCATACCTCGGCCGGCCGGCTGCCGACCGAGAGCGGCCTGCGGCTGTTCGTCGATGGCCTGCTCCAGGTCGGCGACCTCACCCGCGATGAACGCTCGGCGATCGAGAATCGCTGCGCCGCCTCGGGCCGCGGCTTCCAGGAAGTGCTGACCGAAGCCACCGCCGCGCTTTCCGGGCTCTCTGGCCATGCCGGCCTGGTGGTGGCGCCGAAGGTGGATGCGCCTTTGCGCCAGGTGGAATTCGTCCCCGTAGGCCCGGGCCAGGCCCTGGTGGTGCTGGTGAGCGAGAATGGCCAGGTCGAAAACCGCATGATCGAGATGCCGCTCGGCATGAGCCAGGCGGCCCTGGCCGAGGCCGCGCAGTTCCTCTCCCGCCGCCTCAAGGGCCGCACCATCGATCTGGCGCGCGAAGAGGTGCTGAGTGAACTCACCACCCGGCGCGCCGAGCTGGACCAGCTCACCTCCAAGGTAGTAGAGGCCGGCCTGGCGGTATGGGGCGGCGAGCCGTCGCTGCAGGGCCGCAATACCGGCGGCACGCTGATCGTGCGCGGTTCCGCCAACCTGCTCGACGACGTGGCGGCGATGGCCGACCTGGAACGCATCCGCTCGCTGATGGAAGAGCTGGAAAACACCGAGGAAATGCTGCGCCTGATCGACCTCACCCATGGCAGCGAGGGCGTGCGCATCTTCATCGGCTCGGAAAATACCCTGTTCCGCCAGGCCGGCTGTTCGCTGATCGTGGCGCCGCTGCAGAACCAGCAGCAGCGCATCGTCGGCGCCATTGGCGTGATCGGCCCCACCCGCATGAATTATGCCCGCCTGGTGCCGATGGTGGATTTCACCGCCCAGGTGGTGGGCCGCCTGATCGGTTGAGACACGCGCGGCAGCCGCCGCCGGGTTGAGTGCACCCGGCGCAGCCGCTTGGTTGAAATTTGCCGCCCCCGCCCGTATATGCAGGGCCGCAGCCAATAGAGATGTAACATGACCACCCAGCCGACCCAGACCGCCCACGACAGCGTCCATTTCGACTCCGCCATCAATACCGAGCCGACCGCTGCCGGCGATGCCGCCCTGCTCGCCGCCGATCTCGCCAAGGCCCAGGCGGAAAGCGCCGAATTGAAGGACCGGTTGCTGCGCATGGCAGCGGAAACCGAGAATCTGCGCCGCCGCCTGGAGCGCGAGCGCGACGATGCGGTGAAATTCGCCTCGGCCAAATTCGCCAAGGACATCCTCTCAGTCGCCGATAATCTCGGCCGCGCGCTGCAGAACGCACCGAAGCCGGCGGAAGGCGATGCGGCAAAAACCGATCCGCTGAACAACCTGCTGGTCGGCATCGAAGCCACCGAGCGGGAACTGCTCAGCGTGTTCGAGCGTTTCGGCATCCAGCGCATCGACCCGCAGGGCCAGCGTTTCGATCCCAACCTACATCAGGCGATGTTCGAGGTGGAAAACCCGAACCTGCCGGCGGGCACCGTGTTCCAGGTGATTGCCGCCGGCTATGTGCAGCATGGCCGCCTGCTGCGCGCCGCCATGGTCGGCGTCACCAAGGGCGGGCCGCAGCCGGACTCCACCACCGCCGGTAGCGTCGATACCAAGGCATAATCCCGCCTTCAGTGTCACGGCGCCGTCACGTTAGGCGGCGATAACAAGGCCTCAAGATCCATGAGGCCTTCCGTGCATATGAATGATGGCGATCTGCTCGAAACCATAGGCGGTGCCGCCAGCCCCCGCATACCGGTACCGCCGGGCATGCGCTGCGAGGATGTCGACCGGCTGTTTGCCGCCGATCCCGATCTTGGCGCGCTGGCGGTGGTGAGCGAACAGGGCCGCCCGCTCGGCCTGATCAACCGCTATGACCTGATCACTCATCTCTCGCGCGATTACGGCCGTGCACTCTATGCCAAGAAGCCGGTAAGCGCGCTGATGGACCGCGAGCCGCTGACCGTGGAAGCGCATCTCGGCATCGACCGGCTGGAGGCGCTGATCGCCGATGAGCATCCCTCCGCCCTGCTGCGCGGCTTCATCGTCACCAGCAACGGGATGTATCACGGCGTCGGCACCGCGCTGTCGCTGCTGCAGCTCAGCCGTGCCCGCAGCGAACGACGCAACCGCTCGCTGGAGCGCGCCCGCGCCGCCGCCGAGGAAGCCTCGCGCGCCAAGACACGTTTCCTCGCCACCATGAGCCACGAACTGCGCACGCCGCTCAATGCCATCATCGGCTTCGCCGAGGTGATGCGCGACCGCCTGTTCGGCCCGCTCACCTCGCCGCGCTATTCGGAATATGTGCAGGACATCCTGGCCAGCGGCCAGCATCTGCTCGGCCTGATCAACAACATCCTAGACATGGCCAAGATCGAGAGCGGCGGCTGGACCATCCACCCCGCCATGATCGACCCGCAGGAAATGGCAGAACTCTGCATGCGGGTGCTGCGGCCCCATGCCGAGCGGCAGGAACTGAGCTTCAGCACCCGTTTCGATGCCACGCTGGAGGAAGGCTATGCCGATGCCCAGGCACTGCGGCAGATGCTGCTGAACCTGCTATCCAACGCGGTGAAGTTCACGCCCAAGGGTGGCTGCATTGAGATCGGCACCCAGGCGATGGAGCAAGGCGGCTTCCGCCTCTGGGTTTCAGACAATGGCATCGGCATCGCGCCCGAACATCACGCGCTGGTTCTCAGCCCCTTCGGCCAAGTGGAAAACGACCTGACACGGCAATATGAAGGCACCGGCCTCGGCCTGCCGCTGGTCAAGGCACTGGTGGAACTGCATCGCGGCAGCTTCACGCTGCAAAGCCGGCTCGGCCAGGGCACCATGGTGACGCTGGAATTCCCGCCGCCGCTTACCGAGGCCCAGATCGGCCTTAACGCGGCAGGGTCACCCGCCGCAGTGTCAGGTTGATCCGCCCCCACGCCATCTCCTCATACGGGGCAAGCAGCCGGCTGCTGCCGGCATGGATGCGGTCGATGCCATGGAAGGCCAGCCGCGCCTCCCCGCCCAGCACCAGCACATCGCCGCTCGCCAGCTTCAGCGACCGCGTCGGGTCGCGGCGGTTCTGCCCGCCGACGCGGAACAGCGCGCTGTCGCCGAGCGAGATCGACACCACCGGGGCGGCGAAATCCTGCTCGTCGCGGTCCTGGTGCAGGCCCATCCGCGCCGCCGCATCGTAGAGATTGATCAGGCAACATTCCGGTTCGGCGGTGTAGCCGCTCACGCCACGCCAGATGCCCAGGATGCTTTCAGGAATTACCGGCCAGGGCCGTCCGGTTTCGGGATGCGCCGCGATATAGCGGTAGCCGCCATCGCGGTCGGTATACCAGCCCAGCGCGCCGGCATTGCTCATGCGCACCCGCATCGGCTGGCCGCTTTTCGGCATCAGCGCGCGATAGGGCGGCGCCTCGCGCAGCAACGCCTGCACGTCGCTCACCAGCGCGGCTTGCGCGGCGGCATCAAGGTATCCTGGCAGGAAATGCAGGCCGTCCAACATGCCCGTAATGTAGGACGGCCCGAAGCTTTATGCGAGATCAGCAGACTGTATACGCTTCACGCCCTTGGCCTTCATGTCGGTCCAGGCCTTGGCCAGCGAACCGGCGGCATCGATGCCACGGCAGGCATCCTCGATCACATAGGTCTCGAAACCTTCCTTGCGCGCATCCATGGCGGTCCAGGCGACACAGAAGTCGGTTGCCAGGCCGACGACGAAAACCCGCTTCATGCCGCGCTGCTTGAGATAGCCGCCAAGCCCGGTCGAGGTCTTGCCATCGGCTTCATAGAAAGCCGAGTAGCTGTCGACATTCTTGTGATAGCCCTTGCGGATCACCAGTTGCGCCTGCGGAATCGCAAGATCCTTGGCCAGCGCCGCGCCCTCGGTGCCCTGCACGCAATGATCCGGCCACAGCACCTGATTGCCGTAGCCCAGCTTCACGCTGTCGAACGGCTTCTTGCCGGCATGCTGCGAGGCGAACGAGACATGGTCGGCGGTATGCCAGTCCTGCGTCAGCACCACATTCTGGAATTTCTTCGCCAGCGTGTTGATCAGCGGCACGATCACATCGCCTTCCTTCACCGCCAGGCTGCCACCCGGAATGAAGCAGTTCTGCACATCCACCACGATCAGCACGCTGCGCGAGCCGGCCGAAACCTTGGTTGCCGCTTGCGCGGCGCCGCCGATCCCGGCCAGCGCGGCGGTGGCGCCGAGGCCGAGCAGAAGATGGCGTCGATTTACCTGTTGCATGGCAGCACTCCCCGTTTGTTTGCACTGCCATGATCAAAGCACGGGGATCGGCTTTGTCAAAAACTATTTGTATGCAAACAATTTAGGCGGCGCCTGCCCGATTTCGCGCCGCTTCAGCCCGCGCCCTGGGCAGCCGCCGCTGCCCGGCGCGCCCGGCGCCAATTCTCGAAGCTGAACACGCCGACCGCCACCCAGATGCAGGCGAAGGCGATGGCGTGGCTGGTGGTGAATACTTCACCCCATAGCAGCGTGGCGAGCAGGAATTGCAGGGTCGGCGAGATGTATTGCATCAGGCCCATGCTGGCCATGGTGAGGCGGCTCTGCCCGGCGCCGAAAGCCACCAGCGGGATAGCGGTGATCATGCCGGCGAACAGCAGCAGCAATACCGGCAGCAGATCGGCCTGCAGCAAAGCATTCCAGGCCGGCCCCAGCGCACCGCCGCCATGCCAGGCGAGGAAGCCGAGCATCAACGGCAGCGGCAGCAGGATTTCCACCGTGAAGCCGACCAGACTATCCACCGGATTACGTTTACGCAGCAGAGCATAGATGCCCCAGGAGACGGCGATGGCGAGTGAGATCCAGATCCCGGTGCTGGCCGTGGCAATCGCCAGCACACTGACGCCGATGGCCGCCAGCCCCAGCATTGCCCATTGCACCGGGTTCACCGCTTCCTTCAATACCAGGCGGCCAAGCAGCACCGCCACCAGCGGGTTGATGTAGTAACCCAGCGATGCAGACATCACCTGCCGGGTATCGATGGCATAGACGAACAGCAGCCAGTTCAGCAGCATCATCGCACTGGTAATTACCAGGGCGCGCAGCAGGCGCTTGTTGGCGAAGGCCTGGAGCAGCAGCGGCAGCTTGCCCATCGCCGCCAGCAGCGCGAGGCAGATCAGGCAGGCCCACAGCACTCGCTGCGCGGTGATTTCCAGCGGCGTCATGAAGCCGGCCATGCGGAAATACAGCGGCGACAGGCCCCAGGCACAGTAGGCAACGGTGGCGAATAAAAATCCCATAAATATCGGCGACGGCGATACCGGTTTCGCGCCGCTTTCCTGTGCTTTAACCGGGCTGTCGGATGGCGGGCGGCCGGGAATGGCGGACACGGGGTTTCCTAGGCTTTGCAGCGCAGGGCCGAAAGGCCCCGCCGATACGGCCAAGACTCGGCCAGACTTCGCGTTTTTTTTGTCCTGGGGCGTTGCGGGACCCAGGGTCCCCACTTACATACCGGTCACAAGTGCAAACAGACAAGGGGTCCGGCCCGGCGCTCGAACGCTAAGGAGGCTGCTCCGGACTGCCTGAATTAAGGAGATTGAGTATGGCCAAAGTTATCGGCATCGACCTGGGAACGACCAATTCCTGCATCGCCATCATGGATGGCAAGAGCCCGAAGGTGGTGGAGAACGCGGAAGGTGCGCGCACCACGCCGTCGATGGTTGCCTTCACCAAGGATGGCGAGCGCCTGATCGGCCAGCCGGCCAAGCGCCAGGCGGTCACCAACCCGGAAAACACCTTGTTCTCGGTGAAGCGCCTGATCGGCCGCGGCATCCGCGACGAGGCTTCGCAGAAGTTCACCAAGATGGTGCCCTACAAGGTGGTTGCCGGCGATAACGGCGATGCCTGGGTGGAAGCCGATGGCAAGAAGTACAGCCCGAGCCAGGTTTCGGCCTTCGTGCTGCAGAAGATGAAGGAAACGGCGGAAGCCTTCCTTGGCGACAAGGTGACCCAGGCGGTCATCACCGTGCCGGCCTATTTCAACGACGCCCAGCGTCAGGCCACCAAGGATGCCGGCCGCATCGCCGGCCTTGAAGTGCTGCGCATCATCAACGAGCCGACTGCCGCTGCGCTGGCCTATGGCCTCGACAAGCAGGCCGACGGCAAGAAGATCGCGGTCTATGACTTGGGCGGCGGCACCTTCGACGTCTCGATCCTGGAAATTGGCGACGGCGTGTTCGAAGTGCGCTCGACCAATGGTGACACCTTCCTCGGCGGCGAGGACTTCGACCTGCGCGTCGTGGAATACCTGGCCGACGAGTTCAAGAAGGAAAACGGCATCGACCTGCGCAATGACCGCCTGGCGTTGCAGCGCCTGAAGGAAGCGGCCGAAAAGGCGAAGATCGAGCTATCATCCTCGCAGCAGACCGAAATCAACCTGCCCTTCATCACCGCCGACCAGTCCGGCCCGAAGCACCTGGTGCTGAAGCTGACCCGCGCGAAACTTGAAGCTTTGGTTGACGACCTGATCCAGCGCTCCATCGAGCCCTGCAAGAAGGCGCTGAAGGATGCGGGCCTTTCCGCCGGCGACATCGACGAGGTGGTGCTGGTGGGCGGCATGACCCGCATGCCGAAGGTGATTGAGGTCGTGAAGCAGCTGTTCGGCCGCGAGCCGCACAAGGGCGTCAACCCGGATGAAGTGGTTGCCATTGGCGCCGCCATCCAGGCCGGCGTGCTGCAGGGCGACGTGAAGGACGTGCTGCTGCTCGACGTCACCCCGCTGTCGCTGGGTATCGAGACGCTGGGCGGCGTGTTCACCAAGCTGATCGACCGCAACACCACCATCCCGACCAAGAAGAGCCAGGTCTTCTCCACTGCCGAGGACAACCAGAACGCCGTGACGATCCGGGTGTTCCAGGGCGAGCGCGAGATGGCGGCGGACAACAAGATCCTCGGCCAGTTCGACCTGATGGGGATTCCGCCGGCGCCGCGCGGCGTGCCGCAGATCGAAGTGACCTTCGATATCGACGCCAACGGCATCGTGCATGTCTCGGCCAAGGACAAGGGCACCGGCAAGGAGCAGCAGATCCGCATCCAGGCTTCGGGTGGTCTGTCGGAAGACGACATCAAGAAGATGGTGCGCGACGCCGAGGAGCATGCTTCGGAAGACAAGAAGCGGCGCGAGGCGGCCGAGGCCAAGAATCAGGCCGAGTCGCTGATCCATGCCACCGAGAAAACGCTCGTCGATCTCGGCGACAAGGCACCGGCCGGCGACAAGGCCGAAGTCGAAGCCGCCATCGCCGATCTGCGCAAGTCGATCGAGGCCAATGACGCCGATGGCATCAAGGCCAAGGCGCAGCAGCTGAGCCAGATCGCCATGAAACTCGGCGAGGCGCTCTACAAGGAACAGGGCGCGGCCGATGCGGCGGCGCCTGGCGGCGAAGCCGGTGCCGGCGCCGACGCCAAGAAGCCCGATGACGGCGTTGTCGACGCCGAATTCGAGGAAGTGAAAGACGATAAGAAAAAGAAGTAAGTCGGGAATGACCGACGGACCGGGCGCCCAGAGATAAGGGCGCCCGGTTCCGCGTCGGGCGGGGCTGCAAAGAATGGCGACGAAACGCGATTACTACGATGTGCTGGGCGTGCCGCGCGGCACTGCCGATGCGGACGAGCTGAAGCGCGCGTTCCGCAAGCTCGCCATGCAGTATCACCCGGACCGCAATCCGAACGATGCCAGCGCCGAGCAGAAGTTCAAGGAATTGAACGAAGCCTATGACGTGCTGAAGGACGACCAGAAACGCGCGGCTTACGATCAGTATGGCCACGCCGCCTTCGAGGGCGGTATGGGCGGGCCGCGAGGCCCCGGCAGCGCGGGCGGCGGCTTCGATTTCGGCGGCTCGTTCTCCGATATTTTCGACGACCTGTTCGGCGACATCATGGGCGGCGGGCGGCGCGGCGGCGGTGGCGGCAACGCCAATCGCGGCTCCGACCTGCGCTACAATCTCGAAATCAGCCTGGAAGACGCCTTCCTCGGCAAGACGGTGCAGATCCGCGTGCCGACCTCGATTGCCTGCGAGGCCTGCGACGGTTCCGGCGCCGAGGCCGGCGCGCAGCCGATCAGCTGCCCGACCTGCAAGGGCTTCGGCAAGATCCGCACCGCGCAGGGCTTCTTCACCATCGAGCGCGGCTGCCCGAGCTGCGGCGGCGCCGGCAAGGTGATCGAGCGCCCCTGCAAGATCTGCGGTGGCGCCGGTCGCGTGCACAAGGAAAAGACGCTCTCCGTCGATATCCCGCCGGGTGTGGATGAAGGCAACCGCATCCGGCTTTCCGGCGAAGGCGAAGCCGGCCTGCGCGGCGGCTCGCCAGGCGATCTCTACGTTTTCATCTCCGTGGCGGCGCATCGCATTTTCCGCCGCGAGGGCCAGCATCTGCAATGCCGGGTGCCGATCTCGATGGCCACCGCCGCGCTCGGCGGCGTTGTCGAAGTGCCGACACTGGACGGCGGCAAGGCCCGCATCACGATCCCGGATGGCACCCAGACCGGCAAGCAGTTCCGCCTGCGCGGCAAGGGCATGCCCGGCCTGCCGCAGCAGGGCCGCGGCAGCGGCTTCGGCGACCTCTACATCCAGGTCAATGTCGAAACCCCGGTGAAACTCTCCAAGCGCCAGCGCGAGCTGCTGGAGGAATTCGCCGCCATCGACGCCGAAAGCACCAGCCCGGAAAGCGCCGGCTTCTTCGCCCGCGTCAAGGAAATGCTCGGCGGCAAGGGCGATTGACGGCACCCTCGGCGTCTGCCACACCGGGGGCAGCAGTTTCCGGGAGGCCTACATGAGTTCCGACGACACCCGCATCGGCATTATCGGCATCGGCGGCCGCATGGGCCAGGCGATCCTGCGCATCGTGGCGGCAACGCCGGGCGCGGTACTTGCCGGCGGCACCGAACGCCCTGGCTCGGAACTGGTCGGCAAGGATCCCGGGCCGCTGGCCGGCCTCGCCGTCACCGGCACGGCCATCGAGGGCGATGCGGCGCGGCTGTTCGCCGAAGCCGACGCTGTGATCGATTTCAGTTCGCCGGCCGTGCTGGCCAGCCATGCCGCCCTCGCCGCCCAGGCCAAGACCGCCTATATCGTCGGCATGACCGGCCTTGAGGACCAGCATTTCGATGCGCTGCGCAAGGCGGCACGGCATTGCTGCGTGGTGCAGAGCTTCAATATGAGCCTCGGCGTCAATCTGCTGGCCGGCCTGGTGCGCCAGGTGGCGGCTTCGCTCGGCGATGACTGGGATATCGAGATCGTGGAGATGCATCACCGCATGAAGGTGGATGCGCCGTCGGGCACCGCGATCATGTTCGGCGAGGCGGCGGCAGCGGGCCGTGGCGTGACCCTGAAGGATGTGACCGATTCAGGCCGCGACGGCATCACCGGCGCGCGCCAGGCCGGCGCCATTGGTTTCGCGGCATTGCGCGGCGGCAATGTGGCCGGCGAGCATACGGTGATCTTCGCCGCCGATAACGAGCGCCTGGAACTGACCCACAAGGCCACCGACCGCAGCATCTTCGCCCGTGGCGCGGTGCGCTGCGCCCTGTGGTCGCGCGGCCGCGCGCCGGGCCTCTACAACATGAACGACGTGCTGGGTCTCAAGCAGGCGTAAGCCTCACGCCGCAATCGCGAAATATTTCTCAAACGCTGCCTTGCCGGCGCGGGTGACGCTGAGGGTGCGGGCGCCTTTCGCCTGCGCCACCCAGCCGGCTTCCAGGCAATGGCGGGCCAATGCTGCGCCGAGCGCGCCGGCCATGTGCGGCCGCCGTTCGCTCCAATCCAGGCAGACCCGCGCCAAACCGCGCCGCGCCGCCTTGAGACCCGCCAGGTCGATGCCGAGTTGACCGAAGAAATCCCGGCCCTGGGTGGTGAGGATGAAATCCTGGTCTGCCCGCTCGATGCAGCCGCGCGCCACCAGGGCATCGGTCAGCTTCACACCCAGTTCGCCGGCGATATGGTCGTAGCAGGTGCGGGCGCGGCGCATGTCGGCATCGCGCGGGCCGGGCAGCCGCTTCGGCTTCGGCGCGGCGCCCGCCACCGCCATGATCGCTTCCAGCGCCTGGGCCACCAGCGGGCCATTGAGGCGAAAATACCGGTGCCGCCCCTGGGCCTCCTGGGCCAGCAGGCCGCCGGCCTGCAACTTGCTCAAATGGCTGGAGGCGGTGGACGGCGCGATGCCGGCAATCAGCGCCAGTTCGCTGGCGGTGAGCGCCTGGCCGGCCATCAGAGCCGCCAGCATGTTGGCGCGGGCTGGGTCGCCGATCAGGGCCGCAATTTCGGCCAGGCTGGGGCCGCTCTGATGATCTGCAGTCATACTTCGATAATAGCCGAAGGGTGACTGCAGATCAAACAGGGAGTCTGCCAATTTTGGCGGCAAAGGTTGACATTCTTTACCGCGCTTTTATATCAGAAATTGGTACGCTTCGGCTGCCTCCCGCCAAATTCCCGACTGGAGTCCTAGCGCCGATGCCGCATCATACGCCCCTCATCGCCACCATCGTCGGTGGCTTGGTTCTGGCCTTCATCTTGGGCGCCATCGCCAACCGGCTGCGCATCTCGCCGCTGGTTGGCTACCTGCTGGCCGGTGTCGTGGTCGGCCCCTTCACACCCGGCTTTGTCGCCGATCAGGCACTGGCGCCGGAGCTGGCCGAACTGGGCGTCATCCTGCTGATGTTCGGCGTCGGCATGCATTTCTCGCTGAAAGACCTGCTCAGCGTGAAGGCCATCGCCATTCCGGGCGCCATCGCCCAGATCGCGGTGGCCACCGTACTCGGCATGGGCCTGGCCTGGGCCATGGGCTGGGGCGCTGGCGCCGGCTTCGTGTTCGGCCTGGCGCTGTCCGTCGCATCCACCGTGGTGCTGCTGCGTGCGTTGCAGGAACGCCACCTGATGGAAGCCGAGCGCGGCCGCATCGCGGTCGGCTGGCTGATCGTGGAAGACCTTGCCATGGTGCTGGCGCTGGTGGTGCTGCCGCCGCTCGCCACGTTGATCAAGGATGAAGCCGGCGGCCTCGGTGCGCGCGAAATCGGCCTGCTGCTGGCCATCACCTTGGGCAAGGTGGCCGCCTTCGTCGCCCTGATGCTGATCGTCGGCCGCCGCGTCATCCCCTGGCTGCTGCATTACATCGCCCATACCGGCTCGCGCGAATTGTTCCGCCTTGCCGTGCTTGCCATCGCGCTTGGCGTCGCCTACGGCGCGGCGGTGCTGTTCGGCGTCTCCTTCGCGCTGGGCGCCTTCTTCGCCGGCATGGTGCTGAGCGAAAGCGAACTCTCGCACCGTGCGGCGGAAGAGTCGCTGCCGCTGCGCGATGCCTTCGCGGTGCTGTTCTTCGTCTCGGTCGGCATGCTGTTCGATCCCAGCATCCTGCTGCGCGAGCCGCTGCCGGTGATCGCCACCTTCCTGATCATCGTGGTGGGCAAATCGGTGGCCGCCCTGGCCCTGGTGCTGGCATTCCGTCACAAGCTTTCCACGGCCCTGACCATTTCCGCCAGCCTGGCGCAGATCGGCGAATTCTCCTTCATCCTGGCAGCATTGGGCCTGCATCTGGAATTGCTGCCGCCCATGGGCCGCGACCTGATCGTTACCGGCGCCATCCTCTCGATCCTGGCCAACCCGATCTTCTTCGCTTCCCTGGACCGCCTGAAAGGCTGGCTGGAGAAACGCGAAGGCAAGGAGCCGGCAGTTGAGGACAAGGCCAACGCGGCAGCCGAGGAACTGGTACCTACAGCGCTGGACCAGCATGCCGTGGTGATCGGCTTCGGCCGCGTCGGCAGCCTGGTGGCGGACGCGCTGCGGCGGGAAAACCGCGCGGTGCTGGTGATCGAGGAGCGCCAGAAACTGGCCGAGCAGGCGCGCGCCGCCGGCTTCGAGACCATGCTGGGCAATGCCGCCGCGCATGACACCATCGAAGCCGCGAATATCAGCGGCGCACGCTGGATCTTCGTGGCGATCCCGAATGCCTTCGAGGCCGGGCAGATCGTGGAGCAGGCGCGCAAGGCCAATCCCGATCTGAAGATCATCGCCCGCGCCCATGCCGATGGCGAGGTGGATTACCTGAGCAATCTCGGCGCCGACCTGATCGTGATGGGCGAGCGCGAGATCGCGCGCGGCATGATGGAGCGGGCCTTCCCGCAACCAGCCTAGGCCCGCAGCCGGCCTAAATAACCTCAAGTGAGCGCAGGCCGGCACCCGGCGGCTGGCGCCAGCGCCACAGCGCATCGCGCAGGGCCTCGGCCAGTTCCAGCCTTTCGGCCGGGCTGAGGAACTGCCCGAGATTGAAGCCCCGGCCATGGCTCCACAGCGTAAGCCGGTGGCTATCCGGCTCATCGTCACATTCCACCCGCACCCAGTAGGGCTGTAGCTGCCACTGCTTCTGCAGGCCGCGCGCGCTGATCCGGCGGATGGTCAGGCTGGCGCCATCAAGGATCACGAATTCACGCGCCCGCGCCTGGGCATAGCTGTAGCGGAAGGCCAGCCACAGCAGCAGCACTTCCAGGCCGCAGAAGCCCAGCACCGGCCAGGCCCCGGCGAGCCAGAAGGCAATCCCGGCGCCGAAATTGATCAAGGCCACGCAGCCAATCAGGATGAAGAAACCGCGCCGCCCGAGCGAGCGGTGCGGCCGCAATTCGGCCTGGAAGAAGGGCTGTGGCGCCTGGTCCATGGCCACCAGCTTACTCCTGCCCAAGCTGGCGGCAAGCCTGTTGGTGGCTGGCGGCAGGCCGCTGATTGACGCCGCCGCGCACAGGCCTTAACCCTGGGGGCGCCGCTTATTATGGACAGGTATCATGGCGCCCAAGCCCAATCCGCTGAAACTCAACCCGCTGCAACTCAAGACCCTGACGCTGCTGCAAGCCGTCGCGGCGGTGGCGGGCGAGGAACTGCCCGATGGCCGGGTGCGACTGCATCAACTCCCCCCCGCCCATGGCAACCACTTCCATATCGGCGATGCCGTGGTGTCTGGCGCTGACGCCACCGGCCTGCATAACGAAGCCGTGTGGGTCGCCCTGGGTCGCAAGGGCCTGGTCGAGCCCGGCATGACCCTGACGCCGACCGGGCTGGCCTATGATACCGGCCTGCGCGACAAGATCCTGCACCGCGCGGACCACTGACATGCTGCTCACCCTCGCCGATATCGAAGCCGCCGCGCGACGCATCGACGGGGCGCTGACCCGCACGCCCTGCCTGCAATCGCGCACGCTGTCACAGCTGGTCGATGCCGAGGTGTGGCTGAAATTCGAGAACCTGCAATTCACCGCCAGCTTCAAGGAGCGCGGCGCGCTGAACAAGCTGCTGCAACTGAATGCTGATGAACGCAGGCGCGGCGTCATCGCCATGTCGGCGGGCAACCATGCCCAGGGCGTTGCCTACCATGCCGGACGTTTAGGGATTCCCGCCACCATCGTGATGCCGGGCTTCACGCCCTATGTGAAGGTGCGCCATGTGCGCAACCACGGCGCCCGCGTGGTGCTGGAAGGCGAGACGCTGGCTGAATCCGCCGCCAAGGCGCACCAGATGTCCGCCGATGAAGGCATGGTCTTCGTGCATCCTTATGATGATCTGGCGGTGATGGCCGGCCAGGGCACGGTGGCGCTGGAAATGCTGGAGCAGGCACCACATCTCGACGACATGGTGGTGCCGGTCGGCGGCGGCGGCCTGATCGCCGGCATGGCCATCGCGGCCCATGCCAAGCGGCCCGGCCTGCATCTCTATGGCGTCGAGGGCGAGCTTTACACGGCAATGTATCAGCAGATGCATGACCAGCCGGTGCAGGTCGGCGGCATCTCGATCGCCGAAGGCATCTCCGTGCGCGATATCGGCCGCGCGCCGATGCAGGTGGCGCGCCAACTGGTGCGCGATGTGCTGATCACCAGCGAGGCCGAGATCGAGCGCGCCATCGTGCTGCTGGTGGAAATCGAAAAGACCGTCACCGAGGGCGCCGGCGCGGCAGGCCTCGCGGCCTTGCTGGCACACAAGCATCTGTTCCAGGGCCGCCGCGTCGGCATTGTGCTCACCGGCGGCAATATCGATACCCGCCTGCTGGCTTCCGTGCTGATGCGCGGCCTGGTGCGCGATGGCCGCCTGGCGCGGCTGATCGTCACCACCGATGACGCGCCGGGCCGGCTGGCGCGTGCCGCCGGCATCATCGGCACTACCGGCGTCAACATCATCGAGGTGGCGCATCAGCGCCTGTTCACCCTGGCCTCGGCGAAATCCACCGAGATCGAATTCGTGGTGGAAGCCCGCGACCGCGCCCATCTCGATGAACTGGTGACCGCCCTTGGGGCAGCCGGCCTGCGCGCGCGCTTGGCGGAAATCGGCATCTAGCGTATCCTGACCTCCTTACCCTTCGGGAGGAATCAATGGGACGCGTATCCAACAAGGTCGCCCTGATCACGGGCGGCGCTTCGGGCCTGGGCAAGGCCACGGCCATCATGATGGCGCGCGAAGGCGCCAAGGTGGCGCTGGCTGACCGCAATCTTGCCGGCGCCCAGGCGGTGGCCGATGAGATCGGCGCCAATGCCATCGCGGTTGAACTCGATGTCACCAAGGAAGCTCAGTGGATCACGGCACTGGATGCGGTGGAGGCCGCCTTCGGGGGCCTGAACGTGCTGGTACATTCCGCCGGTGTCGGCGTGCTGAAGAATGTCGAGGATGTCAGCATCGAGGAATGGGACTTCGTGCATGACGTCAACCTCAACGGCCCGTTCCTCGGCAACAAGCATGCGCTGCCACGCATGAAGGCCCATGCGCCGGGCTCCATCGTCATCATCTCGTCGGTTTCCGGCATCATTGCCGGCCACAATATGGGTGCCTACAACACGTCAAAGGCCGCCGCCCGCATGCTCGCCAAGACCACGGCGTTGCATTGCGCCAAGCGCGGCTACAGGATTCGCTGCAACTCGGTGCATCCCACCTTCATCGACACGCCGATGGTGCAGTCGATGATCTATGCCGGCGGCGATCCGGCCAAGACGCGCCAGAAGCTGGAATCCCAGGTGCCGCTGGGCTGCCTCGGCGACCCGGATGACGTGGCTTACTGCATCCTCTACCTGGCTTCCGATGAGTCCAAGTTCGTCACTGGCGCGGAATTCGTCATCGACGGCGGCATTACCGCCCAATAGGCAGGCATATGCTGTGCGCCCCCATCTTGTGATGGGGGCCACATTTTATGGGCTGGAAAAACCCGGTGAATCGCTGCATCTTGGGGCTATGAACGCCTCACCCAAGCAACCGGTGCTCATTGTTGTGCACCAGGAGCAATCCACCCCCGGCCGCATCGGGGATGAATTGCAGGCGCTGGGCTATTCCCTGGATATCCGCCGCCCCTGCATCGGCCATGAATTGCCCCAGGATATGAGCGGCCATGCCGGCGTGGTGGTGTTTGGCGGCCCGATGAGCGCCAACGACGATCACCTGCCCTTCATCCGCCGTGAACTCGACTGGATTCCGATGGCTGCGGCCAGCGGCAAGCCCTATCTCGGCGTCTGCCTCGGCGCGCAGATGCTGGCCCGCGCTGCCGGTGCCCGCGTCGCGCCCCATGCCGATGGCTGGCATGAGATCGGCTATTACCCGCTGCAGGTCAGCGCCGCCGGCCGCGCGCTGTTCCCCGAAAGGCTGCATGTCTACCAGTGGCATGGCGAAGGCTTCGACCTGCCCAAGGACGGCCAGCACCTGGCCGGCACCAAGTGGTTTCCGAACCAGGCCTTCGCCATGGGCAGCAATGCCTTCGGCATCCAGTTCCACCCGGAAGTGACCGGCGCCATGATGCGCATCTGGACCACACGGGCGGCGCATCGCCTGGTGATGCCCGGCGCGCAATGCCGCCAGACGCAATATGCCGGCCATGCCCGCCATGATGGCGGCATCGCCACCTGGCTGCGCAACTTCCTGCCGCGCTGGCTCAATGGCACAGCGCTGAAGCCGGCACCGCAATCGGCCCCGGTGCCACTGGCCGACGCGGCGGATTAGCCCCCCACGTCATGCCCCGCTTCAGGCGGGGCATCCACGTTTTGGTTTCTGAAAAATAAAAAACTCGTGGATGGCCCGCCTGAAGCGGGCCATGACGAATAGAGCGATCAGGCTCGTTGCAACACCGCGACGAAGAAGCCGTCGGTGCCGTTGCGGCCCGGCGTCAGGCGCAGATAGGTGTCCGATGTCGGGCAGACGCCGCCGATGCTGCGGCCCCAGATATCGGCAACCGGCAGCGGCGTGAAATCGCCATGGCTTTGCAGGAACGCCGCGATCTGCGCCTCGTTCTCCTCCGCCAGTACCGAGCAGGTGACGTAGATCAGCCGTCCGCCCGGCGCGACCAGCTTGGCGGCGCGTTCAAGAATCTCGGCCTGGCGCTGGATCAGCTCCAGGATGTCATTCTCGGTCAGGCGCCAGCGTGCATCGGGCTTGCGCCGCCAGGTGCCGGTCCCTGAACAGGGCGCATCCACCAGCACGCGGTCGGCCTTGGCGGCCTGGCGCTTCAGCCATTTCGCATCCAACGCGCGACATTCGGCATTATGCACACCGGCACGGCGCAGCCGCAGCTTGGCGCGTGCCAGCCGCTTCTCGCTGACATCGCAGGCGATCAGGCGGCCGTTGTTGCGCATGGCGGCGCCAATCGCCAGTGACTTGCCACCGGCCCCGGCGCAGAAATCCATCACCAGCTTGGCGTGCTCTGCCTCTACCAGCATGGCGGCAAGCTGCGAGCCTTCATCCTGCGGCTCGATCAAGCCTTCGGCGAAGGCTTCGGTGTTGTTCACATAGGCTTGCGGGCCGAGCCGCAGACCAGTCGGCGAAAGCGGCGTGGCTTGCGCCCGCATGCCAGAGGCATTGAGCAGGCCAAGGGCTGCATCGCGCGTGGTCTTGAGCAGGTTGACGCGCAGATCGAGCGGCGCCGGGCGCAGCATCGCCGCCATTTCGAGATCGAAATCGGCGCCGAAACGGGCGCGGAAGCGCGGCTCGATCCAATCCGGCAGGCAATGACGCGCCGCCGCCGGCATCTCGGGATGCTCCAGCGTGTGGCCTTCCAGGGGCCGCAGCAGCCTGGTCAGGGTTTCCACTTCACTTTCGGCCAGGCCAAGCGCCGATACCGTGCTTTCCACCTTGGCGCCCTGGGCCAGGATGCGCCAGGCAGCAACGCGCAGATCGTTGCCCGCTGCGACCTTGCCTTCACTGGAGCGCGCGATCCACCAGTCGAGCCGGCCACGCTGGCGCTGCACTTCTTCCACCAGGTTGACCAAAGCCGAACGCTCGGCGGTATCGAAGCGGCGATGATTGGCCTTCATCCAGGCATGCAGCACGCGGTCGCCCGGCTCGCCGCTGGCGGTGATCGCATCCAGCAACTGCACCGCGCCGGCAATCACCGCGCGCGAGGAACCGGGGCGGATCTTGTGCGGCGGCCGCTGCTGCGGCTTTTCTTCGCCACGCTGGCCGGGACCGCGTTTATCCGCACCCCGTTTATCAGGGCCGTGCCTATCAGGGCCGCGCTTCGCCGATCCCCATTTCGCAGATTCCTGGCGTTCCGGGCGCTGCTGCCAATCAGAACGCGGCCGGTCTGAACGTGGCTTGTCGGTGCGGGGCCGCTCTGAGCGCGCTCCGTCAAAGCGCTCAGCCTTGTCAAAACGGGGCCGGTCCGATTTATCGGAGCGAGGCCGGTCCGAACGTGGCCGCTCTGAGCGCGGGCCATCAAAACGCTGCGGCTTGTCGGAACGGGGCCGCTCCGAGCGCGCTCCGTCAAAGCGTTCGGCTTTGTCAAAGCGAGGCCTGTCCGACTTGTCGGTGCGAGGCTTGTCCGAACGAGGCCGGTCAGACCGCCCACCTTTTTCAGCATAACCGCCTTTGCCAGCATATTCCGGGCGACCACCGCCGCCGCCGATGCGGTCGAGGGCGCGCTCGACATGGCGGTCGCCGCGCTCATGGCGTTGCCCAGGGCGTTGCTGGCCAGGATGATGCTGGCCGGGGCCAGAACGGGTAGCCGCCCGAGCGTCTGGGCGGGTGTCTGGGCGAGAATCCGGGCGGCTGTCAGATCGGGCAGCAGGACGCGGGTCGCCACTGGTTTTGTGGCCTGGCTTGGAACCATGCTTGGTGCCCGGCTTGCCACCGAATTTGCCCCCGGGCTTACCGCTGAATTTGCCGCTGGGAGCCCTACCGCCAGGCTTAGCACCAGGCTTAGCGCCAGATTTACCGGCGGGGGGACGGGCGCCAGGGGGACGCTTCGAGGGAGGTTTGCTCACGGCATAGGCTCACAATGGCGGGGGTTGGCGCCCGTCATAGGCCGGGGCGGCGGTATCAGCAAGTGCTAACAGCCGCCCCTCTGGCTCTGGCGGCCGCCAAGGGCTAAAATTGTGGCAATGCAACGCCCGATGCCGTCCTGCCATAAAGCCCCGAAGCCGTAGCCATGACCATCCTTCGTTCCCTGCCGCGCTTCACGCCGTCACGCTTGCTGACCCTGGTTCTCGGCTGCCTGCTGCTGGCGGCCTGTGCCGGCCAGTCGCCTGCCCCGCTGCCGCCCCGGGTCGGCTCGATCATGGAAGTGCCACTGCCGCCGGGCACCGAGGCGATCTCGCTGTTTGCCGAAAGGAGCGGCGATGTGTGGTGGCTGGAAGCCGATGGCCGCCGCCTGCACCGCCTGGATGCCGCCCGCAAGGTGCATGAGGCGATTGCCGCCGATCCGCCCTCGCCCGCCGGCATCCTGAACATGGACCGCCAGGGCCGCCTCTGGCTGCTGGGCCGCGATGGCGCGCCGCTCCTGGCGATCCGCATCGGCGATGGCGAGCAGCCGACGCGCGAAAGCCCGTGGCGCCTGGATCAGGGATTGCCGCGCGAAGCGGAAAAACCGGCGCTGGACCTTGGCCGTGGCGGCTTCGTCGCGGTTTCGTGGCAAGGGCAATGGCTGTGGCTGGCGCAGCCCGGCAAGCTGCTGCGCGTGACGCTCAATCCGGCTTAGGCCGTCAGCGCATCAACCGTAGCGGATGCTGCACATCAGCCATAGCGCATGCTGCGCGGTGGCATGCTGCGCAGCTTGAGATCGTTCACGGAAATTTCCATCACGTTGATCGACCGCTTCACGTCGGCCAGTTCCTGACGGGTCTTTTCCAGGTTGTCGGTAACATCCGCAAGCTGGGAAAAGATCGTCTGGGTGGTGCGTTCGTAGTCGGCCACCGTGCGGTTATGATTCTGCTGCTGACGCTCGAGCTGCGACATCCGGTTCTCGATGCCCTGGCGCAGATGGCTGATGCGCATCTCGAAATTGCCGAGATGCAGGAGCAGCCAGGCGCCGACCCAGAAGAGAACGATGCCACCGCCGAGAACGTATATCCAATCGCCCATGGTGCAGGATCCTTTCTGGTTCTCCCTCACCTTACGATATAGGCAGCGAAAAACGCCCTGCAATCCCTCGAAAGGATAGGTAGGCGCGGATACGGCCGGTGCTTAAACCGCCTGGGGTAGCGGCTGGCCGCCCAGCACCACCTGCCGGCGTGGGTTGAAGCCGATGCGGTAGGCCAGCGCCGCCGGGCGGTCGATATCCCACACCACCAGATCGGCGCGCTTGCCGGTTTCGAGCGTGCCACATTCATCCGCCAGGCCCAGCGCGCGGGCGGCCTCACGGGTGGCGCCAGCCAGGGCCTCCTCGGGTGTCATGCGGAACAGCGTGCAGGCCATGTTGAGGATCAGCAGCAGCGAGGAAACCGGCGAGGTGCCGGGATTGCAGTCGGTGGATACCGCCATCGGCACCTGATGCTTGCGGAACAAGGCCACCGGCGGCGCCTGGGTCTCGCGCAAGGCATAGAAGGCGCCGGGCAGCAGCACCGCCACGGTGCCGGCTTTTGCCAATGCCTCAACACCCGGCTCGTCCAGATGCTCCAGATGATCCGCCGAGAGCGCGCCGAACTCGGCCGCCAGCCTGGCACCGCCGAGATTACTCAGTTGCTCGGCATGCAGCTTCACCGGCAGGCCATGGCGTTGTGCCGCCTCGAACACGCGCCGCGTCTGCGCCACCGAGAAGGCGATGCCTTCGCAGAAGGCATCCACCGCATCGGCCAGACCCTCGCGCGCCGCCGCCGGAATGATGCTGTCGCAGACCAGATCGATATAGGCGTCCGCGCGCCCGGCATATTCCGCCGGCACGCTATGGGCGGCAAGCAGCGTGGTACGGATGCGCACCGGATAAAGCTCGCCCAGGCGCCGCGCCACGCGCAGGCATTTCAGTTCATCTTCCAGGCTCAGGCCATAGCCGGACTTGATTTCCAGCGTGGTGACGCCTTCGGCAATCAGGGCCTTCAGGCGCGGCGCGCTCTGGCGCAGCAAGTCGGCCTCGTCGGCATTGCGCGTCGCCGCCATGGTGGAGCGGATGCCGCCGCCGGCCCGGGCGATATCCTCGTAGGTGGCGCCGTTCAGCCGCAGCTCGAATTCATGGGCGCGGTTGCCGCCGAAGACCAGATGGGTGTGGCAATCGACCAGGCCGGGCGTGATCCAGCCGCCTTGCAGGCGATGCACCACGGTATGGCGCCCGATCTGGGTTTCCGGTAGGTCTGCCACCGGCCCGACCCAGGCAATGCGCCCGTCCTTGGCCGCCAGGGCACCGTTCTCGATGGCGCCGAACGGGGCGCCGCCAGGCACCATGGTGGCGATGCTGGCATCGCGCCACACGGTATCGAATTCGCCCTCGCCCGCCATGCTTCGCTGATCCGTTCGGTTAAAACGTCAAACACAACATTCTGTATAAAGGACTTGCCAAATAGTGTCTAATTTCACCCGTTAATAGAACAGGTATTTCCGGTCACTTCCCCATCCTGGATTTGCAGGATTTTATAATTGAGCTGCCCGCTCCAGAAAATAGAAGGCAATAGATAATGAGGATACTGGCGATCAGTGTTTTTGTTTTGACTTGCTTGGTTGTTCTGATTCTGCAACTGAGGGCCATCTTTCCTAACGACGCCGGATTAAAGAAGGCGGATCAGGAAATGTTGAAAAATCTGGGCGCCACCCTTGCGAGAGAAAATACGAAGCATTTAACCCAACCCATTCCGACAGCCGATATTATAGGGTCCAACTGGACGGCCATTTGCATTCTGACGCCCTACGAAAACAGATTTGATGATAATCACCCTGCGGGAAAAGCGGCCAATGCAGCTTTACATGCAGCAAAAATTGATATCGCAGATGAACTTGAATTCGTCATCGTCCTGCTGCTGGAAGATGGCGGCCATCGCATCATCAGGGCGCCAAGAACCGCCGAGGTGGATTTTGTTGGCAATGTGAAAAAGGCCGCCCCTGGTTTAACGGAACGGTACGAACCCAGTTCATGCGGCTATCGCCATTCCGCTTATATCGTTCCCTACACCAGCAGCAGCGGCAGAAATAATTTTTACCTCTGGGAAAAGAAATAAGCGCTATCGCCTCCGAACCGGTGCCGCTTTGAACGGGAAGCGTTCACTTCGCTCTTTCCTGATCCAGGCAACTCTGCCAACTTATATATACAAGTGAGGAGAGGTCGTCATGCGCCGCTTTTGGCTGAGCCGGGCCTATCTGCCAGGAGATACTGCTGCTGGTGGCTGGGCCAGCGAGGTTGAAATCACCACCGATGCCGCCGGCCTGATCACCGCCGTACAGCCGGGTCGCGCGGCAGCAGTGGATGCCGTGCGGCTGGATGGCCCGGTGCTGCCCGGTCTCGCCAACCTGCACAGCCATGCCTTCCAGCGCGCCATGGCCGGCCTGGCCGAGATTGCCGGTCCGGCGGGCGATGATTTCTGGACCTGGCGCGAGACCATGTACCGTTTTGCTCTGACGCTCTCGCCCGAGGATGTGGAGGCCATCGCGGCGCAGCTTTATGCCGAGATGCTGGCCCAGGGCTATACGGCGGTGGGCGAGTTCCATTACCTGCACCATCAGACCGATGGCCGGCCCTACGACGACAGGGCCGAACTGAGCTGGCGCATCCTGGCCGCCGCCGAACAGACCGGCATGGCGTTGACCCATCTGCCCGTGCTCTATGCCACCGGCGGCTTCGGCAAGCCGGCCAGTGAACGCCAACGCCGCTTCCTGCATGACATCGACGGCTATGCCGCCCTGCTTGAAAGGCTGCGGCCGCGCCTGACCGGCAGGCATCGCCTGGGGATGGCGCCCCATTCGCTGCGCGCCGTGCCTGCCGAGATGCTGCGCGCCGCGCTGAGCCTCGATGCCTCCGGCCCGGTGCATATCCATATCGCCGAGCAGACCGGCGAAGTGGCGGAATGCGAAGCCTTCACCGGCCAGCGCCCGGTGCAATGGCTGCTCGATCATGCCGCTGTGGACGCCCGCTGGTGCCTGGTCCACGCCACGCATATGACCGCGGATGAAACCGCGCGGCTGGCGGCAAGCCAGGCCGTTGCCGGCCTCTGCCCGACCACGGAAGCCAATCTCGGCGATGGCCTGTTCCCGGCGGTGGAGTATCTGCGCCAGGGCGGCCGCTTCGGCATCGGCTCGGACAGCCATATCAGCATCAACGCGGCGGAAGAATTGCGCTGGCTGGAATACGGCCAGCGCCTGTTCCATCGTGGCCGCAATATGCTGAGCGGCGCGCCGGGTGCCGCTACACCTGGGGCTGCTACTGGGCCGAAACTGTTCGATGCCGCCGCTGCCGGCGGCGCACAGGCCTTGCAGCAGCCGACCGGCGCGATTGCCGTGGGCCGGCGCGCCGATTTCGTGCTGCTGGATGGCAATGCGGCGCAATTCGCCGGGCTGCCGCCGGAGCGCCTGCTGGATGCCTGGATATTCTCTGGCCAGCCGAACGCTGTGCGCGAAGTCTATGTCGGCGGCGAGCGCGTGGTGGCCGAGGGCCGCCATGTGAAAGCCGAGGCCATCGCCGCGCGCTACCGCGCGGTGATGCGGAAGCTGCTTAGCTCTTGATGAAATCCAGCGCCGCGTCGCCGGCGCAGAAATCGATCAGCCGGCGCATGAAGGCCTCGCCTTCAACGATCTGGCTGATTTCGATGAACTCGTTCGGCTTATGCGCCTCGCGGATATTGCCCGGGCCACAGACCACGGTGGGGATATTGCCGACCTCGAAAATACCGGCTTCCGTGCCGTAGGAGACGGCATAGGCATTGTTCTGCCGCGCCATGCGCATCGCCAGCCGTTCGGCCTTGTTATCCGCCTGCGGCAGGAAGGGCGGCACATGCGCCACGATATTGGTTTCCACCCGCGCGCCGGGATGGATACGGCGCATCTCGGGCAGGATTTCCGCCGCAACATAGCGGTTGAACTCATCCACCACCAGCTGGTCATGCTCCGGCCGCACCGAGCGCACATCCCACATGAAGTGACATTCCTTGGCCAGGATGTTGCGGGCCGTGCCGCCATGAATCTGCCCCACCGTGATGGTGGTGTGCGGCGGCTCGAAGCGCGGCTCGCAATGCTCCGGCGCCTTGTAGGCGCGCTGGATGCGGTTCAGTTCGGCGATCATGTCGGCGGCATACTGGATCGCGTTGACGCCCTGATGCGTGGCGCTGGAATGCGCTTCCAGGCCATGCACCGAGGTATTGCAGGCACACACGCTCTTATGCGCGTTCACCACCTGCATCTCGGTCGGCTCGCCGACAATGGCGAGCGCCGGGCGCGGCCCGCCGCGCTTGATGAAATCGACAATGCCATGCACGCCGAGACAGCCGACTTCCTCGTCATAGGAAAACGCGAAATGCAGCGGCACGCGCAGCGGCTTCGCCAGCATCTCGGGCAACATCGCCAGGCTGATGGCGATGAAGCTTTTCATGTCAGACGTGCCACGGCCCCACAGCTTGCCGCTATGCTGCTCAAGCTTGAACGGATCGGTGACCCAGTCCTGCCCATCCACCGGCACCACATCGGTATGGCCGGAAAGGATGATGCCGCCTTCGTTCTGCGGCCCGATGGTGGCATACAGATTGGCCTTGCGGCCCGAGGCATCGAATATCTTCTCCGACGCAATGCCATGCGCGGCGAGATAGTCGGCGATGCAATCGATCAGGGCGAGGTTGGAATCGCGGCTGGTGGTATCGAAACCGACCAGGCGGGAAATCCAGTCGAGGGATATGGGCTGGCTCATCCCTCGCTTATAGACCAGCCCCCTGGCTTAGGCCAGAAGATGGCTTAAGCCAGCCGAGGCAATTCCGGCCTAAACGACGATATTGGCGATGGTGCCGGAATCCTTGCCACCGGCCTGATGCAGGGATTCGCGCACCTTGTTGCGGATTTCTTCTTCGATCTTGGCGCGCGCATCGGCATCGAGCTGGCCGAGTTGTTCTTCGGTCATGCCGGCTTTTTCCAGGTAATGCTTGCGGATGCGCTCGGCGACCGACATGCGGGCATAGTCGAGGAAATTCTGTTCGGTGGCATCTGGCTGGCCGGCGGCACCCTGGGCGCCATCGACCGCGGCGGCCTGGCTGCTGCCCTTGGCAGCATCGTCATTAGCGGCAACGCCCTTGGCGCCCGTGGCGGCGCTGGCGGCATAAGCCAGGTAGGAAGCGGTGGAGGATTGCACAGAGAGAGACATGACGGACTCCTGGATCAGGTTTGTTGCTCACGAAGCAACCGCCATGCCAGTTCCGTACACGAAAATTACTCAAATATTCCAATGATTTAATATTTATAAACCATAGTCTCGGGCGGCAGAAATTGCCGCCCCGGCAAAGCTCGCCGGGCCGCTGGCATCAGCGGTCGATATGGCCGAGATCGCGCTGCGGATCGAGCCGGTCGCGCACCAGCTGCTTCAGCGTCTTAACATCCGGGAAGCCGCCATCGCGCTTGCGTTCCCAGATCAGCTCACCGTCACAGGCAATGTGGAAAATGCCGCCGGTGCCGGGCTGCAACGCCACTTCGCCGAGATCATCGGCAAAGGTGGAGAGCAGTTCCTGCGCCATCCAGGCGGCGCGCAGCAGCCATTGGCATTGCGTGCAATAGGCGATGACGATGCGCGGCTTCGCCGCCGTCGCATCCGCCATTGCCGGATCAGCCTTCAGCGGCGCGGCCGCTGCCCGGGCCAATCATCGCCATGAATTCCTGGCGCGTGCGCGGATCCTCGCGGAAGGCGCCGAGCATGCGGCTGGTGACCATCGTGACGCCCGGCTTGCGGATGCCGCGCGTGGTCATGCATTGATGCGCCGCCTCGATCACCACGGCAACGCCGCGCGGCTGCAGCACGGTCTGGATCGTGTTGGCCACCTGGGCGGTGAGCTTTTCCTGGATCTGCAGGCGCTTGGCATAGACTTCCAGCACGCGCGCCAGCTTCGAGATGCCGACCACCCGCTTGCCCGGCAGATAAGCGACATGCGCCTTGCCGATGATCGGCACCATATGATGCTCGCAATGGCTTTCCAGCCGGATATCGCGCAGCACCACCATCTCGTCGTAGCCGTCGGTTTCCTCGAAGGTACGCTCCAGCATCGCCACCGGGTCTTCATCATAGCCGGCGAAGAATTCCTCATAGGAACGCACCACGCGGTCCGGCGTGCCGACCAGGCCTTCGCGGTCGGGATCATCGCCGGCCCAGCGGATCAGCGTGCGCACTGCGGCTTCCGCTTCATCGCGGCTCGGGCGGTCCTGCACCACATGGTCGCCCGCCTTGCTGAAACGCTTGATCTCGGCTTCCTTGCCCTTGGCCATGTTGTTCATCACGCCCATCTCCAATTGCCGATGCCGACCGGCACGGACCAGCCCATATACCCAGACGAAGCGGGTACCCCGATGAAATAGTGCTGCTCGCAGCCCAGGCAATGGGCGGTGATCAGTTCACCCGGCGCGCCTCATGCGGGCTGTCGAGCGAAAAAGCCGGAATGGCGACATCGAAGCTGTCCCCATCATGGCTCACCATCTTATACGAGCCGACCATGAAACCGGATGACGTCGGCAACGGCGTGCCGCTGGTATATTCGAAACGCTCGCCCGGCCCCAGCACCGGCTGCTCGCCAACCACGCCCGGGCCCTGCACTTCCTGCACCCGGCCGCGCGCATCGGTGATCTTCCAGTGGCGGCTTTGCAGCTGCACGGTCTGCTCGCCCTTGTTCTCGATCACGATGTTGTAGGCCCAGACGAAATAATTCTCATCCGGCGAGGATTGCTCCTCGAGATAGGAGGGACGCACGGTGATGGCGATGCCACGGGTGATCTTCTGGTACATGGCCCCGATTGTAGAACCCGGCGGCGCTTTGTCCACCCCGACAGATGCCGTGAGAGGAACCAGAAAAAGCAACGGCCGCCTTGGGTTGCCCCAAGACGGCCGCTGTTAACCTTAGATCCAGCGCTTACTTGCGCAGGAAGATCTCGGCGCGACGGTTCTCGTCGTTGCGCTCGCCATCGGCGGTCGGAACGCGCGGACGGGTTTCACCGAAGCCGGCAGTCTGGATCGCCGGACCACCAATGCCCTTGGCGGTCAGGTAATCGGCAACCGACTTGGCGCGGCGCTCGGAGAGCTTCTGGTTATAGGCATCCTTACCCGAACGGTCGGTGTGACCTTCGATCACGATGCGAGTGCTGCCGGTGGCACGGAAGTCAGCAATGGCGCGATCAAGCACCTGCGAGGCAACCGGGCTGATGTCCGACTTGTCGAAGGCGAAGAACACCACATAGGTCTCCGGCAGACGAGCCGGCGGCGGCGGCGGCGGCGGAGCCTGCACGGCGGGAGCTGCCGGCGGCGGCGGGGGCGGCGGCGGCGGGGCGGCCACAGCAGGCTGCGGCTTCGGCGCCGGCGCCGGGGCGCCAAAGCGGTAGGTCACACCGAGCATCACGACATGGTTCTGGTTGCTCGACTTGCCATCGACGCCAGCGGTGTTGCTGTCGAACTTGGCACGGGCACCGGTGATGTAGCGGTAGTCGGCGCCGACCAGCCAGTTGTCGCTGAGCGTGTAGTTGGCACCGATGATGCCCTGCACCGACGGAGCCCAGGAGCTGTCATCGAAGCGGGCGCCGCTGACAGTGCCTTCAGCGCCGATATTCTGCAGGCCGACACCGAAGCCGACATACGGCACGAAGTTGCCCATGCCGGAGAAGTCATAGAGCACGTTGGCAAAGGTCGACCAGGTGCTGATATCGACGTTGTTGGCACCCTTGCCATCGTTCTGACGATAGCCGAGTTCACCTTCAACGCGCACATCGCCAAAGCCGTAGCCAACCTTGCCGGCAACGGCCGGACCAGCGTCGTGCTCCACCGCGGCGGGGCCGCCAGGGGCGTTGCGGATCTTGGTGTCGCCGGTCCAGGCAGCGCCACCAGCCAAGCCGGTATACCAGCCGGTGGTCTGCGCCATCGCCGGCTGGATCGCCAGGACGGCGAGAGCGGCACCGGCCAGGAGGGCCATACGCGCGTTCATCATCAAACATCTCCCTTCAAAAAACCAAGGCTGACCGGATACTTGGGGTAGCCGGCGCCGGGGACTCGAAAACAGTGCCCACAATATCGGCGCTGGCGCCGCCAGCGTAAAGCGGAAAGGCGGTGGCAGGACGGAAAAAACACCCCTCTGTGGCAAAGCTGCCACAGGGGGGAACGTATTCAGCCGGCAGTGGCAAGTGCTTGATTTAAATCGTCGATGACATCAAGCGGGTCTTCCAGGCCGACCGACAGGCGCAGCAGGCCATCATCGATCCCAAGTTTTGCCCGCTCCTCCACCGACAACCGCTGATGCGTAGTGGTAGCGGGGTGTGTCACCAAGCTCTTCGCGTCGCCAAGATTATTGGAGATATCCACCAATTTCAGGGCGTTGAGGGTCTTGAAGGCCCCCGCCTTGCCGCCCTTGACCCGGAACGCCACCATGTTGCCGGGTCCAGCCATCTGGCGCTTGGCGAGATCATATTGCGGGTGGCTCTGCAGGCCGGGGAACAGCAGCTGCTCGATCTGCGGGTGCCCGGCCAGGGCCGCCGCCACGCTGGTGGCATTCTCGACATGGCGGGTGACGCGCAGTTCCAGGGTTTCCAGGCCCTTGAGCATGACCCAGGCGTTGAACGGGCTGAGGGCCGGGCCGGTATGGCGCAGATAAACGGTCAGTTCGTCGCGCACAAAGGCTTCCGAACCGAGGATAACACCGCCAAGCGCCCGGCCCTGGCCGTCGATATGCTTGGTGGCGCTGTAGACCACGATATCGGCGCCGAGTTCCAGCGGCTTCTGCAGTACCGGCGTGGCGAACACGTTATCGACGACGACCCGGGCGCCCACGGCATGGGCGATGTCGGCCACGGCGCGGATATCGATCAGCTCCAGGGTCGGGTTGGCCGGGGTTTCCAGGAACACCGCCTTGGTGCGCTTGGTGATGGCGGCTTCCCAGGCCTTGAGGTCGGTGCCATCCACCAGCGTTGACTTGATACCGAAGCGCGGCAACAGGTCTTCGACGATATAGCGGCAGGAACCGAACACGGCGCGCGCCGACACTACCTCGTCACCCGCCTTGAGCTGGCACATCAGCGCCGCATTCACCGCCGCCATGCCGGATGCCACGCCGCGCGCGGCCTCGGCGCCTTCCAGCAGGGCCATGCGGGTTTCAAACATTTCCACGGTGGGGTTAGAGAAGCGGCTATAGACGAAGCCCGGCTGCTCGTTCTTGAAGCGCGCCTCGGCGGCCTCGGCGCTGTCATAGCAGAAGCCGGAAGTCATGAAGATGGCTTCCGAAGTCTCGCCGAACGGCGAACGCATGGTGCCGCCACGCACCAGCTTAGTGGCCAGCCGCAAATTCTCCGCCTTGCCCTTCTGATCGCTCATCTCGCCCTCGCCAGCCGCCCCTGCGGCATACAAAGAAGTGGGGCAACAAAAAACCCCGGTACCGCAAAGGTCCGGGGTTCATAAACCGCCCGACCTTTTAGCGGTTTGTTTAACGTGGTCCGCAAGCCGGTCGGCTCAAATCACCACGATGGAAAGCGGTTTTATGCCGCATTTCCGAGGCCGTCAAGCGGTTTCCCGCCAACGGCGCCCGGCTCTTTCCCGTACCTAGCGCGCGGTCCGGCCGCCATCCCGCCGCGCGCCTCAGCGCGCGGTCCAGCCGCCGTCGATGGCGATGGCAGTGCCAGTGATCGACTTCGCCGCCTCGCTGCAGAGATACACCGCCAGGGCGGCCACTTCCTCCACTTCCACGAAGCGCTTGTTCGGCTGCGCCGCCAGGATCACTTCGCGGATCACACGCTCGCGCGGCATGTTATGCGCCTTGGCCTGATCCTCGATCTGGCCTTCCACCAGCGGCGTGCGGACATAGCCCGGGCAAATGGCATTGACGGTGATGTTGGTTTCGGCGACTTCCAGCGCCGCCGACTTGGTGAAGCCGATCTGGCCATGCTTGGCGGCGACATAGGCCGACTTGAAGGGCGAGGCGACCAGGCCATGCGCCGAAACGATATTCACCACGCGGCCCCAGTTGCGCTGCTTCATGCCCGGGAAAGCCGCCTTGGTGGCATGGAACGTGGATGACAGGTTGATATCCTGGATCGCCTGCCACTTGGCCTCGGGGAATTCATCCACCGGGGAAACGAACTGGATGCCGGCATTGTTGATCAGGATGTCGAGGCCGCCGAAAGCGGTTTCGGCCCCCTTCACCAGATCGGCAACCTCGGCCGCCTTGCTCATATCGGCGCCGCTGTAGAGCACCGTGACGCCGGTTTCAGCCGCCAGGCCGGCACGGATCTGCTCGATGGCCGCCGGATCGCCGAAGCCGTTGAGCATGATGTTCACGCCCTGCTGCGCCAGCGCCCGGGCAACGCCCAGGCCGATGCCGCTGGTGGAACCGGTGACGACGGCGGACTTGCCTTTGAGCATCAGTGCTCTCCATTTATTGCGGTGCGGCGCACGATAGCCCGCGGCCCCGGAGCCTTGCAACAGCGGGGCCGCTGGGCTACCCAGGATGAAGCGGATTTTGGAGGCTCAAAGCCGATGTTTTACCAGTTCAATGACGACGAACCGGCGCAGGACGACAAGGACAAGGACGCCAAGGCGGAAAAGTCCGGTGGCCTGGACGAACGCCTGTTCAAGGCGCGTACGATCCTGATTTTCGGCGGGATCGACCAGAAGCTGGCCAAGGAAGTCACTGCCCGCCTGTTGGCCCTGGCCCATGCCGGCGACGACCCGATCACCTTGTTCATCAATTCCCAAGGCGGCCATGTGGAATCAGGTGACTCGATCTACGACGTGATCAAGTTCATCAAGCCCACCGTGCGCATCGTCGGCACCGGCTGGGTCGCCTCGGCCGGCGCGCTGATCTACTCGGCGGCGCCGCGCGAGAACCGCCTCAGCCTGCCCAACACCCGCTTCCTGCTGCACCAGCCGTCGGGCGGTGCCGGCGGCACGGCCTCGGATGTCGCCATCCAGGCCAAGGAAATCATCCGCATGCGCAAGCGGCTGAATGAAATCTTCGCCCGCGAGACCGGCCAGCCGCTGGAGCGGATCGAGAAGGATACCGACCGCGATTACTGGATGAGCGCCGAAGATGCCGTAAGCTACGGCCTGGTCGGCAAGATCATCTCGTCAGCCAGCGAACTCGGCTGAGCCTTCGAATAAGAAAAGCCCCGGCGGTGCGAACCGCCGGGGCTTTTTTGTTGCCTTGAGACTTCAGGACTTGAGCGGCACCGGCACGAAACGGGGTTCGCCGCCGCGCAGTATCTGCAGCAAGGCCACCTTGCGCTTGGCATCGCGCAGCGCCTTCAGCATCTCGGCGGCATCCTCGGGATTGCGCACCTCGGATTGCGAGACCTCGACGATCACGTCACCCGCACGCACATCGCGCTTGGCCGCCGGGCCATCGGCATCCACATCCACCACCACAACGCCCTTCACATCATCCTTGATGTCGAAGCGTTTGCGGGTTTCGGCATTCAGCGGCGCGATCTTGACGCCGAGATCAGCCAGCGCCGTCTCGCCACGCGCCGGACGCTGCTTCGGGTCACCGCCCTTGGCCGGCGGCGCTTCCGCCGAGGCCATGGCCTGCTCCAGTTCGCCAAGCGTGGCGCGCACGGTGACCTTCTTGCCCTTGCGCTGCAATTCCACCGGCACCGCCTTGCCCACCGTGGTTTCGGCCACGGTGCGGGTCAGCGCATTGGTGGAGGCGATCGGCTTACTGTCGAAACTGGTGATCACGTCGCCCGACTGGATGCCGGCCTTCTCGGCCGGACCGCCCGGTACCACCTTCGCCACCAGGGCGCCGCGTGCCTTATCGAGACCGAGGTCTTCCACCATCTCGTCGGTGACCGACTGGATCTGCACGCCGAGCCAGCCGCGCTTGGTGCGGCCGAACTCGATCAGCTGCTGCACCACCGGGCGGGCCATGGCGGAAGGCACCGAGAAACCGATGCCGATGGAGCCTCCGGACTGCGAGAAGATCGCGGTGTTGATACCGATCACTTCGCCGGCGCGGTTGAACAGCGGACCGCCGGAATTGCCCTTGTTGATCGAGGCATCGGTCTGGATGAAGTCGTCATAGCGGCCAGCGCCGATATCGCGGCCACGCGCCGAGATGATACCGGCGGTGACGGTGCCGCCCAGGCCCAGTGGATTACCGATGGCCAGCACCCATTCGCCAACCCGGGCCTTGCCCGATTCACCCCAGGCAATCGGCTTCAGCGGCTGCTTCGGCTCCACCTTCAGCACCGCAAGATCGACTTCCGGGTCGCGACCGATGACCTTGGCCGGCAGTTCCGTATTGTCATGCAGGATGACGCGGACCTCGTCGGCATCGGCGATCACATGATTGTTAGTGACCACATAGCCACGGGCATCAACGATGAAGCCGGAGCCCAGGGACGAAACCTGGCGCGGCGGACGGTTGCCGCCGCCCTGGCCGCCCTTCTGCTGGCGATCAAAGAAATCCTTGAAGAATTCCTCGAACGGCGAGCCTGGCGGGAATTGCGGCATGCCTTCCGGCAGGCCGCTACCGCCCGGGCGATTCTTCACCGTCTGGGTGGTGGAGATATTCACCACCGATGGCAGCAATTGCTCGGCCAGATCGGCGAAATCGCCTTCCGGGGCCCGCGCCTGGGCGGGACCAGCGCCGACCAGCAGCTGTGTGCCGAGCAGCAGCTGTGCGGCAAGCAGTGCCGCGGCCAAACTCTTGAGGGAAACAAAATTCTTGAACGGAATCTGTCCCTTGAGAGACGGCATCATACCCATATGTACCCTCCTGCCCGTGCGGAAAGCCGCCAGCCTAGCGCTTCGGCTTCGCCCCGGGGCTCTCCATAAAATAGCGGAAGAACTCCGAGTCGGGAGATAAAATCATCGTGGTGTCGCTCTGCTGCAGCGACTTGGAGTAAGCCTGCAGCGAACGGTAGAAGGCGTAGAATTCCGGGTCCTGGTTCGCCGCATCGGCGAAAATCTTGGTCCGGGAGGCATCGCCCTCACCACGCAGGATTTCCGACTGCTTGCGCGCATCGGCCAGCAGCACGGTGCGCTGGCGTTCGGCATCAGCGCGGATCTTCTCGCTCAGCTCGAAGCCGGTGGCGCGCTGTTCCTTGGCCTCGCGCTCGCGCTCGGTCTGCATGCGGCGGAAGATCGCCTGACCGATTGCCTCGGGGAAGTCGGCGCGCTTGATGCGCACATCCACGATGTCGATGCCCAGCCGCTTGGCGTCCACCTCTAGCACATTGCTCACCGCCTGCATCGCCGCCGGGCGGTCGCCCGAGACGATGGCGATGGCATCGAGCTTGCCGAAGGCGCCGCGCAACGCGTTGGCCACCGACGGCGCCAGGTTGTTGCGCAGCAGGGCCTCGTTGCGCACCGACTGGTAGTAGAGCAACGGATCGACGATGCGGTAGCGCACGAAGCTGTCCACCACCAGGCGGCGGCGATCGGTGGTGAGGATTTCTTCCGGCTGCGCATCCAGGCCGAGGATGCGCTTGTCGAAATAGATCACGTCCTGGATCATCGGCACCTTGAAGTGCAGACCCGGCTCGGTGATGACGCGGCGCGGATCACCGAACTGCACCACCAGCGCCTGTTGCGCCTGGTGCACGGTGAACAGCGAACTCTTGAGCAGGACGCCGGCGGCGCCGAGAACGACGAGCAATGCAATGAGGACAGTGCGATTCATGGCGGCGTCCCCTTACTTCTTTTTCTGCAATTCGGGCAGCGGCAGATAGGGCACCACGCCCTGGCCACTCCCGCTGCTATCCATCAGCACCTTGTTGGTGCCGCGCAGGATATTTTCCATGGTTTCGAGATACATGCGCTTGGCAGTCACGTCCTTGGCCTGCTTGTACTCGTTGTAGATCGAGATGAAGCGCGCCGCTTCACCCTGGGCATTGGCAATCACTTCCTGCTTGTAGGCTTCCGCCTGCTGCAGCACGCGCTGCGCCTCGCCGCGGGCACGCGGCAGGATGTCGTTGCGGTAGGCCTCGGCCTCATTCTGCGCGCGTTCGCGGTCGGCCTGGGCCGACTGCACGTCGCGGAACGCGTCGATGACGGAAGCCGGCGGCTCGGTACGCTGCAACGCCACCTGGTTGATGGTGACGCCGGCCTTGTAGCCATCCAGCACGCTCTGCATCAGCAGGCGCGAATCATCGGCGATCTTGGTGCGGCCCTCGGTGAGGGTGAACTGGATCGGGTTCTTGCCCACCACTTCGCGCACGGCGCTTTCCGCCACCTGCTTGATGGTGCGCTGCACGTCGGAAACGTTGAACAGATAAAGCTGCGGGTCCTTGACCTGCCACAGCACGGTGAAATCGATATCGACGATATTCTCGTCGCCGGTGAGCATCAGGCTCTCTTCCGGCACATCGCGACTCTGGCCGGCGCGGGTTGAGGTTTCGCCGACGGTGCGGAAGCCGATTTCCTCGCGGTTCACCGTGGTGACGCGCGGCGTCAGCACGGTTTCGATCGGCCAAGGCCAATGCCAGCGCAGACCCGGCTGGGTGATATCGGCGAAACGGCCGAAGCGCAGCACCACGCCGGCCTCGTTGGTATCGACGCGGTAGATGCCGCTGCCCATCCACACCGCAATCGCGGCGAGGAACAGCAGGGCAATGCCACGGGCCGAGAAATTGCCGCCGGGCATCATGTCCCGCATGCGGTCCTGGCCCTTACGGAGCAGATCTTCAAGATTGGGAGGGATCGGGCCGCCGCCGCCATTGCCGCCACCACCGGTGGGACCACCACCGCGCGGGCCCTGGCCCCAGGGGCCACGGCCGCCGCCGCCGCCACCACCTTGCCAACCACCGCCACCACCACCTTGATTGCTCCAGGGCATACTCGTCCGTCCTTCCGCGTCTTGATTGTTGCGCCAGCCGAACCGGCATGTCGGACCGGAATCGGCGGTCGGCAGGCCCCGCCGGGCATGCCGCGTTATGAAAAAGCCTTCCTGTCGGGCGATTTGCCCCAGTCCTGTCGGGCGGTTTGCCCCAATACGTCCGCCGCGTTATACCTTCGGCATCACGTCGTTGGCCACCAGCGACAATATTGGAACGATTGCAGGGATTTCAAGCATGACCGGGGTGACTGAAGCGCAAGTTCTGGAAGCATTGCGCGGGGTTGTGGACCCTGATCATGGCAAGAATGTGGTGGAACTCGGCATGGTTGGCGGCCTGGTTGTAAAGGGCAGCAATGTCGGTTTCGTGCTGGAGGTTGCGGCGAAGGACGGCGCCCGCAAGGAGCCTTTGCGCCGGGCCTGCGAAGCCGCCGTTTCCGCCCTCGCCGGCATCACCTCGGTCACCGCCGTTCTCACCGCCCAGACACAAGGTAAAGCGGCGCCGAAACCGGCAGCCCATGATCACCATGGCCACGATCATCACGGGCATGATCATGGGCATAGCCATGCCCCATCGCGCAATCCGGCGGCCCAGGCCCCCGCTGCCCAGCCTACCGTGGGCGAGCGGCCGGGCGTGCCGGGGATCAAGGCGATCATTGCCGTAGCCTCGGGCAAGGGCGGGGTCGGCAAATCCACCACCGCCGTCAACCTGGCGCTGGCGATGGCGCGCCAGGGCCGCAAGATCGGCATCCTGGATGCCGATATCTACGGCCCCTCGGTGCCGCGCATGCTGGGCATCACCGGCAAGCCGAACTCGCCCGATGGCAAGAAGCTTACGCCGCTGGAAGGCTGGGGCCTGCCGGCGATGTCGATGGGCTTTCTGGTGGCCGAGGATACGCCGATGATCTGGCGCGGTCCGATGGTGATGAGCGCGCTGGAGCAGATGCTGCGCGATGTCACCTGGGGCGAACTGGATGTGCTGGTGGTGGACATGCCGCCGGGTACCGGCGACGCCCAGCTTACCATGGCGCAGCGCGTGCCGCTGGCCGGTGCGGTGATCGTCTCGACGCCGCAGGACATCGCCCTGCTGGATGCGCGCAAGGGCCTCAACATGTTCCGCCGCGTCGATGTGCCGGTGCTCGGAATCATCGAGAATATGAGCTATTTCTGCTGCCCGAATTGCGGCCACCGCTCGGATATCTTCGCCCATGGCGGCGCGCGCCGGACGGCCGAGGAACTCGGCTGCGACTTCCTCGGCGAATTGCCGCTGGTGATGGCGATCCGCGAAACCTCGGACGGCGGCACGCCGATCGTGATGAGCCAGCCGGACAGCGCCGAGGCCAAGGCGTATGGCGCCATCGCGGCACAGGTACTGGCGAAGATCGAGCATGGCGCCGGCAAGGCTGCCGGGCCACGCATCGTCATTCAGTAGATCTCAGGGGTATTCAGTAAGCCTCAGCCCGGCAGTGCCTCGGCCGAATACTGCGCGGCGAATTCGGCGCTGGGCGGGATCGGCTTGATCACGTCGATCAGCACGCCATTGGGATCGGCAACGATGAAATGGCGCTGGCCGAACGGCTCGTCGCGCAGCGCCAGGCGCACATCCAGGCCCTCAGCGGTGGCGCGGGCATAGGCCGCATCCACATCCTCGACCTCGAAATTCAACAGCAGGCCACCCTTCAGCGGCGTGCGATAGCCTTCCGGGATCGTGCCATGGCCGGCATCCAGCACGGCCAGATGCACCGTTGCGTCATGGCGCGAGGTGAGATGCACATACCAATCGGCCTCGAAGGCCGGGGCGAAATCGAAATGCCGCTGGTAATAAGCCTGGGTGGCGGCAACGGACTCGGTGCAGATCACTGGATAGTAGCTGGTCAGTTTCACGGGAAACGCTCCTTTGGGATGAGAGTTACTAGGAATATTTTCAGCAAAATCGACGCGGAGAACCCTTTTTGTTTCACGTGAAACAGGGCACTCATTGGCTTTTGCATCGATTCCGGCGGCTTTTCGCTTTTCCTCTGGCAAAACCGCCCGGCCTCGCGTTACGATGAGATATACTTAACATACAGGCTGTATGTATGCAAGAAGAAAAGCAAGCGGCGTTCAAACCGGGGAAAAGTCCCAGCCAGGGCAAGCCGCCTAAACAGAGCAAGGCCGAGAAGCATGCCGCAACACGGGCCGCCCTGCTCGGCGTGGCGCGGCGGCTGTTTGCCGAGCGCGGCTATGCCGCCGCCGGCACCGAGGATGTGGTGCGCGAAGCCGCCGTGACGCGCGGCGCGCTGTATTATCACTTCGCCGACAAGCGGGCGCTGTTCGAGGCCCTGGTGGAGCAGGAAGCCGCCACCGTGCTGGCGGCGATCAATCAGGCCGCTGCGGATGCGCAAAGCCCGCTCGAAGCCTTGCAACAGGGCAGCCGCGCCTTCCTGGAAGCCTGCCTCGCCCCCGGCACGCGGCAGATTTATCTACTCGACGCGCCGTCAGTGCTCGGCTGGGCGCGCTGGCGCGAGATCGATGGCCGCCACGCCATGGGGGCGCTGCGCTTTGGCGTGGACGCGGCGGTGGCGGCCCTGCCGCCGGAGCGCCAGCTTTCGGCGGAAGCCCTCACCTACCTGCTTTCCGGCGCCATGAACGAAGCCGTGCTGTGGCTGGCCGAAGCCAGGGACGAACGCGCCGCCCAGGCCGCCTGCGAACGCGCGCTGGACCGGATTCTGGCGCTGCTGTTCGGGGCAAAAGACTGATTCACCCTTCCCTCTCCATGTCATACCCGCGCCAGCGGGGCCTCCACGCGTTGCTTTCTTTGTCACCCTCGCGAAGGCGAGGGTCCCATTTCAATCCGGCTTAAATGGGATACCCGCCTTCGCGGGCATGACTCAAAAAACGGCAGAATGGCGCATAACAGCTTCTCGATTGACAGCAACTAGCGCCCGGCCTTGTCGCCCGCCTTATGCTCCACCGTGCCCAGCGCATCAGCCAGCCGCAGCGTCGCGCTGCCGGGTTTGAGCGGCTGCTGCTGGTTCGGTGCCGGGCGCCAGCCGGTGAGCATGACCACCTCGAATGTCGCGGTGAGGCGGCCATCGGGGCCACTGAAACGCTCGGCATAGATTTCCGCCATGCGCAGCAAGGTGGCTCGCCGGGTGAAGCCACGGCGACGGTCGCGCAGCGCATTGCCCTCGCCCATGAAGCGCAGATCACGCAGCAGGGCGAACACATCGCCGTAGGTGACGTTGATACGCTCGGCATCGGCGACCGGCAAAGCAAAGCCGGCGCGCTGCAACAGCCCGGCACCATCATAGGTGGTCATCATCGGCGCCACATGCGGCGACACGCCGCCTTCAAGCTCGCTTTCCGCCTGTAGCCAGGCCTGGCGCAGTTCGGTGAGCGTTTCGCCGCCGAACACAGCCGCCAGAAACAGGCCATCGGGCTTCAGCGACCGCTGCAACTGGATCAGCGCGCCCGGCAGATCATTCACCCAATGCAGGTTGAGCAGGCTGATGACAAGATCGAATTTGCCGTCCGCCAGCGGCAGCAAATCTTCATCGGCAATGAAATCGGCGCCCTGCCCCACCAGCCGCTCTATCCCGCTGGCTGGATCAAGCCGGGGGCCAAGCCAATCCGGTGCGACGCCTTGCAGCAGCGCGAGCGGAAATTGGCGGCGAATATCGCCGAGGCGATCCAGCAGGCGGGCAGCGATTTCTGCATGCAGGAAATCATGGGCGGCGAAGCGCGCGGCGGCACGGCGGCGCTGGCGGCGCTTGGCTGCGGGATCGAAAATCAGCATAGTCTCGGGCATGCGCCCATTCTGCCACGGATAGCGGGGATAGTGCCATGGCGAGGCCGAAGCCCGCTGTAAAACGCAAGAAGATCAATCTGGCGCTGCAAGGCGGCGGCAGCCATGGCGCCTTCGCCTGGGGCGTGCTGGACCAGTTGCTGGAATCCGACCTGTTCGAGATTGAGGGCATCGTCGGCACGTCCGCCGGCGCCATGAATGCCGCCGTGCTGGCCCATGGCCTTGCCATCGGCGGCAACACCATGGCGCGCATCGAATTGCGCAAATTCTGGGAAGCGATCTCCGAGGCAGCACGATTCTCGCCGCTGCAACCAAGCTGGCTCGACCGCGTGATGCAGCCCGGCACGATGACCCATTCACCGGCCTACCTGATGTTCGACCTGCTGAGCCGGGTGCTGTCGCCCTACCAGCTCAACCCGACCAACGTGAATCCCTTGCGCGACGTGCTGGGCAGCATCCTGAAATGCGAGGATCTGCGCGGTTGCCGCCATGTGAAACTGTTCATCTGCGCCACCAATGTGCTGACCGGCAAGATCCGCGTATTCCAGAATGACGATGTCAGCATAGACGCGGTAATGGCCTCGGCCTGCCTGCCCTTCCTGTTCCAGGCGGTGGAGATCAACGGCGAGCATTTCTGGGATGGCGGCTATATGGGCAATCCGCCGATCTATCCGCTGATCTATGATTGCGACAGCCGCGACGTGGTGATCGTGCAGTTGAACCCGATCAAGATCGCCGAGGTGCCCAAGACCGCCCATGCGATCATGGACCGGATCAACACGCTGTCATTCAATTCCAGCCTGATGCGCGAAATGCGCGCGATCCATTTCGTCAGCAAGATCATCGACGACGGCTATGACGACAATGGCCGCCTCAAGCGCATGCTGATCCATACCGTGGATGCCGAGGCCGAACTGGCAGCACTGGGCGCCTCATCGAAATTCAACGCCGAGATGCCGTTCCTGGAAGAGCTCTACAACCTCGGCCGCCAGCGCGCCGCATTATTCATCCAGGCGCATTACGACAAGATCGGTGTCGAAAGCTCCACCGATATCGCCGAAAAATTCCTCTAAGCCTTTCCTTCTCGTCACCCTCGCGAAAGCGAGGGTCCCATTTATTATTTAAATGGGATACCCGCTTTCGCGGGTATGACATGTAGGGGAATATGAATAGGGTCAGACTTCAAGCCTTCGCTTGGCGCCACGCCGCGATGCAGGCATGGGCGCGCTGGCTTACCTCGGCGGGCGTGAAGCCCGGCTTGTAGAGCGAGGAACCCAGCCCGAAGCCGCTGGCCCCGGCGGCGATCCAGGGCGCCATGTTTTCCGCGCCGATGCCGCCGACCGGCAGCACCGGCAAGGCCGGCGGCAGCACAGCGCGCAGGCTTTTCAGCACCGCCGGACTGGCGGCCTCGGCGGGAAACAGCTTCAGGCCATCGGCGCCGGCATGGATGGCGGAAAAAGCTTCCGTCGGCGTGGCGACGCCCGGCAGCGCGGCAAGGCCGCGCTGCCTTGCCGCCTGCACGATATTGATATCGGCATGCGGCATCACGATCAGGCGGCCACCGCTCAAGGCCACCGCCTCCATCTGCGCAAGGTTCAGCACCGTGCCGGCGCCGATCAGCGCCTCGGCGCCGAAATGCTCGGCCAGCAACTGGATGCTTTCCAGCGGCTTGGGCGAATTCAGCGGCACTTCGATGATGCGGAAACCGGCGGCATAGAGCGCATCGCCGATGGCCAAGACTTCATCGGGCTTGACGCCGCGCAGGATGGCAATCAGCGGTGCGGCTTTCAGGGCGTCAGTAAGATTCATGGCAGCAACTTGCTCAAACGGTGCAGGCCGCGCGCGGCGGCATCAATCGGCGCGATTTCGGCATGGCGGCCAAGCAGGCGGGCGGCATCGGCATAGCGGATGCAAAGCCCCTGCTCGCCAACCAGCAGCAGGCGTGGGCTGGGCGGATGGTGGCGTAATTCATGGCCGATCAGCATACCGGAAAGATAGGCGCTGGCGGCTTCGCCCGACAGCTCGCCGAACAGGCCGCGCGCGCGCACGCCGAACAGATGATGCAGCAGGCCGCCGGCCTCGCCGCTGCGTGCCACGCCCTCGGCGAAAGCCTTGGTCTCTGGTTTAGTCTGCGGCTGCAACACGCTGGCGAGCAGGCCATGACGGCCAAGCAGCGCAAACAGTTCGCCGGAGAAATGCGTCGCGAAGCGGATGATGCGGCCGCCGCGCATGGTGACCGCCTTGCTATGGGTGCCGGGCAGGCAGAGATCGGCGTCGCCTTTCTCATCGGCCAGGCCAAATACCTGCATTTCCTCGCCACGGATCACATCGGGCACACCCTGCGCATCGCGGCAGGAAAGCCCGGGGCAGAACCACAGCTCTGCATCGCCCGGCCAGTCGATACGCCGCACCGCCTTGGCCATATCGGCAAGCGAGGCCGGGCAATCGATATAGGGCATTTCCACCCAGCCATTGCGGCTGCCGATCATGCCCGATGCCAGGATGCGGGTTTCACCCTCGCCGATCCAGTCGCCGACCTGACTCTGCAAGGCCGGGCCATGCTCGCCGGCTTCAAGCTGCGTGATGCCGAGCGGCGCGGAGCGGCGCTCCAGCACCCGGCTTTCGGCATCGAGCCGCCAGGCGCGGAAGCCGGTGCTGCCCCAATCGACGGTGATCAACGCGGTCAGGCCATGCGCTTAGGCCACCAGGCGGCGGCCGCTGCCGGCATCGAACAGATGCACGCGATCAAGCTGCGGCAGGAAATGCACTTCGGCGCCCGGCGCATAGCCGGTGCGTTCGGCGAACACGCCGCAGACCTGGGCGCCGGCCAGGGAGGCGTAGACGAAGGTGTTGGCGCCGGTCGGCTCCACCACTTCCACCTTCACCGGCAGGCCGCCGCTGCTGGCGGGCGAAAGATGCTCCGGCCGCACGCCATAGACCACGGCCTGGCCATCCTGGCCCACGGCATTGGGGCCGAGCGGCAGGTCGATGCCGGCGCCGGTGGCAACCCAGGCGCGGCCACCCTCACGGCGCAGCGTGCCTTCGATCAGGTTGATGGCGGGCGAACCGATGAAGCCGGCAACGAAAAGATTCGCCGGGGTATCGTAGAGTTCCAGCGGCGAGCCGATCTGCTCGACGATGCCGTCATGCATCACCACGATGCGGTCGGCCATGGTCATGGCCTCGATCTGGTCATGCGTCACATAGATCGAGGTGGTCTTGAGCTGCTGATGCAGCGCCTTGATCTCGGTGCGCATCTGTACGCGCAGCTTGGCATCCAGGTTGGACAGCGGCTCGTCGAACAGGAATACCTGCGGGTTGCGCACGATGGCGCGGCCCATGGCGACACGCTGGCGCTGGCCGCCGGAAAGCTGCTTCGGATAGCGGTCGAGATACTGGCCAAGGCCGAGGATGCCGGCGGCAGTGGCCACCCGGCTGTCGATCTCGCTCTTGTCGGCTTTGCGCAGTTTCAGCGAGAAGCCCATATTGTCGCGCACCGTCATATGCGGATAGAGCGCATAATTCTGGAACACCATGGCGATGTCGCGGTCCTTCGGCGGCACCTCGTTCACCACCGCATCGCCGATGGAGATGGTGCCGTCGGTAATCGCCTCCAGGCCGGCAATCATGCGCAGCAGCGTGGATTTGCCGCAGCCCGAGGGGCCGACCAGCACAACGAATTCGCCATCGGGAATGGCAACGTCGATGCCCCGGATCACCTCAAGGGCACCATATTTCTTGCGAACCTGCTGCACTGTCACGCTAGCCATGATCTGGTCCCTATTCCCTGTCTTTTATTTTTCTGTCGCCAACGTGGCATCTTATATATCAGCTTAGCGAAACCTCGCCGCAGTGCCAAGCCTCAAATGGCCGCACCGACCTGATTTGACTCGCCTTGCAGTAAAGCGGCTGCGCAATTTTTACTAAAACCGGCGCCGTGATTACATCACAGCGCCGATATCACATGACCGCACCAATATGCCACGGCGCGAATTCCTCCTCGCCGAAACCAAGTGCCTCGCTCTTGCTCGGCTTGCCGCTGGCGGTATCGAGGATGAGCTGGAAGATGCGCCGGCCCAGCGCCTCCAGATTCTCGCTGCCTTCGACCACGGTGCCGCAATTGATATCCATATCCTCGGTCATGCGCGCATACAGCTCGCTGTTGGTGGCGAGTTTCAGCGACGGCGACGGGCGGCAGCCGAAGACCGAGCCACGCCCGGTGGTGAAGCAGACCACATTGGCGCCGCCCGCCACCTGGCCGGTGGCCGAGACCGGATCGTAGCCCGGGCTGTCCATGAACACGAAGCCGCGCGCCGTGGCCGCCTCGGCATAACGGTAGACTTCAACCAGATTGGTGGAGCCGGCCTTGGCCGAGGCGCCGAGGGATTTTTCCAGAATAGTCGTGAGGCCACCGGCCTTGTTGCCCGGCGAGGGATTGTTGTCCATCTCGCCGCCATTGCGCTCGGTATAGTCGCGCCACCAGCCCATCAGGTCGACCAGTTTCTGGCCGACTGCCGGTGTGACCGCGCGGCGGGTGAGCAGATGCTCAGCGCCATAGGTTTCCGGCGTCTCTGAAAGGATCACCGTGCCGCCATGGCGCACGATCAGATCGGAAGCAACGCCCAGCGCCGGATTGGCCGAGATGCCGGAATAGCCATCCGAGCCACCGCATTGCAGGCCGATGGTGAGGAAGCTGGCCGGCACCGGTTCGCGCGTCGCCTTGTTGGCTTCGGGCAGCAATTCCTGCACCTTGGCCATCGCCGCCTGCACCGTCTTGGCGGTGCCGCCGGTATCCTGGATCGTCAGCGTGTGCAGATGCGGGCCACGCTCCAGGCCTTCCGCCTTCAGCAGCGCATCGATCTGGTTGCCCTCGCAGCCCAGGCCAATGACGATGACGGAATGGAAATTCGGATGCCGCGCATAGCCGGCGATGGTGCGGCGGAGCACATCGATGCCCTCGCCCTGGGTATTCAGGCCGCAGCCGAGCTTATGGGTGAGCGCCACCACGCCATCGACATTGGGAAAATCGGCCAGCGGATTGCTGCCGGTGAAGGGATTGGCACGGAAGGCATCGGCGACATATTTCGCGGCGGTAGCTGAGCAATTCACCGTGGTGAGGATGCCGATATAGTTCCGCGTTGCAACGCGGCCATCGGGGCGCTTGATGCCCATGAACGTCGCCTGCGGCTCGGCGAAGGCCGTGGGCTTCACCGCCTGAGAGAAGGCATAGTCACGCTGGAAATCGCCCATGCCCATATTGTGGGTATGCACATGGCGGCCGGGCTGCACGGCCTGGGTGGCGAAGCCGATGATCTGGCCATAGCGCGTCACGGCATCGCCCGGCGAAATCGCGCGCACCGCCAGCTTGTGGCCGGCAGGCACCGGCTCGGCGGTGACGACATTCTCGCCCGGGATCGAAGTGCCGACGGCCAGCGCCGAGCGGGCAATCACCACATTGTCATCCGGGTGCAGGCGGATCACGGGACCGGCAGTCATGACAGGCTCCTACTTAATGGTTGTGACGCGGCACACCGAAGGTTTCATCGACCTTCTGATAGCCGGTAGCGAAATCCATGCAGCCGCCGGTCGAAAGCTGGCCCACGGTCTTGCGGTGCAGTTCCTGCCACGGCGTGGCATTGACCAGATTTGGCGGAGTCCAGGCCTTGCGGCGGCGTTCCAGTTCCTCTGCCGAAATCATGATATCGGCGGAACGCTTATTGAGGTCGATGCGCACGCGGTCGCCGGTCTCAAGCAGCGCAAGGCCGCCGCCCACCGCCGCTTCCGGCGATGCATTGAGGATCGAGGGCGAACCAGACGTGCCGCTCTGGCGGCCATCGCCGATGCAGGGCAGCAGCAGCACCCCCTGCTTCACCAGGCGATCCGGCGGCAGCATGTTCACCACTTCCGCCGAGCCGGGATAGCCGACCGGGCCGCTATTGCGGATGATCAGGATGGCATTCTCATCTATGGGGAGCGACGGATCGTTGATGCGGTGGTGGTAATCCTCCGGCCCCTCGAACACGATGGCGGTGCCTTCGAAGGCGCCCTCGTCGCCCTTGCGTTCAAGGAAATGCTTGCGGAATTCCGGCGAGATCACCGAGGTTTTCATCACTGCGGAATCAAACAGCGTGCCACCCAGCACCAGGAAGCCGGCTTCAGGCAGCAAAGGCTTGCCATAGGGCATGATCACATCCGGGTTGCCGTTCTTGGCATTCTTTACATTCTCGCCCATCGTCTTGCCGTTGATGGTGAGAGCATCGCCATGCAGCTTGCCGGCTTCGAGCAATTCGCGCATCACGGCCGGCACGCCACCGGCGCGATGGAAGGATTCACCCAGATATTTGCCGGCTGGCATGCAATTCACCAGCAGCGGGATATCGTAGCCGACGCGGTCCCATTCCTTCACATCCAGATCGACGCCGATATGGCGCGCGATGGCATTGATATGCGGCGGGCAATTGGTGGAGGCGCCAAGAGCGGAGGCCGCAACGATGGCATTCTCGAATGCTTCGCGGGTCAGCACCTTGGACGGGCGCAGATCCTCATGCACGATTTCAACGGCGCGGCGGCCGGTCTCATAAGCCATCTGGGCGCGCTCGCGGTAGGGCGCCGGTATAGCAGCGCAGCCGGGCAGCGACATGCCAAGGGCTTCCGCCAGGCTATTCATCGACAGCGCCGTGCCCATGGTGTTGCAATGGCCCGGGCTCGGCGCCGAGGAAGCCACCATCTCAAGGAATTCATCATAATTGATGCGGCCGGCGGCGAGTTCCTGGCGCGCGAACCACACCACGGTGCCCGACCCGGCAAGCTGGCCGTTGTAATGCCCATCCAGCATCGGGCCGCCCGAGAGCACGATGGCCGGGATGTTCACGGTGGCCGCTGCCATCAGCAGGGCCGGCGTGGTCTTGTCGCAGCCGGTGGTGAGCACCACGCCATCCAGCGGATAGCCATGCAGCAATTCCACCAGGGTCAGGTAGGCGAGGTTGCGGTCCAGCGCGGCGGTGGGACGGCGGCCGGTTTCCTGGATCGGATGGGTGGGGAATTCCAGCGGCAGGCCGCCGGCATCGCGGATGCCATCGCGGATGCGCGAGGCGAGATCGAGATGGTGGCGGTTGCAGGGCGAAAGGTCGCTGCCCGATTGCGCGATGCCGATGATCGGCTTGGTGCCGCGCAATTCGCCGAGCGTGAGGCCGTAATTGAGATAGCGTTCCAGATACAGCGCGGTCATGCCCGGATCATCGGGATTATCGAACCATTCGCGGCTGCGCAGGCGCTTCTTGTCGTTCTGGGGCTTGCTGGTCACTGGTTTCACTCCCGGTAGGTTTTATGTTTTTTTCACAAGCTGCTCGCGATGCAGCACGAACAGGCCACTGGCAACAATGATGCCGGCGCCAAGCAGCATGCCGCCGGTGGGGATATCGCCGAAGAAGATCCAGCCAAGCAGGATGGCCCAGAGCAGCGATGTATACTGATACGGCATCACCACACTGGCCGGAGACAGCTTCAAGGACTGATTCATGCAGACATGCGCCGAGGTGGCGACCACGCCGATCAGCCCGAGCAAAGCCAGTGTAACCAGATCAAGCGCTTCCCAGCCCCAGGGCAGGCTGGCGAGGCCGAACAGGCCGACGCCGACGGTATGCCAGGCGATCAGCGTGAGGTTGCTCGACGCGCGCAATTGCCGCGTCGTCACCATCAGCAGCGCATAGGCGACGGCGCCGAACAGCGCGATCAGTGCCGGCGCGGTGAATACGCCGCCCTCGGGCCGCAGCACCAGCAGCACGCCGATGAAGCCGACGCCCACGGCAAGGCCACGGCGCCAGCCGACGCGTTCGCCGAGCAGCGGGATCGCCAGGATCGTGACGATCAAGGGTGCCGCCTGATACACGCTCATCACGTCGGCCAGCGGCAGGTGCCGCACGGCCATGTAGAAGGCCGCGACTTCCACCACGATCAGCGCCAGCCGCAGGCTGTGGCGGCCCGGCTGCTCAACCACGAATACCTTGCGCCAGCCGGCGCGGTGGATCATTGGCGCCAGGATGATGAAGGCCGCCGCCGAGCGGATGAACAGCAGCTGCCCGACCGCGACACTGACTACCAGCCATTTGCCGAGCGCGTCATTGAAAGTGAACAGCGCCGTGCCCAACAGCATGAAGCCGATGCCCTGCAATAATGCACGGTCCATGGGGGCGGGCTCCATCGGAGCCGCCGCCTCGCCTGCTCTCTGTTCAGCCAAGGTCGCCGCCTTCTTCCGACAGCGCCCGGAAATCGCGCGAGGCGGCACGGATATGACCGCCCAGCACGGTGAGCGCCTTGGCCTTCTCATTCGCCTTGAGCAGCTTGACGATGCTCAAATGCTCGGCCAGCGACACTTCGATGCTGCGGTCACGCTGCGTCACATGGGCGCGCAAAGCCTGGATTTTCATCTCAAGCTGGCTATGGGCATTGAGCAGATAGGAATTCTGCGCCCGCTGCAGGATCTGGCGATGATAATCGGTATCGATGCGGCGATAGCTGGAAAGATCATTCTCCTCCAGCGCCTTCACCATCTTCTTGGCGCGCTGCTCCAGCGCCACCAGCAGGCCGGGTTCGTCATTCTCGATGGCGCTGCGCAACGCCGCAGTCTCAAGGATGATGCGGTATTCGCAGAATTCCTCCATCTCCTTCGGATTCATGGTGAACACGAAGGAGCCGCGCTGCGGCTGGATATCCACCAAGCCTTCCAGCTTCAATTGCAGCAGGGCCTCGCGCACCGGCGTCTTGGAAATGCCAAGCTGAGCCGCCAGCACATTCTCCGACAGCGCCTCGCCCAGTTTCAGTTCGCCGTCGATGATGCGGGTGCGGATATGCTCTTTGACCAATTCGGTGAGCGACTTGGGGCGTTCGATGGTGCCGGCGCGCAACGGCTTGGCCTTGGCCATGACGGCCTCCTGAGACTGACGGATTCTTGACGTTGCGCGACCCTAGCAGGCGGCCCCGAAGCCCACAAGTCGTATCTGATATGTAAGAAACCGGTTGCCCCTAAGCCACTGATTGCGCTAGGAAGGAGCCGGGAGGCCGGTATGAACCTGGATATTCTGTGCCTGGGCGAGGCGATGGTCGAGTTCAACCAGACCGGCGGCCCGGACAGCGACCAATACCTGCGCGATTTCGGCGGCGACACCTCGAACTGTGCCATCGCGGCGGCGCGCCAGGGCGCCAGGGTCGGCTATCTCACCCTGGTCGGCGATGATCCCTTCGGCGCCCTGCTGCTCGACCTGTGGCAGCGCGAGGGCGTCGATACCGCCGGCGTGGCGAAACGCGCCGATGCCCCCACCGGCATCTATTTCGTCACCCATGGCAAGGCCGGCCATACCTTCAGCTATTACCGCAAGGGCTCGGCCGCCAGCCGCATGCTGCCCGCCGACCTGCCGCCGGGCCGCATTGCGGCGGCCAGCATCCTGCATGTTTCCGGCATCAGCCTTGGCGTCTCGACCGACCTGCGCGCCACCAGCTTCGCCGCCATGGCCGAAGCCAAGAAACTCGGCCGCCGTGTCTCTTTCGATACCAACCTGCGGCTCAAGCTCTGGCCGCTCGATCTGGCGCGCGAGGAAACCCATCGCGCCGCGGCCCTGGCCGATATCCTGCTGCCCAGCCTGGAAGATGCCCGCGCGCTTTCCGGCCTGGAACAGCCGGAATCGATCCTGGATTTCTACCACCAGCTTGGCGGCGCCCTGGTGGTGCTGAAATGCGGTGCTGCCGGCGTGCTGCTGCGCCTGAAGGACGGCAGCCGCTGGCGCGTGCCGGGCCACAGCGTGCCGAGCGTGGATGCCACCGGCGCCGGCGACTGCTTCGATGGCGCCTTCCTCACCGAGATCGCGCGCGGCGCCAGCCCGCCGGAAGCCGCCGCCTATGCCAACACGGCAGCCGCCCTCACCACCATCGGCTATGGCGCCGTAGGCCCGATCCCGCGCCGCGCCGCCGTGGAGGAATTCTTCCGCTCGGTCGGCAGCCCGAAGCCGGAAGCATTTTGAGCGGCGAACAATATCGTCATGGTCCGCGGAGGCGGACCATCCACGCGTTCTTTTTCACACAGAAAACAGGAAACTCGTGGATGCCCCGCCTGCGCGGGGCATGACGTGTAGGGTTGGGCGTCACTTCACCACGGTGAACTGGATGCCGAACCAGCGGCAGCGGCCGCGCGGTAAAGCAAGAAAGGTTGTGGAATGTGGCTAGCCTCCAATAAGATGGCCGCAGTTACTAGCCGCTTCGTTTGCTCAATGTTTTTAAATTTTTCACCCCGTTGCCGTGTCTGAAAGCGCCAGCAACATCATTTCAGGGGCACGTTATGGCAAGAGGACTTTTCCAGCTTTCCACCTTATTCCGGCCATGGGACAGACACGCCTATTGGTGCGTGATCTGCTGTATTCTCTGGTCCTGCCTTTGCCCGGCATCGGCGCTGCCCCAGCCGGCTGTAAATCCCCCTCAGATCAGGCTCGTTGCCACATTTGACCACCCACAAAGCACAGATTTGTCTTGGAGTGCAGATGGCCAGTATTTGGCTACGTCAGGGCTCTCTGGCATCTTAAAAAAAGGGTTGTTTGAAAAGAATATCAACCTGCCAACCATTGCCGTGTGGGATGTCGCCAACAAGAAGCTGCTGCAGTCTTACCCTAGAAAGGGTGCCCGCCCTTTTGTTGCCCTTATTGGGCAGGGGCCACAAATACTCGGGTTCTCGCCAACGGCCTCAGGTTGGGATACTGGAATCGCCTTCTCTATATGGGATGCCGGAGCCGGAGAAGCTCCCAAGCATATAGCTGGTCCGGCATCCGCGGATAATCCGCGAGCATATGTAGACAATCAGCCCAGGTCATTTGCTTACAATTTTTTGACCGGTCGCGTGATTGTTGCCCATGGACAAGGCAATGCCGTTTTTCTCTACAATGTGTCGGATTGGTCGCGGAAGGCGATTGTCTTGCAGGGTTTACGGCCACACAATCTTTCCTTCAGCCCTGATGGCAGGCACTTAGCCTTCGGCGATCAATCGCGCCATGAAATCATTGAACTGTCCTCCGGGAAGCAAATAGTCAGCTTCTATCCATTCGACACTGTATCGAATTCAACGGCCTGGAGCCCAGACGGCAGAAGAATAGCCTTCATCAAAAGTTTTATTGGCGGCATCAAGGCATCCGCTCCCTCGGATATCAAGGTCTGGGATGCCGTCACGGGTAGATCATTGCATGACTATATGGGGGATTTTTCTGGCTCCGCCCTGGTGAGCAATGGGCGGGCAATAACCTGGAGCTTTGATGGCCGCTTCATTGCCACGAGCACCTTCGACCGTATTGTCCGGCTGTGGCATGCAGACAGGCCCGAACTTGCCGCAGAGGTTTCGCGAGAGAAATCTTCGGGGAGTGGTATCGCATTTTCGCCAACGGCCAATTTACTTGCAATCGCCAGTCATGAGGCGGTGAAGATATTTGAAATCAAATAGGGCTACCGCCAAACCTACCAGCGGCGGGCTTCCTCCGCTCAGTCGGCAGCCGGAAGCCGGAAGCGTTTTAAGCGGTGAACAATACCGTCATGGTCCGCACAGGCGGACCATCCACGCGTTCTGTTTTTTTGCTTAAGGAAAATACTCGTGGATGCCCCGCCTGCGCGGGGCATGACGTGTAGGGTTGGGCGTCACTTCACCACGGTGAACTGGATGCCGAACCAGCGGAAGCGGCCCTTCTCCTTGCTCGGCACTGAGCAGGAAATGCGGTCGCGCGGCGGCTGCAATGGCGCCGGGGCGTGCATTTCATAGCGCCGCTCGCCAATCAGCTTCGGCTGAATAGCCTTGCCTTCCGAGGTGTAGCAGACCATCTGGTTCAGCCGCTCGACCTCGGGATCGACAGTAAAACGGAGTGTCGGCGGATTGGGTGTCTGGCCGAGTTTGACCAGCACATCCTTCGGTTCGACATCGGTTACCGGCAGCGGCAGGGAGTTCAGCGCCTGGCGCATGCGCTCGATGGAGCCGAATGTCTCGTTCATCGGGAAGCGCGGCATCCAGAAGAAATCGTTGCGCGCATGCATCGAGCCGGAATGTTGGCCGAAGGCCACCGCGTAGCCCATGCCCTTCACGATCTCCAGGCTTTTGGCATCCCATTCGCCGAACGGATAGGCGAACAGTGACGGCTTCTGGCCCAGTTCCTTCTCGAAAAGCTGCATCGAGGTGTCGAGATCCTTGCGGATGCCATCGGCGGTGAGCGAGGGCAGCGACAGATGGGTGTGGCCATGGGCGCCGATGGTGACGCCTTCATCCCGCAGCCGGCGCACATCATCCCAGGTCATGTAGCCCTTGATTTTGCTCGTCACCGGCTCGGTGGCGACAAACAGCGTGAACGGCAGGCCGGCTTTCTTGAGGCGCGGCCAGCCCTCGGTGGCAATCGAGAGATAGGCGTCGTCAGCCGTGATCGCCACGGCACGGTCAGGCAGCGGCTCGCCTTTTTTCAGCTTGGCGACGATCTCGGGCAGCGGCAGCACGCGATAGGCGCCAGACGTCAGTTCGGCGATATGGGCCTCGAACTGCTCCAGCCGGATATTGGTGGACGGGATACGGTTCTCGCCAAAGCGGTGATACATCAGCACCGATGCATTATCGGCGGCGCGCGATGGCACGGCCATACCGACCAGAGCGGGCAGAATTGCGGTGAGAAGAGCGAGGGTTTTGCGCATTGCGCCCAGTCTAGCGATTTCCGATACTGCCCGCCAGGGAGGCTGCACGGGCTTTTCATGGCGGGAATACAGGGCAAGGCGGAACGCGACCTCAGGCTGGATTTTTTCCGCGGCCTGGCTTTGCTGTTCATCTTCCTCAACCACATTCCGGGCAATGTGGTGAGCTGGGTGAGCAACCGCAATTACGGCTTCTCGGACGCCACCGAAATCTTCGTGTTTATTTCCGGCTATTCGGTGATGCTGGCCTTCGGCGCGCTGCCCGAACGGGTCGGCTGGATGGTGACCGCTGCGCGCATCGGCCGCCGCGTGTGGCAGATCTACACCGCGCATATCTTCCTGTTCATGGTGTTCGTGGCGCATATCGCCTATGTCGCCGACCGCTTCAACCCGGCTTTCGCCGAGGAAATGGGCATCGCGGAACTGTTCGAGCATCCGCATATCCTGATGCTGCAGGCGCTGCTGCTGAAATTCAAGCCGGCGAATATGGATGTGCTGCCGATGTATATCGCGCTGCTGCTAGCGTTTCCGCTGCTGCTGCCGCTGCTGAAACGCTGGCCGAAAACCCTGATGGCGGCGAGTTTCCTGCTCTGGCTTGGCGTGCAGCAATGGCACTGGAACCTGCCGGCCTATCCCGAGGGCGGCTGGTTCTTCAATCCGCTGGCCTGGCAATTCCTGTTCCTGATCGGCGCCTGGTGCGCCATGCACCGCAATGAAGCGCCCTGGCGCAAGCTGCCGGCAATCCTCACCAGCTGGGCCGCCGGGCTTTATCTGCTGTTTGCCTTGGCTATCGTCAGCACCTGGATCTATCCGCCCTGGAGCCAGTATGTGCCGCATTGGCTGCGGCGGGTGCTCTACCCCATCGACAAGACCGAGCTGGATCTGCTGCGGCTGCTGCATTTCCTCGCCCAGGCCTATCTGGTGGTACGGCTGGTGTCGCCGCAGGCCGCCTTCCTCTCCTCGCGCATCGCCCGCCCGGTGCTGCTCTGCGGCAAACATTCGCTGGATGTGTTCTGCGCCAGCATCTTCCTGTCGTTTGCCGCCCAGTTCGTGCTGGTGGAAATCAGCCCCAGCCTGCCGGCGCAATTGCTGGTCAGCCTGGCCGGCATGGGCGTGATGGTTGCGCTTGCCTATCTGCTCACATGGTATACAGATACTGAAAAATCCGGCTCGGCACCGCGCGGGGGGAATATGCGTGCGCCGGTCGGCGGGGACTGACTGACCATGCGCCGCCTGCTACTCACCTTGCTGCTGCTGTGGCCCGCTGTTGCGGCCCAGCCAGCGCATGCCATGGAACCGAAAGAACGTTGCGCCCTGCCCGACAGCCTGCGCTTCGTCGATGCGCCACTGCCCGGCCTGGCCAAGGCCCTGAAAGCCCGGGGCGAAATCCGCGTCGTGGTGCTCGGCACATCGTCATCGCTGAAGCATGATACCGGCGGTCTGGCGCGCACCTATGTCGCCGGCCTGCCCGATGCCTTGCAGGCGCGCTTTCCGGGCAAGCAATTCGCCATCGACAATCTGTCGTTGCGCACGCAATCCACCGCGCAGATGCTGAAACGCATCACCGCCGAGGTGGTGCCGGCCAAGCCCGACCTGCTGATCTGGCAGACCGGCAATGTGGAAGCGGCGCGCCAGACCGATACCAACAGCTTCGCCGAAAGCCTGTCCGATGGCCTGCGCCGGCTGCAGACCGCCGGCATCGATGCCATCCTGATCGCGCCGCAATACCGCGCCCGGCTCTCGCCCATGGTGGATACCGAACGCTTCGACCAGATGATGAACTGGGTGGGCGACAGCGCAGGTGTGCCGGTTTTCCCGCGCCACGACATGATGCAGTTCTGGGCCGAGAACGAGGTTTTCGACCTGCAGGCCAAGAGCCAGGAAACCCAGATGCGCGAAGCCGAGGCGATGAATGGTTGTCTGGCACAGCAGCTGGCGGAAATGATCCGCCGCGCCGTGGCCCTGCCGCCCCGTTAACACCCCCAGCTGTTAACCCCTTGTTCCGGCCCTTTTTCTCAACGGTTAAGGCGGTTTTCCAGACCCAAAAGGGCAGACTCGGGCGCCACTTTTTAGTATAAGCCCGGCCATGACCCGCCTCCCCCCCGTTTTCTGCGCCATCGACACCACCGAGCTGGCCTATGCCGCCCGCTGCGCCCGCGCCGCCGCCGCCGCCGGCTTCGGCGTCAAGCTGGGCAAGGAATTCTTCACCGCCCATGGCCCCACCGAGGTGCGCGCCATCCTGCCCACCGGCGTGCCGCTGTTCCTCGACCTCAAATTCCACGACATTTCGAACACGGTTGGCGGCGCCATCCGCTCGGCCGCCGCCGGGATGGGGCCGATGTTCGTTACCGTGCATGCCGCCGGTGGCCCGGCGATGATCCGCGCCGCCGTGGAAGCCGCGGCCAGCAGCCGGCAGAAGCCGCAGATCCTGGCCGTGACGGTGCTGACCTCGCTGGACGCCGCCGACCTGGAAGCCATCGGGCTTGGCGGCGACGTGTCGGCGCATGTGGTGCGGCTGGCCAAGCTGGCCCAGGCCAATGGCGCCACCGGCGTGATCTGCGCCGCCACCGAGATCGCCCTGCTGCGCGAAGCCTGCGGCCCGGATTTCAAGCTGGTGGTGCCCGGCATCCGCCCCAAGGGCAGTGCCGTGGGTGACCAAAAGCGCGTGATGGGTCCGGCCGAGGCGCTGAAGCTCGGCGCCGACCATCTGGTGATCGGTCGTCCGATCACCGAGGCCGATGATCCTGATGCCGCCGCGCGGGCCATCGCGCAGGAAATCGCCGGGATCGCCTGATGGCCCTGTTCACCAAAATCTGCGGCATCACTGATCCGGTCGCGCTGGAAACCGCGTTGGAATTCGAGGCCGACATGCTCGGCTTCGTGTTCTTCCCGCCTTCGCCGCGCAACCTGCAACTCGATGCCGCTGTCGGCCTGCTTGATCAAGTGCCGAGCGGCACGGACCGTGTCGGCCTGTTCGTCGATCCGAGCAACGACCAGCTTGACGCCATCCTGGGCAAGGCACGGCTCGACCTGCTGCAACTGCATGGTGACGAGACACCGGAACGCTGCCGCGCCATCACGATCTATTTCGGCCTGCCGATCATCAAGGCGATCAAGGTGAGCACGCCCGCCGATATCGAGAAGGCGCGCAAATACGAAGATATCGTCGACTGGCTGCTGTTCGATGCCAGCCCGCCGAAGGGCGCCACGCGGCCCGGCGGCAATGGCCTGGCCTTTGATTGGGACATGCTGAAGGGCAAGAGCTTCAAGCGCCCCTGGCTGCTCTCTGGCGGCCTCACCCCGGAAAATCTTGAGGAAGCCGTGCGCCGCTCCGGTGCCACGGCGGTGGACGTGTCGTCTGGCGTGGAAAGCGCGCCGGGCAAGAAGGACCCGGCCAAGATCCGCAGCTTTCTTGATACCGCATTTCGCCTATGACGGCTTACGCCTGTAAGGATTGAGAGCATGACCGCGCTGAATTCCTATCGTTCCGGCCCCGATGAGCGTGGCCATTTCGGCAAGTTCGGCGGCCGCTTCGTCGCCGAGACGCTGATGCCGCTGATCCTCGACCTGGAGCGCGAATACACCGCTGCCAAGGCCGATCCGGCCTTCAAGGCCGAGATGGAGTATTTTCTCAACGATTATGTTGGCCGGCCCAGCCCGCTCTACTATGCCGAGCGCATGACCGAGCATCTCGGCGGCGCCAAGATTTATTTCAAACGCGACGAGCTGAACCACACCGGCGCGCACAAGATCAACAATTGCATCGGCCAGATCCTGCTGGCCCGGCGCATGGGCAAGAAACGCATCATCGCCGAGACTGGCGCCGGCCAGCATGGTGTTGCCACCGCCACCGTCGCCGCCCGCTTCGGCCTGCCCTGTGTCGTCTACATGGGCGAGACCGATATCGAGCGCCAGGCCCCGAACGTGTTCCGCATGAAGCTGCTCGGTGCCGAGGTGCGCGCCGTCACTTCCGGCTCGCGCACGCTGAAGGATGCGATGAACGAAGCCTTGCGTGATTGGGTGACCAACGTGCATGACACGTTTTACATCATCGGCACGGCCGCCGGTCCGCATCCTTATCCAGCGCTGGTACGCGATTTCCAATCAGTGATCGGCCGTGAAACCCGCGAGCAGATGATGCAGAAGGAAGGCCGCCTGCCCGACAGCCTGGTTGCCTGCATCGGCGGCGGCTCCAATGCCATCGGCCTGTTCCACCCCTTCCTCGACGATCCGAGCGTGGAGATTCACGCCGTGGAAGCTGCCGGCGAAGGCCTCGATACCGAGAAGCATGCCGCCTCGCTGGCGCGCGGCGTGCCGGGCGTGCTGCACGGCAACCGCACATTCCTGCTGCAGGATGGCGACGGCCAGATCACCGAGGCACATTCGATCTCCGCCGGCCTCGACTATCCCGGCATCGGCCCGGAACATGCCTGGCTGCATGATGTCGGTCGCGTGCAATATGTCTCGGCCACTGACAGGGAGGCGCTGGATGCCTTCCAGCTCTGCTCGCGTCTCGAAGGCATCATCCCGGCCCTGGAACCCTCGCATGCGCTGGCGCATGTCATCAAATGGGCGCCGACCCTGCCAAAGGATCACCTGATGGTGATGAATCTGTGCGGCCGTGGTGACAAGGATGTGTTCACCGTTGCCCGCGCCCTCGGCGTTACTCTCTAAGGAAATCTGCCGTGAGCCGCATCGACGCCCGTTTCGCCGCGCTTAAAGCCAAAGGCCGCGCCGGCCTGATCACCTTCATCACCGCCGGCGACCCCGACCATGATACCTGCGCCCGCCTGATTGCCGGGCTGCCGGCAGCCGGTGCCGATGTGATCGAACTGGGCGTGCCGTTCACCGATCCGATGGCCGATGGCCCGTCGATTCAAGCCGCCAATCTGCGCGCGCTGGCTAACGGCGCCACGTTGCGCCGCACGCTGGACCTGGTGCGCGGCTTCCGCAAGGCGGATAACGCCACGCCGATCGTGTTGATGGGCTATTTCAATCCGATCTCCGCCTATGGCGTTGATGTATTCCTCGCCGATGCCAAGGCAGCCGGCGTCGATGGCCTGATCGTGGTGGACCTGCCGCCCGAGGAAGATGATGAACTCTGCCTGCCGGCGATCCAGGCCGGGCTGCATTTCATCCGCCTGGCAACGCCGACCACCGATGACAAGCGCATCCCCGCCGTGCTGGCGAATACTTCGGGCTTCCTCTACTACGTCTCGATTGCTGGCATCACCGGCGCCGCCGCACCCGATGCCGATGCAGTCGCCGCAGCCGTAGCGCGGCTGCGCAAGCATACTCAATTGCCCATCGGCGTCGGCTTCGGCATCCGCGACGGCAAGCGCGCCGCCGAAATCGCCCGCGCGGCCGATGCGGCGGTCGTCGGTTCGGCCCTTGTCGAACGCGTGGCGGAAGCCCAAGTTAAGGGCATCGACCCGGCGGCGCATGTGCTGGCGCTGGTGCGGGAACTCGGCGACGCGGTGCGTGCCGCGCGCAAGTGATCTGAGGGAGTAACGCTATGAACTGGCTGACCCGTACGGTACTGCCGAAGATCCGCGAGATGACGCGGAAGAAGGACACGCCGGACAATCTGTGGCGCAAATGTCCGGCCTGCGGCCAGATGATCTACTCCAAAGAAGTGGAGGAGAATCAGCATGTCTGCCCGAAATGCGACCATCACATGCGCATCGGCTCGAAGGAGCGTTTCGCCGCCCTGTTCGATGATGGCGACTACCAGACCATCGAACTGCCGGATGTGATCCAGGATCCGCTCGGCTTCCGCGACCAGAAGAAATATCCAGACCGCCTGAAGGATGCCCGCAATAAGACCGGCCTGCGCGACGCCGTGGTGGTGGCGCATGGCACGTTGCAGAACAAGGACGTGGTCGTCGCGGTGCAGAATTTCGCCTTCATGGGCGGCTCCATGGGCATGGCGGCGGGCGAGGCACTGATCGCGGCGGCAACGCTGGCGGTGAGCCAGCGCGCGGCCCTGATCATGTTTGCCGCCGCCGGCGGCGCCCGCATGCAGGAAGGCATCCTCAGCCTGATGCAGATGCCGCGCACGGTGATCGCCGTGCAGCGCCTGCGCGAAGCGCATCTGCCCTTCATCGTGGTGCTGACCGATCCGACCACCGGCGGCGTCACCGCTTCCTATGCCATGCTGGGCGATATCCAGATCGCCGAGCCCGGCGCGCTGATCGGCTTTGCCGGCCCGCGCGTGATCGAGCAGACCATCCGCGAGACTTTGCCGGAAGGTTTCCAGCGCGCCGAATACCTGCTGGAGCATGGCATGCTGGATCAGGTGGTGCATCGCCACAAATTGCGCGAGACGTTGGGCCGCATCGTGTCGCTATTGCTGGAGCCCATCGCCAAGGCCGATGTGGTGGCCCTGCCGCGCCCGGGCCTGGACGTACCGCCGACCGGCGAAATCCCGCACGGCGCCATCCGTCCGCGCTGATTGGGCGCCCGCGCTGATCAAGAACCAAAGAAAAAGCCTGCCGCTGAAATAGCGGCAGGCTTTTTTGTTTGTCCGCTTACTTCAGCGGCAGGCAGATGTCCGTGAGCAATTCGGTCGGCGGCACTTCGCGCGGATTGTTGAGATAATCCTCGAAGACCGGCGCATCGGCGGCTTCGCGGCCTGACTGCACCAGCCAGGTACCGAACAGCCAGTCATAGGCCGGCCTCATATCCGAATACGGCCCCTTGTGACGCAGCACGGCATAGTCGCCGCCGCGCAATTCAGCACGTTCCAGCGGCGCTTCCACCGGGAAACCGGCATCAGGCACAACGATACCCGCCGCCGAGCGCAAGTCGGCTTCCGGCACCGAGGTCGGGTCGGAATAATACAAGCCCTTCATGCACAGGCCCGGCTGCAGCAGCCCGCGTGCCCCGAGCACACCGAACAGCGTCTCGAAAGCGCGGCCGATCTCCATGTAAGGGCCGCGATGCGGCACCACGGCCAGGGTTGCGGGCGCGAGCCTGCGGATCGACACGTCATGCATGGTAACGACTCCCTTTGGGGCGAAGTGCAGGGTAAAGCGGGTATGGCTGCCGCTCTTGCGGTATTCCGCCGGCGGCAGGCCATAGGCATCCTTGAAGGCACGGGTGAAGGCGGCGGCGCTGCCATAGCCAGCGCGCGGCCATACATCGTCGAGCGGCATCGGGCTGTGCACCAGATCGGCCGCCGCGCGCTGCAGGCGCAGGCGCTTCACCGTCTGCACGACGGATTCGCCATAGACCGCCTGCCAGATGCGGTGCCAATGCCAGGGCGAGAGCGCGGCAACATCGGCCAGGGTGGCAAGATCGAGTTCGGCATCGAGATGGGCATAGATATATTCCGTCACCCGGGTGAAGCGGCGGACATAGCCGGCCTGATCAGCGGTAGCGAAAAGCGGGTCGGACATTTCGGGCATCCCTGCTGCGGCGAGAACGAATAACCAGTAACATGGCCCGGATTGATAAATCTTGCGGAGTTCGCGTGGTCCCCTCTGCCCTGCCATCTGATGCCATCCTGAAACGCCTGATGGCACTGCACCCGAAGGTGATCGACCTGTCGCTCGACCGCGTTGCCGGCCTGATGCGCAAGCTCGGTGACCCGCAGCTTAAACTGCCGCCGGTGGTGCATGTCGCCGGCACCAATGGCAAGGGTTCGCTGGTCGCCTATCTGCGTGCCATGGCAGAAGCCTCTGGCCTGCGCGTGCACGCCTATATCTCGCCGCATCTGGTGCGCTTCCATGAACGCATCCGGCTGAACGGCAGGCTGATCGAGGAAGCGCGGCTGCAAGCCCTGCTCAGCGATATAGAACGCATCAATGGCGATGCGCCGATCACCTTCTTCGAGATCACGACTGCTGCCGCCTTCCGCGCCTTTGCGGAAGAACCCGCCGATCTGGTGCTGCTGGAAACCGGGCTTGGCGGCCGGCTGGATGCCACCAACCTAGTGCCGCAGCCAGCACTCACCGCCATCACCCCCATCGGCATGGACCACATCGCCTTCCTGGGCGACACGCTGGAGAAGATCGCCGCCGAAAAGGCCGGCATCCTCAAGGCCAATGTGCCTTGCGTGGTCGGGCCGCAGCGCCGTGAGGCAGCCCGCGTGCTGGCCGCCCGCGCCGCCGAACTGAACGCGCCGCTGCTGCGCCATGGCCATGAATGGCAGGTGACGCCGACGCGCGATGGCTTCGAGTGGCAGGGCGGCGCACGGCGCCTGAGCCTGCCGCGCCCGGCCCTGCCCGGCGCGCACCAGATCGAGAATGCCGGCGCGGCTGTCGCTGCCGCGCTGCATCTCAAACTGCCGGAGGCGGCGATAGCGGAAGGTCTGGGCCGGGTGGAATGGCCTGCGCGCTTGCAGCGTCTGCGTCATGGCCCGCTGCTGGACCTGCTGCCCCCTGATGCCGAACTCTGGCTCGATGGCGGCCATAACCCGATGGCCGGCGAGGCCCTGGCGGCGATGCTGCGGCAGTGGAATAGCGACCCGGCAACGCGGCGGCGCGGCTATCTGGTCACCGGCATGCTCAACACCAAGGAGCCGGGCGGCTTCCTGCGCCCGTTGCGGCCGCATATCGCCGCCGCCTGCACCGTGGCGATTCCCGGCGAGGCCAATGCCTTGAGCGCGGAAGCCCTGGCCGGCATCGCGCTCGCCGAAGGCCTGAGCGCCTGGCCCATGGCCGGGGTGGCGGAAGGGCTGGCCTTCCTCAACCACCTGCATACAGCAAAAGAGCCGGCGCGATTTCTCATCGCCGGCTCCCTGTATCTGGCGGGCCAAGTATTGGCCCGCAATTCCTAGACGCTTAGACGCTTAGATCGACGAGTTGATCCATTCGACCAGGCGGCTCTTCGGCATGGCGCCGATCTTGGTCGCCACCGGCTTGCCGTCCTTGAACAGGATCAGGGTCGGGATGCCGCGCACGCCGAGCTTGGTCGGGGTGGTCGGGTTCTCGTCGATATTCACCTTGGCGATGGTGAGCTTGCCACCCATCTCCTGCGCGATTTCGTCCAGCGCCGGAGCGATCTGGCGGCACGGGCCGCACCACTCAGCCCAGAAATCGACAAGCACCGGGCCCGAAGCCTTGAGCACATCGGTCTCGAAAGAGTCGTCGGTCACCTTGGTGGTCGCGGCGGACATGGGATCGGTTCCTTATTCTGGCGCGGCCCCGTTTGTGAGCCGCTGGTCGCAGATAAGGTAGGGAGGTGGCCCAGGAGCGTCAAGCAGGCACAGCATGTTGAGTCAACCCCATGTTCCGATTAACGAATCGGGCGAAATTTTTATGCGCTTTAGGGGGTGACAAGCCTGTCCGCGGTCGTTACAGTTTGTAACACCGGATGGTCCTAGGCTATCCGGTTAGGGTTAACAGGGGGTTAACGGGGGAGTTAATGGCCTTGGGCTTGGCTGCGACGCTACGACGCTTTTACCGCATTACTGCGGTAGCGTTTGCCCTGGGCGCCCTACCGGCCCTGGCGCTCACCCCTTGGAGCGCCTCGGCCCAACCGCGTACGCACAAGCAGACCGAGAAATCCACGTCCGGTGCCAAGGCACAACCTGCGAAGGTGGCGCCGAAGCAGCGCAAGCAGAAAAATGCCGAGCCGGCCCGGGCTGCCGCCCAGGCGCGCGGCGATGGCTTCATGATCGACAACCGCTGGGTGCGGGTCGATATCATCCGCAGCGACACCTCGATCCTCGGCTTTGCCGGCAAGGCGCCGGCCGTGCTGATCCTGCACGGCTCCCATGGCCTGGGCGACGGCTCGCTGTTCTATCCGCAGGCCAAGGCACTGGCGGATCGCGGCATCTCGGCCTTCGTGGTGCATTATTTCGACGGTATCTCCGATGGCCGCAAGGCCTCGCCCGCCCTGCATGAGCAGCGCGAGAAGGTGATCGCCGCCGCTATCTCCTATGTTTCCCGCCTCGGCTATGTCGATGGCGAGAAGATCGGTGTGTTCGGCCTGTCGCTCGGCGGCTTCCATGCCCTGAGCCTGGGCAGCCGCGATCCGCGCGTGCAGGCCGTGGTGAACATGTTCGGCGCCATGCCGGCGGAAGTGCAGCGCAAGGGCGTTGACCGCATGCCGCCGACCCTGGTGCTGCATGGCGACCGCGACCGCATCGTGCCGGTGCGCAAGGCGCATGAGCTGGAAAGCCTGCTCAAGGATGTCGGGGCCGATTACGAGATGAAGATCTACAACGGCGAAGGCCACGCCTTCAAAGGCGCCGCCAAGGACGATTCCATCGCCCGCACCACTGATTTCTTCGAGCGCCATCTCGGCAATGACCGTGGCCTGCTCGACAAGCCGATCGAACTCGACCTTGCCCTGGCGCCGATGGTGCCGGAGAAGGACACGCTGCCGATCCGCGCCTTCACCATTGCCGACGAGTTGAACAACATCCAGGCCAGCCCGGCCGCTGCCGCCGCTGCGGCTCCCGCGAGCGAGGCACCGGACCTGACGCCGGAAGAAGCCAAGGCCGAAGCCGGCATGATCGACCTGCCGCCGATGGAAGAAGGCACGCCGATCAATTGAGTGAGTGGGATCAATTGATGATTGGCCTTAAGGCCTGAAACGACAAAGCCCGGATCACTCCGGGCTTTTTTGTTGGCTGAAAGCTCGGCTGCGGAGCTTGTCACACTGAAAACAAGAACCCCCGTCATGCCCCGCGAAGGCGGGGCATCCACGAGTGGTTTTCCTTAAGCCGCCTTGGAATAGGTGGTGTCGACCAGTTGGGCGATGGCGCGCATGATCTGCGTCAGGTTGAAGTCCTTCGGTGTGAACACGGCGGCGATGCCGGCGGCGCGCAGCTTGCGCTCGTCCTCCGGCGGGATGATGCCGCCGACCACCACCGGCACATCGCCGATACCCTCGGCGCGCATGCGCTCGATCACATCGGTGGCCAGTTCGACATGGCTGCCCGACAGGATCGACAGGCCGACCAGATGCACGCCTTCTTCCAGCGCCGCCGAAACGATCTGTTCCGGCGTCAGGCGGATGCCTTCATAGACCACTTCCATGCCGCAATCGCGCGCCTTCACGGCGATCTGCTCGGCGCCGTTGGAATGACCATCCAGGCCCGGCTTGCCGACCAGTAGCTTGATCGGGCGGCCGAGCCGGCCAGCCACGGCGGCAACTTCGGCGCGGAGTTCTTCCATGCCGTCATTCGCGGTGGCATTGGCAGCAGCCGCCACACCGGTCGGCGCGCGGTATTCGCCGAACACGCCGCGCAGGCAGCCGGCCCATTCGCCGGTGGTGACGCCGGCCTTCGCAGCATGGATGCTCGGCTCCATGATATTGCGCCCCTCGCGCGCGGCGGCTTCCAGGTCTTTCAGCGCGGCGGCCACCGCCTGCGGATCGCGCTGGGCGCGCCATTGCTTAAGGCGCTCGATCTGCTCGGCTTCGGCGGCCGGATCGACGGTCATGATCGCACCGCCTTCCGAGGCCACCAGCGGCGACGGCGCGCTTTCGGTGAACTTGTTGACGCCGACCACGGTGATGGCGCCGGTTTCGATACCGCGCACGCGGCCGGTATTGCTTTCCACCAGCGCCTGCTTGAGATAACCGCTTTCCACCGCCTGGATCGCGCCGCCCATATCCTCAATGCGCTTGAGTTCGGCGCGGGCCGCCGCCTTCAATTCATTCACCTTGGCATCAATCGCCGGGTTGCCATCGAACAGGTCGCCGTATTCCAGCAGGTCGGTTTCGTAGGCGACGATCTGCTGCAAACGCAGCGACCATTGCTGATCCCACGGGCGCGGCAGGCCCAGCGCCTCGTTCCAGGCCGGCAACTGCACGGCGCGGGCGCGGGCTTTCTTGGACAGCACCACCGCCAGCATTTCGAGCAGGATGCGGTAGACGTTATTCTCCGGCTGCGGCTCGGTGAGGCCGAGTGAATTCACCTGCACGCCATAGCGGAACAGCAAAGCCTTCTCGTCGGTGACGCCATAGCGTTCGCGGCCGATCTCCTCCCAGAGATCGACGAAGGCGCGCATCTTGCAGATTTCGGTCACAAACCGAATCCCGGCATTGACGAAGAAGCTGATGCGCCCGAACGCCTGGGCGAAATCCTCCGGCGGCACCTGGCCCGAGGCCTTCACCGCATCCAGCACGGCCACGCCGGTAGCCAGCGCATAGGCCAGTTCCTGCACCGGCGTGGCGCCGGCTTCCTGCAGGTGATAGCTGCACACATTGGTCGGGTTCCACTTCGGCAGCTCGCGGTAGGTGAAAGCGATCACATCGGTGATCAGCCGCATCGAGGCCGCCGGCGGGAAGATATAAGTGCCGCGCGAGAGATATTCCTTGATGATGTCGTTCTGCACCGTGCCGTTCAGCTCGGCGCGGCTGGCGCCCTGCTCTTCGGCCACGGCGATGTACATCGCCAGCAGCCAGGCCGCCGGGGCATTGATGGTCATCGAGGTGTTCATTTTGGCTAGCGGGATCTGGTCGAACAGCACCCGCATGTCGCCAAGATGGGCCACCGGCACACCGACCTTGCCGACCTCGCCGCGCGCCAGCACATGGTCCGAATCGTAGCCGGTCTGGGTCGGCAGATCGAAAGCGACGCTCAGGCCGGTCTGACCACGGCCGAGATTGGTGCGGTAAAGCTCGTTCGAGGCAGAGGCCGAGCTATGCCCGGAATACGTGCGAAAAAGCCACGGCTTCTCGACTCCAGCGGCAGAGTCGGGTTTTTTGCTAGTGCGAAGAACAGGTTGCGCAGCAACAGGAGCTTCAACGGGCTTCGTCATAATATTATTCCGTCGCGATTCGATTTTGAGACATTAAATTGCCCCCTTGCAGCCCGCAACGGAAATATCATAACCTCCGCTGCACTGCAAAACGCACTTGCCATTTTTGCGGCACCGCCGAAAAATGTCAATCGCATTGCAGCGCCCGCACTCGCCTCTGGCGGGTCGGGCAGGACCAAGATGATCTGACGAGGGGTGACCTCGGTGAAGGAGAATGACATGTCCAATGCGGGTGGGACCGTGGTGACTCTGCAGACTTCCAATGGTGCGCCGGTCAAGGGCGGCTTCAAGGACCTTTACGAGGTGGGCGAGATCCCGCCGCTCGGCCATGTGCCGAAGCAGATGTATGGCTGGGCGATCCGCCGCGAGCGCCATGGTCCGCCGGAAGATTCGTTCCAGCTTGAAGTTCTGCCGACGCCGGAAATCGACGCTGACGAAGTGCTGATCCTCGTGATGGCCGCGGGCGTGAACTACAACGGTGTCTGGGCTGGCCTCGGCGTGCCGATTTCGCCTTTCGATGTGCATAAGGCGCCCTACCACATCGCCGGTTCCGATGCGTCCGGCATCGTCTATGCCGTCGGCCGCCGCGTGAAGCGCTGGAAGGTCGGCGACGAAGTCATCGTCCATTGCAACCAGGATGACGGCGACGACGAGGAATGCAATGGCGGCGATCCGATGAACTCGCCGACCCAGCGCATCTGGGGCTACGAGACGCCGGACGGTTCCTTCGCCCAGTTCGCCCGCGTGCAGTCGCGCCAGCTGATGCCGCGCCCGAAGCACCTGACCTGGGAAGAAAGCGCCTGCTACACCCTGACGCTCGCCACCGCCTATCGCATGTTGTTCGGCCATCGCCCGCATATCCTGCGGCCGGGCCATAACGTGCTGGTCTGGGGTGCCGCCGGTGGCCTCGGCTCGATGGCGATCCAGCTCATCGCCATCTCGGGTGCCAATGCCATCGGCATCATCTCCGACGAATCGAAGCGCGATTTCGTCATGAGCCTGGGCGCCAAGGGCGTGATCAACCGCAACAACTTCGATTGCTGGGGCCAGTTGCCTCCGGTGCTCGATACCGAGAAATACGGCGAGTACATGAAGAAGTGCCGCGCTTTCGGCAAGGCGATCTGGGATATCACCGGCAAGGGCAACGATGTCGATTTCGTGTTCGAGCATCCCGGCGAGCAGACCTTCCCGGTAAGCTGCTTCGTGGTCAAGCGCGGCGGCATGGTGGTGTTCTGCGCCGGCACCACCGGCTTCAACATCACCTTCGACGCGCGCTTCGTGTGGATGCGGCAGAAGCGCATCCAGGGCAGCCACTTCGCCAACCTGCTGCAGGCCAGCCAGGCCAACCAGCTGGTGATCGAACGCCGCCTCGACCCCTGCATGTCGGAAGTCTTCTCCTGGGCCGATATTCCGCGCGCCCACACCAAGATGTGGAAGAACCAGCATAAGCCGGGCAACATGGCGGTGCTGGTCTCGGCCAAGGTGCCGGGCCTGCGCACGGTGGAAGACGCCATCGAAGTCGGCAACAACTGATCTGGCAACAGGGCGCGGTTCACAGCCGCGCCCTGTTCCGTTTACACTTCACGCAGATTCACAACTTAAAGACCATCCGCCATGTCCGCTGCCGTCAAACTGCCCGCCACATCTGAAAGCCTGCTGCTGCCTAACCTGCTCGCCACCTGCGGCGAAGCCCTGGGGGCAGCGGAGCAACTGGTAGCCCAGGCCACGGCGGCGGTAGCGCAGCTGGTGCGCGGCGCCGATGGCCGCATCGATGCGGCGCGGCTGGAGGAAGAGCAATTCGCCTGCCATGGCCTGTCCTGGTACGCCACCTATGCCGCGACCATGAAAGAAACGCTGCATTGGGCCGAACGGCTTGAGGCCGACGGCAAGCTGCGCGAACTGGAAAGCCTGATCCTGCAGGCCGGTTTCGGCGAATACCTGGCGCAGTTGCAGGGCGGCATCGCCATGAGCCAGGTGGAAATCTGCCGCCCGGAAGACCTTGGCGTGACGCAGGAGGCGCTCGGCACCTACCGCATCCCGGCGGTGCTTGCGCTGGTGCAGGGCGGCAACAACAGCGCCGTGCGCAGCCGCATCGCCGCCCTGATCAGCGACAGCCTCAATACCGGCGATTTCGGCACGCTGGGCCTGGATGAAACCCTCAGCATGGTGCGCGAGCAGTTCCGCCGCTTCGCCGAGGACAAGGTGATCCCGTTCGCCCATGACTGGCACCGCAAGGATGAATTCATCCCGATGCCGGTGGTGCTGGAAATGGCCGAGATGGGCGTGTTCGGCCTCACCATTCCTGAGGAATACGGCGGCCATGGCTTCGGCAAGACCGCGATGTGCGTAGTCTCGGAAGAACTCAGCCGTGGCTATATCGGCGTCGGCAGCCTGGGCACCCGCACCGAGATCGCCGGTGAACTGATCCTGCGCGGCGGCACGGAAGAGCAGAAGCAATACTGGCTGCCGAAGCTCTCCTCGGGCGAAATCCTGCCCACCGCCGTGTTCACCGAGCCGAATACCGGCTCCGACCTCGGCAGCTTGCGCACCCGCGCGATCAAGAACGGCGAGCATTACGAAGTCACCGGCAACAAGACCTGGATTACGCACGCCGCGCGCACCGATCTGATGACGCTGCTGGTGCGCACCGATCCGAGCGAGCCGGGCTACAAGGGCCTCTCCATGCTGCTGGCCGAGAAGCCGCGCGGCGATGATACCAATCCCTTCCCGGCAGAAGGCATGACCGGCGGCGAGATCAAGGTGCTCGGCTATCGCGGCATGAAGGAATACGAAATCGGCTTCGATGGCTTCAAGGTGAAGGCGGCGAACCTGCTCGGCGGCCGCGAAGGCCAGGGCTTCAAGCAGCTGATGGAAACGTTTGAATCCGCCCGCATCCAGACTGCCGCCCGCGCCCTTGGCGTGGCGCAATGCGCCCTGGAACTGGGCATGAAATACGCACTCGATCGCGTGCAGTTCGGCAAGCCGATCTATTCCTTCCCGCGCGTGCACGGCAAGATCGCCTGGATGGTGGTGGAAACCATGTTCGCGCGCCAGCTCAGCTATTTCGCCGCGCGCGAGAAGGATGCCGACCGCCGCTGCGACCTGGAAGCCGGCATGGCCAAGCTGCTCGCCGCCCGTGTCGCCTGGTCCAATGCCGACAACGCGCTGCAGGTGCATGGCGGCAACGGCTATGCCGAGGAATACCCGATCAGCCGCGTGCTGTGCGACGCGCGCATCCTCAACATCTTCGAGGGTGCCGCCGAAATCCAGGCCCAGGTGATCGCCCGCCGCCTGCTGGAGCAGCGCAACGGCTAGGCCGTTCCCTCTTCATGCCGTCATGCTCCGCACCCGGGCTCGGCCGAAGGCCGACCCGAGCACAGGCTCCGGCGGAGCATCCACGAGTTTTTACTTAATTGACGGCAATAAAAAGGAACGCGTGGATGCCCTGCCTCCGCAGGGCATGACGGTCTTTGTTATGAATAAGACCAGCAACTATTCTCAAGTGAACAGCAGTAACGTCAGGCGAGCGATGACGCGATGTAGATGTGCAACGCCGGCTGCTACACAAAGAAATCCGGGATCAGGTCTTTTTCCGCCACGCCTTCATGGCGGTAGATCGCGAAGTCGGTGACGCCGGCTTCGCGCAGCACTTCGTCATCGATGAAGAAATTGCCGGTGCAGCCACGGCTCTCGCGCGTCAAGATCGCATGGGCGGCATCGGCGAGGATTTCCGGCTTGCGGCAGCGGCGGCGGAAATCCGGCCCCGTGATCACATTCATCGCATCGGTATCAACAGCGGTGCGCGGCCATAGCGCATTCACCGCCACGCCCTTGTCGCGGAATTCTCCGGCCATGCCCAACACGCAGAGGCTCATGCCGAATTTCGCCATGGTGTAGGCGACATGCGGCGCGAACCAGCGCTCTTCGACGTTGAGCGGCGGCGACATGGTGAGGATATGCGGGTTCGATGCCTTGAGCAGATAAGGCAAGGCCTTCTGCGAGCAGAGATATGTGCCGCGCAGGTTGATCTGGTGCATCAGATCGAACCGCTTCATCGGCGTTTCCAGCGTGCCGGTAAGGCTGATGGCGGAGGCGTTATTGATCAGGATGTCGATGCCGCCGAAGCGTTCGGCTGCCTGCGCCATGGCGGCTTCCACCACCGCTTCCTCGCGCACATCCACCACCAGCGGCAAAGCCTGGCCGCCGGCCTGCTCGATAGCTTCAGCAGCGGAGTAGATGGTGCCGGCCAGCTTGGGATGCGGCTCGGTAGTCTTGGCGGCGACGACGATATTGGCGCCGTCGCGCGCCGCGCGCAGCGCAATGGCAAGCCCGATGCCACGGCTGGCGCCGGTGATGAACAGCGTCTTGCCCTTGAGCGTCGTCATGCGCCCCTCCCCCGTTATTGTTGCTTCTTACTGTGCCGCCTCGGCCATCTCGCGGCGGCTGTATTCATAGACACCGGCTGCATTGACGCGGCGCTCGATCAGGCCCTCATCCATCAGATGATGCAGATGCGCCACGGCTTCGCCGGCGGCCAGGGTCAGATGCCCGGTAATGTCGCGCTTGAACAGCAGCGGCAGGGTATCCAGCGCCGTCATCGGCTTGTCCAGTGCCTGCATCAGGATATCCAGCCGCTCCTGGTGGTGGCGCTTGAGATAGGCGATGCGGGCATGCAGGCCGATGAACACATCGCCATGGGCCGGCAGCACCCATACATCCGCCGGCAGGTCAGCGAAACGGTCGAAGGACTTGAGATAGAGTGTCAGCGCCGAGGCATCCGGTTCGCCGGGATAGACGCCGATATGCGGGCTGATGCGCGGCAGCACCTGATCGCCGGAAATCAGCAGGTTGAGATCGGCGCAATACAGGCTGGCATGTTCCGGCGAATGGCCGCGCCCGATGATGACGCGCCAGTCATGGTCGCCGATGCGCACTAGGTCGCCTCCCACCATGCGGTGGTAGTAGCGCGGAATCTCGGTCACCGCCTTGCGGAAATTGCCAAAGCCACCAGCCTTGATCTTTTCCATCTGGTCATCGCTGAAACCCATGCGCTGATAGAAGTCGATCACTTCCGCCGGCACATCGGGCAGGCTGTCGAGCATCAGCATGCGGCCGAAGCTCCATTCGCCGAGCGTCATCCACAGCGGCGCCTGCCAGCGTTCATGCAGCCAGCCGGCTAGGCCGATATGATCGGGATGGAAATGGGTGCAGAGGATGCGGGTGATCGGCAGGCCACCGAGATGGCGCTCGAACACCTGCTCCCACAGGGCCTGGAGCTTGGAAGAGCGGAAGCCGGTATCCACCACGGTCCAACCTTCGCCATCGCGCAGCAGCCAAAGGTTGATATAGTCGAGGCCGGGAATCGGGATCGGCATGCGCAGCCATAGCGCACCGGGACGCAGTTCGTAGACCTCGGCATCGCCGGGGCGTGGGCCCTGCGGATGTCCGGCCATTGGGTAGCTCAGGCCGATTTCGCGCTCGTGCAGCTCGGACACGGATTGATTTCCTTGCAGTCTGGCGGGGAGTATTTATGACGTTGTTATCGATAATCTAGGGTGACGTTAACGTTAGCGTCAATGGCATGACCTCAAGCCCTTATCAGATAAAGGATTTCGCCAAGGGCGAAATGCTGTTCCGGGCCGGCGATGCGGTGCCGGACGAGGCCGCCGAGGCTTTCCTGGTGCTGGAGGGCCGCCTTGAAGTGTATCTCGACGGCGCCGATGGCGAACCCTTGCCGCTGGGCAGCATCGAGCCCGGCCAGATCGTCGGCGAAATGGCCCTGCTGGATGGCCAGCCCCGCTCGGCCCATGTCGGCGCCGGCCCCAAGGGTGCGCGCTGCGCCGTGATCACCCGGTCTGTGCTGCAACGCCTGGTCGGCGAGGCCGATCCGGTGCTGCGCGGCCTGCTCAATGCCTATGCCAAGCGGCTGCGCAGCGCCAACAAGCAGCATGCCGCCGCCGCCGAAAGTGCCGTCGAGCTATCCGGCCTGAACGAACCCGAGCGGCCGCGTGGCGGCCCGGCCCTGGTCGGCGTTACCAACAAAGCCCAGATCGCCGCCCTGCTGAGCAAGGCAGCCCGCGATGCCGGTTGCGAACTCACGCTTTATCCCAATGGCAGCAAGGCCTGGCCGGCGCTGCAGGCCGGCGCGAAACCCGCCATCGTGGTGGCGGTGGCCACCGGCAGCGAGGATGATGGCCCGGCTCTGGCCAAGCTGATCGCGCTGAAACTGCCGAAGCCGCGTCCCGGCTTCGTGCTGATCGGCCGCGCCGATGGCAAGCCGGTCAGCTTCAACCCGAAGGAAGTGGATGATCTGGTCGACCAGCCGGTGGAAATCACCGTGCTGGCCGATGTGATCAAGGCGCGGCTGCGGAATCCGCCGCGCTCCTAGGGCCGCGCGCTTATGCGCGCAGCAGTTCCGGCGTCAGCTGGGCCAGATCCTTGGCGCCTTCCATGGCGCCGAGGCAGCGGCCTTCTACCGCCGTCAGCACCTGTTCGGCATAGAAGCGCGCCGAGAGAATCTTGGCGCTGAAATACGGATCGGTGCTGCCTGCCGCGATTTCCGCCTTGGCCGCCAGCGCCAGCTTGGCCAGCAGCCAGCCGCCGACGGTTTCGGAAAATGCACGGTGATACGGCGTGGCACCGGACAGCGCCGCATTCGGGTCCTTGGCCAGCGTGCCAGCCATCCACAGCGATGCCTTCACCAAAGCCGCGAGCGCCCGCGACAATTCGCGCTGCACGGAGGTGAAGCCTTCGCCGGCAGCGGCAAGCTGCTTCACAGTAGCCTCGATCTCGGCAAACAGCCGCTTCACGGCTTCGCCACCCTGCAGGCCGAGCTTGCGCGTCACCAGGTCGATGGCCTGGATGCCGTTGGTGCCTTCATAGATCGGCAGGATGCGGGCATCGCGGTAATGCTGCGCGGCACCGGTTTCCTCGATGAAGCCCATGCCGCCATGAATCTGCACGCCGATGGAAGCGACCTCGACACCAACATCGGTGGCCCAGCCCTTGGACAGCGGGGTGAGCAATTCCACCAGCGCCTTGGCATCAGCGGCGGCTTCCTTGTCGGTATCATGATGCGCGCGGTCGATGCTGGCGGCGTTGAGGTAGATCAGCGCCCGCAACGCCTCGGTCTGGGTCTTCATCAGCATCAGGTTGCGGCGCACATCGGCATGTTCGATGATCGCCACATGCTGCTCGGCATTCATGCCGGGATGGCGGCCCTGCTTGCGGCCTTCGGCATAGGAAAGCGCCTGCTGGAAGGCGCGCTCGGCAACTGCCAGGCCCTGGCAGCCGACGCTGAGGCGCGCGTTGTTCATCATGGTGAACATGCAGCGCATGCCCTGGTTTTCAGCCCCGAGCAGCCAGCCGGTGCATTCGTCGTTATCGCCATAGGACATGACGCAGGTGGGGCTGGCATGGATGCCGAGCTTGTGCTCCACCGAGACGACGCGCAGATCGTTGCGGCGGCCCAAGGAACCATCGGCATTGGGGATATATTTCGGCACGATGAACAGCGAAATGCCCTTGGTGCCGGCCGGCGCGCCCGGCAGGCGGGCCAGCACCAGATGCACGATATTCTCGGCCATCTGGTGTTCGCCATAGGTGATGAAAATCTTGGTGCCGGTGATGCGGTAGGTGCCGTCGCCATTCGGCACTGCCTTCGACTTCAGCGCACCGACATCGGAGCCGGCCTGCGGCTCGGTCAGGTTCATGGTGCCGGTCCAGGTGCCTGCCACCATCTTGGGCAGATACATCGCCTGCTGCTCCGGCGTGCCATGGGCGATGATGGCGTCGATGGCGCCCTGGGTGAGCAGCGGGCAGAGCGAGAAGGACAAGTTCGAGGCCTGCACCATTTCCTGCACCGCCATGGTGACGGCCCAGGGAATCGCGCCGCCGCCGATCTCCTCCGCGAAGGGCATGCCGTTCCAGCCGGCCTCGGCGAACTGCTTGTAGGCTTCGGCGAACCCATCCGCCGTGCGCACGGTGCCGTTCTCGACGCGGGAACCCTGCTGATCGCCGATGCGGTTCAGCGGCGCCAGCACGCCGGTGGCGAACTTGGCCGCTTCCTCCAGCACCGCCGCCGCGGTTTCCGGCTCGGCATTGCCCAGGCCCGGCAGGCCGCTCAGTTGCTGCAAGCCCGCCACCTGTTCCAGCACGAAACGCATATCCTTGATCGGCGCGGTGTAGGTCATGGCGGGGTCTCCTCGAACGACTGTTTGATTTGCAGGGTGATAATATGGACCAGCGGCTCAAGCAAGCCCAGGACTGGTAACACCGGACCGATGGCGCTACACAATCGCGCCATGGCTGACGCAGCGACATCCATCACGCCCGACGAGGCCGCCCGCCTGCTGGCCCAGGGCGAGGTGGTGGCGATCCCGACCGAAACCGTTTACGGCCTGGCCGCCGATGCCACCAATCCGGCCGCCGTGGCAAAGATTTTCGCCGCCAAGGGCCGCCCCAGCTTCAACCCCTTGATCAGCCATGTGGCGGATTTCAGCCAGTTGCACGAATTGGTGGAAACCGATGAGCGCGCCCGGCTGCTGGCCGCAGCCTTCTGGCCCGGGCCGCTGACCCTGGTGCTGCCGCGCAAGCCCGGCTGCCCGGTGGCGGAAACCGTGTCCGCCGGCCTGCCCAGCCTGGCGATCCGGCTGCCCGCGCACCCAATAGCCCATGCCATCCTGGCGCAGCTCGGCCGCCCGGCGGCCGCCCCCTCGGCCAACCGTTCCGGCCATGTCTCGCCCACCACGGCACGGCATGTCTGGGACAGCCTGGGAACAACGATGCCGGTGGTGGATGGTGGCGCCTGCCCCGTGGGCCTGGAATCGACCGTGATCGGCCTGACCGGGCCGGACACATTATTGCTGCGCCCGGGTGGCCTTGCCGCCGAAAAGATCGAAGCCGTATTGGGGCAGAAGCTGAAGCTTCCCATGGATGGCAAGCTGGAAAGCCCCGGCATGCTACTAAAGCATTATGCACCGAGTCGCCCGGTGCGGCTTGATGCAACCGCAGCCCAAGGCCGCGAGGGCCTGCTCAGCTTCGGCCCGGCATTGCCCGGCTTTGCCGCGTATTATGTTTTAAGCGAAACCTGCGACCTCGCCGAAGCAGCACAGAAACTTTATGCCGGCCTGCATCAACTGGACCGGGAAGATCTGGATGGCATCGCCGTGATGCCGATTCCGGAACAGGGCCTCGGCAGCGCCATCCTCGACCGTTTACGGCGGGCGGCACGCGGGCGATAATCGGCGCGTCATGACCGCGCTTGCACCTGAACTGCTGAACCGTTTCCGCGACATCGTCGGCCCCAAGGGCTGGGTGTCCGATCCCGATATCCTGGCGCCGCATCTGGTGGAGCCGCGCGACATCTACAGCGGCATCACGCCGCTGATGCTGCGCCCGGCCAACACGGCGGAAGTCGCCGCCATCGTGAAACTGGCGCGCGAAACTCGCACCAAGCTGGTGCCGCAGGGCGGCAATACCGGCCTGGTCGGCGGCAGCATCCCGTTCATGGGCAACGATGAGATCATCGTGTCGCTGCAGCGCCTGAACAAGATCCGCAGCCTGGATGCGCTGAACGATACCATCACCGTGGAAGCCGGCTGTGTGCTGGCGCAGGTGCAGCAGGCGGCGCGCGATGCCGACCGCCTGTTCCCGCTCTCCATCGGCTCGGAAGGCAGCTGCACCATCGGCGGCAACCTTTCCACCAATGCCGGCGGCAATGCCGTGCTGCGCTATGGCAATACGCGCGAACTGGCGCTGGGGCTGGAAGTGGTGCTGGCGGACGGGCAAATCTGGGATGGCCTGCGCGGCCTGCGCAAGGACAATACCGGCTACGACCTGAAAGACCTGTTCATCGGCGGCGAAGGCACGCTGGGAATCATCACCGCCGCCGTGCTGAAACTGCACCCGATGCCGAAAGCCACCGCCACGGCATTCACTGCCGTGCGCGATCCCTCGGCAGCCATCGAATTACTTGCCAAGGCCAAGGCGATGAGCGGCGGCCAGGTGACCGGCTTCGAACTGATCGCGCGGCTGCCGCTGGATTTCGCGCTGAAGCACAATCCCGGCACCAGCGACCCGATTGCGGCGCGCTATGACTGGTATGTGCTGATGGAGTTTTCCTCAGGCAGCGATGATGGCTCGATCGGCGCCACCATGGAAGCTGTGCTTGGCGATGGCTTCGAGGCCGGCCTGGTGCTGGATGCCGCCATCGCGCAATCGGAAACCCAGCGCGTCGCGTTCTGGAAGCTGCGCGAGCTGCTGTCCAATTCGCAGCGCCCCGAGGGCGGCTCGATCAAGTGCGACATCTCGGTGCCGGTGTCGCGCATGCCGGATTTCATCGAACAGGCAACCAAGGCGGTGGAAGCCCATATCCCGGGCGTGCGCGTGGTTGCCTTCGGCCATATCGGCGATGGCAATGTGCATTTCAACTGCTCGCAGCCGGTCGGCTGGGAGCGTGCCAGATTCATGGCGCTGTGGGATGACGTGCACCAGATCGTGCATGATATCGCCCATGGCATGAACGGCTCGATCTCGGCCGAGCATGGCGTCGGCCGCATGAAGATCGACGAGATCGTGCATTACAAGTCGCCCATCGAGATCGAGATGATGCGCAAGATCAAGCGCGCCTTCGATCCCGACAACATCCTCAATCCAGGCAAGGTGGTGAACCCATGATCCGCTGCTACATCGCCGCCAGCCTGGATGGCTACATCGCCGCCGCCGATGGTGGCATCGAGTGGCTGAAGCCGTTCGATACCGAGGATTACGGCTACAAGGGCTTCATCAACGAGATCGGCACCGTGGTAATGGGCCGCGCCACCTATGACCAGGTGCTGCTGTTTCCCGAATGGCCCTACAAGGACAAGCGCGTGCTGGTGGTGACCAGCAGGCCGCTGATCTCGGCGCCGGCCGGCGTCGAGACCCGCCCGGCCCGCTTCCAGGACCTGGCCCAGGAATTGCGCGCCCAGGAACGCGATGTGTGGCTCTGCGGCGGCACGCAATTGCTGGAAGGCTTCCTCGGCATCGACGCCGTGGACCGCCTGGAACTGTTCCTGATCCCGGTGACGCTGGGCGGCGGCATCCCGCTATTCCAGCGCGATACCGGGCCACAGAACCGCCTGCGCCTGGCGCTTTCGACGCCCTATCCGAACGGCGTGGTGAAGCTGGTCTACGATTTCACCTGAACCGCCACCGCCGGGCGCGCCAGCATTTTCTGCGTGCCCATCACTATGGCGAGCAGCGCGATGCCGATGGCATCGCCGACCCAACCCGGAATCAGCGTCATGGCCAGCGCGCCAGCGATCAGCATGGCACGCTCATCCACCCGCAAATGCACCCGGAAATAACCATGCAGGCCGCCAGCCAGCATGGCGATGCCGATGCAGGCGGAAATCGTGGCATGAATGATTTCCGGCCAATCGCCGATCATCAGCAGAGCCGGCTGGAACACGAACATGAACGGCACGATGAAGCCGGCGGCGCCGATCTTCACCGCCGCCCAGCCCGATTTCCATAGATCGGCCTTGGCCAATGAGGCCGCCGCATAGACCGCCAGGGCCACTGGTGGCGTGATCGCCGAGAGGATGGCGAAGTAGAAGGCGAACATATGCGCCGCCGGCTCGATAACGCCGAGCTTCATGATCGCCGGCACCATCAGCGACACCATGACGATATAGGCCGGCGTGGTAGGCATACCCATGCCGAGGATGATCCCGGCCACAGCCGTCAGTACCAGCGCCAGCAGCAGGCTGTTCTGCGCCAGACCGATGATCCAGTTGGTGAAGCTGATGCCGAGGCCGGTAAGCGTGATCGAGCCGATCACCAGGCCGGCGCAGGCACAGGCCAGCGCCACCGCCAGCGTGTTGCGGGCGCCGTCTTCCAGTGCCTCGGGAATCTGGCTCCAGCGCAGTTCCTGCCGCGTGTTGGCGCGCAGCATGGCAACCGGGAAGCAGGCCAGCGTGCCGGCCAGCGCGCAATACGGCGCCGAATAGCCCATGATCATGCCGCCCAGAATGATGGCGATCGGAATGAACAGATGCCCGCGTTCCTTCAATACCGTGAGCAGGCGCGGCACTTCGGCCGGCGGCAGGCCGAGCAGGCCCATGCGCTTGGCCTCGAAATGCACCGCGCCAAAGCAAGCCACATAGTAGAGAATACTGGGAATCAGCGCCCAGACGATGACCTGGAAATACGGCACGGCAAGGAATTCGGCCATGACGAAGGCGGCGGCGCCCATGATCGGCGGCATGATCTGGCCGCCGGTGGAAGCGACCGATTCCACGCCGGCGGCGAAATGCTTGGAGAAGCCGGTGCGCTTCATCAGCGGAATGGTGATCGGACCATCCACCATCACATTCGCCACCGCCGAACCGGAAATGGTGCCGAATAGCGAGGATGACACCACCGCCACCTTGCCGGGACCGCCGGCCTGCCGGCCGGTGAGGGCCAGGGCGAAATCCATGAACAGCCGGCCGGTGCCGGTGCGCTCCATCACACTGCCGAACACCACGAAAATGGTGACATAGGCAGCCGAAACGCCGAGCGTGGAACCGAAGACGCCCTCGGTGGTCATATAGAGCTGGTCGAGCAAGGTGAGCGGATCGACCTTGGTGATCGCCAGCGCCCAGCCCATGAAGAGTATGGCTGTGATCGGCAAAGCCCAGCCGATGACGCGCCGCGTCGCATCCATCACCACGACAACCAGCGCCACGCCGGCAACGACATCAAGCGGCTTCGGATCGTCGATATAGATGATGCGGTTGATGAAGTAGTCGTAATCGATGAACAGATGGCCGAGCGCCAGGGTGCCGCCGGCAACGAACAGCACATCAAGCCAGACAAGACGGCGCGCCTCGCCCTCCTTGGTATCCATGAAAGGATAGAGCAGATAGACCAGGATCAGGGCGAAGGCGAGATGCGTGCCACGGAAGATCAGCGCCTGCGGCGGACCCATGGCGATTACCCACATATGGTAAAGTGCCATCGCCACGCCAATCGGCATCACCACGCGCGCGATCAGGTTCTTGCCCGTCATCCCCGTTCCTCCCCCGGATCGGTCTTATAATAAAAAAGCACCGGCGCCGCTCTCTTACCGAGCGGCGCCGGGCTGGAACGCTTCGGCCCCTTACTTCAGAGCACCGACTTCCTTGTAGTATTTGGCCGCACCCGGATGGAACGGCACGCCGATATCCTCGGCCATGTCCTTCACCGTCATGCGCGCCATCGCCTTGTTCACCGCCACCATGTCAGACATCTGCGTCGCCATCGCCTTGGTGATGGCGTAGATCTTGTCTTCCGGCATCTTGCAGGCCGTGATGAAATGCGCCGAATAGGCAATCGCCGGCACATCGGCATCCTGCTTCGGATAGGTGCCGGCCGGGATCGTGCCCTTCACATAGCCGGCATTGATCTTCTTCATCGCCGCCACTTCGGCGTCAGACACCGGCACCATCTTGATGCCACGCGAGGAAGCCAGATCCATCACCGACGAAGCCGGAATGGTGGTGCCAAGGGTGAAGACCTGGGCATGGCCATCCTGCAGCAGGGCTGCCGCGTCGTTATAGGAGGCCATGAAGTTGACCTTGCCCATGTCGGTATAGGACAGGCTGTTGGCCTTGAGGATGTCGGCGGAAATCGCCTCGGCGGTGTTGCCGCGGGTCTGAACGGCAATGGTCTTGCCCTTCATGTCGCCGACCTTGTCCACCTTGGCATCGGCCAGCGCGACGATCTGGAAATACTGCGGGTAGAGATTGGCGATCTGGCAGACATTGCTCGCCTTCTTCTCAAACGGCGCGCGGCCTTCCAGCGCATCGACGGTGGAGGTCGAGTTGCCGAAGCCGAATTCGACCTTGCCTTCCTCGATGCCCTTCACGTTGGCGATGCCGGCGCCCGGCAGGGTCTGGATCGTGCTGCCCGGCAGCGCTTTTTCAAACATCGCCTTGAAGGTGCCGCCCATCGGCACCCAGACACCGCCCTGCGGGCCGGTCATCAGCTTGTAGGTTTGTGCGCTGGCATCGCCGACGCCACAGGCGGCGGCAAGAGCAAGACCGATAGCGGCGCAAGTGCCGAGACGGCGGGTAAGCATGGCGTTCCTCCGAGTTTATTTTTGTAGGCGAGAGTGTGCGGCAGCGCGCGGCGCCACGTCAAGCCAAGATCGCCATCTGATATATGAGGTTTATGCGAACAGATCGGGCTGGCGCGGCGGCGGCGGCGTGATCCTGCGGCGCAGATCGGCATCGCTTTCGAGATGACCATCGGCATGGATGTGTTGCACTGCGGCACCGCGTGCCAGCAATGCCGGCGTCACCAGATGCGTGCGATGGCATTGCGCCGGATCGCGCTCGGCACACATCATCGCCAATGGCTGCTGCGCGGCCAGTTCCAGCAGCGTCTCGATGCCTGCCGAAAAAACCGGCAATGCCGCGCGCGGCTTGCCGCCAAGTGCCTGGCCGAGCCAGCGATAGGCGATGCCGGCTTCCGGCAGGCTGCGCTCCAGCGCGGCACGGCCGAAATGCGGCAGGTAGCGCGAAGCCGGCTGCGAACGGACATCCGCCAACAGCAGGATGCCATGCTGGCGCAGCAGTGCCACCAGTTGTTCCGTGCCCTGGTTGGAATGACCGATGCTGTAGACCGTGACGTTCAATCACTACTCTCCTGCCGCTGCACGAGTTTGCGCAGATGGGTGCGGATATCAAGCGGCCACGCGGCGCTATGCTGTTCGAACCGCGCGGTGTCATCGGCGAAGAAGGCGCGTGCGGCTTCCTCGAAACCAGGCAGGTTGCCGGCCATGGCGCTCATGAAGCGATACGCGGCATCGCGCCGCGCTCGCGCTTCGGTGCGGCCTTCATCCGCCTTGCGCGCCTGATCGATCAGCCGCCGCAACGCCTGGCTGGCGCCGCCGGGCTGCGCCCCGAGCCACTCCCAATGGCGCGGCAGCAGGGTTATCTCGCGCGCCACAACGCCAAGTTTGGGCCGACCACGCCCTCTCGGCTCCACCTCCTTCGCTTCGGCAGGCGCCAGCCGTGCCGCGATCTCGGCATCGCTGCCACGCAAGTCGAAATCGATCGGCGCGCCGCTGGCATCGTCGAAAACCAGGATGCGTTGCGCCGGATCGGCAGCCAGAGCAGCCTTCACCGCCAGGGCGACATTAGGCAACGGGCCGGCAGCCAGCAGGCGGTCGGCAGTGAAGGCAGTACAGAATACGGGTCCAGTCATTGGTTTTATTTACCCGGATAAAATCCTTGCGTCAATATTACCCGGGTGATATACCGCCGGCCCGATCAGGAGCCAGTCATGGATAACGAGCAGAAGAAAGCGGCCACCGCCGCCTACAAGGAACGCAAGACCGCAGCCGGCATCTTCGCCATCACCTGCCAGCCCAGCGGCCAAAGCTGGGTCGGCAGCGCGCCGGACCTGGCGAAGATCCAGAACCGCATCTGGTTCGCCTTGCGACACAACAGCCACCGCCAGCCAAGCCTGCAGGCAGCCTGGGCGGCCCATGGACCGGATGCCTTCCGCTTCGAAGCCCTGGAGGCATTGGAAGAAGAGGAACTCGGTTTCGTGCGCGACCGCCTGCTGAAAGAGAAGCGCAGCACCTGGTGCGCGCGGCTTGGGGCTGAAGCCTTGTGATCGAAGTCACAGTTACCCAGGGGTAACCGCAGCAGGATTCGACGCTGTTCAGCCGTTTGTTTATACAGTCTCCATCCAGTGAAATGGGAATTCCCCCGAAGGCGGACTTATGAAGCGTGCGACGAAGATCGGCCTGTGGCTTGCGGTGCTGGCGGGTGTTGCCGGCGGCGGCCTCTATGTGCTGAAGGGCCGCCAGACCGCCAATGCGGTGCCGCCTGTTGCGCAGGCGCCCGCTACCCCGCGATTCGAGGGCATTGAATTCTCACCCGCCGATCTCTCGGAGGCCAGGCACGCCGACCTGCGCCAGAGCGTGCGGCTTTCCGGCACGGTGCAGCCGCTGGAACAGAGCAATGTGCGCGCCGAAGTCGCCGCCCTGGTGCTGGAAGTGACGGTGCGCCGTGGCGAAACAGTGAAGAAGGGTCAGTTGCTGGCCAAGCTGGATACCCGCGACCTTGCCGCCCGCCTGCGCGAGCGCGAGAGCAACTTGGCTTCGGCGCGCTCCTCGCTCAGCTTGGCCGAGACCAACCGCACCAAGGCGATCCAGCTCAATCAGCGCGGCGTGAAATCGCAGACCGCCGTGGATGATGCCGAGAATGCCTACAACACCGCGCGCGCCAATGTCGCCGCCATCGAGCAGCAGCTCGCCATGGCGCGCAAGGCGCTGAGCGATGCCGCGATCTATGCCCCCATCGACGGCCAGGTGGCCGACCGCAGCGCCAATCCCGGCGAACGCGTGCCGGTGGATGGCAAGCTGTTCGTGCTGGCCGACCTCACCACCATGGAACTGGAAGCCCTGGTGCCGGCGCGCGATGTGCCGCGGCTCAAGATCGGCCAGCGCGTGGCGCTGAAAGTGGAAGGCTTTGCCGACCGCGAATTCATTGCCCGCATCGACCGCATCAACCCCACCGCCCAAGCCGGCTCGCGCTCGATCCTGGTCTATATCCGCCTGAACAACCCGGACCTCAGCCTGCGCGGCGGCATGTTCGCCAGCGGCGAGGCGATCCTGGCCGAAGCCGCAAACGCCGTGGCGGTGCCTTATGAAGCCCTGCGACGTGATAACGGCGCGCCCTATCTCTTTGTGCTGGCCGATGGCCGCGTGGTGAAGCGCAAGGTCGAGGTTGGCCTGACCGAGACCATCCAGGGCCTGGTACAGATCACCCAGGGCCTGTCGCCGGGTGAAACCGTGATTTCAGCCCCGGGGCTGAAACTCACCGATGGTCTGGCTGCCCGCGTCGCCGGGAGGTAGCCGCCATGTGGCTCACCCGCGTCAGCATCAAGAATCCGGTCTTCGCCAGCATGATGATGCTGTCGCTGCTGGTGGTCGGCCTGTTCTCCTATTCACGCCTCGGCGTCGATCAGTTCCCGGAAGTCGAATTCCCCATCGTGCTGGTGAATACCAGTTATCCCGGCGCCACGCCGGAATCGGTGGAAAGCGAAGTGACGCGGCCGATTGAAGAGGCCGTGAACACCATCAGCGGCATGCGTTCGCTTACCTCGCGCTCACTGGAAGGCCGTTCCAGCGTGGTGATCGAATTCGAGCTGACCATCGACCCGGTGCGCGCGGTGCAGGATGTGCGCGAGAAGGTGGCGCTGGTGACGCCGCAATTCCGCCGCGAGATCAAAGATCCCGAGATCAGCCGCTTCAGCCCGGACAATCAGCCGATTGCCTCCATCGCGGTGCGCTCCGAGCGCCGATCCCTGCGCGAACTAACCACGCTGACCGATCAGGTGATCATGAAGCGGCTGCAGATCGCGCGCGGCGTCGGCCAGGCCTATATCGTCGGCGGCGTGAAGCGGCGCATCAACGTGATGCCGGACCCGGAAAAGATGCTGGCCCAGGGCATCGGCATGGATCAGCTGATGAGCATGCTGCGGGCCGAGAACCAGCAGCTTCCCGTTGGCACCCTGACCCGGGCGCAGCAGGAATTCGTGGTGCAGATCGAGGGCCGTGTGCAGGACCCGGCGAAATTCGCCGACCTGATCGTGGCGCGGCGCGGCGGTGCGCCGGTCTATCTGCGCGATATCGCCACCGTGGAAGATGGCGAGGAAGACGATACATCGGTGGCGCTGCTGAATGGCGAGCGCCTGCTGGCCATCGACTTCCTGAAGGTGCAGGGCGCCAACACCATCCAGGTGATCGACAACCTGCAAGTGCTGGTGAAGGAACTGGAGCCGACGCTGCCGCCGGATGTGAACCTGGAATTCGTAAAAGACACTTCACGCGGCATCCGTGTTTCGGTGGATAGCGTGCGCCGCACCCTGATCGAGGGTGGCGTGCTCACCGTGATCATCGTGTTCCTGTTCCTGAATTCCTGGCGCAGCACCATCATCACCGGCCTCACCCTGCCGATTGCCGTGATTGGCACGCTGGCGGCGGTCTATGCTGCCGGTTTCACGCTGAACAAGCTGACCCTGATGGCACTGTCGCTGGCGGTCGGCATCCTGATCGACGACGCCATCGTGGTGCGCGAGAATATCACCCGCCATGTCGCGATGGGCAAATCGCATCGCCGTGCCGCGCTGGAAGGCACCGAGGAAATCGGCCTCGCCGTGCTCGCCACCACCTTCTCCATCGTCGCGGTGTTCCTGCCCGTCGCCTTCATGGGCGGTATCATCGGCCGCTTCTTCCTGCAATTCGGCATCACCGTGGTGGTGGCGGTGCTGATCTCGCTGTTCGTTAGCTTCACGCTTGATCCGATGCTGTCCAGCGTATGGCATGACCCGGACTCGCTGCCCAATGCCAAGCGCGGCCCCATCGGCCGTCTGGTCGGTCTGGTCGACAAGGGCATGGAGAAACTGGGCCGGGTCTATCACCGCCTGCTCGGCTGGAGCCTGCGCTGGCGCTGGCTGGTGCTGGTGATCGCGCTGGCCAGCCTCGTCGGCAGCTTTGCCCTGGCGAAACGCATCGGCACCGAGTTTGTACCCGATGCCGATCTCTCGGAAATCCTCGTTGAAGTGACGGTGCAGCCCGGCGCCTCGCTGGATTACACCGAGGCCAAGCTGCGCCAGGTGCAGGATGCGCTGAAGGAATTCCCCGAAGTGCGCTACAGCTACGGCGCCGCCAATGCCGGCCTGCTGGCGCGCAAGAATGTCGGCACCATCTATGTGCGCTTTGTCGACCTCAAGGACCGCAAGCGCACCCCGGCGGAACTGGCCCAGCCGATGCGCGCCCGGCTGTGGCAGATCGCCGGCATCGACAACATCAATATCGGCCAGCCGAATATCGGTGGCGGCCTGAACAAGACCATCCAGATCAGCCTGCAGGGCCGCGACATCGCCGAGCTTGACCGGATTTCACGCGAGACCATGGCGCTGATCCGCGACGTGCCGGGCCTGGTCGATCTGGAATCGAGCCTGAAGGCGAACAAGCCGACCGTGGCCTTGACCATCGACCGCCAGCTTGCCGCCGATCTCGGCGTCGGTCTCGGTCCGATAGCGGCAACGCTGCGGCCGCTGCTGGCCGGCGACGAGGCCGGCACCTGGAAGGCGCCGGATGATGAGGATTACGACGTGTTCGTGCGCCTGCCGCGCAGCGACCGCGCCGGCCTGCCCGATCTCGACCGGCTCTATGTCGCCTCCAGCCAGACCAATGCGGATGGCAGCCCGAAGATGGTGGCGCTCTCGCAGGTGGCGGATATCGCGCCGTCTGCCGGCTCGACCCAGATCAACCGCCGCGACCTCAATCGCGAAGTTCTGCTCAGTGCCTCCGCCGCCGGCCGTCCGGTGGGCGAAGTGAGCCGCGACATCCAGGCGCGGCTGAACAGCCTGCAATTACCGCCCGGCTACCGCTTCTGGTTCGGCGGCTCGGCCAAGGACATGAATGAAAGCGCCGGCTTCGCCGCCGCCGCCCTGCTGCTGGCGATTGTCTTCATCTACCTGATCCTGGCCTCGCAATTCGCCAGCTTCCTGCAGCCCTTCGCGATCATGAGTTCGCTGCCGCTGTCCTTGATCGGCGTGCTGATCGGCCTCTATGCCTGGGGCTCCACCTTCAACATCTTCTCGGTGATCGGCTTCATCATGCTGATGGGCCTCGTGACCAAGAATGCCATTCTGCTGATCGATTTCGCCAACCAGGCCCGCGCAGCAGGCAAGCCGCGCACCGAGGCCTTGCAGGAAGCCGGCGAAATCCGCCTGCGACCGATCATCATGACCACGCTGGCAATGATCTTCGGCATGGTGCCGCTGGCGCTGGCGCTCGGTGAAGGCGCCAAGCAAAGCTCGGCCATGGCCCATGCGGTGATCGGCGGCCTGATCTCGTCCACCCTGCTCACTTTGCTGGTGGTCCCGGTGATCTACAGCTATCTGGATGATTTCGGCAGCTTCGTGAAACGCTTCCTGCCTAAAGCGCCGGATGACGAGCACGAAGCCGAGAAGCAGCCGGCAGAATAATCAGGATTAATAAGCCTGATCGACGCGGCCCGAACGCGGCTCGCTCTGCTTCATCGCGTTGTATTTCGAATAGGCGGCATTGGCGCGCTCAAGGAAATCCGCCGGCACGGTCTGCATGCCGGGCGGCGCATTGGCGGCCGGCATGTTGGCCGGCTGCGCTGCCGGTTGTGGTGCCGGGACCGACCCGGCATAGGCAGTGCCACGGGTGACACCGAATTTCTGCGTGATGTTGTTTGAGGTGATCGGCTGCGCGCCGACGCCGCGTGTCACCACGCCGCCCTGCTGGGTATCGATCGAGAACCATTTGCGGCCATCGTCGGCAGCGGGGCCGGCGGGCGTTGCGCTTTGCTGTTGCGCGCCTTGCTGTTGCGGTGTGGCTGGCTCCGCCGGCAGCGGCGCGGCGAGATTGTTCATCACCACCGGGCTGTAGGGAATGGTGGCGGCTTGCGCCACCGTGCGCGGGCCAGTATCGCGTGCATTGGTGTCGGGTGAACGGGCATCACGCTGGTCTGCTCGCGACCCCACATTCTGCGTTGCCAGATTCTGGGTCGCCGCACCCTGCCTTGCCGACTTGGCGTCTGCTGGCATGCTGGCAACAAGCGGCCCCGCCGCCGTTCCGACCCAGGCTTGAGCGCCAGCCGGCATTTCCGGTGATGGCCCATTCTGGGCCAGGCCGGTATTGCTGCTATGCCCGAGGCCATCGTCGATGCCGATGGCGGCGAGCGCATGGCTGCCGATATCCTTGCCGGTCTCCTCGTCGATGATGCCGTTCACCACCGAGGCAACCAACCCGAGCGGGCCGCCGAACAGCGCACCGCCGATCAGGCGCGGACCATTCTCGATCGTGTCGCCGGTCACCGCGCGGTAGACGGTGTTGACCACCGGGATGTGCTGTAGCGGATTGATGATGTCGAGGAAGGACGAGAAGGTGAAGCCTTCCGGCCCGAACAGGCCGCGATGCTGCTTGCCGTCGGCGCCTGAAGAGTCATCCAGCGCATTCTGCGCCACGGCTGCACCCGCCTTCGACCCGGCAGCACCCGACACCGGTGCGGTGGCTTTCTGCCACGGCGACACACCCAGCGTCATGTTCTCCGAACTGTCTATGAAGGCGGCAACCATTGCTCTTCCCCTCGCTTTCGGCATTTACCAAAGCAAGGCTGGTGCCAAGTGCAGCCGTATTACATTTCAAAGGGTTATGGGGCGACAAACCACCACCCGGCAATATCTGCCGGGTTCAGAGATAATGCCCTGAGCGCTTTTTCTTGGTCGCCAGGTAGGCTTCGTTGTGGCTGTTGGCGGGGAATTTGTGCGGCACGCGCTCGGCCACGTCGATGCCGGCCGCCGCCAGCCCATCCACCTTCTCGGGATTGTTGGTCAGCAGCCGCACGCTGGAGAAACCCAGCAATTGCAGCATCCGCGCAGCCGGCAGGAACCAGCGTTCGTCGGCGGCATAGCCAATGCGCAGGTTGGCCTCCACGGTATCGAAGCCTTCATCCTGGAGCTGGTAGGCGCGCAGCTTGTTGACCAGGCCGATGCCGCGGCCTTCCTGCGCCATGTAGAGCAGCACGCCGCCGCCGGCTTCGCGGATGGTGCGCACGGCGCCGCGCAACTGCTCGCCGCAATCGCAGCGCAGGCTGCCGAGCAGATCGCCGGTGAAACATTCGGAATGGAGCCGCGCCAGCACCGGCTGGCCGGGATCAGGCCGGCCGATCACCAGGGCGAAATGTTCCGGCCCGCCATCAGCGGCGCGGAAAGCATAGAGCCGCGCATCCTCGGCATCGGCGACAGGCAGCCGCGCCTGGCTCACCGGCTTCAGGCTTTCCGCCGCCGCCTGGTCATAGGCCACCACGGCCTCGGCCTGCACGCGTACCAGCAGATCCGGCATCACGGCATCACCCAGCGGGATCAACAATGCAGCGGGCAGCAGATAGGCCACCTTGGCCAGCTTGATCGCGGCAGCAGCCGCTGCCGGCGGCGCGCCACGGCGGCGCTGATACGGCCCGCGCAGCGGCGCGGCGAGATCGCGGCTGGCATCGGCCAGATCGCGGATCAGGCTGGCGCGTTCAGGCGCCGGCACCGGCAGTTCGGCCAGCGGCAGCAGCAACGTGTCATGCCCGTTGGGCAGAATATGCAGCACGGCGCCGCGCTGCGCGGTCAGGGCCAGGGCGGCCTCGGCCCCAGCCGCAGCACCAGCAAGCGCCAATGCCTGAGCCAGAGCGGCCTCGCTCAAAGTTTCTGCTGCCAAGGCCAGGTAACTGCCTTCCGCCGATTGCAGCAAAACGGCACGCCCACGGCGCCATTCATGGGCGGCGCGGTCGGTGCTGACAGCAATGGTTTCGGCATCAAGAGGCATAGGCAACCGTTTACGCCCCCGGGCTTCTGGCTGCAAGCCGCCGCCCGGCCTGCAAAGCCATGCTCCCAGGTAATGCCCCTTGGGGAAGCCCGGCGGATTCCCGCCTTGTGAACCCGGGCGGCGAGGCGCAGACTGCCGGAGTTAAGGAGGATTCGCGGTGCAAGAGAAGGAACTGCGCCTGGCCCTGGTCTGTTTTGGCGGCGTCTCGCTCGCCATCTACATGCATGGCGTGTCGAAGGAAATCCTTAAATTAGTGCGCGCCTCCAAGGCCTTTCACACCCTGCCCAAGGGTAGCCGCGAAACCATCAGCTATGCCGATACCGAGGATGCCCTGAAGCATCCGCCGGATAGCGAGCTGGTCTATTTCGAATTGCTGCAGGAGTTGAGCAAGCATATCGAGCTGCGCGTGATCGTGGATGTGATTGCCGGCGCCTCGGCCGGCGGGATGAACGGCATCATGCTGGCCCGCGCCCTGGCGCATGACCTGCGATTGGCGCATTTCCGCGACCTGTGGCTGAAGCAGGCCGATGTCGGCAAACTGCTTGATCGCTCCAAGCGCGCCTCGCCCTGGAGCAAATGGTTCATGCGGCCGCTGCTGTGGCTGTTCTCGCGCTCCAAGCTCGGCCGCCTGCTGGCCGACCCGGAAATCCGCGAGAAGGTGTCGCTGTTCACCCGCTCGCGCTGGTTCGAGCCGCCCTTCGACGGCATGCATCTGGGCCGCAAGCTGCTCCAGGGCCTGGAAGCGATGGGGGAGCCTTCCGAACCCGGTGCCTCGCTGATGCCGGCGGGATTGCAGCTTGACCTGTTCGTCACCGTCACCGATTTCTACGGCTACCTGCAGCATATCCCGATCCACGATCCGCCCTTCGTGCGCGACCGCGAGCATCGCCACATGCTGAAATTCCAGTATCGCCGCTGGCAGGATGGCGAGGAGACATCTGATTTCACCCGGCTGGATGCACCGGCCCTGGCTTTCGCCGGCCGCGCCACCTCGGCCTTTCCCGGTGCCTTCCCGCCGGCACAGCTTGGCGAGATCGACGCGCTGCTGGCCGAACGCGGCCGGCAATGGGAAGCAAAAGACAGCTTCCTGAAGAAAAATTTCGGCGACTATCTCGCCGCCGGGCTTGATCCGACGCTCACTTCCTTCGTCGATGGCGGCGTGCTCAACAACAAGCCCTTCGCTTCCGCCATGAAGGCGATCCGCGGCCGCCCGGCCTACCGCCAGGTGGACCGCCGCCTGGTCTATATCGATCCGGCGCCGCTGCGCCCGCCGCCGCCGCCGACCGGCCGCATCCCGGGCTTTTTCCGCACCCTGAAAGGCGCGCTCTCGGATATTCCGCGCAACGAGCCGATCTCGGATGAACTGATCTGGGTCAGCAAGTTCAACGAACGTGTGCGGCATCTGCGCGGCATCATCGACGCGACGCAGCCGCAGATTTCGCGACTGGTATCCGAACACGCACCGGCGGAACGCGACGCACCGCTGAACGAGGACCAGATCCGCGCCTGGCGCCTGGCGGCCAGCGCCCGCGCAGCGCAAGATGCCGGCTTCGCCTATGAAGGCTATATCCGCCTCAAGCTCGGCGCCGTGCAGCAATTCATCCTGCGCCAGATCGAACGCGTCAGCGAATTGCGCGAGAACTCCATCGAATCCACCTGGATCGCCCAGGTGATCACGCGCTGGGCCACGGTGCGCCAAGTCTGCGCCACCGCGCCGAGCTATGCCCGCACGACGCTGGCCAGCAACCGCGATGAACTGCCGCCCTGGGTGCGCTTCCTGCTCGCCTTCGATGTCGCTTTCCGCCAGCGCCGCCTGCGCTTCCTGCTGCAACGGCTGAACACCTTCTATGCCAAGGTCGGCGATCCCGAGCATAAGGGTCTGGAAGCCGTGCAGCTCAACCAGCTGAAGCGGCTGCTCTATGGCGAGCTTGAATCGCTGCGGCGCTATGACACCGGCGGCTTCGTCTCGATCGATACCGCCACGCGCATCCGCGCGCTGTTCCGCCGCTCGATCCAGCCGCAGGAGCCGGAGAAGCTGGCGCAGGATGCTGCTGAATTCGCCGACGCGCATCTGCATGAGATCGATGCCATCGTCGATGGCCTGAATGCCGATATCGCGCTCAATGCCGCCACCAACCGGCTGGATGCGCTGCTTGCCACCCTGCATCCCGATGACTGGAGCATGGCTGCCCGGCGCGACATCCTGGAAAGCTATATCGGCTTCGCCTTCTGGGACGTGCTCACCTTCACCATCACCAATTGGCGCGACCTTGGCGAATTCAACGAAATCCGCATCGACCGCATCAGCCCGGAGGATGCCCGCGCGATCCGCGACGCGAACACGCTGAAAGGCATCAATTTTGGCCGTTTCGGCGCCTTCTTCAGCCGGCCGCACCGCGAGAACGATTATCTCTGGGGCCGCCTGCATGGCGTGGAGCGGCTGATCGATATCGTCTGCGATTCCGGCCTGGATGGCAGCGACGCGCCCCGCATGGACCGCCGCGCCCTGAAATACCGCGCCTTCGAGATCATCCTGGCCGCCGAGGCCCGGCACCTGCGCCACAGCGGCCCGCTGATCGAGGAACTGCGCGCCGAAATCGCGGCCATGCGGATCGCTGCCGGTCTGACCCAGCCGAAGGCCGGATAAAGACCTGAAAAGGCTGTGAACCCTGACAATCGCGGCCTTGCCGGGAGGCTGGAAATGGCTATGCTGGCGCCGCTTTTAACGCCTATCCCTCCCCTCTTCCCGCGAGCCTGACCGTGTTCCATCTCACCGCTTCCCGCCTTGCCCTCATCGCCGGCCTGCTGGCCTGCTCGCTGCCGGCCGCCGTGCTGGCCCAGGGCGCCAAGCCGGCGGCTCCTGCTGCTGCTCCGGCCGCCAACGATCCGGTGGTGGCGCGGGTCAATGGCCAGGCGATCACCCGCTCGCAGGTCGCCGCCGTGTTCGAGACGCTGCCGCCGCAGATGCGCCAGGCGCCGCTGGATGCGATCATGCCGGCGCTGATCAACGAGATCGTTGCCCGCCGCCTGATCAACGAAGCCGCCGAGAAGGCCAAGATCGATGCCGATCCGAAGGTGAAGGAGCAGCTGAAAGTAGCGCGCGAGAACGTGATGCAGCAGGCATTCCTGGAGCGCAACGTGTCGCAGCAGCTTACCGAGGCGCGGCTGAAGCAGCGTTATGACGATCTGATCAAGAGCCAGCCGCCGCGCGACGAAGTGCATGCCCGCCACATTCTGGTAGCCACCGAGGCCGATGCCCTGGCGGCGCTGGAAGATGTGAAGAAGGGTCAGGATTTCAGCGAAGTGTCGAAGAAGCGTTCCACCGGCCCGACCGCCACCACCGGCGGCGACCTTGGTTTCTTCACCAAGGACCAGATGGTGCCGGAATTCGCCGAGGCCGCCTTCGCGCTGCAGCCCGGCCAGGTGACGCAGAAGCCGGTCAAGACCCAGTTCGGTTTCCACATCATCAAGGTGGAAGCGCGCCGTGTGGCACCGCCGCCGTCGTTCAGCGACGTGTCCGAGGAAGTGCGTGAGATCCTGGTGCGCGAGATCGTCGAGCAGACGGTCAACGACCTGAAGAAGGGCGCCAAGATCGAGATCGTGGAACAGCCCAAGCCGGCCGGCCAGTTGCCGACCCTGGCGCCGGCGCCGAAGAAGTAAATCCGTAGAGACAACGAGGAAACGCCGCCATGGCCGCGCATCCGGTTTCGCCGCTTGCCCCCAAGACCCTGCCGAGCCTGCCCGCCATTGCCGGCGCGCGCATCGCCACCGGCCATAGCGGCATGCGCTACAAGAACCGCGATGACCTGCTGCTGATCGAACTGGCGCCGGGCAGCAAGGCGGCGGGCCTGTTCACGCAATCCTCGATGCCGGGCGCGCCGGTGGAATGGGGCCGCAAGATTCTGGGCAATGCAGCGCGCGGCCTGGTGGTGAACGCCGGCATCGCCAATGTGTTCACCGGCAAGGCTGGTCAGGCTGCCGTGAAGGCCACCGCCGAGGGCGCGGCCAAGGCGCTTGGCGCCAAGGCGAACCAGATTTTCCTCGCCTCCACCGGCGTGATCGGCCAGTTGCTGCCGGCGGAAAAGATCGTGGCGCAGCTGCCGCGCCTGACCAAGGCGCTGAACGGCGATGCCTGGACTGCCGCCGCCCGCGCCATCATGACCACCGACACTTTCCCGAAGCTGGCTACGGCTTCGTGCAAGATCGACGGCAAGACGGTGACGATCAATGGCATCGCCAAGGGCTCAGGCATGATCGCGCCGGACATGGCGACCATGCTGGCCTTCCTGGTGACCGACGCCAAGCTGCCGACCGATGTGCTGCAGGCATTGCTCAAGGGTGCCAACGACCAGAGCTTCAACTGCCTCACTGTGGATGGCGATACCTCCACCTCCGATACCGTGCTGCTGTTCGCCACCGGCGCTGCCGGCAACAAGGCCCCGGCCAAGGCAAGCGACAAGGCGCTGGCGGATTTCCGTCGCGCCCTGACCCAGGTGATGGCCGAACTGGCGCAGTTGATCGCCCGCGATGGCGAAGGCGCGCAGAAGCTGGTGACCGTGCGCGTCACCGGCGCCAAGAATGATGCCGCCGCCCGCGTCATCGCCCGCGCCATTGCCAATTCGCCGCTGGTGAAAACCGCGATTGCCGGCGCCGACGCCAATTGGGGCCGCATCGTGATGGCGGTGGGCAAGAGCGGTGAGAAGGCCGACCGCGACAAGCTGGTGGTGACGCTGGGCGACAAGGCAGTGACCGCGAAAGGCATGGTGCGCAAGGATCATGACGAGGCGGCGGCCACGGCGCATTTCAAAAGCAATGACGTGCGTATCGGTGTCGATGTCGGTGTCGGCAAAGGCCAGGCCGTGGTCTGGACCTGCGACCTGACCCACGGCTATATCGACATCAACGCCGATTACCGCAGCTAATCGCACGATGACCACCGATCCGCTCTGCCCCGGCGACGCCGAAAGCGTGCTGCGGCCCAAGCCGGTGGTGCTGGTGGTGGCGGTGGCCCTGGTGGATGCCGATGGCCGCGTGCTGCTGACCCAGCGCCCGCCGGGCAAGAAGCTGGCCGGCATGTGGGAGTTTCCCGGCGGCAAAGTCGAACCGAACGAAACGCCGGAAGCGGCCCTCCTGCGTGAATTGCGCGAGGAACTCGGCCTCGATATCAGCGCCGCCTGCCTGGCTCCCTTTGCGTTTGCCAGCCATTCCTACGATGATTTCCACCTGCTGATGCCGCTCTATGTCTGCCGCCGCTGGGCCGGCCAGCCGGAAGGCCGCGAAGGCCAGGCGCTGAAATGGGTGCGGCCGGTGAAGATGGGCGAATTGCCGATGCCGCCGGCCGATGTACCGCTGGTGGCGATGCTGCGCGACCTGCTGTGATTCCGAGAAGCCGTCATGGTCGGCGAAGGCCGACCATCCACGCGTTTTTCTACTTAATCGATGGAAATAAAAACTCGTGGATACTCCGCCTTCGCGGAGTATGACGGTCTTTGTTATGGGTTAAGTTCGGAAACCCAACCAGGGCACGTGGCCCAGGTAGCGATGACGCAAGGCCTTTTAAGCGTCGCCGCGCGGGATCCACGGGATCGACGCCACCTCGATGCCTTCATCGGCCAGTTCCTTGGCTTCGTCAGGCGTGGCCTCGCCGTAGATGTTGCGCGTCTCGGCATCGCCGTAATGCATCTTGCGCGCTTCCTCGGGGAATTCGTTGCCGACGTAATCGGCGTTCTTCTCGACATGCTCGCGCAAAGCCAGCAGCGCCTTGCGCGCATCCGCCGCCATGCGGGCCTCGTCGGCGGCCTGTGCTCCCTTGGAGCGGGCCAGGCGCGGCGCCATCGGCGCCTTGGCGATCTTGCGCGAGCCGCAATGCGGACACTGCACCTGACCCTTCTTCGCTTGCACGTCGTAGGTGGCGCTATCCTGGAACCATGCCTCGAAGACATGCTCCTTTTTGCATTTCAACTCGTATTTGATCATCGCGTTGCCGCTTGATTCCGCTCCGGGGACCCAAGTATTGATGTTTATTGATTAATATATGGGGCAGTTGCCGGTGCACAGCAAGGGGGATGGGGCTTCGGCCTGGATTGCGCGCTTCGCGTCCACCACCAAGCCGGGTGGCGCGGTGCTCGATCTCGCCTGTGGCGGCGGACGCCATGGCCGGCTGTTCCTGGAAAACCGCCACCCGGTCTGTTTCCTCGATATCAATCTCGGCGGCGTTGCCGATCTGGCCGGCCAGCCCGGCACTGAGTTGGTGCAGGCCGACCTGGAAGGCGGTGCGCCCTGGCCGCTGCCCGGGCGCCGCTTCGCCGCCATCGTGGTGACCAACTACCTCTGGCGGCCCTTGTTCCCCGCCATCTTCGGCGCCCTGGAATCAGGTGGCCTGGAACCGGGCGGCCTGCTGCTCTACGAGACTTTCATGCGCGGCAATGAACGCTTCGGCAAACCGTCCAACCCGGATTTCCTGCTGGCTGAGGACGAATTGCTCGATCTCTGCCGGCCGCATTGCCAGGTGATCGCCTTCGAGCAGGGCGAGGAAGCCGCGCCCAAGCCGGCCATGCGCCAGCGCATCGCGGCGCGCCATAAATGAGTGCGCCCGAGATTGAGACCGAACGGCTGCGGCTGCGCGGCTTCCAGCCTGGCGACTGGCAGGGCCTGGCGCGCTTCTATGCCGATGACACGGTGATGCGTCACATGCTGCCGGGCCGTGGCCTGACGGCGGCCCTGGCCGAGGAACGCGCCAAGAGCAACATCCACAATTTCAACACCTCCTGGGCGCAGCGCGGCTATGGCGTCTGGGCCGTGGCCGACCGCGCCAGCGGGCGGCTGCTGGGGCAATGCGGCCTGCGCTTCGTGCCGGAAGCCGATGCGGTGGAACTGCTCTACCTGCTGAACAAGACCCATTGGGGCCGTGGCCTGGCCTCCGAGGCCGGCCGCGCCACGCTGCATCATGGTTTCGGCGCGGCGGGCCTGGCGCATATCTTTGCCGTCACCGCACCAGGCAATGGCGCTTCGCAGCGCGTGCTGCAAAAGCTCGGTTTCGCGCCAGAGGGCGAGAAACTTCTGTGGGAGCGCAACGTGCACTGGTTCGCGCTCGACCGCGAGGCCTGGATTTGCCCAACACCCGAAACGGTGACACAATCTACTCCCTAAAAGGGGAGCGGAGCATGAGTGGCGACGGCATCGAGCGGCGCTGGCATCTGGCCGAGGACATCATCCGCGACGCCGGCAAGCTGGCGCGAGCCTATTTCGACAACCGCGCGGCCCTGACCATCGAGCAGAAGGGCCTGCAGGATTTCGTCAGCCGTGCCGACAAGGAAACCGAGGCGCTGATCGTCTCGCGGCTCGGCATCGAATGTCCGCAGGACAATATCCTGGGCGAGGAAGGCGGGCTTTACGAAGCCAAGGGCCGCGATGGCGGCCATGCCACCTGGGTGATCGATCCGATCGACGGCACGGCGAATTTCCTGCGCGGCCTGCCCTTCTGGTGCGTATCGCTGGCGCTGGTCGTCGATGGCCGGCTGGAACTTGGCCTGGTGTATGACGCCGTGCGCGACGAACTGTTTTCCGGCCGACGCGGCAAAGGTGCTTTTCTCAACGGCCAGAAGATGCAGGTCAGCGCCATCACTGATCCGAACCGCGCCTGCATCGGGCTGGGCTATGGCCACCGCATGAGCCAGACGCCGCATGTGGAAGCCATCGACGGCCTGCTGCGGCGCGGCTGCGAATACCGCCGCCTCGGCTCCGGCGCGCTCGGCATCACCTATGTCGCCGCCGGGCGGCTGGAAGGCTTCCACGAGACGCATCTCAATAGCTGGGATGCGCTGGGCGGCCTGCTGCTGGTGGCGGAAGCCGGCGGCGAGATGAATGATTTTCTGAAAAACGATGGCCTGAACAAGGGCAATGCCGTGCTGGCGGCAACGCCCGCGCTCTATCCCTTCGTCGCCGAGGTGATCGGCTTCGAATAGCGTGGCTCGTGCAGCCAGGCGGGAATCTGCCCGCGCGCCTTGGCCACTTCATCCAGATCGATATCCGCCAGCACCACGCCGGTGCCTTCGCCGGCATCGGCCAGCACGCGGCCCCAGGGATCGATGATCAGGGAATGGCCATAGGTCTGGCGCTTGCCCGGATGATCGCCCCACATCGCCGGGGCGACGATGAAGGCGCCGGTTTCGATGGCGCGGGCGCGCAGCAGGATATGCCAATGGGCCTGGCCGGTATTCCGCGTGAAGGCCGCCGGCACCATGATCACTTCCGCGCCGCCCTGGGCCAGGCCGCGATAAAGCTGCGGGAAGCGCACGTCATAGCAGATGCTCAAGCCGAGTTTGGCCTGCGGATGATCCGCCAGCACGGCCTGTTCGCCCGGCGCGAAGGTATTGGATTCGCGGAACACCTCGCCATTCGGCAGATCGACATCGAACATGTGGATCTTGTCGTAGGTCGCGGTGATCTCACCCTGCGGATTGACCAGGTAGCTGCGGTTGGCGTTGCGGTTGGCGCCATCCTCGCGCACCGAGATCGAGCCGATCAGCAGCCAGATTTTCAGCTCGGCTGCCAATTCGCGATAGGCTTTCAGCGCCGGATGCGTCGCTTCCGGCTTGCCGGCTTCCAGGCTGGCCGCCGAATTACGCCCCATGAAGCTGGAATTCTCGGGCGTGGTGACGAATTCGGCGCCCTTGGCATGGGCCTCGCGGACCAGGCCGCAGACCTGCGCGATATTCGCCGCCATGTCATCGCCGATATTCGGCTGCACGCAGGCGATGCGAATACGGCGCGCGCTCTTTGCAGTACCGGCCGCAGCCTCCGGCGCGGCCATGGTCAGGCCGCCGCCAACATGGGATCGAGCTTGCCGGCACGATCCAGCGCGTAGAGATCATCGCAGCCGCCGACATGGGCGCCATTGATCCAGATCTGCGGCACGCTGGTGCGGCCGCCGGTCAGGCGCGTCATCTCCTCGCGCTTCGGCTGGTCGTAGGATACGTCGATCTCGTTGTAGCTGGCGCCCTTCTTGTCCAGCAGCGCCTTGGCGCGCGCGCAATAGGGGCAAAGGAACGTGGTGTAAATGGTGATCTCGGCCATGGGCCTGCCTCGGGGTGTTGAGTCGCTTGATGAAAACTATATGGCGCAGTGCCGGCCCTAAACAATATCCGGCCGCAGCACGCGTGTGAGCGTCAACACATCCACCGCCGCCACCCCGGCACCGCGCAAGGCCCGGATGCAGGCCGAAACCGTCGCCCCGGTGGTATACACGTCATCCACCAGCAGCACGGTCTTGCCGGCCAGAGCGCCGCGCCGCTTCGGCACCACCCGGATGGCACCGGCCAGGGCCTCGCGGCGCTGGCGGCGGTTCAGGCCGCCCAGGCTGGGGGTGGGCTTCACCCGTTCCAGCCCATCCACCAGGGCCGGCTTCCCGCTCAGGCGCCCCAGGGCCTGGGCCAGCAGGGCCGACTGGTTATAGCGCCGCCGCCACAGCCGGCCGCGATGCAGCGGCACCGGTAGGATCAGGTCGGCCTCCTTGAGCAGCACACCGCCGGCCTGGCGCATCAACCCGGCCAGGCCGGCGGCCAGATCGGTGCGGTCGGCGCGCTTGAAACGCAACACCAGGTCGCGCCCGCCCCGGCCATAGACCAGCGCGGCACGGGCGCGGCGGAAGCGTGGCGGCTTGGCCAGGCAAGCGGCGCAATGCAACCCCACCGGCACCGGCATGGTGAAAGGCGCGCCGCAGCAGGGGCAGAGCGGCTCGGCGATGAAATCCAGGCTGGGCCAGCAGGTGGCGCAAAGCCGGCCCGGCTCGTCCACCAGGGTGCCGCAGAGCATGCAGCGCGGCGGCAGCAGGGCATCCAGCGCCCAGCGGCTGAAAAGCCGCAGGCTGCGTGGCAGGGGGGAAATCGCGCCAAGGTCCATCCGCTTACGTTGCGGCAGCGATGACGGCCCGGTCAACAGCCGTTAAGCTGGGACGCATAAAGACAAAAACATGAGGAAACGGCGATGACCGGCAAAGTGGTGAAGATCGGCTGTGCATCCGGCTTCTGGGGCGATTCCATGGTGGGCGCGCCGCAATTGCTGTTCCAGGCCGAGATGGACTACCTGATTTTCGACTACCTGGCCGAGATCACCATGTCGATCATGGCCCGCATGCGCGCCAAGGACCCGGCCCAGGGCTATGCCACCGATTTCGTCACCGTGACGATGAAGCGCCTGCTGCCCGAAATCGCGCGGCGCAAGGTGAAGATCATCTCCAATGCCGGCGGCGTGAACCCGGCCGCCTGCGGCGCGGTCATCCGCCAGATGATCGCCGATGCAGGGCTGGACCTCAAGGTCGCCGTGGTGCAGGGCGACGACCTGATGCCGGGCATCGAGACGCTGAAGGACAAATTGCGCCCGATGGTGAAAGGCGCCGAGCGCCCTGCCCGCTTCATGTCGGCCAACGCCTATCTCGGCGCCGGGCCGATTGCCATGGCCTTGAAGGATGGCGCCGATATCGTGATCACCGGTCGCTGCGTCGATAGCGCCCTGGCGCTCGGGCCTTTGCTGCATGAATTCGGCTGGAGCCTCACGGATTACGACCGCCTCTCGGCCGGCAGCCTGGTCGGCCATATCCTGGAATGCGGCGCGCAGGCCACCGGCGGCCTGTTCACCGATTGGCGCGACGTGCCGGATTGGGACAATATCGGCTATCCGGTGGCGGAAGTGTCGGATGACGGCAGCTTCGTCGTCACCAAGCCGCAAGGCACCGGCGGTCTGGTCAGTGTCGGTACCGTGTCCGAACAGCTGGTCTACGAAATCGGCGATCCCGCCGCCTATCGCCTGCCCGATGTGACCTGCGACTTCACCGCCGTGCGCATCGAGCAGGTGGGCGAGCATCGCGTGAAAGTCTCCAACGCCAAGGGCCAGCCGCCGGGCGATGAATACAAGGTTTCCGCCACCTACATGGACGGCTTCCGCGCCGTGGCGCAGCTGACCATCGGCGGCCGTGAAGCACGCGCCCGGGCGCGGCGTTCGGCGGAAGCCATCCTCACCCGCACGCGCAAGATTTTCCAGACGCTGAATCTGGGCGATTACCGCGCCGTGTCGATTGAGGAAATCGGCACCGAGGCGATGTATGGCGATAACGCTAGGCCCGGCGCGCTGAACAGCCGCGAAGTGGTGATGAAGCTGGCGGTAAGCCATGCCGAGAAGGCGGCACTGGATATCTTCGTGCGTGAGATTGCGCCGGCCGGCACGTCTTTCGCCGCCGGCACCACCGGCTCGGGCGGCGGCCGCGCCTCGCCGCAGCCGATTGTGCGGCTGTTTTCCTGCTTCATCCAGAAGGCCGCCCTGCCGGTGAGCATCGAGCTTGGCGATGGCGCGGCCAAGCCGGTGGCGGTGATGACCGTGGGTGGCGATGTCTGCGGCGGCCCGGCTGGCCTGCCGGACACCACACCGGCGCCAAAACAGACCGATCTCAGCGTGCCGCTGATCCGGCTGGCCTGGGCGCGTTCCGGCGACAAGGGCAATGACAGCAATATCGGCGTCATCGCACGCAAGCCGGAATACCTGCCCGCGATCCGCGCCGCGCTGACGCCAGAAGCCGTGCAGCAGTATTTCGCCCATCGCTGCCAGGGCGGCGTGATGCGCTATGAATGGCCCGGCATCCATGGCCTGAATTTCCTGCTGAAAGATGCGCTGGGCGGCGGCGGCATCGCCTCGCTGCAAAACGACCCCCAGGGCAAGGCCTATGCCGGCATGCTGCTGGATTTCCCGGTGCCGGTGCCCGCCGCCTGGGGATTGAAACCGGACTGAAAGCGCAGGAACCGGATAGCGGCATGGCGGGGCAGGCTCTAGATTTCACGCCATGAACAAGCCCCGCCTCCCCACCGATACTGAATTCGCCGCCATCCTGGGCAACGATGCCAAGGCCGATGGGCGGTTCTTCTACGGCGTTGCCAGCACCCGCATCTATTGCCGCCCGTCCTGCACCAGCCGGGCGCCGAAGCGCGACAACGTGCGCATCTTCGCCGCTCCAGCAGCCGCGAAAGATGCCGGCTACCGCGCCTGCAAACGCTGCCGGCCTGACGCCTTGCTGGAGGCCGATGCGCGGCTGGAGCGGGCGCGGCAATTGATCGATGCCCGGCTGGAAGCCGGTGAACCGGCACCGGACCTCAACGCTTTAAGCCGCGCCGCCCATGTCAGCCCGACGCATCTGCAACGGCTGTTCACGGCGGCCTATGGCCTCTCGCCGCGCGCCTATGCCGAGGCACGCCGCATCGACAAATTGAAAGCTGAACTGAAAGGCGGTGCTGAGGTGTCAGACGCAATCTATGGCGCCGGTTTCGGCGGCCCGAGCCGGGTATACGAGAAAGCCGACCGCTGGCTTGGCATGACACCCGCTGATTATAAGCGCGGCGGCGAAGGCCTGAGCCTCACCGTGGCGATCCACCCAGCGCCGCGCAAACTCGGCAAGCTGCTGGTGGCGGAAAGCCCACGCGGCATCGCCGCTTTGCTGTTCGGCGATAGCGAGAAAGCCATGCTGGATGAATTGCGCGGTGAATTCCCGGCCGCCAGCATCAGCCGCGACGACAGCGCCGGCAAGAAGGCGCTGGCAGCCCTGGACGCCCTGCTGGCCGGCCGCAAGCCGAAGCAGGAGCTGCCGCTGGATTTGCGCGGCACGGCGTTTCAGATCCGCGTCTGGCAGGCGCTCAGTGCCATTCCGCGCGGCGAGACGCGCAGCTATCGCGAAATCGCCATCGCGCTCGGCGATCCCAAAGCGGCGCGCGCCGTCGGCTCGGCCTGCGGCAACAACATCCTCGGCGTGCTGGTGCCCTGCCACCGCGCCCTGCGCAGCGATGGCGGCCTGGGCGGCTATCGCTGGGGCCTGGCGCGCAAGCAGGCGATCCTGGAGGCCGAGGCGGCGGAATAGCCGCGGCTATTGCTTGAGGAAAGGATTGCTGTAGCCGCGCCCCTTCGGCGGGAAGGCCTTGGCGAGATAATCGAGCATCATGTCGCGGTCTTCCTTGCTCGGTTCGGGCATGCCATGGCGCTCGACCATGAAATCCAGCACGCCGGACCAGCGTTCGCGGCTATGGCCCTGGGCGCGCACCAGCGCCGAACCATGGCAGGTGGTGCAGATATAAAACACCTCGTCGCGGTTCTCGCCATCAGGAAACACCGTCGGCTCTTCCGGCTCCCGCTCGGCCTGGGCCTGGCTCTGGGCCTGACTCTGGGCTTGACTCTGGGCTTGAGTGAAAACGGTGGCGGCACCGCAAGCTAATGCCGCCACCACTACCAGACGCAGCACTACGCGCATGCCGGATCAGGCCTTCACCAGCACGGCAACACGATGCAGGGCATTGCCGCCATAGCCCTGCGGATTCCATACCCCGGGCGCATGACCCTGGGCGCGGCCAAAGGAATCCGTCGCCCGCGTCCAGAGTTCGTAATACCCCTCGGTAGGCAGCGTGATATCCGCCTGCCAATCCTGCCAGGCATATTTGTTCACCGCCTTGGCGACCTTGGCCTTGGTCCAGGTCTGGCCGAAATCCGCCGAGACATGCACGGCATTCACCGTCTGCTCGCCGGCCCAGGCATGGCCGCGCATGCCGACCAGCCGGGTGCCGGCCTTAAGCTCGGTACCATGCGCGATATTGGTGATGATCGAGCGCACCGGCATTGATTCCAGGATGCGGAAATTGGCGTTGTCGGGCTTGTCGCCCGGCACCATCGGCTTGATCGGCACGCGGTAGCTGGTGCCGGTCATGCCCTGGCCGTCATGCTCGCGGTCGCGGATCCAGATGCGGCTGAGCCATTTCTGCGACAGCGAACCCGGCCAGCCCGGCACGATCAGGCGCAGCGGCGCGCCATTCACCAGCGGGATCGGTCCGCCATTCACCGCGAAGGCAATCAGCGTATGCGGTTCCAGCGCCTTGGCGATCGGCATGCCGCGGCTGATCGCCTGCCGGCTGGGATCACCGGTGAGATGCACGTCGCGGCCGAAATGCGCGGTGTAGACCGCCGTCGGCTTCAGCCCCGCCGCTTCCAGCACATCCTTCAGCCGCACACCGGTCCAACGCGCGCAGGCAATGGCGCCATTGCTCCATTGATTGCCGCTGGCCTTGGGCTCGAAGGCCGCGCGGCCATTGCCGCCGCATTCCATCTGCAGCACATAGGTATAATGCTTGAAGCGCTTCTTCAGCTCGCCAAGCGTCAGCTTCAGCGGCGTATTCACTTCACCATCAATGACCAATTCCCAGCTATCCAGGTCAGCCGGCATCTGCTCCGGCGGATTGCCGTTGTTGCGGATGAAGATGCGGTCATTCGGCGTCACCGAGTCATCCAGCAGATGCTCTGGCGTTTCCGCCACCAGCGGCCGGTCGCCGAGAATCACCAGTTCCGCCTTGCCATCCATCTTGAGGATTTTCGGCCCCGCGCCGCTGCCCTGCGCCAGTGCCGCCGGAATCAGGCCCGAGGGCAGCGAACGGCCAAACGGGATCATGCCGCCGAGCAGCGCGCCCATGCTGGCCATCGCTGCGCCACGCAGCACGCCGCGCCGATTGAACAGCAGCGCATCGGCGCGTTCGGGATCATCGCCATATAATTCAAAAAGGCCGCGTTCTTTCCACCGGATGCCCATGCTTTCCTCCTTTTAGGGATACATTCCCCTCTATATTTATGTAAAACATCATTAGGGGATTCGCCGTTGAGTGCAAACGCTTTTCCACCTCCCGGCAGCCGGATTGCACCCGCACAATCGCGCCATTGCCTTGGTTCCACACCAGCCATAGGGTGGGTTCAAGGAAACGTCTCGCCCAGAAGGAAGCCGCCGCATGACCAGCGCCCCCGGTCACGCCAGCGATATTGAATCACGCTATGCTTGGCTGCGCCTGCTGGGCAGCTTCACCATCAGCACCATCGGCGGCGTCGGCATGTGGGCCATTGTCGTCGCCCTGCCGGCGGTGCAGGCGGAATTCGGCGTGCTGCGCGGCGGCGCCTCGCTGCCCTACTCGCTCACCATGCTCGGCTTCGTTGTCGGCGTGGTGTTCATGGGAAGGCTGGCCGACCGCTTCGGCATCGTTACGCCGGTGATCCTCGGCACGCTCTCTTTAAGCCTCGGCTATGTGCTGGCGGCGAAAGCCACCAGCATCACCATGCTGGCTTTCATCTATGGCGGCCTGATCGGCTTCGGTTCCTCGGCCATGTTCGGGCCGCTGATCGCCGATATCTCGCTGTGGTTCGAGCGCCGCCGTGGCCTTGCCATCGGGCTGTGCGCCAGCGGCAACTATTTCGCCGGCGCGGTATGGCCGCCGGTGGTGGAATATTTCATCGCCCAGCAGGGCTGGCGCGATACCCATTGGGGCATCGGCCTGTTCTGCCTCGTCACCATGGTGCCGCTAAGCTTCGTGCTGCGCCGCCGCCCGCCGGTGCAGCCGCCGCTGCCACAGGCCAGCGCTGGCTTGAACAAGGCCGGCGCGCATCGCCCGCTCGGGCTGGCGCCGAATGGCGTGCAGGGCCTGCTGCTGATCGCCGGCATTGCCTGCTGCGTCGCCATGTCGATGCCGCAGGTGCATATCGTCGCCTATTGCGTCGATCTCGGCTATGGCCCGGCACGCGGCGCCGAAATGCTTTCGCTGATGCTGGCTTTCGGCATCATCAGCCGGCTTGCCTCCGGCTGGATTCTCGACCGCATCGGCGGACTCGCCACCCTGCTGCTCGGCTCGGCCCTGCAGGGTCTGGCGCTCACCTTCTATCTGCCCTTCGACGGCCTCGCCTCGCTCTATGTCGTCTCGGCCTTCTTCGGCCTGGTGCAGGGCGGCATCGTGCCGAGCTATGCCTTCATCGTGCGCGAACTGTTTCCGCCCGAACAGGCCGGCCTGCGCGTCTCGGTCGCCATCGCCGCCACGCTCGGCGGCATGGCGCTGGGCGGCTGGATGTCGGGCGCCATCTTCGATCTGACCGGCAGCTATCAGGCGGCCCTGCTCAACGGCATTGCCTTCAACCTGCTCAACGTGGCGATCATCGGCTGGATGCTGCTGCGCTGGCGCCGGCAGCGGCAGATGGGCGCTGCGCTGGCGGCGGCCTGACTCAATCCAGCTAGCGGATCGCCGGTTGCGCTCGCCTCGCCTTCATGTAGTGTATTTATCATTATTTACACTATTTTGAGGCGATAATGCACTCCGTACTCCACCTGCTGATCCTGGCCCTGCTCTGCCTCGTCCTGCCGGCGACAACAACAGCACAGCCCACTGCCGGCGAAACCAAAAGCCCGGCTATCGGCATCGAAACCCAGGGCAACCTGACCAATTTCATGGTGGTCGACCCCGACCTTACCGAACAGGCCCAGAAACTGCAGGTGTTACGCGCTCTGCCGGATAGCGCCGATGCGGTGCTGGTACCCTGGCTGCAACTCAATGCCAAGGATCTGCTGCCGGCCTATTCCTACGAACTGGCACGGCGGCTGTGGAATCTTGGACGCCGCGATGATGCCCTGGAATGGTATGCTCGCGGCTTCCTGCACGCCCGCTATGATGCCATGCGCTGCACCGATACCACCGCCGGCCAGGGCGTCGCCTTCCTGCCGCAACTGGCACCGAACGTGGTCGCCGGCATCCAGCAATACCGCGCCGCCTTCGGGGCCGCCGGCCTGCGGGCGCTGCAGCAGCCCGATCTGTTCGCCAGCACCGTGTCGCCCTGGTGGATATGCTCGCATGGCATGGCGGCGATGCGCGCCGGCCTGCAAAACCAGACCATGAGCGGCGATGCCTGGCTGAAGCCGGAAAGCGAATGGGCCGGCCTCCGCGCCAGCATGAAGACCGACATGACCCGCTTCTTCGAGGAACAGAGCAAACCGCAGGACGACCCGATCCCGATGTCGGCCATACGCCATTCCACCATGAACCTGCCGCCCGGTTCCTATGGCAGATTTGCCTGGCTCAATACCACCACTCTGTTGGTCGAAGCCACGGAGCAACGTGAAAACGTGATCAAGCAACTGCGCCTGGATCAGCCACAGCAGCCCTTGGAAGAAGTGGCTCGCATCCAGGCCCCCTGGTGCGCAGGCGGCAGCATGTTCACTTTTCGCTCGGGATACGAGCGGCTGTCGAAGAGCCAAGTCCGCTTGACCTTCCGCACCGGCACCCTCAACAGCCCGGAGAGCATCAGCTTCGAGACCGGCGACTTACTGCGCTATGCCGACATGGACCACAGCGGCAACACAGGACATTCGCTGAGCACGTCTCCCTGGCGGCAGAGCCCTTTCGATTGCCGCTGGGTGAAACACGAGGGCCTATCCGGCGCCAACAACAACGCCAACTGGATTCCGCTGCTGCCCGGCCACGGCTTCCTGTCCTTCACCGGCGCAGATGGCCAGCAATCTCAGCGCGTGCTGCACTTCGCCAGCGAAACCGCAGCCCCCGTGGAACTGCCCATACCCACCACCGGCCTCACCTCCACCAGTATAAAATACAGCGCCTTCCGCAACGCCTATTTCATCGCACCGATTGCCCAGCGCCCCAAGCAAGGCGAGGCCGTGCCGCAATGCCGACCCTATTGGTGGCTGAACAATTACGGCAAGCAACGTGTCGAGGAGGTTTGCCTGCCGACAGACGCCCTGGACAACCAGGGCTACGGCATGATCGCGCCATCGCGGGACGGCATCCTGCGCGCCATCACTTCGCGTCCTACAGCGCATGGTGATCTGCCCGGCGGCGTCTACCGCACCGGCGCCGATGGCCGCAGCGAAAAAATCTATGAAGGCCGCGTCTGGGGCATGAGCGTGTCGCCTTCCGGCTGTACTGCGGCGATACGGCTTTTTCCCAGCAGCAACCCCAGCAGCAACTTTACGCTGCTGGCACTTTGTCCCAACAATGCCAATGTGAGACGCTGAGACTGCACCATGACCCTAGACTACCTGATCATCTCGCTGATCGTCGTCGCCACGCCCGGCACCGGCGCGGTCTACACCATCGCCGCCGGCCTGGGACGCGGCAGCCGCGCCAGCGTGATCGCGGCCTTCGGCTGCACGCTCGGCATCGTGCCGCATATGCTCGCCGCCATCACCGGCCTTGCCGCCCTGCTGCATGCCAGCGCGCTGGCTTTCGAGATCGTGAAATATGCCGGCGTCGCCTACCTGCTCTACATGGCCTGGGCGACCTGGCGCGAGCGTGGCGCAATGAACTTCTCGGGCCAGACCAATGCAGCACCGCGCTCTGGCTGGCAGATCACGCTCGAAGCCGTGCTGGTGAATATCCTCAACCCTAAACTCTCGATCTTCTTCCTCGCCTTCCTGCCGCAATTCATCGCGGCCAGCGACCCGGCGCCGCTCGGCAGCATGCTGATCCTGAGTGCCGCGTTCATGGCGATGACGTTTGCCGTGTTCGCGGTCTACGGCCTATTCGCCGCCGCCATGCGCGACCATGTGCTGACACGGCCCAAGGTTATGCTGTGGCTGCGGCGGACATTCGCGGCGGCGTTCGTCGGGCTGGGCGTCAAGCTGGCGATGGCGGAGAGGTGATTAATGACACTACAATCAATTCAACACCGCTTTGAAAATTTAGTTAAAGATCTTTTTGAGGCGAAGGGCATTGATACAAAAGAATGTCAAGATGAAAGAACGCCGGTTGACTTTATAGTCAATTGGAAAGAAAGCAGAATTATTGTTGATGTAAAAATATACCTATCAAGCGTTACTCCAATCCAGCCACTAAGGAGGTCAGCAGCACTACTAGAAACTTATATTCGCCCCCATCAAGCCAAGTTAGCAATTCTAGTAATTGGAAACGAATTGGACGTATCCCAAAGGGAATTCTTAGAAGCATTCCCCCTTGTCGTTACTTTTGACCTAATAGATATCCTTCGCTTCTCACAAAAGCACCCTGAAATTTTTGATGGCCTAGAATCCATAGTGAGAGAAGCAAAGCCATTTTCGCCTTTCCCAACTCTTTTGTCACTGGCAACGCCCCACACACCGTCTATTTCAAAAATAATCGAGAATAAGATTCAGTCACTAAGCAGCGATGAGAGATTAAACGAGGAGTACAGTCGCCGCATCGAAATTAAGAAAGGGGAGGTATTATGGCAAAATTTGTGTTCAATCCCTTCGGGAAAAGATGACTTTTCCGATTTTGAAAGAGCGGCCACTGCTGCTCTCAAGTATATTTTTGAGGATGACCTTACCTCCTGGCTAAGCCAACAAGCGACACACTCCCATCACTCCAAATACGATTTGATTGCACGCGTTTCTTCGGGGAATGATTTCTGGAATCTGTTAGCGAGAGAATTCCGATCCAGGTACATAATTTTTGAGTTTAAAAATTACGCCAAGAAGATAAAACAGGGACAAATTTATACTACGGAGAAATACCTATACAGGAACGCTTTGCGGTCTACGGCCATAATTGTATCTAGAGAAGGAGCAGATGAAGGGGCAAATAAGGCTATCCGAGGCGCTCTCAGGGAGAATGGCAAGCTTATACTGGTGGTTAGCCTAGCAGATATTCAGAATATGCTTTCATCCCGCGACATAGGTGAGGATCATAATGCCCTTTTGACAGAGCGTTTAGACGATATGCTCATTAAATTGGAAAGGTAAAAACGAGGAGTAACTCAAAACTGAAATGTATTTGCTGAACTCCAATCATCATTTTCACCTCACCCCAGCAACAACTCCATCCCTGCATCGCCCTTTGCCATGGCGCGTTGATAGCCCGGCCTTGCGGCGACGCGCTGCAAGTATGCGCGGATGTTCGGATAGGGCGTGAGGTCGTAGGGCTGGAAGTGGCGCATGGTGGTGAGGGAGAACACCGTCATGATATCTGCCGCCGTGAAATCCACGCCGGCGAGCCAGGGGTTGGCGCTCAGGCGCTGGTCCATCAAATCGAGCATCTGGGCGAGGCGCTTGTCGCCCCATTGCCGCGTTTGGTTATCAGCTGGGGCATTGAGCAGCGTTGTCACCATCAGGCGCATGAAGCCGGGCTGCAGGCTGCCATTAGCGAAATGCAGCCAGTAGAGATAATCGGGGAAGCTGGGGTGATCTTTCCCTAACGCCAGACGGCCTTCGCCGTATTTCGCCAGGATGTAGTCCATCACGGCGCCTGACTCGGCCAACGTTATATCGCCATCGGTGATCACCGGGGCCGAGCCGATCGGATGCAGCGCCTTGTATTCCGGTGGCGCCAGGCGCGGGGCGCGCTGGTAGACTTTCAGGTCATAGGGGATGCCCAGTTCCTCGCAGAGCCAGACGATGCGTTCGGATTGCGATTTGCCGAGATGATGCACGGTGAGCATGGCTTCACTTCCTAGTAGCGGTCAGACTTCCAATACGAAGGCCACGACCAGCCAATTAGCAACACAATAGATATTGTAGATCATATGCCCGAGGATCGAGGCGCGTAGCGAGCCGCCAATATGGCGTACCAGTGTAATAGCTATGATCGGCACCACCAGCATTGTCATGTAGACTAGGCCATGGCCGATATGAATCGCGTACCAGAGTAGCGCCGTGGCAATTGCCGTTGCAGGTACTCCCCAATGCTTCCGCAGCGCAGTCCACAGCCAGCCACGGAAAAACACCTCCTCGGCGATCGGCGCGCCAATTCCGACCAGCAGAGCAGCCAGCACCAGCAGCCAGGCATCCATCTCGCGGATGTGCCGCGTGAGATTCGGGTAAGGATTGATGTCGAGGAAGCCGATACTGAAGCCGTAGAGCAGTAGAAGGCCGATGATGAGAGCGACAAGGCGTGGCTGCTGGATCGGCCCATAGCCCAATCCAGCGCGCAGATCGCCGCCAGACGCTTTGCGGGCATTGCGCAGGCCAAACCAGGTAAACAGGGAAAGCAGCACGGTGCCAGACACTATCGCATAGCCAGCAGTGTCGGCCATTTCCGCTACCTCTTCGCCTCGCCCGGTTAGTGCCAGCACAAATCCCACGAGAAAGGCCTGTAACAGTAAGCCGCTATAGGCCAAGGCGGACCAAAACACTGCCCAGGCCAGAAGTTTCCATGGCGTTAGCCGGTTTGGCGCAACAGCCTCAGCCGCAGGTGTCCCCGTCCCTGTTGTTACTGCAGCAACTTCCGCCGCCATGCGATCCTGAGTCACCGCCACCCCGTTATCGTGTAAAGCTCATGCCGACAACCACTTTTCCGGATCATTGCATCGGAGCGCAACCATTAATCGGCGCAATTGAGAAAGAAAAAAGCCCGGCATTGCTGCCGGGCTTTTAAAGACGCTGGTGGTGGTGTGGCTCAGGCGCCCGGCTGCGGCTCGGGCTCCAGACCTGAGGGGCCGGACTTCTTGCCGCCGCCGCGATTGGTGGTGGGCACCGCCGAGCGCGGGCCGCTATCGCCGGACGCCGGCTTGTTGTCGTCGGTGCGCACGATCTCCTCGCCGCGCAGCAAGGCCTTCACCTCGTCACCCGAGAGGGTTTCGTATTCGAGCAGGGCGAGCGACACCTTCTCAAGATCGTCGCGATGCTCGGTGAGGATGCGCATGGCGCTCTGCTCGGCCTCATCGATGATGCGGCGCACTTCCTCGTCGATCAGCTTGGCGGTGGCATCCGACACGTTCTTGCGCTGGGTGACGGAATGGCCGAGGAAGACTTCTTCCTCGTTATCCGAGTAGCGCAGGCGGCCGAGCTTATCCGACATGCCCCATTCGGTGACCATGCGGCGAGCTAGGCCGGTGGCCTGCTGGATGTCGTTGGAGGCGCCGGTGGTGACATTCTCGCGGCCAAACACGATTTCTTCGGCGATGCGGCCGCCGAACATCATGGCAAGGCGCGATTCCAGTTCGAGCTTGGAGACCGAGAGGCGGTCCTTTTCCGGCAGCGACATGGTGACGCCTAGCGCACGGCCGCGCGGAATGATCGTCACCTTATGCAGCGGATCGCATTTCGGCATGAACAGCGAGACCAGCGCGTGGCCGGCTTCATGGAAAGCCGTGAGGCGCTTTTCCTCGTCGCCCATCACCATCGAGCGGCGCTCGGCACCCATCATCACCTTGTCCTTGGCCGCCTCGAAATCGGCCATGGTGACTACACGCTTGTTCTTGCGCGCGGCCAGCAGGGCGGCTTCGTTCACCAGGTTGGCGAGGTCGGCGCCGGAGAAGCCCGGGGTGCCACGCGCCACGATCTTGGGATCCACATCCGGGGCCAGCGGCACCTTGCGCATATGCACGCGCAGGATCTTCTCGCGGCCAAGGATATCCGGGTTCGGCACCACGATCTGGCGGTCGAAGCGGCCCGGACGCAGCAAAGCCGGATCGAGCACATCGGGGCGGTTGGTGGCGGCAATCAGGATCACACCCTCATTGGCCTCGAAGCCATCCATCTCGACCAGCAGCTGGTTCAGCGTCTGCTCGCGCTCGTCGTTGCCGCCGCCCAGGCCGGCGCCACGATGGCGGCCAACGGCGTCGATTTCGTCGATGAAGATGATGCAGGGCGCGTTCTTCTTGGCCTGCTCGAACATGTCGCGCACGCGGCTGGCGCCGACGCCGACGAACATTTCCACGAAGTCGGAACCCGAGATGGTGAAGAACGGCACATTGGCTTCGCCGGCGATGGCGCGGGCCAGCAGGGTCTTGCCGGTGCCGGGCGGGCCGACGAGCAGGCAGCCCTTCGGGATCTTGCCGCCGAGGCGCTGGAATTTCTGCGGGTCGCGCAGGAATTCAACGATCTCTTCCAGTTCGGTCTTGGCTTCCTCGATGCCGGCAACGTCCTCGAAGGTGATGCGGCCATGGCGCTCGGTAAGCAGGCGGGCCTTGGACTTGCCGAAGCCCATCGCCTTGCCGCCGCCGGACTGCATCTGGCGCATGAAGAAGATCCAGACGCCGATCAAGAGCAGCATCGGGAACCAGGAAATCAGAATCTGCACCAGGGTGGAATTCTCTTCCGGCGGCAGCGCCTGCACGCGCACGCCGCGCTCGGTCAGGCGGCCAACCAGGCCGGGATCGCTGGGCGCATAGGTGGAGAAGCCGCGGCCATCGCGATAATGGCCCTTGATGGTATGGCCCTGGATGGCGACATCCGTCACCTGGCCGTTCTGTACATCGTTGAGGAAATCGGAATAGGCAACCTGGCTGCCGCCCTCGCGCATGGTGGGGCCTTGGAACAGATTGAACAGCGCGACCACCAGCAGAGCGATGATCACCCAGAGCGCAAGATTGCGACCAAACATATTCACGGAGGCCTTACCCTTTCTCGACGAAGCACCGGCCGGCATCTGGCCGCCCGGTCGAGCAATAGTGTAGCGGCCGGGAGCCGGCCACACCACTGCCTCGCCATCATTACATAAGAGCCCAACAGCCTGAAACAAGCACCTTAATTTGTGCTTCACTTCACGGAATTATGAGAAAACGTTACAGCTTAGCCAGCAGGATTCCGTAATTGGCGCCAAGGCCCAGGCTGGGCAGGCCGACGACACGGCCTCGCAGCCACAAGGCCGGCAGCACAGGCAATGCCGGGGCCGGCAGGCCGCGCTCGGCCAGGCCCGGAAAATTGCCGTTTTGCCCCAGGCTGTCGAGGCGCAACCCAGGCGGCAGCCGATGCAGTGCCAGCGCGCGCCAGCGGCCATCCCATACCTGCCCGTCATCCCCAATCTGTTCCGTGCCAGTTTTCAGCAGCAAAGCCGGCGGCAGGTGGCGGGCCTCGCGCAGGATCAGCACTCGATTGTCCCAAGGCAGCAGGCGGCAGCGATGCAAGGTGTGGCTGCAATCGCCGGCGCGCAATTTCGCCAGCAGGCGCTCCAGGCGGTCGAGCCGGGGCGGCAGGGTTTCGCCGCCGATGCGTTTCAGCACGCTAGCCAGCGCGCGCAGGGCGATTTCGTCCGGCCCGGCGGTGAGTGCCGCCGCATCGGCCCAGGCAATACCGGCGCCATCGTCATAGGCCACCGCCTGGGCCAGCCGCTCAGCCGTGATCTGCTCCAGCGCTGACCGCGCCCGCGCCATGTTGGCCGCCGTCTGCGCCAGATGCGCCGAGGCTTCAGCGCCGAGTTCCGCCAGCACCGCGCGGGCGCTCGTGCGGGCATAGGCGGGATTGCGGTTGCTGGGATCCTCGATCCAGCTCTGGCCGCGCGCTTCAAGCGTGGCGATCAGGCGCGCTTTCGGGATACCCAGCAAAGGCCGCAGCCGCTGGATGCCGTTCACCTCAAGCCGTGGCGCCATGGCGGCAAGGCCATCGACACCGGAACCGCGCGCGGCGCGCAGCAGGAAGGTTTCGGCCTGATCGTCGCGATGCTGTGCCAGCAGCAGATGCGCCACGCCCTGGCGCCGGCACCAGGCTTCCAGCAAGGCGTAGCGGGCATCGCGGGCCTGGGCTTGGCGGTTGGCGGCGGGCTTGGCGCCCTTCCAGGTGAGGATTTCGGCGGCCATGCCGGCCTTGCCGAGCCAGGCAGCCACCTGGCGGGCTTCGGTTTTCGATTCCGCGCGCAGGCCGTGATCAACGATCAGCGCGGTGAGCGCGATGCCGCGCCTTGCCGCCCAGTCATGGCAGAGCAGTGCAAGGCAGAGAGAATCGGCGCCGCCGGAACAGGCGACAGCCATCGCCCCGGCATCGGCAGCAAGTGGCGCCAGCAGGCGGCTGAATTCGGCCGCCGCCAGCGGCCGCATCCGCGCCGGGCTGCTCTTAGGCGCGGCAGCCGGCCTTGGCACGTTCGCGCCCCATGGCGTCCTTCACATGCGGCGGCGCGTTGGGGAATTCCTTGGCGAGCTGGCCAAAGGCGGCACAGGCTTCGGCGGTCTTCTTCAACGCGGTGAGCGACATGCCGAGCTTGAGCAGGCTGTCGGGCGCCTTGGCATTCTTCGGATAGCCCTGGTAGCCCTGCAGGAAGGCGGCCGCCGATTGTTCGTACTGGCCGCGCACATAGTAGGTCTCGCCAAGCCAGTATTGCGCATTGCCGGCCAGCGGGTCCTGGCCATGGGCGCCAATGAATTCGCGGAAGGCGCCCTCGGCATCGGCATAATCGCTCTGCACCAGCAGCTTGTAGGCGTAGTCGTAGCGTTCCTTCGGCGTGCCGGCGGGCAGCCGGGCGCGGGCCGAAGCAGCGGGTGCCGCAGGCGCGGCGGCGACGCGGGCGGGCGCGCCAGCCTGGGCGCCGCCCTGGATGGGGCGGCCCTGGGCGTCCACCGGCATGCTGCCCAGCACGCCCTCGCGGCTCGGCGCCTGATTCGGATTGGAGGATGACTGGCCGGGAACGGCGGTAGGTGCCGCCGCAGTTTGCGCCGCCGTGCTCTGTGCAGGCGCACCGCCGCCGCCAGCCACGGGTGCGCCGGGCACAGGCTGGCTGCGTTCCAGGGCGTTCAGGCGGAAATCGATATCCTCTACCAGCTTGTCGAGGCGGCGCTGGGTCTGGATGTTTTTGTATTCCACTTCCTCGAAGCGGCCGATCAGGTCGCGGATCTGGTTCTCAAGCTGGTCGATGCGGGAATTCAGCCGGTTGGCGGCGCTGGTTTCGCCCTCGCCCGATTCAGTCAGAGAACCACTCGGCGCAGGCGCCGCACCCTGCGGCACGGGACCACCGCGATAGACCTGACGCTGCAGCGTGCGCAGGTCAGTCTCAAGCCGGTTGATGCGGTCGTAAAGCGCCTGATCATTCTGGGCCTGGGCAGCCCCGGCAGGCAGCAAAGCGATGCCGAGCAGACCGGCGAAAACAAGAGACGGCAGGATGCGAAACATGGGCTCACCCCTTATGGGCATAGCTGTATGGGCATAGCGATATCGCCGCGCGCCACTGGGCGCGAATCAGCGAACAGGGTGCGCGATTTTTACGGCGAAACCAAGGCGTCTCGCCAGCCATGGAACCCGCCAAACGGCAAAGAACCCAATCGGCGGAAACATAGCCCCGGAAACGAAAACACCCGCCTGCCGCCTGAACAAGTCAGGGGCTAGGCGGGTGCAATCTTTAAAGCCATCGCCCTGGCCGGCACGAAACCGGCCAAAGCTGTAAGGCTTAGTTCGACAGAACGGTCACGCCGCGGCGGTTCTGTGCCCAGGCGGCTTCGTTCGAGCCGAGAGCGACCGGGCGCTCCTTGCCGTAGGAGATCGTGGTCACGCGGTTGGCCGGGATGCCCTGGTTCACCAGGTAGGCCTTCACCGAGTTCGCACGGCGCTCGCCGAGAGCAAGGTTGTACTCGCGGGTGCCGCGTTCGTCGGCATGCCCCTCGATCACGACCTTCCACTGGCCATAGCGCTTCAGCCAGGCGGCCTGCTTGTCCAGGGTGGCCTTGCCGGCCGGCTTCACGTCGAACTTGTCATAGTCGAAGAACACGCGGTCGCCGACATTGACCTGGAAGTCCTGCACGGAGCCCGGGGCGATAGCGGTGGCGGTGGCAGCCGGAGCGGTGGCGGTGGCCGGAGCAGCGGAGGTGCCGCTGCCGCTGGTGCTGGCAGCCGGCTCCGGGGCCTTTTCGCAAGCGGCCAGGAACAGGCCCACGGCGGCAACGGCCAGGAACTTGGTGCCGAAGGTGTTGAGGCGCATAATGTTTTACCCCTCCAAGGGTTTGGTTTGGTGATCAGGTACCTGTTATTCGAACTTGCGGGCCATTGCCGTGCCCCCCTTTGGAGGATCACCGACCATAACCCACCGCCTTAAGCCTCAACCCGTTCCGTCTGCGATCCGCCCCGCCAGCGGTTTAGGTCTTGCGACTTAACCTGCGCCAGAGGAAAACGATGCCGGAACCGACGGTTCAAGCCACTGCGTCACTTTTAATCATATCCACCGCCTATACACGAATCAAGGTTGGCGGGGGCTAATCCACACTCCACGCAACGGATGCCGCTTTACTGCGGCATTTCTGCAACAGTTCCACGGGTTTTCAACCTAACGGATCAGTGCAGAGAGCGGAGACCAGGCCGGATCGGAGGCATCGATCGGGGTCGGAATCTCGCGTTCGTTGAAACCGGTCAGATCGATCGAGAACAGCCGCACCCTCTGGCCACGGCCCCGCGAATCAGCGGAACGTTCCCGGTAGAACATCAGTACACGGCCATTCGGCGCCCAGGTCGGGGCTTCCTGCACCATCGGCGAGGTGGTGAGGATGCGTTCGCCGGAGCCATCCGGGCGCATCACGCCAATGGCAAAGGTGCCGCCGCCTTCCTTGGTGAAGGCGATCAGGTCGCCGCGCGGCGACCAGACCGGGGTGGAATAGCGGCCCTGGCCGAAGCTGATGCGGCGCTGATTGGAACCATCGGAGTCCATCACATAGAGCTGCTTGGTGCCGCCGCGGTCGGAGTTGAAGGTCACCTGGCGGCCATCGGGCGAGAAGCTGGGCGAGGTATCGATAGCTGGATCAGACGTGAGCCGGCTGCGCGCACGGGTGCGCAGGTCCATCATGTAGATGTCTGAATTGCCATCCAGCGCCAGCGACATGATCACGCGATTGCCATCGGGCGAGAAACGCGGCGCGAAGGTCATGCCGGGGAAATCGCCAACCAGTTCCTGCTGTCCGGTATCGATGTTGAACAGATACACGCGCGGACGGTCGTTGAAATACGAGAGATAGGTGATTTCCTGCTGGCTCGGGCTGAAGCGCGGGGTCAGCACCAGGAAGCGGCCATCGGTGAGGAAGCGGTGATTCTCGCTATCCTGGTCCATGATGGCGAGGCGCTTGACGCGCTTGTCCGGTGTGCCGCTCTCGGCGACATAGACGATGCGGGTATCGAAATAGCCGTCCTCGCCGGTCACCTTCTTGTAGATCGCATCCGAGATCAGATGCGCCAGGCGGCGCCAGTTATCCGGCGTGGTGAACAGCGCCAGGCCGGTCATCTGCTGCTCGGCGGCAACATCCCAGAGGCGGAACTCGCCCCGCAGACGGCCATCGGCCTGCAACTCGATGCGGCCCGTCACCAGCGCATCCATGTTGATCACGCGCCAATCCTGGAAACGCGGCTGCACGCGCATGGCGGCGGGCGTCTGGATATGCGCCTTGGGATCGGCCGGGGCGAACAGGCCGGAGCGTTCGAGGTTGGCGCGGATGACGCGGGCGACATCACTGCCAAGTTTGGTCCCTTGCGGGTTATCGGCATCGAAATCCGAAATCGCGATCGGCACCGGGCGGATATTGCCCTTGGTGATATCGATTTCCACCCGTGCCTCGGCACTCTGGGCAGCAAACAGGAACAGGGAGAGCAGAACCAGCAGCCTGGACACGGCGGCAGTCTCGCCTTTTAGGAATTGCATTGCGTCCTCGGATCAAAGTTCAAAACGATTTCTTGCGTGAATTTGGCAATATCGGTGTTCGGCGGGAACTTGAACGGCACCGCCTTGAACACGGCACGCCGCGCGGCTTCCGCCGAGGCACGGTAATTTTCCTGGGTGTAAAGCCTCACGGCATCCAGCACTTCCGGCTGGGTTTTCAGCGAGCCATCGGGATTGAGCTGGAATTGCACGCGCACGACATGCTCGCGCGCATCGCGGCGGCCGCAATCCAGCGCCCATTTATCGTAGATCTGGCTGGCGATGAAATCCTTCTCGCTGATCGAGAGCGGCTGGCTCGGATCGGACGGGCCGACGGCGCGCGGGGCCGGCGGCGCCGGCGTGCGCTGCGCCACCTGCGGCTGGGCCTGGGCCTGCTGCTGCGCGGGCGCCGGCTTCTGCATCTTGTTCACCAGAGCGGCCACCGAGCTGAAATCCGGCGACTTGGCCTGGGTCTGCTGCGGCGGTGCCGGCGGCTTCGGCGGCTCGGGCTTGGCCACCGGCTTGGGCGGCTCAGGCTTCACTTCCGGCTTCGGCAGCGGCTCGGGCGGCGGCGGGGTCGGCTTGGCGGCTTCCACCGGCTTGGGCTGCGGCTGCGGCGGGGGTGGTGGCGGTGCCGCCGTCACCGGCTTGGGCGGTTCCGGCTTGGCCTCGGGCTTCGGCGGTTCCGGCTCCTGCTTCGGTTCCTGCTTGGCTTCCACCGGGATCGGCTGCGGCTTCGGCACGTTGCTCTTTTCGGCAATCGGCGCCAGTTCGGCCAGGATCACCGGCGGCTCCGGCACGCGTTCACGCTCGAAATACGGCAGGCCGAAGATTCCCACCGCGACCAGACTCGCGTGGAAAGCTGCGGAATACACATAGGAGCGACGCTGCACTGCCTTCTATCCTCTAACGCTGCCCGGCCCTAGCGGCGCCGGGTATTACTGCTGCCGCCCTGCGGCGGATTGCCGATCAGGGCCACCTTGGTGAAGCCGGCGGCATTCACCACGCCCATGACTTCCAGCACCTTGCCGTAATTCACCGCCTGATCGCCGCGCACGAAGATGCGGCGGTCCAGCGCGCCATTGGCGATAGCAGTTAAACGCGGCACCAGGGCATCCAGTTCCACGCCGGTTTCCTGCAGGAACACACCGCCCTTGGAATCGATGGTGATGGTGAGCGGTTCATCCTGGCCCGGTATCGCCGAGGCTTGCGTCTTGGGCAGATCGACCTGCACGCCGACGGTGAGCAGCGGCGCGGTGACCATGAACACGATCAGCAGCACCAGCATGACGTCGACCAGCGGCGTCACGTTGATGTCAGACATCGGCCGCCGCCGCATGCGGTGACCGCGGGTATCGCCGCCGGCGAGCTGGGCGCCCATCAGGCCGCCTCCTCGTCAAGCTGGCGGCTCATCAGGGCCTGGAATTCACCCGCGAAGCCCTCAAGCCGGATATTCAGCCGGCCGAGATCGTTGGAGAACTTGTTGTAGGCCATCACGGCGGGGATGGCGGCGAGCAGGCCGAGCGCGGTGGCGAACAGCGCCTCCGCGATGCCGGGCGCCACCACGGCCAGCGAGGTGTTCTTGCTGGCGGCGATGGAGTGGAAGGAATTCATGATGCCCCACACGGTGCCGAACAGGCCGACGAAGGGCGCCACCGAACCAACCGAGGCGAGGAAGCCGAGATAGCGCTCAAGCCGCTCCATCTCGCGGTCGATGGATACGCGCATGACCTGGCCGATGCGGACCTGCAGCGAACCCAGACCCTGCTTGCCGCGCACCAGGCCGCGCTCCGTCGAGCGGCGCCATTCGCGCATGGCGGCAACGAACAGCACCGCCATCGGATGCTGCGGCCCCATCTGCGACAGGCGGTCATAGAGCGTATCGAGCGAACCGCCGGACCAGAAATCATGCTCGAACTGATCGGTCTCGCGCAGCGTGCGGCGGATCTTGATCAGCTTGTCGAAAATGATCGCCCAGGACCAGAAGGACGCAATCACCAGCATCAGCATCACCGACTTGACGACCCAGTCGGCCTGCCAGAACAGCGCCCACATCGACAGGTCGGCAGCAGGACCGGAGCCACCGAGGGCAGCCGCACTCACAGTTCTATCCATAACGCCTCATTCCTTTTCAGTCTGGGTACCAGAGGATTGCGAAGAATTTGTTGAAAGTGTGGCGAACAGCGCCGTAATGGCGGCGGGAATCCGCCGTGGACGCCCTTCCAGCCCCATGCAGGCCAGGGTCACCTCGGCCACCGCCAGCTTGTCAGCCCCGCGCCATACCGCCTGATCCAGCACCAGGGTGGCGCCCCGGGCGGCTTTCAGGCGGGTCGCGACCACCAGGTCATCATGCAGCCGGGCCGGTTTGAGGTATTCGATGGCGCAGGCCCGCACGGCAAAAGCGATCTTCTGCTCCTGCAACAACCTGTCCTGGCTCACGCCCTGGCTCAGCAGCACGTCTGACCGCCCCCGCTCCGCGAATCGGAGATAATTGGCATAATAGACGATGCCGGCAGCGTCGGTGTCCTCCCATTGCACGCGCATGGGATAGAGGTGGCCCAGAGGGCGTTCCTGGGGGCTTTCCGTAGCGTCAGGCATCCATATCCTCGCCATCGAGCAGGCCAAGCTGGGAGGCATCGGGGCGCTTCGGTTCGGCCAGCCCGAGATGGGCAAAAGCCTGCGGCGTGAGCAGCCGGCCGCGCGGGGTGCGCTGCAGGAAACCCTGCTGGATCAGGTAGGGCTCGATGATGTCTTCCAGCGCGTCGCGCGGCTCGGAAAGCGCCGCCGCGATGGTTTCAACGCCGACCGGGCCGCCGCCGAAATCCCGTGCGATGACCGAGAGGTAGCGCCTGTCCATGGCATCGAGGCCACGGCCATCGACTTCCAGGCGGGTGAGCGCCGCATCGGCCTCCTTTGCGCCAACCACCGGGGCCTTGGAAACAACAGCGAAATCGCGCACCCGGCGCAGCAGCCGGCCGGCGACGCGCGGCGTGCCGCGCGCCCGCTTGGCGATTTCATGGGCGCCGGAGGCATCGAGATTGAGGTTCAGGATGCGGGCGCCACGGCTGACGATGAATTCCAGTTCGGCGACTTCGTAGAAATTCAGCCGCAGCGGGATGCCGAAGCGCTCGCGCAGCGGCGTGGTGAGCAGGCCGGACCGCGTGGTGGCGCCCACCAGGGTGAAGGGCGGCAGGTCGATACGCACACTGCGCGCCGAAGGCCCTTCGCCGATGATCAGGTCGAGCTGAAAATCCTCCATGGCGGGATAGAGGATTTCCTCCACCGCGGGATTGAGGCGATGGATTTCATCGATGAACAGCACGTCGCGGGCTTCGAGATTGGTCAACAAAGCCGCGAGGTCGCCGGCCTTGGCGATCACCGGGCCGGACGTGGCCTTGAAATTGACCCCCAGTTCGCGCGCCACGATCTGCGCCATGGTGGTCTTGCCGAGGCCCGGCGGGCCATGCAGCAGCACATGGTCCAGCGCCTCGCCGCGCTCGCGGGCGGCGGCAATGAAGATCGAGAGATTCTCCCGCGCCCGTGCCTGGCCGACGAAATCGCTCAATACCTGCGGCCGCAGATGGCGGTCGAGATCGTCGCCCTCGGCGGCTTTGCCGGAAATCAGGCGGTTGGCCTCGCTCATTTCGCCAGTTCCTTGAGGCCGAGGCGGATCAGTGCGGACACATCGGCCTTGTCACCCAGGCTGCGCGCCGCCTGCATCACCGCACCGAAGGCATCGGCGCGCTTGTAACCGAGATTGACCAGGGCCGAGAGCGCATCGGAGACAACACTCTGTTCCTGGCCGCCAGCACCCTCGCCCGCCGCCGGCGCGGCGGCTTCCGGCAGGCCGGCGGCAGCGGCGCCGAGGTCGAGGCCGCTCATCTTGTCCTTGAGTTCAGTCACCAGCCGCGCGGCCAGCTTCGGCCCGACGCCATCGCAGCGCGTCAGCATCGCCTTGTCGCCCGAGGCCAGCGCGCGGGTCAGTTCATCGGTGCTGAGCGAGCCGAGAATGGCCAGCGCCACCTTGGCGCCGACGCCCTGCACGGTCTGCAGCAGGGTGAACCAGGCGCGTTCGGCCTGGGTGAGGAAACCGAACAGGTGGATATGGTCTTCACGCACATGGGTTTCGATATGGAGCTGCACGGCTTCGCCCACCTTGGGCAGGCCACGCAGCGTGCGCGCCGAGCAGAATACCTGATAGCCGACGCCACCGACATCGATCACCAGCGCAGCCTCGCCCACGCTATCAAGCAGGCCCTTCAGCTTGGCGATCATCGTGCCGCCTGCGTCGCCAGATATGCCGCGGTTTCAGCGGCGCGGATGCGGCCCTGGGTGGCCGCCAGATGGGCATGGGCGATGGCGACGGCAAGTGCATCCGCCGCATCGGCGCCTTTCACCGCCACGCCGGGCAGCAGGCGCTTCACCATGGCGTGGACCTGTTCCTTCTCGGCATGGCCGACACCGACCACCGCCTTCTTGATCAGGTTCGGCGCATATTCGGCAACCGGCAGGCCGGCCTGGGCCGGCGCCAGCAGCACGATGCCGCGTGCCTGGCCCAGTTTCAGCGTGGAAGCCGGATTCTGGTTCACGAAGGTTTCTTCCACCGCCGCCGATTGCGGCTGCCATTCGGTCAGCACCTGCACCAGGGCGTCATGCAGGAAGCGCAGGCGATAGGCCAGTTCCTCATCCGGGTTGATGCGGATGGTGCCATGGGCGATATGGCGCAGCCGGTTGCCCTCGGCCTCGATCACGCCCCAGCCGGTGGCGCGCAATCCGGGATCAAGGCCGATGATGCGCGTCACCCCTGCCATCGCCGGCCTTACGACGCGAGCTTGCTCAGCTCGGCCTCCGAAATCTCGAAATTGGCGTAGACCTGCTGCACGTCGTCGGAATCCTCCAGCGTATCGAGCATCTTGATCAGGGTTTCCACCTTGTCGCCGGATACCGGGGTGACATTCTTCGGGCGCCACACGATGCGGGCCGATTTCGGCTCGCCGACGGCCTTTTCCAGCGCCTCGCGCACGGCGGCAAAATCATCCTGGCCGCAGGTGACTTCGTGTTCCTCGTCGCCCGACTGGCAATCCTCGGCGCCAGCCTCGATGGCGGCTTCCATCATCTTGTCGGCATTGGCGATGCCGGCCGGAAAGACGATCAGGCCAACGCGGTCGAACATGAACGACACTGAATTGGTTTCGCCAAGCTGGCCGCCATTCTTCGAGAAGGCGGCGCGCACTTCGCCGGCGGTGCGGTTGCGGTTGTCGGTCAGCGCCTCGACGATCACGGCAACGCCGCCGGGGCCATACCCCTCGTAGCGCACCTCTTCGTAATTATCCTGGCCGTCGCCGCCGGCACCACGCTTGATGGCGCGGTCCACCGTATCCTTGGGCATGTTGGCGGCGCGGGCGGCCTGGATGGCAGCGCGCAGCCGGGGATTGGTCGCCGGGTCGGGCTGGCCCATCTTCGCCGCGGTGGTCAACTCACGGATCAGCTTGGTGAAGACCTTCGCCTTCTTGGCATCCTGCGCACCCTTGCGGTGCATGATGTTCTTAAACTGGGAATGACCGGCCATGATCTACCTGCGCGGCAAAAACGGGGGGTGGAAGTGCGGCTACTGCGAATCGGGCATGTTTACCATATTTTCCGGTTTGCAGGCAGCCTAGTCGGTCGGTCGGATAAAGCCAGATGCGCCGAAAAGCAAGCCGCAGTACCATGGCGCGACATGCTTGACCTCTCCACCGCCACCGCCACCCTGCGGACGGGATACGCTTATTGGCAGGCGAAATGCGCCGGCCGACCGATGCCGGTCCGCGCCGACCTGCAACCGCCGGAAATGCTGCCGTTTCTCGGCCATATCCTGCTGCTGGACGTGCTGAACGGGCCGCGCGACTTCCGCTACCGCCTGATCGGCACGGCAGTGGATTCCCATATGAACGGCCGCTACACCGGCCTGCTGGCGAGCAGCCTGCCGCACCAGCGCGAGGGCAACCAGATGTGGCGCAATTTCTGCCATGTCGCCGATACCGGCCAACCGGTGTTCAGCCACGTTTCCTATGTCGGCAAGCACAAGGATTTCATGGCGGCTCAGGACCTGATCATGCCGCTGGGAACAGGGGGAATGGCAAGCGGGGCAATGGGCACGGCCGAGGCCGGCGTCGCCATGCTGTTCGTGGTGGTGGATTTCGCGCTGAAATCGCCGTCGCGCAGACTATTCGACTAGGGCCGCGACCTGGCGGCGCAGGGCCGGCAGCACCTCGGCGCCAAACCAGGGCTGGCGCTTCTGCCACGCGGTGTTGCGCCAGGAGGGATGCGGCAGCGGGAAGAAGCCCCGGGCCAGATGCAGGCTGAAATCGCGCACCGTTTCGGTCATCTGCCGGGTGCCGAGATAGCGCGCCTGGGCATAGGAGCCGACCAGCAGGGTGAGCGCGATATCGGGCAGGTGCCGGCGCAGCTTTTCATGCCAGAGCGGCGCGCATTCCGGCCGGGGCGGCGCATCGCCACCGGCTGGATTGACGCCGGGATAGCAGAACCCCATCGGCATGATGGCGATGCGGCTGGTGTCGTAGAAGGTATCTCGGTCAAGTCCGAGCCAGGCGCGGAGCTGGTCGCCGGAGCGGTCATTCCAGGGGATGCCGGTTTCGTGCACCCGGGTGCCAGGCGCCTGGCCGATGATCAGCAGCCGGGCGCGCGGATCAAGCCGCACCACCGGACGCGGCCCGAGCGGCAATTCAGCCGCGCAGACGCGGCAGGCCGCGACTTCGGCCAGCAGTTTTTTAAACGATTGCACTCTGGGCAAGGCGCCCACCCAGGCGCACCGGCTGGATGCGGGTGGCAAGCCCGGTGCGGTCATCGGTTTCGAGATAGACGGCGCAGAGCGTCGCCTCGCCATTGGCAGGCTCGAAACGGCCCGAGGGAATCTTGCGCAGGAAGCGGCTGAGCGGCTCGGTCTTTTCCATGCCGATCACCGAATTGTAGTCGCCGCACATGCCGGCATCGGTCTGGTAGGCGGTGCCGCCGGGCAGGATCTGCGCATCCGCCGTCGGGATATGGCTATGGGTGCCGCAGACCATGGAGACGCGGCCATCGAGGAAATGGCCCATCGCCATCTTCTCGGATGTCGCCTCGGCATGGATATCCACCAGGATCAGGTCGACGCTGGCACCAAGGCGGTATTTCGCCAGTTCAGCATCGATGCTGGCAAACGGATCATCCAGCGGGTCCATGAACACGCGGCCCATCACCTGCGCCACCAGCACGCGCTTGCCCTGCGGCGTGGTGAACAGGGCCGAGCCGCGCCCCGGTGTTCCTTTCGGGTAATTCAGCGGCCGGATCAGCTTCACGTCGGACTGGATATAGGCCAGCGTCTCGCGCTGGTCCCAGGAATGGTTGCCGAGCACGATGGTATCGACGCCGGCTTCATAGAGTTCGGCGCAGATGCGGCTGGTGATGCCGAAACCGGCAGCCGCATTCTCGCCATTCACCACCACGAAATCGAGGCCGAGTTCGCGGCGCAGCACGGGAATGCGCGCAATCACCGCATCGCGCCCGGAACGTCCGACAATATCTCCACAATACAGCAGCTTCACCCGACTACCCGCCTTCCTCTTTACACTTAATAGCACCGCGCTCGGTCACCACCCAATCCAGCCGCTCATCCCGCGCCCAGCATGGCACCTCTGGCACCTGCTGCACGGCGAAGGCATAGCCGACACAGAGCGGCGGCTTCATGCCATCGCGGCGCAACGCACCGAGCGTAGCATCATAATATCCCGCCCCAAGCCCGAGCCTGCCGCCCTGGCGGTCGAAACCCAGCAGCGGCACCAGCACCAGATCAGGCCGCACATCTACAGCACTTTCCGGCGGCGCCGGAATGCCATAGCGGCCCGGCAGCAACTTCGCCTCATCGCCATCCCAGAGCCGGAAGCCAAGCGGCAGGCTATCGGCCCGCACCGCCGGCAACAGGATGCGCGCGGCGAACTCGGCGCGCAACCGCGCCAGCAGGGGGCGCGGATCGATCTCGCTCGGCAGCGGCCAGTAGCCGGCGATTGCCATGCCTGGCGTTAGCGGAATACCAGCGATGAAGCGTTCCGCCGCCACGCCGGCAATCGCCGCGCCATTGGCATTGGAGGCTTCCTGGCGGCGCTGGCGCAGCTTCGGCCTGAGCGCCGCCTTGGCGGCCTGGATATCGTCGAGATCGTCTATCTGGGCCATCAATTCTGCGGGGCGAATAAGTGGACGGTGCCCACCGTGGCCGTCGGCATGAATCCAACCTCTGTAGGCCTGGCGTACCAGGTGGGCGCCGTATGTCCGGAACCTCGGCTCCGGCCAGGGACAGCTCCCTGAGAGATCAGCATTGGCCCCAGGGTTGTGAAAACCTAACGCACCGGGCAGGAACACCGTCCGGCGGGCAATGTAGGGCGCTTGGCCCCGCCCCGCAACCTTGCTAAAGCAGAAGGCGGAAAACTGAGCCTTATCGGGATGAAACGATGCGTGTGGTGGTAACGGGAGCCGCTGGTTTCATTGGCCGGCGCCTGGTGCGTGAACTGGTGAGCCGGGGCCGCCTGCGCGATGCCATGGGCCATGAGCGCGCCATCACCGATCTGCTGCTGCTCGACCGCACCGGCATCGACCTGCCCGACTGGAACCTGCCGCCGGAAGCCGCGCGCATCGGCATCCGCACGGCGGCCGGCGATCTTGCCGATGCCGATTTCCGTGCCCGCGCCTTGGCCCAGCCCTTCGACAGCCTGTTCCATCTGGCGGCAACGCTGACCACCGATGCCGAACGCGATATCGAAACCGGCCTGCGCGTCAATGTCGGCGGCCTGCTCGACCTGCTCAGCCTCTGCCGCCAGCAGGCGGCGCCGCCGAAAGTCGTGTTCGCCAGTTCGATTGCCACCTTCGGCGGCGCGCTGCCGGAAACCGTGGAGGATGATTGCGTGCAGCAGCCGCAGACATCCTATGGCACGCACAAGGTGATCGCGGAAATGCTGCTGGACGACCATAGCCGCCATGGCGTGCTGGATGGCCGCAGCCTGCGCCTGCCCATCGTGCTGATCCGGCCCGGCAACGCCGTCGATTCCGTATCCGACCGCGTTGCCGCCGTGCTGCGCGAGCCGCTGCGCGGCGAACCTGTTGCTTGTCCTTTGCCGCCGGAAAGCTGGCTCACGGTGGCGTCTGTCGGCACCGTGGCGCGCGGCCTCATCGGCGTGCATGAATTGCCGCGCGAAGCCTTCGGGCCAAGCCGCGCCATCAACCTGCCGGCCTTGAGCGTCACCATCGCGATGATGATCGAGAGCCTGCGCCGCGTGGCCGGCGACAGGCGCCTCGGCCCCATCGGCTGGGCGCCGGATGAAAAACTGATCCGCATCGTCGCCGGCTGGCCGAAGCATTTCGACTCAGCCCGCGCGCGGCGGCTGGGCATCCTGCCCGATGCCGACATGGATGCGATCATCCAGGATTACCTCGCCCATGAAGGCGCCGCATGAGTGATACGCCGCTGCCGGTCTGCATCATCGGCGCCGGCTCCAGCGGCGTGGCGGCAGCGAAGGCACTGAAGCAGGCCGGCATCGCGTTTGACTGTTTCGAGATCGGCTCAGCGATCGGCGGCAACTGGCGCTACGAGAACGATAACGGCCTGTCCTCGGCCTATCGCAGCCTGCATATCGATACCAGCCGCAAGAACCTGCAATACCCGGATTTCCCGACGCCCGACGACTGGCCGGATTTCCCCAGCCACTGGCAGGTGATGCAGTATCTGGAAGCCTACGCCGAACGCTTCGGCGTGTTGCCGCATATCCGCTTCCACAGCACCGTGACCGATGTGGCGCCGGAAGCCGGCAACTGGCGCGTCACGCTGCAAGGCGGCGAGAGCAGGCTCTACCGCGCCGTGCTGGTTGCCAACGGCCATCTCTGGGATGCGCGCTGGCCGAGTTTCCCCGGCCAGTTCGACGGCGAGCAGATCCACTCGCATGATTACAAGACCGCAGCACCCTTCGAGGGCAAGCATGTGCTGGTGGTGGGCCTGGGCAATTCGGCGGTGGATATCGCCGTCGATCTCTGCCGCCGTGCCGCCAGCGTGCAGCTATCCACCCGGCGCGGCGCCTGGATCATGCCAAAATACATCCTCGGCATCCCCACCGACCGCTGGTCGGCCTTCCTGATCCGCAAGCTGAAACTGCCCACCATCGTGGCGCGCGCCATCGTATCGAAGCTGATGTATCTCACCGTCGGCGACCAGGAACGCTATGGCGTGAAGAAGCCGCCGCATCCGATGTGGCGCGAACATGCCACCATCAGCCAGGAACTGCTGCCCTATATCGGCCATGGCTGGATCACCATGCGGCAGAATCCGCGCGAGCTGCGCGGCGACAAGGTGCTGTTCGCCGATGGCATCGAAGCCCGTGTCGATGCCATCATCCATGCCACCGGCTATCACACCAGTTTCCCGTTCCTGAAGCCCGACATCTTCAGCGTGCGGGACGGCGAGCCGGTGCGGCTCTACCGCCGCATGCTCAGCGCCGCGCATGCCGGGCTGTATTTCGTCGGCCTGGTGCAGCCGATCGGCGCCACGATCCCGCTGGTGGAAATCCAGGCGCGCTGGCTGGCCGCTGTGCTGGCGGGCCGCATCGCCCTGCCCGACCGCGCGGTGATGGACGCCGAGATAACCGCGCATCATGCCGGCGTGAAACGACGCTATGTGAACAGCGCGCGCTATACCCTGGAAGTGGATTTCCGCGATTACGCCGGCGCCCTGCGCACCGACATGGCGGCGGGAAAAACCGGCTAGGGCGTTTCCAGCTTGGCGGCGATGTCTTCGAGCTTCTGCGCCAGGCCGAGCAGGGCATCGGCGCCGTTCTTGTCGGCTTCCTGGCCACGGCGCAGGACGGCGACATCCTCGCGCAACTGCACCAGGTCGCGCTGCGCCACTTCCAGGTCATCGGCCATGGTCAGCGCCGCCATCAGCATCAGCCGCGCCTCGCCCACCTGGCCGACCAGGGCGGCAAGCTCGCGCACCCGCACATCGACCAGGCCGGACAGCCGCTCGACCTGGGCTTCCTCGCCATCGTCGCAGCCGATCGGGTAGACGCGGCCATTGATGGTGACATTCACCTCGCCCATGACGCTCTCCTCAAGCGGTGCCGCCGGCGCTCTCAAGCGAGCGGCGCAGACGGTCCATGGTGGCATCCAATCGCACCAGCAAGCCGGCCTCGAAAGCCTTGGCCTCGGCCTGGGCGGCACGCGCGGCGTCAAGTTCAGCACGCAGGGCAGCGGCATCGCTACCATCGGCAGCCACGGCCTGAACCGGGATGATCTGTTCGGCGGCCAGGCGCAGTTGCTCCTGCGCCGCCAGGGCTGCCGAAAGCCGGTTCTGCAAATCCTCGCGCTCGCGCTTCAGGCTGACATTCTCGCGCTCCAGCGCGGCCAGCATTTCGCTATTGTCTGCGGCGGGCAGGGCAGGCATTTCCGCTTGCGCACCCGCTTCCGCTTCAGTCCCCGCTTCAGCTTCAGCCTGATGCACGGCCAGTTCTTCGCGCAGCGCATCCACCAGGGCGGCGCGCTCGCGCAACGAATCCGCCTCCACGCGGGTCGCCTGCAATGCCTCGCGGGTCTGGCGCAATTCCAGGGTCGCCTGGCCATGCTGCTCTGCCAGGGCACGATAGGCCACGGCGCGGTTGGCAAGCGCGGCATCCAGCCGCCGCAATGCCTTTTCCAAAGCAGCCGAAGCCGCCGCCACACCGGTTTCCATGATCGTCAATTGCTTTATGATGTTGTCGCGATTTGCTGAGAGGCAGGATAAGCGTCGCCTCCCCTCAGCGTCAACCGAACCACCGGCCCGCACCGCTCTCACGCCAAGTTATCCACAGCCCCATGCTTGAAGCCCTGCCGATCCTGCACGACCCCTGGTTCTATGTTGCCGCGATGCCGGCGGTGATCATCATCGGCCTGAGCAAGGGCGGCTTCGGCCCCGGCACCAGCATGCTGGCATTGCCGCTGATGAGCCTCACCATTCCGCCGCTGCAGGCCGCCGCCATCACGCTGCCGGTGCTCTGCGTCATGGACCTGGCCGGGCTATGGGGGTTCCGCAAGCATTGGGACCGCGCCAACATGAAGATCATCCTGCCCGGCGCCCTGCTCGGCATCCTGATCGGTACCCTGACCGCCGACTGGGTGAGCAATCGCGGCGTGCAGGTGATCATCGGCATCGTCGCCATCGCCTTCGTGCTCGACAAACTGCTGCGCAAGGGCAGCCCGGCCCCGGCCCCGCGTGATGTGAAAAAGGGCGTGTTCTGGAGCATCATTTCCGGCTTCACCAGCTTCATCGCACATGCCGGCGGGCCGCCGTTGTCGGTCTATCTGGTGCCGCAGCGCCTGGACAAGACCCTCTTCGTCGGCACCACGGTGCTGTATTTCACCATCCTCAATTATGTGAAGCTGGTGCCCTATGCCTGGCTCGGGCAGTTCAGCGCCGAGAATCTCGGCACGGCAGCGATCCTGGCGCCGGTCGCGGTCGGCGGCGTCTATCTCGGCATGTATCTGCACAAGTTCCTGAACGACGCCACCTTCTACCACATCATCTACAGCATAACCTTCCTCTGCGGCCTGAAATTACTGGCCGATGGTTTCGGGATATGAGGGGTTTCGGTTTCTAGAAAAGACCCGCCGGACGAGTGATATGGGGATAGGCTGTCCGGGCGGGTGGCAGTGGATCAATCTGCCGAGTTCATAGGGGCGCAAATGGTGTCAGCGCCAGCAACAGTAGGATCAGCCAGGCCACTGGACGCCAGGGAAGTGTGGCCATTCGATGTGCCGGTCGGCTGCGTTGCCTGGTGTTCATGCACTCTCTCCCATTGCCTTGCCTTCAAGCCATGAGTGCGGCCTGTGGGGCGATGGTTCCCGGCAGGCAACAGTTTTCATTCAGACAGGGTTGGCGGGCCACGGGGAATCCCCCCATACTCGCGGGGAAACCTATGCGGGGATGGTTGGGGGACGGCGTGCTCGATCCGAGAGCCAATGAGGTGGCACAGCTAAGGGCGCGGGTATTCCGTTTCATCCTCAAAGCCATCGGCCATGCCGGCGATGCGGAAGACCTGACCCAGCGCGTGATCCTGGTCGCACTTGAGAATCTGAAGAATTTCCGCCAGGACGCGGCGCTGTCCACCTGGGTGATCGGCATTGCCTTCAACATGGTGCGCAGCCACCGCCGCACAGCCGCCGGCAACCGGCGCTTCGTCGGCGAGGATGCCCTGGAGGCGGTGCCGTCGAACGACCCGCCGATTGCCGAGCATTATGTGGTGCGCGACGAATTGCAGCGCCTGAACCGTGCCATCGCCACCCTGCCGGAAGAATTCCGCGAGGCCATCCTGTTGGTTTCCCTGGAGGAATTGAGCTACGAGCAGGCCGCCGAAATCCTCGGCGTGCCGATCGGGACGATCCGCAGCCGGGTTTTCCGCGCCCGGCAATTGCTGCGGGCGGCGCTGGTGTGAAAAAATGTCGCGGCAGCGGGAACTATCCTGCTGCTGCCGACACTCAAGTCTACGGGTTAATGCCGGCCGCGCCATGAATGGCGGGGCGGGTGCCGGTTTTGAAGGAGAAATACGGGCGTGTTCGAGGAACGGCTCGGCCGATATATCGATGGCGATCTCAGCCGGCAGGAGCGCATAGAGCTTCTGGCCGAACTGGCGGCGCATCCTGAAAAGCTGCCCGAGGCCGGGGCCATGGCGGCGCTGGAAGCCGACCTGGGCGACTTGGCGCGCATGAGCGATGCCGTGGCGCTGCCCGCCAGCCTCGCCGTGCCCTTGGCGGCGCCACAGCCGGCAAGCCTGACCACCCGGATCAGCGCCCTGCTCGACTGGCTGCGGCAGCCGCCGCAATTGCGCGCTGCGCTTGGCGGCCTGGTAGGGGCCGCCATCACCGCGGCGGTAACCCTGGCGGTGGTGCAGCATAATATCGACCATACCCAGCCGCGCCTGCAGGTGGTGGCGGTGCATTTCCATGCCGCCGCCGATGCCATGGACTGGACCCATGATTACCGTCTCAAGCCGGGCGAGAAGCTCAACCTCGACGTCAAGGTCGACAACAAGGACCCGGTGCATCTGCGCATCGAAAGCCGCGAGGAACTGGCCGCCTCGCTGACCCATCTGCGCCAGGGCCGCCGCGACCTGACCCATCATCTCGATCGTGGCAAAATCCGCTATGCCACGCTGCACGAGCCAGCCAGGGGCGACCAGCTTTCCGTGACCAACCGGGGCAAGGCCGAGATCGATCTGCGCCTGCAGGCGCCGGCCAAGGACAGCTTCCATGCCGCCGTGGTGCTGGCCGATCCCGGCAGCAAAACCGTTTTAGCCCTGCACAAACACGATTGATGCCAGCGGCGGTTGCCCGCCTGCCCGGTAGAGATTAGTTTCAGCCCGCTGTTCAAGGGGTGCTGAAACGCTGTGGGGAGTGATACCCGTGACCACCATCTACGACCGTGATCTCGACAAGAACCCGGCCAATTACGAGCCGCTGTCGCCCTTGAGCTTCCTGCGCCGCACGGCGGAAGTCTTTCCGCAGCGCCTGGCCGTGGTGCATGGCGCCTGGCGCTATGATTATGCCACGCTCTATGTCCGCTGCCGCCGCCTGGCTTCGGCCCTGGCGCGGCGCGGCATCCGCCGCGGCGACACCGTGGCACTGATCGCACCGAACACGCCGGCGCATCTGGAAGCACATTTCGGCGTGCCGGCTACCGGCGCTGTACTGAACCCGATCAACACCCGCCTGGATCCGGCGGCCATCGCCTTCATCCTCGATCACGGCGAAGCCAAGGTGCTGCTGGTCGACCGCGAATTCGCCGCCGTGGCCGAGCAGGCCCTGGCGCTCGCCAAGACGCGGCCCTATGTGATCGATATCGATGACGCCGCCGTCACCAGCGGCGAGCGCATCGGCAGCATCGAATACGAGGATTTCCTCAAGCTCGGCGATTACGAATATCCCTGGCAGGGCCCGCTGGATGAGTGGGATGCCATCGCGCTTGGCTACACCTCCGGCACCACCGGCAATCCGAAGGGCGTGGTGACGCATCATCGCGGCGCCTACCTGAATGCCATGGGCAATGCCGTGACCTGGAATCTGCCGAAGCATCCGGTCTATCTCTGGACCCTGCCGATGTTCCATTGCGACGGCTGGTGCTTCCCCTGGACCATCACCATGCTGGCCGGTGTGCATGTCTGCCTGCGCAGGGTGGAGCCGGCAGCCGTGTTCGCCAGCTTCGCCGATCTGGGCGTGACGCATTTCTGCGGCGCCCCGACCGTGCTGAGCATGCTGATCAACGCGCCGGCCGAGGTGCGCGCCAGGCTGAAGCCGGGCGTGAAATGCATGACCGCCGGCGCCGCGCCGCCGGCCGCTGTGATCGCCGCCATGGAGGAAATGGGCTTCGACATCACCCATGTCTACGGCCTCACCGAGGTCTATGGCCCCGCCGTGGTCTGCGACTGGCATGAGGAATGGGACAAGCTGGAATTGCCGGAACGCGCCAAGCTGAAGGCGCGCCAGGGCGTGCGCTACCATGTGGAGGAAGACGTGGCGGTGCTGGACCCGCAGAGCATGCAGCGCGTGCCCGCCGATGGCGAGACCATGGGCGAGATCATGTTCCGCGGCAATATCGTGATGAAAGGCTACCTGAAGAACCCGAAGGCGACGCAAGAGGCTTTCGCCGGCGGCTGGTTCCACTCCGGCGATCTCGGCGTGGCCTATCCCGGCGGCTACATGCAGATCAAGGACCGCTCGAAGGACATCATCATTTCCGGCGGCGAGAATATCTCGACGCTGGAAGTGGAAGGCGTGCTCTACATGCACCCTGACGTGATGGAAGCCGCCGTGGTGGCACGGCCCGACAAGCATTGGGGCGAGACGCCCTGCGCCTTCGTTACCCTGAAGCAGGGCGGCACGGCCACGGCAGACGACATCATCGCCTTCTGCCGCGAGCATCTGGCGCGCTTCAAGGTGCCCAAGACCGTGGTGTTCAGCGACTTGCCGAAAACCTCGACCGGCAAGATTCAGAAGTTTGAGCTGCGCGAAAAAGCCAAGAACCTCGGCTGAGGCCAGGCCCTGCTTTCCATCGCAGCAAAACAAACCTCACCCCTGGCGCCGGAGCAATCCGGCGCCAGTGTCGTTTCAGGTGAGATGTGGCAGATTAATCCAGCCGCGCTTACTGCTTGAGGCGTTCAATCGCCTCCTTCAGCTTGAGCTTCTCGCGCTTCAGCTGGGTAACGCGGATGGGGTCGGGGAGCGGACGGTGCGTTTCGTCGTCGATCACGGCCTGCAGATGGGCATGCTTTTCGACGAGGTTTTCAATATGGGCTTCAGTAGCCATCGCTATCCTCCTCCGTTCTCCGGACCAGGGATGATCCGGGAGCGCGATGACCGGCGCGGTGGCTTGCGCTACCGCAGTGGCATGCGCTTGATAGTCATGTAAGCACTGCCCCCTCGCTTTGTCAGCCCCTTTCAAGCATTATCTTATGGATATGACGCGCCGCAAAAATCATACGCAACCACCAGCGCCAATCCCGGCGCGGGTTTCGCGCCCCAAAGTGGCAAAACGCCTGATCGTCGGCATCAGCGGCGCTTCGGGCGTGATCTATGGCATCCGTTTGCTGGAATCGCTCAAAGATTCAGAGATCGAAACCCACCTCGTCGTTACCCGCGCTGCGGAAATGACCATCGCCTATGAAACAACGTATACGGCGAAAGACGTCAAAGTCCTGGCCGACAAGGTCTATCCGCTCGAAGATGTTGGCGCGGCGATTGCGTCGGGCTCATTCCAGACGCTGGGCATGGTGGTGGCGCCCTGCTCGATGAAAACGCTGGCCGAGATCGCCACCGGCGTCACCGGCAACCTGCTGACCCGCGCCGCCGATGTGGTGCTGAAGGAACGCCGCCGCCTGGTGCTGGTGCCGCGTGAAACACCGCTGCATCTCGGGCATCTGCGCAACATGGTGAGCGTGACCGAGATCGGCGCCATCGTGGCGCCGCCGCTACCGGCCTTCTATGCCGAACCGAAAACGCTGGATGATCTGATCGACCACAGCGTCGGCCGCGTGCTGGACCTTTTCGGCATCGAGTCCGGCCTGGTGCGGCGCTGGCAGGGCAGCCCGCTCAAGAAACGCTAGACGCCGGCCTCTAGAAACCAGATGCCGCCAGCAGCGCCTCAGCCGCCGGATGGGCAGGCTGCGCCAGCGTTGCCATATAGGCTGCAAGATGCGCCGCCGCCGCATCCGGTTTCGGCAGGTCCCCGGCGGCAGGCGCCGGGGTCAGTTCGGCAAGCCGTATCTGCACCAGTTCCTCCAGCCGCAATTCCAGCGCCTTGGCCTGCTGGTAGAGGTCTGCTTGGTAGAGGTCTGGGGCAACCGGCGCCGTGCCTGCCAGCCCCTTCAGCCGCCGCCGCGCCACCCGGAAAGGCCGCAGCACCTCGTTCACCGGGGCGATCGCCGCCGCCAGGGTGGCAATCTCGGCCTCCCCCCAGGGCGCCAGCCCCTGTTCGGCACGCCAGAAGCCCAGCAGCAGCAGGTTGACGTCCGCCCCGGCCTCGTCCTGCAATTTCAGGCAGGAATCCGCCACCCCGGGCCGGCCATAAAGCGCCAGGGAAAACCGCCAGAATGCCGTGCCGGGAGCTGTCATTCCGTGCTAGAATAGCCGCCCCGCGCGTTCCGTGAACAGGCGTAGACCGAAGACATGAATTTTCCCGGCTCCCTCGATTTTGAAGCCCTGCAGCGCCAGTTGGCCGATCTGATGTCGGAGCATCGCGATCTCGACGACGCCATCAACTCGCTGGCCGGCCAGGCGCATATCAACCAGCTCCAGATTCAGCGCATGAAGAAGAAGAAGTTGGCGCTGAAGGACCAGATCATCAAGCTGGAAAGCCTGCTGCTGCCCGACATCATCGCCTGACACGCAATCCCGTCACTCTCGCGCCAGCCCTTCGGGCCTGTGCGCCCACGAACGCCTTTAGCGTTCGCGCGCTTACAGAGAGTCCCATTATTCGGCAGGAATAAATGGGATACCCGCTTTCGCGGGTATGACTCAGGGGAATAGCCGTCACTTCGGCGCGATGCTCAAGTCTGCCGGCGGCAGATGGTGCGGCCTGAACTTGTTCACCACATGCTCGGCGGGATAGCCTACGGCGATGCCGCAGAGCAGCTTGTAATCAGCCGGCACATCGAAGAACGGCGTCACCGCGTCAGGCCAGGTGGCGAGCGCCGCCTGGGCGCAGGTGCCGAGGCCCTCATCCAGTGCCGCCAGCATCACCGACTGCATATAGGCGCCGGCATCGAGCGCGGCATAGGCATCCAGCGCGCCATGGGCATAGATGAACAGGCCCACCGGGGCGTCGAAGAAATGGAAATTGCGCCGCATCTGCTGCGCGCGTGCCGCCATATCCTGGCGCTCGATGCCGAGCGCGCCATAAAGGCCAAAGCCGCAGGCAACACGGCGCGGCTGCAATTCGGCGGGATACTTGTCCGGCACATGATATTCGCGACCCCGGCCATGCTCCACTTCGCCATCGAAGCGGGCGCAGAGCGCGGCGGCGATGCGGTCGCGCAGTTCGCCTTGCGCCACCGCCACACGATAAGGCTGCGTGTTGCTCCAGCTCGGCGCCTCGGAACCAGCCGCCAGCAGCCGCTGCAGCACATCGGCCGGCACCGGGTCCGGCTTGAAGGCACGGATGCTGCTGCGCTGCTGCAGGTAATCGATGATCTTCTTCGTCATCTCGGGGATTTTCCTCTCTTGGACTTAACGGGGGAACAGGCGGTCGAGATGGCGCGCGGCACCATCGGCAAGCAGGTCGCGGTCGAGCCGGTAGGGATCGCCGAAGAACAGGTCCGCCGCCTGCCTGTCAGTGATGTAGCGGCCAAGCTGGTTCAGGGAAGGCTGCGGATCGAACATGCCTTCGAAATAGAGCAGCCGCTTTTCATCTTCAGTGCCACGCAGCAGGCGGCTGTAATAGCTGTATTGCAGGTTGCCCTGGCGCGGCGCTTTCGGCCCCGGCACCAGGATCCACAGCTTCGCCCAATCCGCCTCGCCGAGCCGGGCGCGCAGCCGCGCGGTCTCGGCATGCATCAGATCAAGCTGCAAGGCAGCGGCGGCATCGGCATTGGCCAGCAAATCCGGCCCGATGCCGCGCGCGAACGAGCGCAGATCAGCCGGCTCCAGCCGCCGGCTCTGCAACAGCGTGTCCATGTAGCGCAGGGCATAATCCGCAATCGCCTGCTGGCGCGGCAACTGCTCGGCCGGGAAACCAAGCTGGCCCAGGCGCTCACGCAGCGCCGCTACCTTGTCGCGATAGGTCTGCAATGCCGGCAACCAACCGGGTTCCTGCTGGTTCAGCCAGGGCGCCAGGATCAGTTCGACGGCAAAGGGGATATGCGCCATCGCCTTGTAGCGGGTATAGAGCGGCGGCGTGATATCGGCGCTCCATTCCCGCACACCGCGGCGATAGAGTTCGAGCTGGCTGCCGCCAACGATCAGTACCGGCTCGGCACCGGCCTCCATCTGCTTCCGTGTCGCTTCATAGGCGCTGCGGAAATCGCGGTTCAATGCCAGCAGTTGCTGCACCGCCGCCGCATCCTCCTGCGCCCGCGATGAGGGTGCCGCAATGAGCAACGGGAGTACCAAGGCCAGTACGCGGATCATGGTCAATGTCATGCGCCCCTCCTCTTATCCGACAGATCAATTCAGCCCAGTGGCCGCTTCATGCCAAAGCCTTCAATGCTGCCAGCGCCGCCTCACGGCCCGAAGCCCAGGCGCCCGGCAACTGACTGACCCATTCCGGCGGCGCCACATGTTCGCCGGCAAAGAATACACGGCCCAAAGGCTGCGCCAGGGCGCGCCGCGCCGCCACCGCGCCGGGCCGTGCCACCGAATGGCTGCCCAGGCTGTAGGGATCGGCGCCCCAGCGCGACGCCATGCCATCGACGAAATTGCCATCAATCTGCGGCCCCAGCAGCTTGGTCAGGCGCTGCCGCGCTGCTTCGATCATCGTTGCCTCGCCCGCCCGCACCAGATCGCGCGCATAGGCACCGCCCACACTGGCCAGCACCACCGGCTGGCCCAGGGCATTGAGACGGAACTGCATTGCCTGGCGCGCCACATCAATGTCAGCCCCCGGGCCGGGGCCGAAAAGCTGCGTGCTGGGCGCGGCCTCGAAACTGCCGGGCTTGTAACGCAGGGCGATGCGCTCGATGGCGCCGATCTGCAACCGGCCCAGCGCCTCGCGCCGCGGTCCGGGCCATTCCGGCCGAAAACTCACCCCATTGGTGGCCAGCACGGCCAGCGGCAATGCCACGATGCAGGCGCGCGCCTCCAGGCTGCCGCCGGCATGGCCGACCGTGACGCCGCGCTCGCTCCATTCGATGGCATGCACCGGCTTCTCCAGATAGATCGGCAGGCCGGCACCGAGGCTTGCGACCCAGGCGCCAAGCCCGCCCGGCAGCCAGAGATCGTTGCCGGTGCCGGTGAGGCGCGGCGCATCCAGCGCCGAAACCTGCGCGAATTCGATCCCGACATGCAGCGGCCCGGCCAGTGCGCGGGCGGCATCGGCCCAGCGTGTTTCCATCACCGGCACCAGCGCCGCCAGGGCGCGGTCCTGCCGCGCGGTCTTGGCATCGTTCAAGGCATCGTCGATGCGGTCGAGCGCGGCGCCGAGCGCGTCATAATCGCCGGATGCGGCTTCATGGCCCGGTTCATAGAGCCAGAAATCGCCATCCTCGATCTGGTTGGCGATGCGGGCCTCGCGGATCAGCGGCACCAGCGGATTGAGTTCCAGCGAACGCAGATGCAAAGCGCCAAGATCGACCGGCAGGCCGAAACGCTGTGTATCAGTGTAAGCCCGGCCACCGATGCGGCTGCGGGCTTCCAGCACGGCGACGGAAATACCGCGCGTGCTCAGCAGCCGCGCCGCCGCCAGACCGGCGATGCCGGCGCCCAGCACCGCCACATCCACCTTGGCCGGCACGGCCTGGGCGCGTGCCGCCAGCGGCAGCAAACCACTGCCAAGGGCAAGCGCCAGAAGCCGGCGCCGCGTGAGGTATGGCCGGGAAGCGCGCCGCATCCCGGTCCAGCTCACAAACTTGAGCGATAGGAATGTGCGCGGTAGACGCCGAGAATCTTGAGCTGGCGCGAGAAAAAGCCGAGCTCGTCCAGCGCCAGCTGCACGTTCTTGGTGGCGGGATGGCCCTCGATCTCGCAGTAGAATTCCGCGACGCGGAAGCCATCGGTCATGTAGCTTTCCAGCTTCACGACATTGACGCCGTTGGTGGCGAAGCCGCCAAGCGCCTTGTACAGCGCGGCCGGCACCGAGCGCACCTTGAACATCAGGCTGGTGAGACATTCATCAGCCCGCGCCGGATCGGGATCAAGGCGCTGGCGCTCCAGCTTCACAAAACGCGTGGTGTTGGTGTCGTTATCCTCGATATCCGGGCGCAGCACCTGCAGGCCATAGAGTTCGCCGGCAATGGTGGAAGCGACGGCGGCTTCCGCCGGATCGTTGCGTTCCGCCACATCCTTGGCCGAACCAGCGGTATCGGTGGAGACAATGGCATCAAGACCCAGTTCGCGGATCACGCCCCGGCATTGCGACAGGGCCTGCACATGGCTGTAGACGCGGCGCACGGTCTTGAGGCTGGCGCCCTTGGGTGCCAGCAACTGGTGCCGCACGCGCAGGAAATGCTCCGCCGTGATGTAAAGCCCGCCTTCCGGCAGCAGATGATGAATATCGGCAACGCGGCCGGCGGTGGAATTCTCGATCGGGATCAGGCCGCAGGTGGCGCGGCCCTCGCGCACGGCGGCGAAGGCATCCTCGAAGGTGGCGCAGGGCAGCGGCACCAGATCAGGCAGGGCTTCGCGGCAGGCGAGATGCGAATAGGCACCGGCAGCGCCCTGGAAAGCCACAACGCGGGCCGGATCGGTGGTGGGCGTGGCAAGAGTTGCGACCGGAGACATGCCTGGGCCTTATGTTTTTTCTTTATTTCGCCATCACTTGGCGGATGCGATCAAGGTCGGCGGGAGTATCGACGCCGAGCGGCAGGGTGTCAACGACGGCTGCCGCGATCCGCATGCCATTCTCAAGTGCACGCAGTTGTTCCAATTTCTCGCGGCGCTCGAGCGGCGACGGCTTCAGCGTGACGAAACGCGCCAGCGCCTCGCGGCGATAGGCATAGATGCCGATATGGTGCCACAGCGGCCCCTCGCCCGAAGGCACCGGGCGGCGGCTGAAATACAGCGCCGGGCCAATGCTCTGGCCGGGCTCCAGGCTCAGCACCGCCTTCACCACATTGGGATCATCGATCTCATGGCGTTCGACAATCGGCGTGGCCAGCGTGGCAATCGCAATCGAGGCATCGGCCAGCGGCGCCAGGGCGGCGCGCACCACCTTGGGATCGATGGCCGGCAGGTCGCCCTGCAGGTTGATCACCGCGTCATGCTCACCCTTGGGGTCCAGCCGGGTCAGCGCCTCGAAGATGCGGTCGGAGCCGGAGGGATGCGCCGGATCGGTCATCACCGCCTCGCCGCCCGCCGCCCGCACCGCATCGGCAATCGCCTGATCGCCGCAGGCTACGGCGACGCGGCCGAATCCGGCCTCGCGCGCCCGGTCCAGGCAATGCACGATCATCGGCTTGCCATGAATATCGGCCAATGGCTTGTCCGGCAGCCGGGTGGAGGCCAGGCGCGACGGGATGAGCACGATGGGATTTTGAGGCAGGGCGGATTGGGGCATGAGTTTCAAAGGCTTGCGAATCGCGGGGGATGCGGCACTTCGCCGCAGGATGGGGCCGCCGCCGGCCCGTCCCGCCGGCTTTATACGGGTTGCGGATGGCCGGGGGAAGCCGGTAATCTGCGGCCAATTTCCGGCCCTCCCGGTGAATGGGGAGCGCCGCAGCCCTATGGAGTTGCTGAATGGATAGTTTCGAGCTGAATAAGATCGCCGGCGCCGCCCTCGCCTGCCTGCTGGTGATCACCGGTTTGAACCAGATCGGCAACATGGTGATCCATCCCAAGAAGCTGGCCGAGCAGGCCTACAAGATCGACGTGCCGGATCAGCCGCCCGCCGGTGGCGCCGCCACCCCGGCCGCCGCCGAGCCGGAACAGCCGGTCGGCCCGCTGCTCGCCGCCGCCAGCGTTGAAGCCGGTCAGAAATCCGCCGCCAAGTGCGCTGCCTGCCACAGCTTCGACAAGGGCGGCCCGAACAAGGTCGGCCCGAACCTCTACGGCATCGTCGGCGCTTCCAAGGGCCATATCGCCAGCTTCGCCTATTCCGACGGCCTGAAGAAGACCGGCGGCGAGTGGAGCACCGAGAGCCTGTTCAAGTTCATCGGCAACCCGAAGGCCTATGCCCCGGGCACCAAGATGGCCTTTGCCGGCATCAAGAGCGCCAAGGAGCGCGCCGACCTGATCGCCTATCTGAACGCCCAGTCGGATAGCCCGAAGCCGCTGCAGTAATTCAAGCCCGGTGCAGACCTGCTCCGTTGAGCTGATCCGTTTCGCCGATCACCTGGCCGATCTGGCCGGGGAAGCCATCCGCCCGCATTTCCGCCAGCGCAGCATGGCGGTGGAGCGCAAGGCCGATGCCTCGCCGGTGACCGTGGCCGACCGCGGCGCCGAGGCGGCGATGCGCCAGGCCATCGAGCAGGCTTTTCCCGAACACGGCATCTATGGCGAGGAATACGGCCATGCCCGCCCGGAGGCGCCATGGCAATGGATTCTCGATCCGATCGATGGCACCAAGAGCTTCGTTACCGGCCTGCCGATCTTCGGCACCCTGATCGCGCTCACCTATGAAGGCCAGCCGCTGCTTGGCGTGATCGACCAGCCGATCATGCGCGACCGCTGGATCGGCGCCAACGGCCATGGCACCACCTATAACGGCACGGCGACCAGGGCCAATACCGGCACCGCGCTGGCCGATGCGGCTTTGCTCACCACCTATGTGGATGGCTTCACCGACAGCGAAGCCGCCGCCTTCACCAAATTGCGCAAATCCTGCCGGCTGAACCGCATGAGCGGCGACTGCATCGCCTATGCACTGATCAGTTCCGGCTTCGCCGATATCGTGCTGGACGGCAAGGTGCAGCCCTATGACTACGCCGCCCTGATCCCGGTGATCGAAGGCGCCGGTGGCATCGTTACCGACTGGGAAGGCCGCCGCCTCGACACCCGGAACCCGGCCCGTGTGCTGGCCGCCGCCAATGCCGGCCTTCACGATGCCGCGAAGGCCATACTCGCGGGCGCCTGAAGCCTTTATATACTATACGCTCGATTTACGCCCTCACCGCTTACCGGGAGACCGTGATGCTGCGTCTGGCTGTTGCCGCTTCCGCCCTATGCCTTGTCCTGCTGCCCAGCCTGGGCCAGGCACAAACCGCCAGTCATGCCCTATCCCTGGTCGGGGCGCCGAAATACGGCGCCGACTTCAAGCAGCTTGATTATGTGAATCCGGCGGCGCCGAAGGGCGGCGAGATCAAGCTGGTCGGCCTTGGCGGTTTCGACAACCTCAATCCCTTCATCCCGAAGGGCGACGAAGCGCCGGGCCTCGGCCTGATCTATCAGACCCTGATGACTTCGCCGATGGATGACGTGTCGGCGGAATACGGCCTGATCGCCGAAAGCGTGGAAGTGCCCGACGACCTGAAATGGGTCGGCTTCCGCCTGCGTGCCGAAGCCAAATGGGCCGATGGCAGTGCCATCACCGCCGAGGATGTCGCCTACACCTTCGCCCAGATCAAGGAGAAGGGCGAACCGGCGACGCAGTATTACTATGCCAATGTCAGCCGCGCCGAAGTATTGGGACCGCGCCAGATCAAATTCCATTTCGATGGCCCGCCGAACCGCGAGCTGCCGCAGATCATGGGCCAGTTGCCGGTGATCCAGAAAACACAATGGCAGAAGCGCGACTTCGACAAGGTGACGCTGGAACCCTGGACCGGCTCAGGCCCCTACCGCATCAAGGAATTCGAGGCGAACCGCTTCATCGTCTATGAGCGCAATCCCAACTGGTGGGCCAAGGATCTGCCGATCAACAAGGGCCGCTACAATTTCGACCGTATCCGCTACGACATCTACCGCGACAACACGGTGACGCTGGAAGCCTTCAAGTCCGGGCAATACGACTACCGCCCGGAAAACATCGCCCGTGTGTGGGCCACCGGCTATGACTTCCCGGCGCGGCAGAACGGCCTGGTGAAGATGGAGAAGATCAAGCATGAGCGGCCCGGCGGCCTTTCCGGCTTCGTGTTCAACCTGCGGCGCGACAAGTTCGCCGATCCGAAGCTGCGCGAGGCGCTGACCTACACCTTCGATTTTGAATGGGCGAACAAGAATTTCTTCTTCGGCGAATACAGCCGGGCGCAGAGCTTCTTCCAGAATTCGGATTTCGCCGCGCGCGGCGAGCCTTCCGCCGCCGAACTGAAATTGCTGGAGCCGCTGCGGGCGCAATTGCCGGCGCGCGTCTTCGGCCCGGCCTACCAGCCGCCGGTGAGTGACGGCAGCGGCACCGACCGCAATACGCTGCGCCGCGCCCGCGAATTGCTGACCGAGGCCGGCTACAGCGTGAAAGACGGCAAGCTGGTAGACAAGGCCGGCAAGCCGCTGGAGATCGAGATGCTGCTGGTCGATCCGGCCTTCGAGCGCATCGCCGCCGCCTGGGGCAAGAGCCTGGAACGCGTCGGCATCAAGCTGACCCTGCGCGTGGTCGATTCCTCGCAATATACCAACCGGCTGCGCGCCTTTGATTTCGATGTGATTTCCGGCGGCTGGGGCCAGTCGGACTCACCCGGCAACGAACAGCGCAGCTTCTGGAGCACGGCAGCCGCCGACAATCCCTCCAACCGCAACTATGCCGGCATCAAGAATCCGGCCATCGACAAGCTGGTGGATGCGGTGATCTACGCCAAGGACCGCGACGAGCTGATCGCCGCCACCCGCGCGCTGGACCGCGCGCTCACCTGGGGGTTCTACCTGGTGCATGGCTGGACCTTCGGCTATGACCGCATCGCCTACTGGGACAAGTTCGGCCACCCGGAGAAGACGCCGAAATACGGTAACGACTTCATGGCCTGGTGGGTGGATGCCGCCAAGGAAACCAAGCTGCGCGAGGCACGGCGGTAATCCCAAACCGTCATGCTCCGCGCAGGCGGAGCATCCACGACTTAGTTTTTTAAAGAACTCGTGGATACCCCGCCTTCGCGGGGTATGACGATTCTCAGAGGTCAGTACCCCACCTTCAGATCCACCACGCGTAGCAGCGGCCTGCCTTCGCGGCAGCGGCGGATGTTCTCGACGATCTGCGGCACCACCAGGGCCGGGATGCTGTCGGCCGCGTTATGCGGGGTCACCGTCACCTTCGGATGGGTCCAGAACGGATGCTCCTCCGGCAGCGGCTCCTCGGCGAACACGTCCAGCGTGGCGCCGGAGAGATAATCATTGTCCAGTGCATGCAGCAGGTCGGCTTCGACCACATGGCCGCCGCGCCCGGCATTGATGATATAAGCGCCGCGCGGCAGCAGTGACATGGTGCGGCGGCTGATGATGCCGGTGGTTTGCGGTGTCAGCGGCAGCAGGCAGACCAGCACGTTGCAATGGCGCAGGAAGCCTTCGAGCTGATCCTCGCCATGGAAGCTGGCGACGCCCTCAATGGCCTTCAGACGGCGACTCCAGCCAACCACCTGGAAGCCGAAATCGGTCAGCCGCTTGGCCGCCACGGCGCCCAGCGCACCCATGCCCATGATGCCAATGGTGCGTTCAGAGGCATCGACCGGCGGCAGCCATTTCCAGGTCTTGTTGCGCTGATTGAACTGCATCGCCTGCACCTGGCGATGGAAGCGCAGCACATGCAGCACCACATATTCGGCCATGCCATTGGCAAGGCCGGCATCGACCACACGGGCCAGCGGCACCTGGCGCGGATATTTCGCATCGGCCAGGATGCCATCGACGCCGGCACCGAAGCTGTGCACGAATTTCAGGTTCGGGAAACCGGCGAGGAAGCCCACGGGCGGCTTCCACACCAGGGCCATGTCGATATCCGCCGGATCGCCGATATTCGGATAGACGCGGATATCGAGATCGGGCAGTTGGGCACCCAGCGTCTCGGCCCATTCATCGGCATCGTGGATCGGGGTGTAGATCAGGAGCGCCATGTCAGACTCTTGCAAATATCAGCTACGCACCGCGTGCTCATGGGTCACGGCCAGATCGAAGGCAGCGGCGATCAAAGCGCGGGTATAGTCGGTCTGCGGCGCGGAGAACAGCTTCGCCGCCGCCCCTTCCTCCACCACGCGGCCATCCTTCATCACCAGCACGCGATCGGCCAGCGCGCGCACCACGCGCAGGTCATGGCTGATGAACAGATAGGCCAGGCTGTGCTTTTCCTGCAGGTCGCGCAGCAGATCGACAATCTGCGCCTGCACGCTCATATCCAGCGCCGAGGTCGGCTCGTCCAGCACCACGAAGCGAGGCTCCAGCACCATGGCGCGGGCAATCGCGATACGCTGGCGCTGGCCGCCGGAGAATTCATGCGGATAGCGGTCCATGCTGGCGGGATCGAGGCCGACTTCGCGCAAGGCGGCAGCCACGCGGTCGCGCCGTTCGGATTCCGAGCCGCCCAGGCCATGTACGCGCAGCCCCTCCTCGATGATCTGGAACACCGAGAGGCGCGGGCTAAGGCTGGAAAACGGGTCCTGGAACACCACCTGCATTTCGCGCCGCAGGGGCCGCATGTCGGCCCAGGTAAGACCTTGCAGGTTACGCCCGGCATAGGCGATGCGGCCCTCGGCGCGTTGCAGCCGCAGCAAGGCATAGCCAAGCGTGGATTTGCCCGAGCCGCTTTCGCCCACCACGCCGAGCGTTTCGCCGGCACGGATCGCGATGCTGATGCCATCAACGGCCTTCACATGCCCTATGGTGCGGCGGAAAAGACCAGCCTTGATCGGGAACCAGACCTTCACGGCCTCGGCTTCCAGCACTACCGGCGCATCGGCAAGAGCCACCGCCGGCTTGCCCTTCGGCTCGGCGGCAAGCAGCTTACGGGTATAGGCATGAGCCGGCGCCGCAAAAACATCAGCGACCTTGCCGGCTTCGACGATCTCGCCCTGGGTCATGACACCGACCTGATCGGCGAATTTACGCACGATGGTGAGGTCATGGGTGATCAGCAGGATCGCCATGCCAAGGCGGCGCTGCAATTCCTTCAGCAACTTCAGGATCTGCGCCTGCACCGTCACGTCCAAAGCCGTGGTCGGCTCGTCGGCGATCAGGATGTCAGGTTCGTTGGCCAGTGCCATAGCGATCATGACGCGCTGACGCTGGCCGCCGGAAAGCTGATGCGGATAGGCATCCAGCCGCTTCTCGGCCTGCGGCAAGGCGACCAGCGTCAACAATTCCAGGGTACGGGCGCGCGCCGCCTGGGGGCTGAGGCGCTTATGCAGGAACAGCACCTCGTTGACCTGCTGCTCGATGGTGTGCAGCGGGTTCAGCGAGGTCATCGGCTCCTGGAACACCATGGCGATGCGGTTGCCGCGTACGGTCTGCAACACGTCCTCGCCGGCACCAACCAGTTCCTGGCCTCGGAATTTGATCGAGGACCCCGGCGGATGGCTGGCCGTCGGATAAGGCAGCAATTGCAGCACGCTCAGTGCCGTGATCGATTTGCCCGAGCCGCTTTCGCCGACCAGGGCCAGGGTTTCGCCACGCCTCAGGGTGAAGCCGGCATTGCGCAACGCCGATAGCTTGCGTCCGCCAACCTCGAAATCGACACCCAGGTTCCTGACTTCCAGCAGAAGCTCGCTCATTTGAAAATCTTCTGCGGATCGAAGGCATCGCGCACCGCTTCGCCGATGAAGATCAACAGGCTGAGCATCACGGCGAGCACCGCGAAGGCGGTGATGCCGAGCCACGGCGCCTGGATATTGGTCTTGCCCTGGCTGAGCAATTCGCCGAGCGAGGGCGAGCCAGGCGGCAGGCCGAAGCCGAGGAAATCCAGCGCCGTCAGCGTGGTGATCGAGCCGTTGAGGATGAAGGGCAGCATGGTCAGCGTCGCCACCATGGCATTGGGCAGCAGGTGGCGGAACATGATCTCGGTATCGCGCACGCCGAGCGCGCGGGCGGCCCGGACATAATCGAAATTACGCGCGCGCAGGAATTCGGCCCGCACCACGCCGACCAGCGCCATCCAGGAGAACAGCAGCATGATGCCAAGCAGCCACCAGAAATTCGGCTGCACCACGGAAGCCAGGATGATCAGCAGGTAGAGTGTCGGCAGGCCGGACCAGATTTCGATGAAGCGCTGGAACAGCAGATCGGTAAGGCCACCGAAATAGCCCTGCACCGCGCCGGCCATCACGCCGATAATCGAGGAAGCAATGGTGAGGATGAGACCGAACAGCACCGAGATGCGGAAGCCGTAGATCAGGCGCGCCACCACGTCGCGGCCCTGATCGTCGGTGCCGAGCCAGTTGTCGCGGCTCGGCGGCGCCGGCGCCGGCACCGGCAGATCGAGGTTGATCGTGGCATAGGAATAGCGGACCGGCGGCCACAGCATCCAGCCGCTCTTTTCCTTGATCAGATCAGCAACGAAGGGATCGCGGTATTTCGTCTCGGTCTCGAAATCACCGCCGAAAGTGGTTTCCGGATAGCTGACAAAAACCGGCGTGTAGAAATGCCCGTCATAGCGCACCAGCAATGGCCGGTCATTGGCGATCAGTTCTGCAAACAGGCTGAACAGGAACAGCGCCAGGAAGATCCACAGCGACCAGTAGCCGCGCCGGTTGTTGGTGAAATTGCGCCAACGGCGCTGGTTGATGGGGGAAAGCTGCATCAGGCGTCGCGGCTCTCGAAATCGATGCGTGGATCGATCCAGACATACATCAGGTCCGAGATCAGGCCGACGATCAGGCCCAGTAGCGTAAAGATGAACAGCGAGCCGAACATGATCGGATAATCCCGTTTCAATGCCGCCTCGAAGCCGAGCAGGCCCAAGCCATCCAGCGAGAAGATCACCTCGATCAGCATGCTGGACGTGAACAGGATGCCGATGAAGGCGGCCGGGAAGCCGGCAATCACGATCAGCATGGCATTGCGGAAGACATGGCCATAGAGCACGCGGCGCTCCGGCAGGCCCTTGGCCCGCGCCGTCTGCACATACTGCTTGTTGATTTCTTCCAGGAAGGAGTTCTTGGTCAGCATGGTGAGGCTGGCGAAACCGCCGACCACCATGGCGGTGACCGGCAGCACCAGATGCCAGAAATAATCCAATACCTTGGCCCAGAGACTGAGCTGCGACCAATTATCGGAGGTGAGGCCGCGCAGTGGGAACCACTGCACGAAGCTGCCACCGGCGAACAGCACCACCAGCAGCACGGCAAACAGGAAGCCAGGGATGGCATAACCGACCACGATGATACCGGAAGTCCAGACATCGAAGCGGCTGCCATCTTTCACCGCCTTGCGGATGCCGAGCGGGATCGAGATGAAATAAACCAGCAGGGTAGTCCATAGCCCGAGCGAGATAGAGACCGGCAGCTTCTCGACGATCAACTGCGTCACCGGCCGGGAACGGAAATAGCTCTCGCCAAAATCCAGCCGCACGAAATTCTTCAGCATCAGGAAAAAGCGTTCATGCGCCGGCTTATCAAAGCCGAATTGCTGCTCGATGCGCTTGATGAAGGCCGGATCGAGGCCCTGGGCGCCGCGGTATTTCGAGACATCACCGCCACCGCCGACAATACCGGGCGGCGGTGCGCCGCCACCGGCCATTTCGCCGCCTCCCGCCGAGCCGGAAATCCGCGAGGTGGCATCCACTGCCGTGCCGGTGACCTGGGCGATAACCTGCTCCACCGGCCCGCCCGGCGCGAACTGCACCACCACGAAATTGATCACCATGATGCCGAACAGGGTCGGCAGGATCAGGGCAAGGCGGCGGGCGATATAGGCGAGCATCGTTCACCGTCGGTGGTGCGCATGGCCCAAGGATACCGGCGATGCCCTAGCGCCGCAAGCCGATGGCCTTGTCCTTGGCCTCGTCGATCCACCAGGTTTCCAGCAGGCCGAGGTCGTAGGCCGGCTTCTTGGCCGGGCGGCCGAAGCGGTCCCAGTAGCCGAGCTTGTAGGTGCCGCTATACCAGTTGGGGATGACGTAGAAACCCCACATCAGGGCGCGGTCCAGCGCCTTGGCCGCAGTCACCGATTCCTCACGGCTTTTGGCCGCCACGATCCGCTCGATCAGGGCATCGATGGCCGGATTCTTGATACCGGAGAAATTGAAGCTACCGGTGACATCGGCGGCCCTGCTGCCCCAGTAATTGCGCTGCTCCACGCCGGGCGTCATGGGCTGGGTGAAACGGCGCAGGATCACGTCATAGTCGAATGACCGCATGCGGTTCTCATAGGCGGTCAGGTCGATCACGCGCACCTGCGACTGCACGCCGATACGCTGCAGGCTGGCGGCAAACGGCCCGATCACGCGCTGGAAACTCGGCTCGTAGAGCAGGAATTCAATGGTCAGCGGCTCGGTGGCGCCCTTGGCATAGGCCTTGCCATCGCGGATATCATAGCCGGCTTCGCGCAGCAGGGCTTGCGCCTTGCGCAGATTGTCGCGATTGGCGCCGGAGCCGTCGCTCACCGGCGGCTGATATTCAGTGGTGAAAACACGCGGCGGCAATTGCGCCTTGTAGGGGTCGAGCAGGGCCAATTCATCGGCCCCCGGCAGGCCGGTGGCGGCCATCTGCGAATTCTCGAACATCGAGCGGTTGCGCTTATACAGGCTGTAGAACAGCGTCTTGTTCATCCACTCGTAATCGAAGGCATAGTTCAGCGCCTCGCGCACGCGCGGATCGGCGAGATGCGGCCGCCGCGCGTTGAGGAAGAAAGCCTGCACACCGGAGGGCGTTTCATCGGGCAGTACTTCGCGCTTGATGCGGCCCTGCTGCACCGCCGGCTTGGGGTCGTAACTGGTGGCCCAGACCCGCGCCGTCACCTCGATGCGGTAATCGTATTCGCCGGCGAAGAGGGCCTCCGCCGCGATATCGCGGTCGCGGTAATAGTCGTCGCGCACGGCGTCGAAGTTATACAGGCCGCGATTACTGGGCAGATCCTTGGCCCACCAATCGGCCACGCGACGGAAAGTAAGGCTGCGGCCGGCATCGACGCGGTCTACGCGATACGGCCCACTGGCCAGCGGCGGCTCGATGGTGGCACGGGCGAATTCGCGGCCCTGGAACCATTTCTTCGCCATGATCGGAATACCGGCGACGATCAGCGGCAGGTCGCGGCGGCTTTCGCTCGGCTTGAAGCGGAACAGCACGCGGCGCGAATTTTCCGCCGTCACGCTCTCCATGTCATGCAGGATGAGCTGGTATTGCGGATGGCCGTCCTTCAGCACCGCCTCGAAGGTGAACACCACATCCTCGGCAGTGATCGGGCTGCCATCATGCCAGCGCGCCTTGGGATTGATATTGAACGCCGCCCAGGCGCGGTCGGGGGCCAGTTCCACGCTCTCGGCGATCTGGCCGTAAAGCGCATCTGGTTCATCCGCCGCCCGGCTCATCAGGCTTTGATAGACCAGGCCCAAGGTCTGCGCCGTCACACCCTTGAGAATGAGCGGGTTGAGATTGTCATAGGTCTCAAGCTGCCACTGGCGCAATTCGCCACCCTTTGGCGCTTGCGGATTCACATACTCGAAATGGCTGAAATTGGCCGGATATTTCAGGTCGCCGAAGGCGGAGAGGCCATGCTTCGGCAGCACAGGGTTTGGCTGTGCAGTGGCGGCGGAAGCAATGATGCCGGCAGCAAGGCCGGCGAGCAGGCAGGAGATTCGCATTACCCTATCGTAGCGCGGGGATGGGCGGTTTTATACACATTTAACAGCGCCTCGGCGTCCACATCGGTGTAGCGCTGGGTGGTCGAAAGCGAGGCATGGCCAAGCAATTCCTGAATCGTGCGCAGGTCGCCGCCGCCGCCCAGCAGATGGGTGGCGAAGGAATGGCGCAAGGCATGCGGCGTGGCGGTTTCCGGCAGCATCAGGGCGCGGCGGGCATCGCGCATCGCCTTCTGCACGATGGCCGGATCGAGCCGCTTGCCGCGCGCACCGTAAAAAAGCGGCGCCCCGGCATCCTGAGGATAGGGGCAAAGCTGGAGATAGGCTTCGATGGCCTCGCGCACGATGGGCAGGATCGGCACCACGCGCTGCTTGTTGCCCTTGCCGGTGACGGTGAGGCTGTTGCCGCGCGGCCGGTCGGCGCCGTTCAGCCCCAGCGCCTCGCCGATACGCAGGCCGGCGCCATAGAGCAGCAGCAACAGCGCCGCATCACGCGCCTGCAGCCAGGGCTGGTCGCGGCTGGCTTCTGCCATGTCGATCACATCGCGGGCCGCCGCCTGGCTCAGCGGCTTCGGCAGGGCCTGTTTCAGTTTCGGCGTGCGGATCAATGAGGCCGCTGCCGGCACGGCATGGCCTTCACGTTGCAAGCGGCGGAAAAAGCCCCGGATGCTGCTCAATTGCCGTGCGATCGAGGTCGATTCCAGGCCATCCATGCGACTGCGATTAAGATAGGCGCGGAAATCGGCGGTGCGCAGGTCGGCCAGATCCTTGAGCGTAGCGGGTTCGCCAAGATGCTCGGACAGGAACAGGAAGAACCGCGCCAGATCCTGGCCATAGCCGCGCAAAGTGTGGCGCGAATAGCGCCTTTCCTTGGCCAGCCAGTCATACCAGCGGGCAGCAGCCCGCTGGGCATCCTCGGCGGCCAGGATGAAAAACGGAGGCGGCGTATCGCCTAGAGGCGCCGCAGCTTCAGCCATGTGCGGATCGTGCGTTCGAGCACGCGGGCAACGAAATCCAGCAGCTCCGTGCCCTGGGCAGGCTGGAACTTGCCGGCTTCGCGTGAGCCCAGCGCCAGCAATACCTGCGGCATATTGGGTCCGATATGCAGCCGCGCCAGGGCATCGGACTGCACCAGCTCGGCGGCCGGGCCATAGAGTTTCGGCGCCACGCCACTCTGCTCGCGCAGCAGATGCGGCACACCGGCACCCAGCAGATCGTCGATGCTGCCGGGGGGCAGCACATAGACGCTGGAAGCCGACAGGCCAAGGGCACGGCGCGGATCGCCCTCGACACAGAGGCTGACCACATCGACATCCAGCAGATCGGTCCAGTCCTGGGTGGCGATATGCACCATATGCTCGAAGCTGGTGGCATCCAGCAGCAGCAGCACCGCTTCATGCACGCGCGCGGTGGCGGTCATGTTCTGGCGCCCGGCATCGATCAGCGCCACGCCCACCTGGTTGGCACGGGCAAGCTGGCCTTGCAGCCGCTGCACCATCACTCGCTGCAGGTCGGTGACATTGTCGCCGCTGGCATCGCGCAGCGGCGGCAGCAGAATGCCGCACAGTTCGGGATGATGGTTCAGGATATCCGGATGCTGCTTCAGCCAGGCAATGATGCGCGCCTCGTCCAGGTCCCCGGCGAGGTTCGCGGCAGCATCGCTCTGGCGTTCCGGTGCCGACATCACGCCTTGCCCAGGATACTCTGGCCGCTCTGCTTCCAATCAGCCAGGAAGGCATCCAGGCCCTTGTCGGTAAGCGGATGCTTGTAAAGCTGCTTCAGCACGTTCGGCGGCAGGGTGCAGACATCGGCGCCGATCTTGGCGGCATCGATCACATGCATCGGATGCCGCACGCTGGCCACCAGCACCTCGGTCTTGAAGTCGGTATAGTTGCGGTAGATCTGCACGATATCGGCGATCAGGCTCATGCCGTCCTGGCCGATATCGTCGAGCCGGCCGACGAAGGGCGAAATGAAGGTGGCGCCCGCCTTGGCGGCGAGGATCGCCTGCGCCGGCGAGAAGCACAGCGTGACATTGACCATGATGCCCTGGTCCGACAGCGCCTTGCAGGTACGCAGGCCATCCGGGGTAAGCGGTACCTTGATGCAGACATTGCCGGCGAGGCCAGCGAGCTTGCGCGCTTCTTCCATCATGGTGGCGAAATCGGTGGCGGTCACCTCGGCGGAAACCGGACCCGGCACCAGGCGACAGATATCCTTGATCGTGGTCAGGAAATCCTTACCGGTCTTGGCGACCAGGGTGGGGTTGGTGGTGACGCCATCAAGCAGGCCCGATTCGCTCAGGGCTGCGATTTCAGTCACGTCTGCCGTATCGACGAAGAATTTCATGGTCCTCTACACTCTTGTTGTTGGGCGGGTGTGCCGCCGCTGCGGGTGATGCTATAAGCCGTTGGTTAATAATATCCGATCAAAACCGTCCTGTCGCCACCATGGCCAGCCCGCCGATGCCCTCGCCCGCTCTTCTGCGCGTGCTGCTGCCGCTGCCGCTCGGCCAGCCCTTGAGTTACGCGCCACCGGCGAATCAGGAGGCGCCACAGCCCGGCATGCTGGTACGCGTGCCGCTGGGCAATCGCGAGAGTTTAGGCGTGGTGTGGGATGGCACCGCAGAGCCGCTGGCTGCCGGTAAAACCGTGAAAGCGATCCAGGCCGTATTCACGGAAATGCCACCGCTGGAGCCGGCGCTGCGCGGCTTTATCGACTGGATGGCCGAGTACACGCTTAATCCGCCCGGCGCCGTGCTGCGCATGTGCCTGCCGATGCCCGATGCGCTGATCGGCCCACCGCCGAGCCGCATTGTGCTGGATGCCGCCGAAAAGCTGCCCGAATTGCGCCTGAGCGCGGCGCGCCAGCGTGTGCTGGAAATCGCCCGCGAGCGCCCCGGCCTCTCTCAAGCTGACCTGGCCGAAGCCGCCGGCGTCACGCCTGGCGTGGTACGCGGCCTGGCCACGGCCGGCGCCCTGGTGCAGCGCGCGGTTTCGAGCGACCGCCGCCACACAGAGCCCTCAGGCGATGTGCCGGGACCGATGCTTTCGGACGGCCAGAAGGCGGCAGCCGCGCAATTAAGCCAGACGGTGGCGGCGCGCGAATACAGCGTGCTGCTGCTGGAAGGCGTGACCGGTGCGGGCAAGACCGAGGTGTATTTCGAGGCGGTGGCCGAGGCTTTGCGGCTCGGCCGCCAGAGCCTGGTGCTGATCCCGGAAATCGCCCTGACGCAGGCCTGGCTCGACCGTTTCGAGCGCCGCTTCTCCGGGATGGCCTGGGCCTGGCATTCCGAATTGAGCCCGGGCCGCCGTGCCGAGACGCTGCGTGCCATCGCCTCGGGCCGCGCCCGCGTGGTGGTGGGCGCCCGCTCGGCTTTGTTCCTGCCCTATGCCGATCTTGGCCTGGTGGTGGTGGATGAGGAACATGATGCCTCCTACAAGCAGGAGGAAGGCGCCATCTACAATGCCCGCGACATGGCCGTGGTGCGCGCCAAGCATCAGGGCATCCCGGTGATCCTGGCCTCGGCAACACCAAGCCTGGAAACCTTGCAGAATGTGAAGCGTGGCCGCTACCGCCATGTGCCGCTGCCCGAACGCCATGGCGGCGCCAGCCTGCCGGAAATCACTGCCATCGACATGCGCAAGCAGGGCATCTCGCGCCAGCGTTTCATCAGCCCGGCCTTGCAACTGGCGATGAGCGAGACCCTGGCCCAGGGCGAACAGGCGATGCTGTTCCTGAACCGGCGCGGCTATGCGCCGCTGACGCTGTGCGGCGCCTGCGGCCATCGCCTGCAATGCCCGAATTGCACCGCCTGGCTGGTGGAGCATCGTGGGCGCGGCCGCCTGCTCTGCCATCATTGCGGCTTCCAGGCACGCCAGCCTGAGGCCTGCCCCTCCTGCGGCGAGGCGGACCGCTTCAAGCCCTGCGGCCCCGGCGTCGAGCGCCTGGCCGAGGAAGCGGCGGAACTGTTCCCGGACGCCCGCGTGGTAGTGATGGCATCCGACACCATGACCACGCCGCGCCATATCGTGGAATTGCTGGAACGCGTGGCACGGCGCGAGGTGGACATCCTGATCGGCACCCAGATCGTCGCCAAGGGGCATCATTTCCCGCTGCTCACCCTGGTGGGCGTGATCGATGCCGACCTTGGCCTGGCCGGCGGCGATCCGCGCGCCGCCGAGCGCACCTGGCAATTGCTGACCCAGGTGGCCGGCCGCGCCGGCCGCGCCGAACGGCCCGGCCGCGTGCTGCTGCAAAGTTTCATGCCCGAGCATCCGGTACTGGCGGCGATGGCGCGCGGCGATACCCAGGGCTTCCTGGCCGCAGAACTGGATGAACGGCGGCGCGGCGGCATGCCGCCCTTCGGCCGGCTGGCGGCGCTGATCGTCAGCGGCCCCGATCAGGCCCGCGTCACCCAGGCCGGGCGGGACCTGGCGCGCCGGGCGCCACAGGGGCCGGAACTGCGCGTGCTGGGGCCGGCACCGGCGCCATTGAGCTTCCTGCGTGGCCGGCACCGCGAAAGACTGCTGCTGAAAGCCGAACGCGGCATCGACGTTCCGGCCTTGCTGCGCGTATGGCTATCCCAAGTGACGCTACCCTCGGGTGTAAAACTCAGTGTCGACGTCGATCCGTATAGCTTTTTGTAACCAACGATCTATACAACGGCAGCATGCTTAATATCCCCGCTTCCGCCCGCACCCTCGCCGCCCTGGCTGTTTCCATCCTGCTGCTCGCCGGCTGCAAGGAAGACAAGTCCGCGCCAATGCTGCGCCATACCGGCATCTCGGATTTCGAGCGCTTCATCAATAAGACCGGCAGCATGAAGGGCATGAAGACCTACCCGAAATCGCGCAACCAGATCGTTGCCGATAGCGGGCTCGGCGTGATCTACGAAGGCGCCCGCACCGAAGGTGAAGTGTTCCGCTTCACCGACCTGAAGATGGCGGAAGAAATGCTGCCCGCGCTGAAGGCCGTGCGCAAACGCCTGGGTGAGTCCGAGAATTGCGAACGTCGCGGCTATTTCATCGCCTGCGGCGAAGAGAAGTTCGTCGACGTCTTCCGCAAGTGGGAGTGACGGGCGCCCAACCGTCACCGTTAACCTGCAATTATCAAGAAAGTGCATCGTCATGGTCGGCGAAGGCCGACCATCCGTGAGATGCCCGGGTCAAGCCCGGGCATGACGCTTTTATAGGCTCGTCATGCGCGGACCTGATCCGCGCTTCTCCAAGAAGTTACCCCTTCTTTGCATATCCGATCGGCTGCAGGGCCTGCTCGATCTCGGTGAGGATCACCGGGTCGTCGATCGTCGCCGGCATGCGGAATTCCTGGGCATCGGCCAGCTTCTGCATGGTGCCGCGCAGGATCTTGCCTGAACGCGTTTTCGGCAGCCGCTTCACCACCACCGCCTGCTTGAAGGCGGCGACCGGGCCGATCTTCTCACGCACCAGACCCACCAGTTCGCGCACGATCTGGTCATCCGCCTTGGCGGTGCCGGATTTCAGCACCACGAAGCCGAGCGGCACCTGCCCCTTCAACTGATCCGCCACGCCCACCACGGCACATTCGGCGACATCGGGATGCGCCGAGAGCACCTCCTCCATGCCGCCGGTGGAAAGGCGATGACCGGCAACGTTGATGATGTCGTCGGTGCGGCTCATGATGTAGATGTAGCCATCTTCATCGATGAAGCCGGCATCGCCGGTGTTGTAATAGCCGGGGAAACGCGCGAGGTAGCTTTTCTTGAAGCCCTCGTCGTTGTTCCACAATGTCGGCAGGCAGCCCGGCGGCAGCGGCAGCTTGATCGCAATGTTGCCGATGGTGCCGGCTTCCGGCACTTGGCGGCCATCATCATCCAGCACCTGCACGTCATAGCCCGGCACCGCGCAGGTGGCCGAGCCATGCTTCACCGGCAGCAATTCCAGGCCCATGAAATTGGCCGAGACCGGCCAGCCGGTTTCGGTCTGCCACCAATGATCGATCACCGGCTTCTTCAGGATATCCTCGGCCCAATGCACTGTATCCGGGTCGGCACGTTCACCGGCCAGGAACAGGGCGCGGAAATTGGACAGATCGTATTTCTTCACCAGTTCGCCGCGCGGGTCCTCTTTCTTGATGGCGCGGAAGGCCGTGGGCGCGGTGAACAGGGCCACCACCTTGTGCTGCTGGATGACGCGCCAATAGGCACCGGCATCGGGCGTGCCGACCGGCTTGCCCTCATAGAGCAGCGAGGTGGCGCCAAAGATCAGCGGGGCATAGACGATATAGGAATGGCCGACCACCCAGCCGACATCGGAGGCGGCCCAGAATACCTCACCGGGCTTCACGCCATAGATATGCTCCATCGACCAATGCAGCGCCACGGCATGGCCGCCATTGGAGCGTACCACGCCTTTGGGGATACCGGTGGTGCCGGAGGTATAGAGCACATAGAGCGGGTCGGTGGCGGCAACGGGCACGCAATCCACTGGGGCGGCAGCGGCCAGGGATGCGGCATAATCATGGTCGCGGCCGGCAATCATCGCAGCCTGACACATCGGACGCTGGAAGATCAGGCAGGCCTGCGGCTTATGGGTCGCGATCTCGATGGCCTGATCCAGCAGCGGCTTGTATTCCACCACCCGGCCCGGCTCCAGGCCGCAGGATGAGGCGATCATCAGCACCGGCTTGGCATCATCGATGCGGGTGGCGAGTTCACGCGGCGCGAAGCCGCCGAACACCACCGAATGGACCGCGCCGATGCGGGCACAGGCCAGCATGGCGATCACTGCTTCCGGCGTCATCGCCATGTAGATGATGACGCGGTCGCCCTGCTTTACGCCCAGCGCACGGATGGCACCGGCCAACTTGGCCACCTGCTCGCGGAGTTCGCTGTAGCTGTAGCTCTTGATTGTGTTGGTGACCGGGCTGTCATAGATAAGTGCGGCGCGGCTGCCATGGCCGGCCTCGATATGGCGGTCCAGCGCGTTGTAGCAGGTATTCAGTTCAGCGCCGGGATACCAGCGATAGAAGGGCGGGTTGCTGTCATCCAGCACCTGATAATGTGGCTTGCTCCAGGCCACACGCTGCGCCTGGCGCTGCCAATAGCCGATGGGATCGCTCTGGGATTCGGCATAAATGGTCTTGTAGCGCTGGGTCATGGCATCACTCCGCGGCCTGGGCCGCCGCCACGCCGGCGGCGAGCGAAGCACGGGCGGCATCGTATTCGCGCCGCATGCGCGCCACCAGATCAGCCACCGGCAGCACATCGTCTATGGTGCCGGTGCCCTGGCCGGCACTCCAGATATCGCGCCAGACCTTCTTGTGGCCGGTGCCTTCCGAGCCGAAATTCATCTTGCTCTTGTCGGCCTCGGGCAGGTTCTCGGGATCGAGGCCGGAAGCGGCCACACTTTTCTTCAGGTAATTGGCCTGCACGCCGGAGAACAGCGAGGTGTAGACGATATCGGCGGCGGCGCTTTCGATCAGCATCTGCTTGTATTCCGGCACCACATGGGCTTCCTCGGTGGCGAGGAAGCGGGTGCCGATATAGGCGAAATCGGCGCCCATGGCCTGGGCCGCCAGCACCTGGGCGCCATTGGAGATCGCACCGGACAGCGCAATCGCTCCCTTGAAGAAGCGCCGCACTTCCGACACCAGGGCAAACGGCGAATGGGTACCGGCATGGCCGCCGGCCCCGGCGCAGACCAGGATCAGGCCATCGACACCAGCTTCTATCGCCTTGCGGGCATGACGCACATTGATCACGTCATGCATCACGATGCCACCATAGCTGTGCGCCGCCTGCACCACTTCCGCCGGCGCTTTCAGCGAGGTGATGAACATCGGCACCTTGTGCTTGACGCAGATTTCCACGTCATGCATCAGGCGGTCGTTGGAATGATGCGCGATCTGGTTCACGGCAAAAGGCGCCACCGGCTTGTCCGGGTGCTTGGCGGCATAGTCGCCAAGTTCACCGGCAATGCGCTTCAGCCAGTCTTCCAGCACTTCCTTGGGCCGTGCATTGAGCGCCGGGAAGGAGCCGACGATGCCAGCCTTGCATTGCGCGATCACCAGTTCCGGCGTCGAAGCAATGAACATCGGCGAGCCGATCACCGGGATCGACAGACGGCCCTTGAACAAGGCGGGCACGGACATGGCGGCATCTCCTCGCAGCAGCGTTTCCTGGGTTTATGGTTGAATGTTACGGCTGCCCCGGGGCGGGCGCAACGCTGCCGGGCCGCAAACGCCACCCTGTCCTCGGGTCGGCGCCTAGGCTTCCGCTTCTTCCAGCGGCAGGCCGGCCAGCATGGCCTCGCGGCGGCGCAGGATATCGGCGGCTGCGGCAATGGCGATTTCACCCGGCTGCTTGCCCGTGATGCCGCCGATGCCGATGGGGCAGACCAGCGCGGCAATCCGCTCCTCTGCGATGCCGAGTTCGCGGAAACGCTTCTCGAACCGGGCCCGCTTGGTGCCTGAGCCGATCAGCCCAACATAGCCGAAGCGGCCTTCCTGCAAGGCGCGGGCGACGATGCCCAGATCAAGCGCATGGTTATGGGTCATCACGATCACCCAGGCGCCATCGGGCAGGGACGCCACATCGCGCTCGGGCGTGGGCGACACTTCGACGCTGATATTCGGTGCCACATGGTCCGGGAAGGCATCGGGGCGCGGATCGATCCAGCGCACCCGGCAGGCCAGGGTGCCGAGGATATTGGCCAGCGCGCGGCCGACATGGCCGGCACCGAACAAGGCGACGGTGAAATTCTCCGCCTGGCGCGGCTCGAACAGCAACGTCACATGCCCGCCGCAGCATTGCCCGAGTGCGGGACCGAGCGGAAAGCGGCGGAGCGCCGGTTCGGTGCGCCCTTTCAGCATGCGGCGCGCGATCTGGATGGCCTGGAATTCCAGTTCGCCGCCGCCAATGCTGCCGGTGCTTTCCGCCAGCGTCACCACCATCTTGGCACCAGCCTCGCGCGGTGCCGAGCCATCCACCACCGCCACCGTCACCAGCACGCAGGGGACGTTAAGCTGTTCCAGCGTGATCAGCCGGTTGAGCCACTCGCTCATTTTGCTGCCGCCTGTTCCGGCTTTGCCGCCAGCTTACCGCGCAAAGCCTCCACCGCCAGCAGCACGCGCTCCGGCGTTGCCGGTGCATCGAGATCAGGCAGCACGCGATGATCGCCCACGGCGGCGACGGCATCTTTCAGCGCCAGCCAGGCGGAAACCCCGAGCAGGAAGGGCGGTTCACCTACTGCCTTGGAGCGGAAGATCGTATCGGCCGGATTGGCCCGGCCCGACACCAGCTGCACACGGAAGTCACTGGGCAGGTCACGCGCCGTCGGGATTTTGTAGGTGCTGGGCGCATGGGTGCGCAGCCGGCCTTTTTCATCCCACCACAATTCTTCCATGGTCAGCCAGCCAAGACCCTGGAGATAGCCACCCTCGACCTGACCGCGGTCAATCGCCGGGTTCAGGCTGGTGCCGCAATCATGCAGCAGGTCGGCACGCGGAAAACGGTATTCGCCCGTCAGGGTATCGATCAGTGCCTCGGTCACCGCCGCGCCATAGGCGAAATAGTAGAATGGCGTACCGCTGGCGGTCTTGCGGTCGAAGCTCAGACCCGGCGTGGCATAGAAGCCGTTGGCGGAAAGCGGCACGCGCTGCAGATAGGCATGATGCGCGATCTCGGCAAATGGCAATGACTGCCCGCCACCGCTGACCATGCCGTCGGCAAACACCACCGCTTCCGCCGGCACGCCGAACTTTGCTGCCGCCACCTCGGCCAGCCGGCCGCGCAGAATCAGTGCCGCATCCTCGGCTGCCTTGCCATTGAGATCGGCGCCGGAAGAGGCCGCCGTGGCCGAGGTATTCGGCACCTTGTCGGTGCGCGTGGCGGTGATGCGTATGGCCTCGGGTTTCAGGCCCAGCACTTCCGCCACCACCTGCGCCACCTTGATATATAGCCCCTGCCCCATCTCGGTGCCGCCATGATTGAGCTGCACCGAGCCGTCCTCGTAGATCAGCACCAACGCACCGGCCTGGTTGAGAAAGCTGGTGGTGAAAGAGATGCCGAATTTCACCGGCACGATAGCCAGGCCCTTCTTGAGATAGGGGCTGGCGGCATTGAAGGCATCGATCTCGGCGCGGCGGCGGCGGTAATCGGATGACTCGATCAGTTCGGGCAGCAGGTCGGGCAGGATATTGTCGCGGATGGTCTGCCCATAGGGCGTGACATTGCGCTCTGTCGTGCCATAGAGATTGAGCAGCCGCACATCCAGCGCATCGCGCTTGAGATAGCGCGCGATCTGGTCGATCACATATTCGGTAGCAGCCATGCCCTGCGGGCCGCCGAAGCCGCGAAATGCCGTGTTCGACACCGTGTTGGTCTTGCAGCGCAGGCCGGTGATGCGCACATCGGGCAGGAAATAGCTGGAATCGGCATGGAACATGGCGCGGTCGACCACCGCGTTGGTCAAATCCGGCGAGGAACCGCCGCGCCCGGCCAGCGTCACGTCATAACCGAGGATGCGGCCTTCATCATCAAAGCCGACATCGTAGCGCACTAGGAAATCATGGCGCTTGCCGGTGGCGATCATGTCCTCGTCGCGGTCGAGGCGGAATTTCACCGGCCGCTTGGTGCGCGTGGCAAAGATCGCGGCCAAGCTGGCGAATTGCGCGGCCTGGGTTTCCTTGCCGCCGAACCCGCCACCCATGCGGCGACATTCCACGGCAACGGCGTGGATCGGCCGCGCCAGCACGCGCGCCACCAGCTTCTGCACCTCGGAGGGATGCTGCGTCGAGCACCAGACATGCACGTCACCATCTTCCGATGGCTGCGCCATGCTGATCTGGCCTTCGAGGTAGAAATGATCCTGGCCGCCGAGATTGAGTTCGCCCGTGAGCCGGTGTGGCGCGGCGGCAATGGCGGCCACGGCATCGCCCTGGCGCATGGTCAGCGGCTCACCGACCCAGGCCTGGTGTTCGATGGCTTCCGCCACCGAGAGCAACGGCGGCAGTTCCTCGTATTCCACCTTAACCAAGCGCGCCGCCGCCCGCGCCGTATGCAGGTCGCGGGCAACGATGGCGGCCACCGGCTGGCCGTGAAATTGGATCGTCTCCTGCGCCAGTACCGGATCACCGGGAAATACCGGCGCGATATCGGGATCACCCGGCACATCGGCCACCGTGATCACATCCACCACGCCGGGCAATGCCCGCGCCGCCGAGAGATCAATCGATTTGATGCGGCCATGGGCAATGCTGGCCATGTGCAGCGCGCCATGCAGGCAGCCTTCCGGCTCGGCCAGGTCATCGATATAGCGCGCGCTGCCGGCAACATGCTTGGCGGCACTGTCATGCTTCAACGGCTTGGCAACAACCCGGGTCATTCGGCCACCTGTTCGATTGGTGCCTCGATCCGAATCTGCGCTCCCGTCTGCTGCTCGGCGGCGAATTTGCGCAGCAGGTTCTGCGCCGCCAGCAGGCGGTAGCGCGCCGATGCCCGCATGTCGCTCATCGGGGTGAAATCCTGCGCCAGCGCGGCCACGGCAGGCTCCACTGCTTCCGTCGTCAACTTCTGGCCTTGCAGAGCCAGTTCGGCGGCATGCGCCCGCTGCGGAATCGCGGCCATGCCGCCATAGGCGATCCGCGCCGAAGCGATGCGGTTGCCTTCCATGATGACATGGAAAGCCCCGAGCACGGCGGAGATATCCTGATCCAACCGCTTGGACAGCTTGTAGACCGCGAAGCGCGATTCCGGCCCCGGGCGCGGCACGATCACCTTGGCGACAACACCGCGCGGGCGCAGATAGGTCTTGCGGTAGCCGAGGAAGAATTCATCCAACGGCAGGAAGCGTTCACCACCCGGGCTGAGCAATTGCAGCCGCGCGCCCAGCGCGATCAGCGGCGGCATGCTGTCGCCAATCGGCGAACCATTGGCGATATTGCCGCCGATGGTGCCGGCATTGCGGATCTGCACCGAGCCGAGGCGCCGCACCATGGCGGCAAAATCGGGATGCAGCGCGGCAATCGCCGGCATGGCATCTGTATAGGTGACCGAGGCGCCGATGCTCACTTCATCGGGCAGGATTTCCACCCGCTTGAGTGCCGCAATCTGGCCCAGATGCAGGATCGTGCCGATGCGACGATGCTGCTTGGTGATCCACAGGCCGACATCGGTGCCACCGCCGAGCACCCAGGTATCATCCCAATCGACGCCGCGCAGCAACGTCATCAATTCATCCAGGCTGATCGGCGCCAGGAAGCGACCCGCTGGCGTCTCCTGGCGCAAGCCCTCGCGGCGCTTCAGGCCCTTGAGCTTACCGATCCAGGCGGCTTCCAGCGCCGAGAATCTGTCTGGTGCGGCTCCCATCGTCTGGCCGGCTTCCAGGATCGGGCGATAGCCGGTGCAGCGGCAGAGATTGCCGGCCAGCGTATCGCAGAGGCTGTCGGTATCGGTCGGCGTGCCGGTTTTGTAATGCGCGAACAGGCTCATCACAAAGCCGGGCGTGCAGAAGCCGCATTGCGACCCATGGCAATCGACCATCGCCTGCTGCACCGGATGCAGCGCATCGCCCCCAGGTTCATCAGGGGCCAGGTCCTCGACCGTGACCAACGCCTTGCCATCGAGCTGGCCGACCAGTTGGATGCAGCTATTGACGGCACGGTAGCGCAGTTTGTCTCCGTCGAGATCGGCGACGGCCACGGTACAGGCACCGCAATCGCCTTCGGCGCAGCCTTCCTTGGTGCCGCAGAGGCGCTGCTTGAGTCGCAGATAATCGAGGACCGTGGTGGTGTGGGGCAATTCAGGTCCCACCGTCACCACTTCGCCACGCAGCAGGAAGCGTACCGTTTCCGGCATCCCGTCCGCTCCTTCCGCCCGAGGCTGCTGGCCTCAGGCCCGGCTTACGTCATCAGGTCGCTGCCACGGAAGGCCCAGCCGGTCATCCGGCGCTCAAAGGCCGCGGCAACAGCATACATCAGCACGCCCATGATACCGACAACCACCAGGCCTGCAAAGACCAGCGGCACATTGTAGCTCGACGATGCCGACAGCATCAGGTAGCCGATGCCTTCGTTCGACGCCACGGTTTCCGCGATCACCGAGCCGACGAAGGCAAGCGTGATGGCGATCTTCAGCGAGGCGAAGAGATAGGGCATGGCGCGCGGGATGCCGATCTTGAACAGGATTTCCGTGCGCGTGGCGCCGAGGCAGCGCAGCACGTCGCGCAGTTCCGGCTCGATGGTGGCAAGGCCGGTGGCCACATTCACCACGATGGGGAAGAAGGAAATCACGAAGGCGGTGATGATGGCCGGGATCGTACCGATGCCGAACCAGATCACCAGCACCGGCACGATGGCCACCTTGGGGATCGAGTTGAAGCCGACCAGCACCGGGTAGAGGCCGGTATAGACCAGCTTGGAAGCACCTATGAACACGCCCAGCAGCATGCCGCCAACCACCGCAAGGATGAAGCCGGCGGTGGTGGTGTAGAGCGTCTGCAGCGAGTGATGCAGAATCTGCGGCGCGAATTTCACCGTGGCAGCCCATACCGAGGTAGGGGCCGGCAGCACGAATTCGGCCACACCCGTGACCAGGCAGGCGAGTTCCCAGATCACGAACAGGCCGATGGTGACGGCCCAGGGCATCAGGCGGAGAATGATCTTCTCGCGGTTCATGAGTGCTTGACCTCCATGATACGCTCGCGCAGTTCATGCACGATCTCGCCGAAATGCGGCTCGAAGGTAGTGTCGAGCGTACGCGGGCGGGGAATGTCCACCACGCGCTCATAGATGATGCGGCCAGGCCGCTTGCTCATCACGAAGACACGGTCGGCGAGGAACACCGCTTCGCGCAGATCATGGGTGATCAGGATGGCGGTGAACTGCCGCTCCATCCACAGCTTCTGCATCACGCCCCACAATTCCTCGCGGGTGAAGGCATCGAGCGCACCAAACGGCTCGTCGAGCATCAAGAGGCTGGGGTCGTGGATGATGGCGCGGCAGACATTGGCGCGCTGCTGCATGCCGCCGGAAAGCTGCCAGGGGAACTTGTCGGCGAATTCATGCAAGGAAACGGTGCGCAGCAGGTTCATGGCGCGGGCGACATAGCGGTCGCGCTCGCGGCGGAGCTGGTGCTTGTGCGGCGCCACGATCTCCAGCGGCAGCATCACGTTGTCGATGGTGGAACGCCACGGCAGCAGGGTGGAATTCTGGAAGGCCATGCCGACGCCCGGCGTCGGGCCCTTCACGCCCTTGCCGTCGATGCTGATGGCGCCCTTGGTGGCCGGCATCAGGCCTGTAACCAGCTTCATCAGCGTGGACTTGCCACAGCCGGACGGGCCGACCACGGCAACGAATTCGCCCTTCTTGATACCGAGGGTGAGATCCTCGACCGCCAGGGTGGAGGTTTCCGCCTGCTGGTAGACGAGCGAAACCTTATCGAGGGTGACGAAGGCAGAGCCAGTGCTGTCCTGCATCAAATGTCCCCGCCCTGCCGGGTGGGATACCGCTGCGCCATGCCTTGCCCCCTCATATTGCGCTGCACACAAGCACGGATTGTAAGCATGCCGGACGCGGAAGTGTAAACATTTCTTGGGCAATTTTTATGCGATTGGCCGGCTGCCTGCGAAAACGGCAATGTTCTCTCTAATCCGACAAATGTTCTTTTTCTGTACGAATTCCGGTTGACCGGCCTGCCGGGAGGCAGGAGAGTCCGGGCATGAAACCGGCCTGGGCGGAGTCGAGCCTTAACTGGCTCTATATCGACTTCAACAGCTACTTCGCCAGCGTGGAGCAGCAGGAACAGCCGCGCCTGCGCGGTCGCCCGGTGGTGGTCTCCCCGGTGATGACCGACACCACCTCAGCCATCGCCGCCAGCTACGAAGCCAAGGCCTATGGCATCCGCACCGGCACGCCAATCTGGGAGGCCAAGCGGCGCTGCCCCGGCATCCTGATCGTGCCGGCACGGCATGATGTCTATGTTGAGTATCACCACCGCATCCTGGATGAGATCGACCGCCATATCCCGGTGGCCAAAGTCGGCTCCATCGACGAAATGGCCTGCGAGTTGATGGGGCGCGAGAAACTGAAATCGGAGGCCATTGCCCTGGCTGGGCGGATCAAGGCCGGCCTGCGCCAGAATATCGGCGAACATGTGCGCTGCTCCATCGGCATCGCGCCGAATGCCTTCCTGGCCAAAGTGGCGGGTGACCTGAAGAAGCCCGATGGCCTCACCGTGCTGGAAGCCGCCGATCTGCCGGGGCCGCTGTTCAAGCTGAAGCCGCGCGACCTGCCGGGCATCGGCGCCAATATGGAGACCCGGCTGCTGAATGCCGGCGTTGATAGCGTACCGACATTGTGGGAGCTGGGGCCGCGCGAGGCCCGCCGCATCTGGGGCGGGGTTGGCGGCGAGATGTTCTGGCGCGAACTGCGTGGCGAAATCGTGCATCGGGCGGCCGAGGGTCGCCATAGCGTGAGCCACAGCCATGTGCTGCCGCCCGCCATGCGGCCCGAACATATGGCGCAAGGTGTGGCGCGCCGATTGGCGGCGAAAGCTGCCACGCGGGTACGGCGCATCGGCTGTGTCGCCCGCCTGCTGCATCTCTCGGTGCGCTTCGACGACCGGGAGCAAGAGAAATGGTCTGCCGATTTCCGCCTCACCGAAACCCAGGACAGCTTTGTGGTGCTGGATGCGGTGGACCGCCTGTGGCGCCGCATGCTGGTGGAAAGCCAGGCCGATCAAGGCCGCCGCCTGCGCAAGGTGGGCGTGGCACTGACCGATCTGGTGCCGGAAGGCGAAACCACCGGTGACCTGTTCGGCGGTGGCAGCGGCTTCGAGGCTGATCCGGCCTTGAGCGAGAAACGCGTGAAGCTGGCCAAAGCAATCGACACGCTGAATGCCAAATACAAGCGCGACACGGTGCATATCGGCCCACTGCCCGGCAAAGGCGATGCGGGTCAGTTCATGGGCGCCAAGATCGCGTTCAACCGCATCCCGGACCGCGCCGAATTCAAGGAATAGTTTAGGGTCTGCCCTAGAGCCCCAGCACCTTGAGCTGTTCTTCCATCTCGCCTTTGCCGAGCGGATAGTCGGTGCCGTTGCGGGCGTTCAGCATCTGCTTCGGCGGCACCTTGGCGATATCCCGCTGCACCATCACCGCCGTGCGCATGCTGAACTTGGCACGCCAGACCAGGGCGCTGATCAGCCTGCCATTGCGGGTTTCCAGTGCGCGCTGCACCACCGGCAGCGGCGCCTTGCCGGCCTGTGCGAGCGCCTGGAGCACGAAGTTGCGGTCCAGCCGCTCGATGGCATCCTGCACCACGTCGTTATCCAGCTTGTTCATCTTGAGCAGCTTCTTCACCGCAGCCTCTGCCTCGGCCATCGCTGCACCGCCGTCTTTGTCCTTTTCCTTCGCTGTCTCGCGCGGCGCTTCCGCTGCCGGCTCCTCGGGCAGGGCAACATGCAGGCGTTTCTGCATCACGGTCTTGATCTCGGCCAAAGCCTCGGCGGGCAGATCCGTACGCGCCATCAGGCGGGTGAGCAGCGACTGCGCCACGAAACCGGCGATGCGCTTGGCCGCCGCACCCGGCAGATTCGGGCGCTGCACCAGCGGTTCATGCCAGGCCTCCACGCTCGGCGCGGCATCAAGGATGAGATCCAGTGTCTCCTCGCGGATCTGCGCCGAATCATTCGCCAGCAGCGCAGCCACCGCCGAGACATCGCGGGTGGCGACGATGGCATCGGAGACGCCCGACGACAGGCCGACGCGGCGGGCGATGGCCGACAAGGCGCCGGACTGTGCCGCACCTTCGACGATCTCGCGCAGATCCTCATCGGTCAGCAGCGGCGAGAATTCCAACACCGGCGCGGAGACGATCAGCTCCACATCCAGTGCGAGCTGTTTCACCACATGATGCGGAACGTTCACCGCCGATTTCAGCGCCTCGGAAAGAATGGCGCGGATGCGGGTCAGTTCGTCACGCGCCAGCAATTCCACGGTCTGCACCGCATAGTCGCGGGCCGCCCCGGCCTCATCCTCCGGCATATTGGGCAGCAGCCGCGCCACCTTGTCGGCAAGCTCGGCACGCACTTCCTCGTCGGCGTCGTTGGCCAGCAAAAGATGCGCCTGGCTCGGCGTTGCCACATTCGCCGCGATGGCGCGGCGCACATCGGCGGCTTCATCGATGGCAAGGAAATACAGGATCTCCGGGCGCACATCCTGGCGCTGCGCCAGTTCCAGTCGCACGGCGGGATCAGGTGACGCCGCAAGTTCCTTGGCGCGATCATACTCCATTACGCTTGTCCGCCTTCCTCGACATATTCGGCGATATGAGTGCGGCCCTTGCCGCCCTTCTTGGCGACATACATCGCCGCATCGGCGCGCGCCACCAGGGCTTCCGCATTCTCCGGCGCATCCAGCCGCGCGAATACCGCGCCGATGGACAGGCCGAGCGGGAAGCCCTCCACACCCCATTGCTTGTTGATTTCCGCTGCCGCATCGGTGAGGCGCGCCGCCATCGAGGCGGCGCTGTCGCGGCCGGTTTCCTCCAGCCAGAGCAGGAATTCATCGCCGCCGATGCGCGAGGCCAGATCGACCACGCGCAGGCCCTTGCGCACCGCCTCGGCCACCGCCTTCAGCACTTCATCGCCGGCCTGGTGGCCATGCACGTCGTTGACCTTCTTGAAGTTGTCGAGGTCGAAATAGATCAGCGTGCCAGTGAGCCGGTTGCGGAAATGCCGCGCCAGGCGCTTGTCCAGTTCGCCCAGGAAAGCGCGCCGATTGAGCAGGCCGGTGAGGCCATCGGTATTGGCCAGCGTGTTGAGTGTCTTATGCGCGCGGCGCAAAGCCTCCAGCCGCTCGCGCGCCTCGGTGACATCGCGGGCCACGCCACGCGCGCCGGCGAACTCACCCTTGGCGTCGCGCACCGCCACACTTGAAACCTCGAAACAACCGATGCTGCCATCCTTGCGGCAGAGAAATACTTCCACGGCATCCGGCGGGGTTGCCGCCTCGAACGGCCACAGGCTGGGGCGCGGCGTTTCAGGGGCATCCGGGGCGGTGAAATCTTCCGGCCGGCGGCCTTCCAGTTCGCGCGCGCTGTAGCCCAGCGCGCCACGCGGCGAGACAAAGCCGAAGCGGCCATCGGGCTTGGTTTCCCAGGCGAATTCCGAGGAGCAGGCAACCAGATCGCGGAAAAGCTGACGCGACTGCATCAATGCCTGCAGCAGGTTGCGTTCCAGCGTGGTATCGCGGGCCAGCAGCAGCAGGCGCGACACTGCCTGCCCCTGGGATTGGCCGTATGGCAGCAGCGTCACCTGCAAGGCAGTGCCGCCACGCAGGCCCGGCAGATCAGCTTTTTCCTGGCGCGGCAGGGCATCAGCCAGCGAGGCATCCAGCGCGGCAGCGAGAGCCACAAGCTGGTCAGCGGCCAGGGCTTCAAGCAACGGCGCGGCAGCGCGGTTGGCCTGCAGCACAGCACCGTTTTCATCGAAAACCGCCGCCGGTCCCGGGAATACCGGAACCAGGGCCTCCGGGTTCAGACCCGTCCCCATGCCTGCAAGTGCGAAAGTATCGGCTTCCATTGGCGCCCCATGCTCTCCGGGGTTGTTTATAGCCGTGTTGCCCGGGCCTCGTCATCGGGCGCGCTTCGGCATATTTTGCCGCCATGCTGACCACCACACCCGATCCCGCCCGCCTCGCCGCCACGGAAACCTGGCTCTTCGATCTCGACAATACGCTGTACCCGGCGGATTGCGACCTGTTCGCCCAGATCGACCGCCGCATGGGCGAGTTCATCTCGCGGCTGTTCGATGTAGATGCCGTGGAGGCCAAGCGGCGGCAGAAGGGCTTCTTCCAGCAGCATGGGACCACACTGCGCGGCCTGATGGTGGACCACGGCGTCGATCCGGCCGAATTCCTGGGCTATGTGCACAACATCGACCTCTCGCCATTGCCGCACCTCCCCGAATTGCGCGCCACCCTGCAAGCCCTGCCCGGTCGCAAACTGATCTTCACCAACGGCACGGTGGCCCATGCCGAACGGGTGATGGGCCGGCTCGGTATCGCTGATTGCTTCGAGGCGGTGTTCGACATCGTCGCCTCCGACTATCTGCCCAAGCCACGGCCCGAACCCTATGCCAAGCTGCTGGCCGAACATGGCGTGGAGCCGACCCGGGCAACGATGGTGGAAGATATGGCGCGCAATCTGGCACCGGCGGCCCGGCTGGGCATGGCCACGATCTGGGTGCCGACCCGCTCCGACTGGGCGCAGCCCGGCCCGGATGAAGCCGCCCATATCCACCATGTCGCCCCGGACCTGACCGCCTTCCTGAGTGCGCTTCTGATCAAGGATGCCAATCCGGCTGAAGCCAGTCCGGCTAAAGCCAATCCAGCTAAAGGTTGACGCCCCCGCCTCGCCGGTTATTGTCACGCGGCTTCAAGCGCAGACTCTAAGTTCAAGGATGCCCGCCATGACCGACGCCGCCACTCTCGCGCGCCAGCTTCAGCCCGTCATCGACGCCGCCTGGGAGGCGCGCGCCGATATCAACACCGCCACCAAGGGCGAAGTGCGCGACGCGGTGGAAAGCACGCTGGAGGCGATGGATGCCGGCACCGTGCGCGCGGCAATGAAGGTTGACGGCCAGTGGAAGGCCCAGGAATGGGCCAAGAAGGCGATCCTGCTGTCCTTCCGCCTCTACGATAACATGCTGATCTCGGATGCCCCGGGTGGTGCCAACTGGTTTGACAAGGTGCCGTCGAAATTCGCCGGCTGGAACGAGCAGCGTTTCCGCGCCGCCGGCTTCCGGGCCGTGCCGGGTGCCGTAGTGCGCCGTTCCGCCTTCATCGCGCCGAACGTGGTGCTGATGCCGAGCTTCGTGAATGTCGGCGGCTATGTCGACAGCGGCACCATGGTGGATACCTGGGCCACCGTCGGCTCCTGCGCCCAGATCGGAAAGAATGTGCATCTTTCCGGCGGCGTCGGCATCGGCGGCGTGCTGGAACCGCTGCAGGCGGCGCCGGTGATCATCGAGGATAACTGCTTCATCGGCGCGCGCTCCGAAGTGGTGGAAGGCGTGATCGTGGAAGAAGGCGCCGTGCTTTCCATGGGTGTGTTCATCTCGGCCACCACCAAGATCGTCGACCGCGCCACCGGCGAAGTGCTGTTCGGCCGCGTGCCGGCCTATTCCGTGGTGGTGCCGGGCAACCTGCCGGGCAAGCCGCTGGCCAATGGCGAGCCGGGCCCGTCGCTGTCCTGCGCCGTGATCGTCAAGCGCGTGGACGCCCAGACCCGCTCGAAGACATCCATCAACGAGCTGCTGCGCGACTAAATTGCCGGGATGACTTGTCCGGGTGCTGATAAGTCGTTCCGGGGCCGGGTAAAATTCAGGACAACCTGGACCAGTATTACACTTAATTAACCCGCGTCCGGCAAAATCATCCCTATGATTAATGCCATGCGCACCCCGGCCAAACCCGACGGCAAGTCTCATCCCATGCTGTCGCAGTTCCGCGTCTCCAGTATTCTCGTCATTGACGAGAACAAGGCGACGCGCAATGGCCTGCGCGATGTGCTCTATGGCATGGGCTTCGGTGCTGTGCATCTGGCCGCCGATGCGCGCCAGGCGATGCTGGAAATCGCCGCCCATGAGCCCACCGTGATCCTGGTGGATTACCGCCTGCCGAAGATGGACGGGCTGATGTTCACCGAACGGCTGCGCCGCGACACCAGTGTGGGCAACAATGCCATGCCGGTGATCCTGATGGCTACCGATGTGGATGCCGCGCTGGTGGTGGCTGCCCGCGATGCCGGCGTCAACGAAGTGGTGGTAAAACCGATTTCAATCCAGGTGCTGGTGCGCCGCCTGATGCATGCCCTGGTCGGCCAGCGCGTCATGGTGAAAGGCGGCGGCTATGTCGGTCCCGATCGGCGCCGCCGCAGCGAACGCCGCACTGGTGATCGCCGCCATACCAGCCATGAATTGCCCGGCGATATTGATCGCCGCCATTCTTCCTCACGCCGCACCGGTGATCGCCGCCGACCGGCCGTGGTGGAAGAAGTGCTGACGCCTGAAGAGGCCTAACCGCCGAACCGCGCGTCGAGCGACGGGCGGTTGTTCAGCACATCCTTGTCGAAGCCGGCAATCAGCTTGTAATCCTTGGCCACGGCCTCCAGGTCGCTGCGGCTGATGATGTCGTCCAGCTTGGCATAGCCCTTCGGCGCCCGCTCCTCCACATGCTGCATCACCCGCTCCGGGCCATTGGCGCGGTTGGCCAGCACGATGCGGGAAGTGGCCGGCAGCCGCTCTTCCTCGTAAGCCCGCAACGCCGCCACCGGATCGGGCTGGGTTGCCAGCCGGTGCGCCAGCACGCGGGCATCGATGATTGCCTGGCTGGCTCCGTTGGAGCCGATCGGATACATGGCGTGCGCCGCATCGCCGATCAGCGTCACCCGCTCGAAGCTCCAGCGCGCCACCGGATCGCGATCCACCATCGGAAACTCGTAGATCGCGCTGGCGCTGCGGATCAGGCCCGGCACATCCAGCCAGCCGAAATTCCAGCTTTCAAACTGGGGCAGGAAATCCTCGATCTTGCCGGGCCGGTTCCAGTCCTCGCGATTCCACGGCGTGTCGTTCGGGAAACGCAGTTCGGCGATCCAGTTCACCACCGAGCGGCCGCGCGCGGCAGCCTCCGGGTCGATGGGATAGCAGACGAATTTCTGATCCTGGTGCCCGGCCATGATCATGGAGCGGCCGGAAAGATACGGCGTGGCTTCCGAAGTGGCGCGCCACAGCACGGCGCCGTTCCATTTCGGCGCCCCTTCATCGGGATAATACCGCGCCCGCACGGCGGAATGGATGCCATCGGCGCCGATCATGATGGCGGCCCGTTCGGGCGGCAAAGCGGCACCATCGGAGCGGCGGCGGAACTGCGCGGTGACGCCCGCCCCATCCTGCTCGAAGCCGACCAGTTCGGCGTCGCTGCGCACCGCCCCCGCCCCCAGCCGCTCGATCACGGTTTCATACAGCAGCATCTGCAACTGGCCGCGATGCACGGAGAATTGCGGCCAGTTATAGCCGGCATCCTGGCCGCGTGCCTCGCGCCAGATTTCCTGGCCGAACTTGTTGGTATAGATCAGTTCCTTGGTGCGGATGGCGCGGGCTTCCAGCTTTTCCGCCAAGCCCAGTTCGGTCAGTTCGCGCACCGCATGCGGCAGTACGTTGATGCCAACGCCGAGCGGGCGGATGCTCGGCACCGCCTCCACCACGCGCGCCGGAATACCGGCCCGGTGCAGGCTGAGCGCCAAAGTGAGACCGCCGATACCGGCACCGATGATAAGGACGTCCGGGGCGCGAGCCGCCATAATTTCCTCCCTGCTTCGCCATTTGTATAGTTGCATTACAATTAGCCTAAGCTAGAATACGCCGCAAGCAGGCCCGGCAAACGAGCCGCACAGGGAGCGACGGAAGGGCAACGCGATGCCGGCAAACGGCACGGCGACACTGGCGAACAGCAACCCCGCAGCAGGCAGCCACACTGCCAAGGCGGCAATCGATTATGGCGATCTGCCAGAATTGATCGGCTATGTGCTGCGCCGCGCGCAGTTGCGGCTCTATGAGGATTTCTATGCCGCGATGCGCGGCACCGGCATCAGCCCGGCATTGTTCTCCGCTCTAGTGCTTGTAGAGCGCAACCCCGGTGTGCAGCAGGGCCATCTCGGCCAGGCGCTGGGTGTGGCTCGCTCCGGCGCCATGACCATGGTGGACCGCCTGGAGCGGCTTGGCCTGGTGCTGCGCCAGCCTTCACCCCGCGACCGCCGTGCCTATGGCCTGCACCTGACACCAAAAGGGCAGAAACTCGCCGCCAGCCTTCGCGCCAAAGTGGCCGACCATGACCACCGCATCGGCCACCGCCTGGATGCCGCTGAAAGGCGGCAATTAATGGAGTTGCTGCAACGGATTTAGGGGGCAAAGCCAGCCCTGGGGACTTTGTGTGGCGCGGATGATCCGCTAAAGTTACAAACCAAGGCCGGACAGACACGTTCCGGCACGGAATTTCGGGAGGAACACATGACCAAGAAGCTTACCCGCCGGCAATTCGGCCAGACGGCCGCTGCGGCTGCCGCGCTCACCGCCGGCACCGCCCCGTTCAATATCGTTCGCGCTCAAGCGCGCGTGCTGAAGATCGGCTCGATCCACCCGCGCTCCGGCTTCCAGGCCCAGCTCGGCCTCGCCTGCCAGCGCGGCATCGATATCGCCCCGGGCGTGCTCAAGGGCCTCGGCATCAATGCCGAAGTCGAAATCATGAACGCCGATACCGAATCGAACGTCGATATCGCCCGCAGCCGCGCCGAAAAGCTGGTGAATGACGGCGCCAACGTGCTGATCGGCGCCTTCGACAGCGGCCAGTCCGCCGCCATCGCCCAGGTGGCCGAGCAGAAGGGCGTGCCATACATCATCAACGTCGCCGCCGCGCCGCAGATCACCGAGCAGGGCTACAAGTTCGTGTTCCGCAACTTCCCGACCGCGCCGATGCTGGTCGGCGATGGCCTGGCGCTGATGAAGACCGTGTTCGCCCAGAGCGGCGTGACGCCGAAAACCGCGGTGTTCATGCATGCCAACGACACCTTCGGCCAGTCCATGGCCGGTGCCATCAAGGCGATGGCCCCGCGCTTCGACCTGCCGTTCCAGATCGTCGAAACCATCAGCTACGATCCGCAGGCCAAAGACCTTTCGGTGGAAATCGCCAAGGCCAAGGCGACCAATGCCGACATGGTGATGCCGGTGACCCGCCTGAACGACGCCATCCTGCTGATCCGCGAGATGGTGAAGCAGCGCTGGGAGCCGAAGGTGATCATGAGCCCCGGCGCGCCGGGCTTCTATGAAGGCCAGTTCTACCGCACGCTCGGCAAGTATTCCGATTACCTGCTGACCAATGTGCCGTGGTACAATCCGCGCGCCAGCATGACGCAGAAGCTGCTCGATGCCTTTACCAAGGCCTATCCGAAGGAGCTGTTCGAGCTGAATGTCGGCTTCTCCTTCGAGGCCATGCTGGTGGCGGTGGAAGCCTTCAACCGCGCCAAGAGCACCAATGGCAAGGAACTGGCCGATGCCATCCGCGCCACCAAGATCACCGACCATGTGATGGCCGGCGGCACGCTGGAATTCGATGCCAAGGGCCAGAACACCAACATCAAGTCGGTGACGCTGCAGAATATCGGCCAGCGCCCGAAGGTGGTGCTGCCGCTCAACGTATCGGAAGACAACCTGCTGCTGCCGATGCCGAGCTGGAACAAGCGCGCCTGATCTGACTTAACCCTCAAATGGCACCCACGGCGTTAGCCGCGCCGTGGGTGTTTTGCATGCGATGCCGATTGAACTCATCCTCAATGTAACCCTGCAGGGACTGCTGACCGGCCTGGTCTATGGCCTGATGGCGCTTGGCCTCAGCGTCATTTTCGGCGTGGTGCGCGTGGTGAATTTCGCCCATGGCGAGATGATGACCATTGGCATGTATGGCGCCATCGTCGCCTTCGGCGCCTGGCAGATCGACCCGCTGATCAGCATGGTGCCGATTGCCGTGCTGCTGTTCGCGCTCGGCTATGCCATGCAAGCCCTGCTGATCAATCCCTTCATCAACCGGCCGGAACATAGCCAGTTCATGCTGCTGGCTGCCGTCGCCATCATCATGGTGAACGGCCTGCTGATGATCTTCGGGCCCGATGCCCGCACCACCCTGGTGGATTACGCCCTCGATTCCGTCGAGATCGGCCCGCTGCTGGCCGACAAGGTGCGTCTGATCACCGCCGGCCTGGCGCTGCTGATCACCGCCGGGCTGTTCGCCTTCTTCCGCCTGTCGCTCACCGGCAAGGCGATCCGTGCCTGCGCAGACAATTACCTCGGCGCCCTGGTGGTCGGCCTCAATGTCAGGCGGCTCTACGCCTTCACCTTCGGCCTCGGTTCGGCCTGCGTCGGCGCCGCCGGCGCCATGATGGTGCTGCTGATCGACGTGACGCCCAGCCTGGGGCCCGCCTTCACGCTGCAGGCCTTCGTCATTGTCATCGTCGGCGGCCTCGGCTCGATGCCCGGCGCCCTGCTCGGCGGCGTGCTGATCGGCCTCTCGGAAGCATTGTCCGGCCTGTTCTTCGCGCCTTCGGCCAAGAGCATGTTCGCCATCGCGCTGCTGATCCTGGTGCTGCTGTTCCGCCCCCAGGGCCTGCTGGGCAGGAAGCCGTCATGATAGACCGTCTCACCGCTGGCGTGCCGAAGCGCGCCCTCCTCCTGCTCGCCCTGCTGCTTGGCGCCTTCCTGGTGGCCCCCTTCCTGGTCGATCCCTATGTGCTGTCGATCCTGATCCTGGTGCTGTATTTCGCCTATACCGGCCAGGCCTGGAACGTGATGATGGGTTTCTGCGGCCAGCTTTCGCTTGGCCATTCGCTCTATGTCGGCCTTGCCGCCTATACCGCCGCCGCGCTCTATGTGCATTTCAAGCTGCCGCCGACGGTGGGCGTCTTTGCCGCCATCGGTGTCAGCATGGCATTTGGCGCCGGCATCGGCTTCCTTGCCTTCCGCTTCGGCATCGGCGGTACTTACTTTGCCCTGCTGACGATTGCGTTTGCTGAATTCACCCGCGTCGGCTTCGACCATTTCGCCTGGGTGAACGGCTCCGGCGGCTTCTTCCTGCCGGTGGCACAGTATACCAGCAATGACCTGCTGAACCTGCGCGGCCGACCGGTGATGTTCTACTACCTGCTGCTGGCCTTCACCGTCGCCGCCTTCATTTTCTGCCGCTGGCTGCTCACCGGCCGGATCGGCTATTACTGGCTGGCGATCCGCGAGGACCAGGATGCGGCGCAGACGCTGGGCATCAACACCTTCCGCTACAAGATGCTGGCGGTGCTGATCTCCAGCGGCATGACCGCGATCAGCGGCGTGTTCTTCGCCTTCTATTACAACAACCTGTTCCCCGAGCAGATATTCAATATCAGCCGCTCCATCGAACTGATCCTGGGGCCGATCATCGGCGGACTGGGTTCGCTGTTCGGCCCGATCCTCGGCGCCTTCGTGCTCACCGTGCTGGCCGAAGGGCTGTATGAAGTGCTGCATGGCCTGGGCTACGACATTCCCGGCATCAAGCATGTGTTCTACGGTATCTGCCTCGCCGCCGTGATCATGTATCTGCCGCATGGCATCTGGCCGCCGCTCCGTCGCCGCCTGGGCCTGGAGAGCAAGTCATGAACGCGCCCCTGCTGCAGGTCGATGGCATTTCGAAAAGCTTCCGTGGCCTGAAGGCGGTGTCGCGGGCCTCGCTGGAGGTGCCGCGTGGCGGCATCGTCAGCCTGATTGGCCCGAATGGTGCCGGCAAAACCACCTGCTTCAACATGATCGCCGGTGTGTTCAAGCCCGATGAAGGCAGCGTGACACTGGAAGGCCGCCGCATCGACGGCCTGCGCCCGGACCAGATCTGCCATGCCGGTGTCGGCCGCACCTTCCAGCTGGTGAAGCCGTTCAAGGAACTGAGTGCGCTCGACAACGTGATCGTTGGCGCGCTGCGCACCGAGCCGGATGCACGCAAGGCAGCGAAGGCGGCGGAAGCGATCCTGGATCAGCTCGGCATGCTGGACAAGCGTGACCAGCCGGCGGCGCAGCTCACCCTGCCGGAACGCAAGCGCCTGGAAGTGGCGCGCGCGCTGGCGACCAAGCCGACCATCCTGCTGCTGGATGAAGTGATGGCCGGCCTGCGGCCGACCGAAACCGACCAGATGGTGGCGGTGTTCCGCGAGTTGAACCAGAAGCATGGCCTGACCATCCTGCTGATCGAGCATGTGATGCGCGCGGTGATGGCGCTGTCGCAGCAGGTGGTGGTGCTGCACCATGGCGAGGTGATTGCGCGCGGCGAGCCCGAGGCCGTGGTGCGCGACCCGGCGGTGCTGGAATGCTATCTCGGCGAGGAGGCTGCCGTATGAGTCTCGAAATCGAAGGCCTCGACGTATTCTATGGCGATGCCCAGGCGCTGGATGGCGTGAGCCTGAAAGCCGCCGAGCGCAGCATCGTCGCCATCGTCGGCGCCAATGGCGCCGGCAAGTCGACCCTGATCCGCACCATCGCCGGCATCGAGCCGCCGCGCCAGGGCCGCATCCGCTACAAGGGCCAGGATATAGCCGGCCTGCCGAGCTACAAGGTGTGCAATCTCGGTATCGGCCAGGTGGCCGAGGGCCGCCAGGTTTTCCCGACGCTGAGCGTGCTGGAAAACCTGCAGATGGGCGCCTTGCTGCCGCGCGCGCGCGGCAAGGAAAAGCAGACGCTGGAGGAAATCTTCAGCCTGTTCCCGCGCCTCGCCGAACGCCGTGGCCAGCTTGCCGGGACCATGTCTGGCGGCGAACAGCAGATGCTGGCAATCGGCCGCTGCCTGATGGGCCAACCCGAACTGATCATGTTCGATGAGCCATCGCTCGGCCTGGCGCCGGCCGTGGTGCAGGAAGTATTCCGCATCATCAAGCTGCTGCATGAGCGGGGCCTGAGCATCATCCTGGTGGAACAGAATGTGGCGGTGTCGCTGAAACTCGCCGACAGCGCCTATGTGCTGGAGAATGGCCGTATCGCCATGCAAGGCAGCGGCGAGGCATTGCTGCACGACGACCGCGTGCGTCAAGCGTATCTAGGCTTGTGACCGTTCCCTTCTCATGTGGAACCGCTGCGCCGAGGCGGATTTGCGTTGTCGAAACGCTTGCCGGTACGTCTAGTACCGGCTGCGCGATTCTCCTAGCGGCCTACCGCCTCCAGACGCAACGCAGTTGCTTCCACATGAGAAGGGAACGGTCAAAACAACCACGCCGGGTTAATATAACCTTCACCAAATACTGGTGCAGTGTCGCGCCCCATTCAGTATTGCCGTGGAGTGTTTTTTCCGTTGAGTACAGACACCGCCGACCTCATCCAGCGCGGCGACGCGCTTGATCCTGACGCCTGGCATGCGCTGTCGCGCGGCCTGTTCGATGCCTGGCGCAGCATGTGGCCGGAGGGCATGGCCAAAGGCCTGCTGCCGAGCCGCGATCATTTCGATCCGATAGCCGTGCGCCAGTTGCTGCCGCATGTCACATTGTTCGAAGTTCAGCGCGAGCCGCCGCCGATGCGTTTCCGCCTGCGTCTGGTCGGCACCATGATCACTCAGCATCTACATGGCGATCCGACCGGCCGCTGGCTGGATGAACTGAATACCGATCCGCAAACCACCGAAGGCCTGACCTGGGTGGTGGAGAATCGCGGCCCGAGCTGGCGCCGTGGTGCAAAGCGTGCCGGGCCTGGGCGCGATTACGGCAGCGCCGAAACCCTGGTGCTACCGCTGGCCGCCGATGGCGTGACAGTGGACCGCCTGCTCGCCCTCAGCATCATCTACGACCCCGAGGGCCGCGCCGTGCTGCGCTAGGCAGCACGGCTTGATCAATCTCAGGCCAGCTTGGCGAAGAAATCGTTGCCCTTGTCGTCAACGATGATGAAGGCCGGGAAATCCTCGACCTCGATCTTCCACACCGATTCCATGCCGAGCTCGGGATATTCGAGCTGCTCGACCTTCTTGATATTGTTCTTGGCCAGGATCGCCGCCGGGCCGCCGATCGAGCCGAGATAGAAACCGCCATATTCCTTGCAGGCATCGGTCACCTGCTTCGAGCGGTTGCCCTTGGCCAGGCTGATGAAGCCGCCGCCATTCTGCATCAGCATGCCGACATAGGAATCCATGCGGCCGGCGGTGGTGGGGCCGAAGGAGCCAGAGGCATAACCATCCGGCGTCTTGGCCGGGCCGGCATAATAGATCATGTGGTTCTTCACATAATCCGGCAGGCCCTCGCCGCGCTCGACACGCTCGGCGAACTTGGCATGCGCGAGGTCGCGGGCCACGATCAGCGTGCCGCTGAGCGACAGCCGCGTTTTCACCGGATACTGCGACAGCAGCTTGCGGATCTCGCTCATCGGCTGATTGAGGTTCACCTTCACCACGGTCGCGGAGAGCGCATCCTCCGTGGCCTCGGGCAGATACTTGGCCGGATCGGTCTCAAGCTGCTCAAGGAACACGCCATCCTTGGTGATCTTGCCCAGCACCTGGCGGTCGGCGGAGCAGCTCACCGCCATGCCGATCGGCACGCTGGCGCCATGGCGCGGCAGGCGGATGACGCGCACATCATGGCAGAAATACTTGCCGCCGAACTGGGCGCCGATGCCGTTGTTGCGCGAGAGTTCGAGTACGGTCTGCTCCATCTCGAGATCGCGGAAGGCATGGCCGGACGGGCTGCCCTGGGTCGGCAGGCTGTCGAGATAGCGCGCCGAGGCAAGCTTGGCGGTTTTCAGATTCTGCTCCGCCGAAAGGCCGCCGATGACAATGGCAAGGTGATAGGGCGGGCAGGCCGCTGTGCCCAGCGTCTTGATCTGGGTATCGAGGAACTTGACCAGATTCTCGCCACGCAGCACGGCGGGGGTCTGCTGGTAGAGATACGTCTTGTTGGCCGAGCCGCCGCCCTTGGCGATGAACAGGAACTTGTAGGCATCGCCCTCGGTGGCATAAAGCTCGATCTGCGCCGGCAGGTTGGTGCCGGTATTCACTTCCTTGAACATGCTCAAGGGCGCCAGCTGCGAATAGCGCAGGTTGGTCTCGGTATAGGTGCGGTAGACGCCGTGGCTCAACGCCGCTTCATCGTTGCCTTCGGTCCAGACATACTGGCCCTTCTTGCCGATCACGATGGCGGTGCCGGTATCCTGGCAGGATGGCAGCACGAAGCCCGACGAGATATTGGCGTTCTTCAGCAGCTCCAGCGCCACGAAGCGGTCGTTGTCGGAGGCACCCTTGTCTTCCAGGATGGCGCGCAACTGCGCCAGATGGCCGGGGCGGAAGAGATGCGCGATGTCGCGCATGGCGGCGAAAGTCAGATCGCTCATCGCCTTGTCGCTGACCTTCAGCACGCGCCGACCGGCCACCTCGATGCTTTCCACGCCGTCGCTGGAGAGCTTGCGGTAGGGCGTGCTGTCCGGGCCAAGCGGAAAGAGGTCCTGGTAGCTGAAATCAGGCATGATGCTCTCGCTGGTATGGCGCGGCAGGGCGGGCCGCGCTATCGGGGGAATAGTTACGGCGGGGCTTTAAGTCTTTTTCTTGCGGAAGGCATCCAGCGCCACCACTTCGCCGGTGGTCGGCTTCGGCGCTTCCGCCGGCGCTTCATCACCCGAAGCTTCAGCCGCCGGTGGCTCCACTGCCAGAGCGGCGCCGCGTGCCAGACTCTCGGCCGAGGGCTGCACACGGAACTGCAGACCGAACTGCACGCTCGGATCGGCAAAGGCGGTGAGCGCCGCATAGGGCACTATCAGGCGCTCAGGCACCTTGTTGAAACTCAGCGTGACCTGGAACTTTTCCTCGCCCGGCTCCAGGCCCCAGAACTGGTGCTGCAGCACGATGGTCATCTCGTCCGGATAGCGTTCGTGCAGATAGGGCGGGATTTCCACGCCGGGCTGGTCGGTGCGGAAGGTGATGTAGAAATGGTGGTTGCCGGGCAGGCCGAATTCGGCGGCACGCTTCAACGCATCGCGCACCGCGCCACGCAGTGCGTTTTCGACCAGGAGGTTATAATCGAGCAGCTTGCCGGCCATGCCTGTTACAGGGGTGGGGTGCGAGTTGCCGCCATCATAACCCAAGGCTGCCCCAGACTTCAATTCCGGGCAACGTAAATGCCGGAAAACGCAAGGCTATACGGGAGATAGCAGAAATAAGCGGGGGGTTTCTGTTGCCCGGCACCCCCCAAGCCGCGCTTACCTAATTAGGCAGCGAGTGCTACGGAGTTATCGTTCGCACTTAGGATTTGACCCGATAACGGCGGTATCATGCCGGGCAAAAACCGATCCTTTATTGCGCATGTCGAGCCTGATTCGCCCCCATCATCAGGCCAGGGCGGCGGTCTGCCGAAGCCTGGCCTCATGGTGGAGGCGCCGGGTACTGCCCCCGGGTCCATTACGCCTATTCCGAGCGGCGTTTATCGCCATAGCCGGCAAGCCGGCAGGGATAGATATAAGGCTTCCCGAAGGCGTTTTGAAGGGTCTATAAAGTCCGGCCTTCAGCCGGGGCGCCCGATTCCCGGGACCCCTCCCAGGGAGCCGCCGATGTCCGTCACGCCCGAACAAGCCGCCGAAATTGCCGCGCTGCGCAGCCAGAGCCAGCCGACCCGGCGCGCCACGGTGCCGGAACTGGAGGAAATCCTTTACGAACCGCTCACCGTACTCGACCACGGCTTCGTGCGCGTCATCGACTATATGGGCGACGATGCGGCGGTGGTGCAGGCGGCACGCGTCTCCTATGGCCGGGGCACCAAGAAGGTCAGCGAGGATCGCGGCCTGATCAACTACCTGATGCGCCATCGGCACACCACGCCGTTCGAGATGTGCGAGATCAAGTATCATGTGAAGCTGCCGATCTTCGTGGCGCGGCAATGGATCCGCCACCGCACCGCCAATGTGAACGAATATTCCGCGCGCTACTCGATCCTGGACAAGGAATTCTACCTGCCGGCGCCGGACCAGCTGGCGGCGCAGGCCACCACCAACCGCCAGGGGCGCGGCAACCTGCTGACCGGGCCGGAAGCCGAACGCGTGATGGAACTGCTGAAGCGCGACGCCTCTCAGACCTACGATTCCTACGAGGAAATGCTGAACGAGCGCCCGGATGGCAGCCGCGTCGATGAGGACCGCTCCGGCCTGGCGCGCGAACTGGCGCGCATGAACCTGACGCTGAACTACTATACCCAGTGGTACTGGAAGACCGACCTGCTGAACCTGCTGCACTTCCTGTCGCTGCGCGCCGACAGCCATGCGCAATACGAAATCCGCGTCTATGCCGATGCGATGCTGGATACGGTGAAACGCTGGGTGCCGGCCTGCTACGACGCCTTCGTGGAATACCGCATCGGCGGCGCCAGCCTTTCGGCCACGGCACTGAAAACAGTGCGCCGCCTGCTGGCCGGCGAGGCTGTCGACCAGGCTTCCTCCGGCCTTTCCGCCCGCGAATGGCGCGAGTTGCAGGCCGTGCTCAATCCGGGGAATTGATCGCCGCCAGAGCAGCGCGGCGATTGACCATCCAGCCGGCCCAGCCAAGCAGGGCCGTGGCGGCGTAGGCTAGGCCCAGAGTCAGGGTGTTGCCCGCCGGCAGCAACCCCATCACCATGGCGCCAAGGCCGCCAGCGGCATTCTGCATGAATCCGGCCAGCGCCGAGCCCGCCCCCAAAGCCTTCGGGTTGGCCCCGGTGGCGCCGGCCACCGCTGCCGGTACTGCGATACCCATGCCCGCCGCCCAGATGATACGGCAGCCGATCACCACCGCCACGCTGTCGCCCAGCAGGGCGGTGAGCAATGGCAGGCTGCAGCCGCCCAGCAGCATCGCCGCAATGCCCAGTTCGATCAGCCGCGCCGTGCCCAGCCGCATGGCATAGAGCGAACAGAACAGCGAGCCGAGGAAGAAACCGCCGCCGCCCAGGGCCAGCAGCAGGCCGGCAACCGCCGGACGCAGCCCCAGGGTTTCGATCAGCACCGCCGGTGCCGCCGCATTGAAGCTGTGCAGCCCGGCGAAGATCCCGACAATCACCCCGCCGAAACCGAGGAAAGCCCGCGAAGCGAGCAGGCCACTATAGTCACGCAGAATGCCGCCGAGCATCGAACCCTGGCGGCGCACCGGCCGATGGGTCTCGCCCAGCCAGATGCACAGCAGCACCAGCGCACCCGCAGTGACAGCAGCAGAGATGAGGAAGTTTCCCCGCCACCCGATGAATTCCTGCACCAGACCGCCAAGCAGGGGCGAGAAGATCGGCGCCAGCGCCAGGGTGGCGGTAACCACCGCCGTCGCGCGTGCCGCCTCGGCGCGATTGTATACATCGAACAGCACGGCACGACCGATCACCAGGCCAGCGGAAGCCGCGAAGCCCTGAATGGCGCGCAGCCAGCAAAGCTGCTCCAGCGTAGTGACAAAGGCACAGGCCGCACTTACCAGCGCCAGCACGGCCAGACTCCCAAGCATCAGCCAGCGCCGCCCCCAGCGGTCACTCAATGGCCCGAACACAAGCTGCCCGCCAGCATATGCGGCCAAATACACCATGAGCGTGAAAGGCATTGCATCCACCGGCACGCCCAGCACCATGCTGAGGCTGGGCAGCGACGGCAGATACATCGTCGCGGCCAGGATGCCATTGGCATTCACCACCCCGAGCAGCGCGAGCAGGCCTGGCGGACGGGGGGCGACTGATTCGGTCATATTTCGCCATTGCGAGAGGAACGGAAAATGTCAGCGCGACAAAAAAATTCAGACGGCTGATTACTAGTCGTTAACAAGCCTCAGTAGAATCGTTCAATTGGTTGGCTTCGCAAGGGTTAAAGTATATAGAGATTTGGTTGGAATAAGCCATATCTGCGGGTGGGTTAAGTCGCCAGGCCGGGAGCGTCGGACAGTCGCATGTCGGAAAAAATCGATTTCAGCCATGTGCGCTTCCTCATCGTCGATAACAATCGACTGATGGGCAAGCTGGTCAAGGATATCCTGGCCATGCTTGGCGCCGTGCAGATCAGCCTGGCCCGTGATTATGACAGCGCGCTCGGCTCGCTGCGCTCGGGCCATATTGATGTCTGCGTCACCGAATGGAATCTCAAGCCGCGCAGCGGCCTTGAACTGCTCGATTTCATCCGCAATGACGCCACCTCGGCCGACCGCCTGCTGCCAGTGATCATGCTCACCGCCAATTCCGAAATGGAATACGTGGTCGAATCCCGCGATGCCGGCGTCACCGAATTCCTCGCCAAGCCCTTCACCGCCGATGGTCTCTATCGCCGCCTTGTTTCGGTGATCGCCCGGCCGCGTGACTTCGTCAGCGTGCGTGGCTATTTCGGCCCCGACCGTCGCCGCCAGCAGATCCCGTTTGATGGCGCCGACCGCCGTACGAAGGATTGATGCAGGTGTCGGAGGATTCACGGCCGGCACGCCCGGTCCACATCCCGAACCGCGGCGAACTCAAGCGCAAGGCGGTGAACTACAAGAAGGGCCTCGACCTCAGGCTTGATGATGCCCTGCGGCAGAAGATGGATGCCCTGGTGCAGGCCTCGGCCAGCGCCTTCCTGGATGAGACCGCCGAGCAGATCAAGGAGTTGCGTGAGCGCATCAGCGCCGCCATCAGCTCCTCAGCTGAGGAGCGCCGCGCGCTGGTCGAGGATGTGCGCGAGCAGGCCTTCCAGATCAAGGGCATGGGCGGTGTGTTCGGCTACCCGCTGCTCACCGAATTTGCCAAATCGCTGCATGATTTCCTGAAAACCATCGATGGCGACCTCGACGATCTGCAGCTCGAAATCGTCTCCATCCATATCGACACGCTGTATGTGGTGGTGGCACACAAGATCAGCGGTTCCGGCGGCGCCCTGGAGGCACAGCTCCGCGCCTCGCTGAAAGCCGCCGTGGAAAAGGCAAAAGCCAAGGAATCCCAGGCTTAGGCCAGGTCCGGCCAGCCACCCTGGCTGGACTAAAGCCCCCCGGCGCCCTATAAACCCGCTTATGCGCCCGACCACTCCCCTGCCCTTCGTGAAGATGCACGGCCTCGGCAACGATTTCGTTGTCCTGGATGCGCGCGCCCATGCGGTGCCGCTGGAGCAGGCCGCCATTGCCCGGCTGGCCGACCGCCGCCGTGGCGTCGGCTTCGACCAGATGATCACCATTGAACGCTCCGGCAAGGCCGATGCCTTCATGCGCATCCACAATGCCGATGGCGGCGAGGTGGAAAGCTGTGGCAATGCGGCACGCTGTGTTGCCAGCCTGCTGATGCATGAGACCGGCAAGGCAAACGTCAGCATCGACACGCTGGGCGGCTGGCTGAACGCCAAGCGCGCCGATGCCGCCAGTGTCGAGGGTCTGGTCACCGTCGATATGGGCGAGCCGCGTTTCGACTGGCAGCAGATTCCCTTAAGCCGCGCCATGGATACCGCGACACTGGATTATGCCCATGCGGGCTACAGCGCACCGGGTGCCGTGAATGTCGGCAATCCGCATGTGGTATTCTTTCCCGGCGACGTGGAAGCCGTGCCGCTGACCATGATCGGGCCGCAGATCGAACATGACCCGCTGTTCCCGCAGCGCATCAATGTCGAATTCGCCCAGGTGCTGGCGCCGGACCGTATCCGCATGCGGGTGTGGGAGCGCGGTGTCGGCATCACCAAGGCCTGCGGCACCGGCGCCTGCGCCACCCTGGTGGCAGCGGCACGCCGTGGCCTCTCGGCGCGCCGCGCCGACGTGGTGCTGGATGGCGGCGTGCTGAACATTCATTGGGCGGCCGACAACCACATCTACATGACCGGCCCGGCCACCGAATCTTTCCGCGGCACCATCCCCCCCGCCTTCTGGCTCGACGAACCGGCGGCGGCCTGAACCGCAATGACGGTTGACGTGTTGAGCTTCGGCTGCCGGCTCAACGCCTATGAAGGCGAGGCCGTGCGCGCCAGACTCGGCGAACTCGCCCTCGATAATTTTGTGGTGGTGAATACCTGTGCGGTCACGGCGGAAGCCGAAAAGCAGGCACGCCAGGCGATCCGCCGGCTGCGCCGCGAACAGCCGGATGCCCGCATTGTCGTCACCGGCTGCGCCGCGCAGGTAGCGCCTGAACGTTTCGCTGCCATGGCGGAAGTCGATCATGTGCTTGGCAACCGTGAGAAGCTGGATCCCGCCGCCTGGCGGCAACTGGGCCAGGCCCGTATTGCCGTGGGCGACATCATGGCGGCAACGCTGCCGGCGATTGCCCCCGAGCAGGCATGTGCAACCGTCAGCGAATTTCCCGGCCGCCCGCGCGCCTATCTGGAAATCCAGCAGGGCTGCGACCACCGCTGCACCTTCTGCATCATTCCCTATGGCCGTGGCCCCAGCCGCTCGCTGCCGCTTGGTGCGGTGGCCGAACAGGCCCGCGCCCTGGCGCAGCGCGGCTATCGCGAATTCGTGCTCACCGGCGTCGATATCACCAGCTATGGCCATGACCTGCCGGGCCAGCCGAGTCTGGGCCAGGCAGCGCGGCGGCTGCTGGCGCTGGTGCCGGAAATCCAGCGGCTGCGCTTCTCGTCCCTGGATCCGGCCGAGATCGATGCCGACCTGCTGCGGCTCTATGCCGAGGAGGAGCGCGTGATGCCGCATGCGCATCTCAGCCTGCAGGCGGGTGACGACCTGATCCTAAAGCGCATGAAGCGCCGCCATAGCCGCGAACAGGCTGTGCGCATGGCCGAGACGTTGCAGCGGCTGCGCCCCGGCATCGCGCTGGGTGCCGACCTGATCGCCGGTTTTCCCACTGAGGACGACGCCGCCTTCGAGCGTTCGGCGGCACTGATCGAGGAAATGCCGCTGGCCTTCCTGCATGTCTTTCCGTTCTCGCCGCGCGAAGGCACGCCGGCAGCGCGCATGCCGCAGGTCCCCATCGCCGTCCGCAAGACGCGAGCAGCGGAACTGCGCCGGCGCGGCACTGTTGCGCAGCAGCGTTTCCTGCAAAGCCGTGTTGGCCGCGAGGCCAGCATTCTGGTGGAGCAGGAAGGTCTCGGCCGCGACGAGACCTATGCCCCCGTGGCTTTGCCGCCGGGGCTGCCGAAAGGCGCCATCCTGCAAAGCCGGATCGGCGCCGCGCGTGATGGCAAACTTTGGCTGGAGGCCGCCTGATGAGCGAGGAAGCAGCGCCGAAACTTGGCTGGTTCGGCCGCCTCAAGCAGGGCCTGTCGCGTTCCGCCAGTGCGCTCGGCGACCAGATCACCGGCCTGTTCACCAAGCGCAAGCTGGACCAGGAAGCGCTGGACGAGTTGGAGGAAACCCTGATCGGCGCCGACCTCGGCGTCGCTACCGCTGCCCGCATCGTGCAGGATATCGCCCGTAGCCGCTTCGACAAGGAAGTGACTTCGGAGGAAATCCGCGCCGCGCTGGCCGAAAGCCTCGCCCCGATCCTGAAGCCGGTGGAAAAGCCGCTGGACCTCGATGGGCCGAAGCCGCAGGTGGTGCTGGTGGTTGGCGTCAATGGTGTTGGCAAGACCACCACCATCGGCAAGATCGCGCAGCGCAGCCGCGAGGCCGGCAGGAAAGTGGTGATGGCCGCTGGCGACACATTCCGCGCCGCCGCCGTGGAGCAGTTGAGCATCTGGAGCCAGCGCACTGGCGCCACTATCGTAAAAGGCGAAACCGGTGCCGATGCCGCGGGCCTTGCCTTTGAGGCCCTGACCCAGGCCCGCGAAGCCGGTGCCGACCTGCTGCTGATCGACACCGCCGGCCGCCTGCACAACAAGGCCGACCTGATGCAGGAACTGGCCAAGATCGTGCGTGTGATCAAGAAGCAGGTACCCGAAGCGCCGCATCATGTGCTGCTGGTGCTGGATGCCACCACCGGCCAGAATGCCGTGAACCAGGTCGCCACCTTCAAGGAAATCTGCGATGTCTCCGGCCTGGTGGTGACCAAGCTGGATGGCACGGCACGCGGCGGTGTGCTGGTGGCGATTGCCGACAAATTCGGCCTGCCGGTGCATTTCGTCGGCGTTGGCGAGACCGCCGCCGACCTGCAGCCCTTCTCCGCCGATGCCTTTGCCCGCGCGCTGGCCGGGCTGGAGCAGAAGGGCTAATTACACGCCCCCGCTGCTATACACCCCCGACCCGCTGTTACACACCCCCGCTCCGCTGCTACACACCAGGAGCATCGGGCGGATTGCCAAAGGCAGCAAAATCGCGTTTGCCGCGCACCTCGCGCCAATGATGCAATGCCCAGAGCACACTGGGGAAGGCCAGTTCATTCCATGGAATCTCGTCCCACAGGAACAGCTTCGCATCGAGTGACTCGATCCCGGGATTGAGTTCCGGCCCCGGCAGCGTGGCGCGGTACATCATCTGCACCTGGCTGATACGCGGTATGTTGTATACGGCCAGCAATGCATCGATCCGAATAGTGACCCCGGCTTCCTCCATTGCTTCGCGGGCAGCGCCTGCTTCCGTCGTCTCACGCTCTTCCATGAAACCGGCGGGCAATGTCCAGAAGCCATGACGCGGCTCTATGGCGCGGCGGCAGAGCAGGATGCGATCGCCATAGCTGCACACCGCACCAACCACGATCTTGGGATTGACGTAATGAATCCAGCCGCAATCGCCGCAGACCAGACGCGCCTTGTCGTCGCCGTCCGGCACCTGGTGCGTGAAGCCGAAATCGCTGGGTCGCTGGATCGCCATCACGACAAGTTTATATTCTGCACACCCTGGTTGGCAAACGGCCCCGGTCCAGCGTAGGCTGATTCCCGCAAAGCATGAGGTGGTGTCAAACCACCCGAAAAACGGGGGAGTGGGGCATGGCTATTCCAACTATGCCGGATGATCCGTTGAGCTGCTTCGTGTTGCTCGACGCACCAGGGCATTTGTTGCGCCGCTGTCATCAGATCGCGGTGGATTTCTATACCGAGGAAGTGGGCGAGAACGGCCCGACACCACCACAATTCGCGCTGCTGCTGACCGTCTACCAGAATCGTGGCCTGAGCCAGGTTGATCTGGTGCGGTTGACCGGCATCGACCGCTCGACAGTGGCCGAAATGGTGGCCCGCCTGCTCAAGCGCGAGTTGCTGGAGCGCAGCCGCACCGCAACCGACCGCCGCACCAATGCGCTGGCGGTGACGGAAGCCGGCGAAGCCATGCTGCGCGCCGCCCTGCCGGCGGTATTGCGGGCGCAGACCCGGGCGATGCAGCCGATACCACCGGCCAGGCGGGCCGAGTTGATCGACCTGCTGCGCCTGCTGGCCTCGGCAAAGGGACCGGCAGAGGCCGAAGCCGATATGGAAGTGGCCGAAAATTAACCCTTTCGGGCTAAGCTGACCCGGCAGACGCCGCTTTGGGAAGGGTCAGTCATGGTCACGGTCGAGTCGATTCGGGCGAAGATTGCCCGCATGGGGCAAGTCTATCAGCCGGGTAATGCCAGCCGGCCGGGACACCTGTACAACCCCCTGCCCTTCGACGATTTCGCCGATATCCCTTATCAGCGCGACGCCGTGGAAGAACGCTTCGCGCTGATGCAGACCACCCTGCCGCGCCCGTTCAAGACCGGTCGCCTGCTCGATATCGGCTGCCATAGCGGCTACAACTGCTTCCGCTTCCAGCGCCTGGGCTATACCTGTACCGGCATCGAGAAAGACACGCTGACCTGCGAGATCGGGCAGGACGTGAACGAGCTGAAGCAGACCGGCATCACCTTCATCAATGCCGCCGCCTCGCCCGAGCTGATCCGCGATCTCGGCCATTTCGACGTCATCCTGTTCCTCTCCACTTTCCAGTGGGTGGTGCATTTCGATGGTTTCGAAGCCGCCGTGAAACTGCTGACGGAAGTGCAGCGCCATTGCGACGTGCTGTTCTTCGAAACCTCGATGGGCCAGGAAGGCAAGATGAAGCTGCCGCAGATTCCCGATGCGGCAGCCGTACATGCCATGGTGAAGAATACCGGCATCCACAGCCATGTGGATTGCCTGGGCGCGATTCCGGCGCCGGGTTCGCCGATGGCGCAGAAGCGGCTGCTGTTCCGCTCGCAGAATCGCGCGGTAGCGGCCCCTGATCTCTGGGCCATGGCGCCGGAAGGGCTGGCTGAAGTGGCGCGCATGGCTGCCAACAGCAAGCCCTTCTATGCCAAGGAGAATGATCAGTTCATCAGCCGCATCTACGGCGTGCTGATGAGTGGCACGCAGAAGCTGGCGGTAAAAATGGTGCAGGCCAAGAATGATACCGCGCGCAGCCTGCTCTACCGCGAACATGAATTCCTCTACAGCCTGGATGCGCCCTGCTTCGTCAAGCCGGCCACCTTCGGCATGGACGAGAAAACCTATGTGCTGGCAATGCCGCTGCTGGAAGGCAAGACCCTGGCGCAGGCTGCCGCCGATGGCATGATCGAGAACAAGGACGCCGTGCGCGCCGGCCTGCAGCAGGCCCAGACGGCATTGAAGGCCGCCGGGATCCGCCACCGCGACCTGCGGCCGCAAAATGTGATGCTGACGGCGCAAGGCCCGGTGATTCTGGATTTCGGCTGGGCCTGCTGGGAGGATGAAGGCAACTGCCCGGCGCCGCCGCAACTGGCAGTGCCAGACGACGATGCCGCCTTCGCCGCCCTGTTCAAGCTGCTGGATTGATCCCGCCGCGCTTGATCAGTCTGCCTTGAGCAGCTTCTCCCAGCGCCGGCCGATTGCCTCTGGCGTATAGGTTTCCGCCACATAAGCCTGGCCGGCCCGCATGCGTGCGATGCAGGCCGCCGGATCATCCAGCGCCGCCTTGAGGCCGGCCACCAGATCGGCGCCGATGATGGCGAAGCCATCCAGTTCCCGATAACTGGCAATCGGATGCGCAAAAACCGCGCGCCCAGCCCATAGCGCCTGCAAGGCGCGGTTGTTGCTCTTGCCCACGGCAATATCGGCGGCATGGTCTATCGGCAGCAGCACCGCATCGCAGGCCGCCAGCGCCTGCTGCAACCCCGGCACCGACCAGGGCTGCCATTCGATCGGCACCGCGCCTTGGGCCAATCCACGCAGGCGGTCGAGATGCGCCACGGCATTCTGTTCGCAGAGCAGGGTAAGGGATACGGGCCGCAACGCCGCCAGACGCGGCAGGTCATCCTGGCAGAATTGCGCCAGCGCCCGGGCATGGCCGCCGAAGAAGCCGAACCACAGCAGATTGAGCGGCGCATCTGCCTGCGGTGCGAAACGCACTGGCGCCCGCGCCACTTCTACCGGATCACCGACCACGCCGAAGCGCAGGTCACTGCCGATATGCTCCGCCAGCCGCTGGGCGAGTATCTCCGTTGGCACCACCAGCGTATCGGCGGCCCGCATCAGGACCGGATAGAATTGCCGGCAAATCTCCACCTGTGCCGGCTGGCGCAGAATACCGCTGATATGGGCGGCGTAATGCGGCCCGACCTTGAGGTCGCAAACATCGATCAGCAGCCGGATGCCGGCCTGGCGATGCACCTGAATGAAGCTGCCCAGCCCAGGGATCAGGCCCTCGCGCAGCACGCGGTCTTCCTTCGGCTGCGCCAGCACGATGGCATCGCCGGCAAAGCGGAAATCCGGCGCCAGCACGCTATCCAGCGCCACCACCGTCACGTCATGACCGAGATCGCGCAGCGCCGCCGCCGGCATGGTGGCGCGGTAACGCACGCTGGCCAGCGATATCTCGCCACCAGCCAGTACGGCCGGCGCGGCATTGACAACGAATAACAGCTTCATGGCCCCAGCCTATTCATGACCAGAGTCTATCAGGCAGGATCGCGGCGTTCCAGATTATCGGCCAGCCGCGCCTGCAGGGCGGCAATATCCACCTGCCGCACCGAGCCGGCCCCGGCCAGATCGAGCGCCTGCACCGCCGCGGCCCCCATGGCAATGCACGGCCCCATCACGCGCACCGAAGCGAGTGCCGCCGGATCGCCATCGATGCAGCGCCCCGCCGCCACCAGGTTATCCGCTGCCGCCGGCACCATAGTGCCGAAAGGCAGGTAATGCAGGTGGTCGTCGCCGAATTCTTCCCAATGCACATCATCGGGCCGGTCATGCAGTTCTATCGGCCAGGAGCAGCGCAGGATGGCATCGGCGCTGCGGGTGCCGGCACGCACCGCCGCCACATCAAGGCTGTGGCGGGCGACGATCCAGCGGGTCTGGCGCACGCCCAGCAGGCCATAGCTGCGCACCCGGGCGCGGCCGAATACGGGGCCATATTCGCCACGCAGGAAATCCAGCACGCGGTCGGCCTGGGCGCGGCCTTCGATCTGCGCCAGGGCATGGCCCGCTGCATCGAGCGGGGTTTCCACATGGGTCATGTTGACCAGGGCCTGGCCTTTGCCGGGGAAGGCGAAAACGAAGCCATCCTTGCGCACCAGGCCATAGCGGGTGGCAGATTCCGCCAAGCGTTTCTGCATCGCCCAGCGGTCGAGCTGCATGGCTGCCGCCTCATCGAAATCCTCGATGCTGAACATCAACGTGCCCATGATCGGCGTGGCCGGTTCGCGGCAGTCAAAACCGGCAGCGAAGCTGAGCGCCGCATCGCCGGAGGCATCGACGAAACCCTGTGCCGCCACTTCCGCCCGGCCATAGCGCGTGGCAAGGCTGAGCGATGTGATACGGCCAGCATCGCGGCACGCCTCCAGCAAAGTGGCGCCAAGCAGCAGCGTGACGCCTGCCTCAACCAGGCTGCGCTCGATCCAGCGCGCCAAAGCCTGTTCCTGGTACATCAGAATGATCGTGTTGCGGCCCCGGCGCGGCGCAACCGCATCCGCTGCCGTCAAATCCCGCAGCATCGCATCGGCCATGCCATAGACGACACGGTACGGCGCCGGGCCGTTGGAATAGAGGCCGCAGAAAGTGCCGATCAGCGATTGCGTCGATTGCCCGCCCAACTGCGAACCGGCATCGATCAGCACCACCTTGCGGCCAAGTTTCGCCGCCTCCAATGCCGCCGAGACGCCGGCGATTCCGGCACCCAGGATGGCAATATCGGCGGCATAGTGTTTGGCGGCGCCTGCCTCGCGGCGCACGATGCGGGTGGCGGGGATCGGATATGCGTCGCTCATCGCCAGCGCAGCAGGAATTTTTCCGCCGCCGAAAGCAGCGCGGAAATCGCCAGGCCGAGCAGCGACAGCAGCACCACGCCAGCAACAAGCTGGTCCGTCTGCATCAGGTTGCCAGCACCGAGAATGAACGCCCCGATGCCGACCTGTGTGCCGATCATCTCCGCCGATACCAGCAGGATAAGGGCGATAGACGAGGAAATGCGGAAGCCGGCAAGAATGCCCGGCAAGGCACCCGGAAATACCACCTTGAAGATGATGCTGGATGTCGAGAGGCCGAAACTCTGGGCCATGCGAATGAGATTACGCGGCACGTTATCCACCGCTGAGAAGGTGGAAACCACCGTGGGGAAGAACACACCCAAGGCAATCGTGGCATATTTCGATGGCTCGCCGATGCCGAACCACAGGATCAGCAGCGGCAGCAGCGCGATCTTCGGGATCGGGAACAAGGCCGAGACCACCGGCAGGCCGACCGAGCGCGCCAGGGTGAACACCCCCATCAGGAAACCGACCACCAGGCCGGCGGACGTGCCAAGCAGCCAGCCGATCAGCACGCGCTGCAGCGAGGCGCTGATATGCGCCATGAAGCGGCCCGAGGCCAGCAGGTCGCGCAACGCGCTGATCACCTCATGCGGCGCCGGCATGAACAGGGCCGGCAGCAGGCGCGTGAGCGAAGCGACTTCCCATAGCGCGATGATCACGGCGAAGGCGAGCCAGGGCGCCCAGCGTTTCACCCCAGGCACGAAGCCGCCGCCACGGAACGGCACCGATTTGCGCGCGTTATCCGGCGTCATGCTGCATCTCGCGATCCGCCACCTGGGCTTCGGACTTGATCAACTGCCAGAGTTCCGTCTGCAATGCCTGCACTTTTGCGGCATGGGCAACCGCGCCGCGCTCGGCCACAGGCACCGGAATCTCCACCACCGCCTTGATGCGGCCCGGCCGGCGCGACAGCACCACCACGCGGTCGGCCAGCCGCACGGCTTCCGCCAGGTTATGCGTCACATAGAGCGTGGTGGTGCGTTCACGGCTCCATATGGCGAGCAGGTCATCCATCAGCAATTCGCGCGTCTGGGCATCCAGGGCGGAAAGCGGCTCGTCCATCAGCAGCACGGCAGGCTTCACGGCGATGGCACGCGCGATGCCGACGCGCTGACGCATGCCGCCGGAAAGCTGCTTCGGCAGCACTTGGGCGAAATCGCGCAGGCCGCAGAGCGCCAGCACCTCATCGATGCGGGCGGCGCGCTCGGCCTTGCTCAAAGCATGATGTTCCAGTGCCAGCGCAACATTGCCGGCAACGCTGCGCCAGGGCAGCAGTGCGAAATCCTGGAACACGAAGGTAAGCGGGTTGAGGCAGCCGGCGGGCGGCGCGCCGATCAGGTCGATGCTACCCTGCTGCAATTCCAGCAGGCCGCCGACCAGATTCAACAATGTGGACTTGCCGCAGCCGGACGGACCGATCAGCGCCACGGTTTCGCCGGGCGCCACCGCGAAGGAAATCCCATCCAGCACCGGCAGGTCGCCATAAGCATGGCCGACCTGCCGCAACACCACCTGCATCGGGTTTACTTCGGCAGGTCGAGGTGATCCTTGACGAAGCTCAAATCGAGGAACTGCTTGGCATCCACCGTCTTGTCGACCAGACCCTGGGCCTGATTCCACGCCACCTGGTCATAGATGTTCTTCACCAGCAGGCGGCCCTGCGGGTCCATGAAGTTGGCGGAAACCTTCACCACCTCGAAGCTCGGCTTCGGCTCCACCCACTTTTCCAGGATCGGGAAAGCCGCCTCGGCCTTGGCCCCGAAAACGCGGTTGCCGCCGGCATCCTTGGCCAGGAAGGCATCGGCATAATCGGCGAGGCCCTTCTGGTAGGCGCGCACGAAACGCTCCACCAGCGGCCGCTTGCCTTCCACATTCTTGGTCGAGGTGAACAGCGCGCCAAGCTGCCAGGGCGTATGGTCGGCAACCCAGCCGATGATCGTGCCGGCACCGTCGGCCTGCAGCTTGAGGGCATTGTTGGCCGGCAGGATGGTGGCATCCACCTGGCCACCCGCCAGCGCCGCCATCATGTTGGGGATCGACTGCACCGGCTTCATTTGCACGGAATCGAGCTTGAAGCCGTATTTATCGGCCAGCATGCCGAGATTGTAGTGGAAACTGGAACCGATGGTGGTGACGGCCACGCTCTTGCCGCCAAAGCCCTTCGGATTGCGGAAGCCGTCGTCATAGGCTTTCTTGCCGGCGACATAGGCAACGAAGTTGTAGCCCTTCTCCTCGCGGCTCTGCGCCGCGATCACCTTCAAGGCGCCCTTGCCGGCCAGATTGAAGAAGCCGCCGGTGAAGGCGGTGATGCCGAAATCGGCGTCGCCACCGGCCACGGCCACGGCAATCGCCTGGGCGGCATTGAATATCTTGATGTCGAGATCGATGCCTTCGGCATCGAAATAGCCGCGTTCCTTGGCGATGAAGATCGGTGCCGAGGAGACGAAGGCGAGCGAGGCTACGGAAGCTTTATCTTTAGCCTGGGCCTGCGCTGCGGCAGGAATAGCGGCAGCAAGGCCCGCCGCGAGCAAGGCGGCGAGAATCGTACGGCGCGACGACATGGCGTTTCCCCTAATACTCGATTGGCATTGCGGCCAACCTAATTGGGGGTTCCTTTGGCGTCAACCAGAGGGCTGGGCGGCCCTAGACGAGGATATTGACGTATTGGCCGAGATAGCGGCCGCGCGGCCTGGGCTGGCTGGTTTCAGCGCCCGGCGGCGTTTCCTGGGCCTGGGCAGAGGCCCGGGCCGGGCCGGCCTCGCCCGTGCGGCCAGTCGGCGCGGCAGCGGAAACCTGGCTCAATTGCGCGGAAAAACTGGCATTGCCGCTGGCGGCAGGGCGTGCCGCCGAGGCGGTCGGCTTGCTGCCTTGCAACTGCGAAAGCGCATTGAGCAGATTGTTGCTGGGCGCGATGGCCATGGGGTGTCAGACTCCGAAAAAAGCTGGAGCCGATTAAGGGCCGCCGACTCTTAAATCCGGGTTAAGCCCGATGGTTAAAAGGCATTAAGGTCTTAGCGCCCGCAGACGGCCTTCCAGATCGGCCCGCTGCGGCGCATTGGCCGGCAACAGCGCCAGGGCCTTGGTGTAGGCCTCCATGGCGGCATGCTTGTCGTTCTGCACTTCGCGGGCGCGGCCAAGCCTTACCCAGCCTTCAGGATCGTTCGGGTTTTCCTTCAGGCGCTCGGCCAGGCGGTCCACCATGGCATTGATCATCGCCGTGCGTTCTTCCAGCGACATCGATTGCGCCGCTTCCATCTGCTCGCGCGATGGCCCCGGCTGGGCCGGGGTGGCAGCCGGCGGCGGCAGCAACTGCGCCAGATCGGCGCCAAGGCGCGGCGCCAATTCCTGCAAGCGCGCCCGCACCAGCGGCAGCCAGGGTGCATCCGGCTCGGCCGAACGCGCCAGCGCCAGCCAATCGGCGAAGGCGCCGCGTACATCGCCATCCTGCAGCTTGGCCATGCCCATGTAATAGGACGCGCCGGGATGACCGGGCTCGATCTGCAACACGCGCTCGAACGCCACGCGGGCTTCGCGCGTCACCGCGCCGTCATTGCCGAAAACATAAGCCTCGCCCAGGAAGGCCTGGGCCTCGGCATCCTGCGGCTGCAAGGCAACCAGGCGATTGAAGGCATCGGCGGATTCGCCATAGCGGCCCATATTCATCAGCGTGCGGCCCAGCAGCAGCCAGCCATCGGCGCGGTTCGGCTCCGCCTCCAGCCGCTGGCGCAGGCGATCCACCAGCACATCCAGCTCGCGCCGCTCGGCGCGCTGGCGCTCAAGCTCGGCCTGCTGCATCGCCGGCAGCATCCGGGCCGCGTCCGGCCGCCCCAGCGCAGCATAGAGGCCGACCGCGCCAACGGGGAGCAACGCCAGCAGCAGACCGGTGCCGATCAGTACGCCGGGCGTCAGGGTTCTGCTTGCCGCCGCTTCATCGGGTGCCGCATCGGCGCGCAGCAGGCGGCGCTGGATTTCCACACGGGCATTGTTGGCTTCCGCCTCGTTCAGCGTGCCGCGCGCCACTTCCTGCGCGATCTCGTCAAGCTGCGCGCGATACACTGCCAGATCATGCGCCTTGCGCGCCGTGGCGGTGCGGTTGCGCAGCCACGGCCAGAGCAGGAAGGCCAGCGCCACGGCGAGCAGCACGGCGATACCAAGCCACAACATGCTCAGGGTTCCCCGCTTTTCAGCAATTCGGCAACGCGCCTGCTTTCATCAGCCGAGAGCGGAGCGGCCGGTTTGGCTTCCGCCATGGCGCGGCGGTTGCGGCGGTGCAGCGCGAAAACCGCGGCGCCGCCTGCCAGCAGCAGCAGGCCAGGGCCGATCCACAGCAGCAGGGTGCGCTGGTTGAAGCGCGGCGTCAGCAGCACCCATTCACCATAGCGCGCCACCAGATACTCCAACACGGCCTGATCGGAATCGCCGGCCAGGATGCGCTCGCGCACCAGACGGCGCAGGTCGCGCGCCAATGGTGCATTGGATTCCTCGATCGACTGGTTCTGGCAGACCAGGCAGCGCAGATCCTTGGACAAAAGCCGCGCACGCGCCTCGGCGGCCGGATCGGTGAGTGTCGGCTCAAGATGCTGCGCCAGCGCAGGCGCCGCCGCGCATAACAGCAGCAGGAAAGCCAGCCGCTTCAGCATTTGGCTTCAGCCGGCACCGGCTTGCCGGCGCGGGCGGCATCCACCGCCGGCTTGATCTTGTTGGCTACATCATAGTCGGTCAGCGGCCCGATATGCTTGCACAGGATCTGGCCAGCACCATTGACCACGAAGGTTTCCGGCACACCGTAGACGCCCCAGTCGATGCTGACGCGGCCATCGCGGTCGGCACCCGTGCGCTTGAATGGATCGCCGAGATCATCGAGCCAGCGCGCCACCGCCTGCGGCTCGTCCTTGTAGTTCAAGCCATGCACCGGCACGCCCTGGCGGCTCAGTTGCAGCAGCAGCGGATGTTCAACGCGGCAGGGCAGGCACCAGGAGGCGAACACATTCACCAGGGCAACTTCGCCGCCCTTGAGATCACCGCTGCTGAGACCGTCGCTGCGGCCCTGCACCGGTGGCAGGGCGAATTCCGGCACCGGCTTGCCGATCAAGGCGGAAGGAATCTCGCGCGGATTGAGCGTGAGGCCGACGGCTAGGCCGATACCGATGATGATGAAGAGGGCAAAGGGCAGGTAACGCATCATGATGGCTACTCGGCTGCCGCTGGCATGGCCTGCGGGCGGCGCTGCGATTTCGGTACACCGACACGATGGCGGCGGTCAGACAGCGACAGCAGGCCGCCGAAAGCCATCACCAGGGCGCCAAGCCAGATCCAGGACACCATCGGCTTCCAGTAGAGCCGCACGGCATGGCCACGCTGGGCATCGCCCTCACCCACCACGGCATAGAGATCGGCGAACAGCGACGGGCGGATCGCGGCCTCGGTGGTTTCCATCGGCGGCTGCTGATAGCGGCGCTGAGAGGGCAGCAGCAGGTCCACCACCTTGCCATCGCGGATCAACTCGAAGCGGCCCTGCGTCGCCAGATAGTTCGGCCCCTGCACCGGCTGCACGCCGAGGAAGCGATACTGCACCGGGCCAACCGAGACGACATCGCCTGCCTTCATCACCAGCTGCTTTTCGATCTGCCAGGTTTCCGACACCGTGATACCGAGGATCATCACCGCGACGCCGAGATGCGCCACCAGCATGCCCCAGGCGGCGCGCGGCAGGTGGCGGGCGCGGTTCAGGCTTTCCTTCGGCGAGGCCTGGAACAGCTTGATGCGCGTAGCCCATTCGGTGAGCGCGCCGACGCCGAGCCAGGCGCCGAGCGCCAGGCCGAGCAGCGACAGCCAGGGGCCATCGCCACGCAGCCACAGGGCCAGCAGCAGGCCGAGAATGGCGGCGCCACCGGCAAAGCCGAGGCGGCCGAGCGCGGCCGCAAGATCACCGCGCTTCCAGGCCAGCAGCGGCCCAACGGCAATGGCGGCACAGAGCGGCGCCATCAGCGGGATGAACACGCTGTTGAAATAGGCCGGGCCGACCGAAACCTTCTGGCTGGCAATGGCATCCAGCGCCAGCGGGTAGAGCGTGCCGAGCAGCACCGCGCCGGTGGCGACCGCCAGCAGCAGGTTGTTCAGCACCAGGGCGCCCTCGCGGCTCAGCGGCGCGAAGATGCCGACGCTGGAAAGCGCCGGCGCGCGCCAGGCATAGAGCGCCAGGCTGCCGCCCACCACGATGCCGAGGAAGATCAGGATGAACAGGCCGCGTGTCGGGTCGGTGGCGAAGGCATGCACCGAGTTCAGCACGCCGGAGCGGACCAGGAAGGTGCCGAGCAGACTAAGCGAAAAGGTGAGGATGGCGAGCAGCACGGTCCAGCTTTTCAGCGCCTCGCGCTTTTCCACCACCACGGCGGAATGGAGCAAAGCCGTGCCCGCCAGCCAGGGCATGAAGGAGGCATTTTCCACCGGATCCCAGAACCACCAGCCGCCCCAGCCGAGTTCGTAATAGGCCCACCAGGAACCCATGGCGATGCCGATGGTAAGGAATATCCAGGCGGCCAGCGTCCAGGGCCGCACCCAGCGCGCCCAGGCGGGATCGACGCGGCCCTCGATCAGTGCCGCGATGGCGAACGAGAAGGCGACCGAGAAGCCGACATAACCGAGATAAAGGAAGGGCGGATGGAAGGCGAGGCCGGGATCCTGCAGCAGCGGGTTCAGCCCCTTGCCTTCCAGCGGCGCCGGCAACAGGCGATCGAAAGGATTGGAGGTGAGCAGGATGAACAGCAGGAAGCCGACACCAATCAGGCCCTGGATGCTGAGCACCCGGGCGCGCAAGGTGCCCGGCAGCGGCGCGCCGAATACCGCCACGGCAGCGCCAAACACAGCCAGGATCAACTGCCACAGCAGCAGCGAGCCCTCGTGATTGCCCCACACGCCGCTGATCTTGTAGAGCATCGGCTTCAGCGTGTGCGAATTCTGCGCCACGTTCAGCACCGAAAAATCTGACGTGACATAGGCGTAGGTGAGGCAGCCGAAGGCAAAGGCGGTGAACAATGCCTGGCCCATGGCGGCCGATGGCGCCAGGCCGATCCACGGCGCGATGCCACGCGCCGCACCGATCAGTGGCAGGGTGCCCTGCGCCACCGCCAGCGCCAGCGCCAGGATCAGCGCGAAATGGCCCAGTTCAGCGATCATGGTGGTCAGCAATCATTTCGGCTTGTTCTCACCTGCATGTTGCCATTGGCCGGATTTTTTCAGCGCATCGGCCACTTCCGGCGGCATGTAGTTCTCATCATGCTTGGCCAGCACTTCGGAGGCGATGAAGCGCCCCTGGCGGTCCAGCCGGCCATCGGCGACGATGCCCTGGCCCTCGCGGAACAGGTCCGGCAGCATGCCGGTATAGCGGATCGCGACGGAATGTTTCAGGTCGGTGACCGTGAAATCCGTGACCAGGCCATCGCGCTTCACGCTGCCCTGCTCCACCAGGCCGCCGACGCGGAACCGCTTGTCGGCGGGCAGGTGCTTTTCCACCACATCGCTGGGCGAGTGGAAGAATACCAGATTGTCGGAAAAGGCGGTCAGCACCAGGGCGGCGGCCACGCCCAGGCCCGCCACCAGCGCCAGCACGGCGAACAGCCGCTTGCGTTTACGCGTCACGGCTTGCTCCGGCCCGCTCACGCATCGCGGCCGGCCTCCTTGCGCGCCTCGGCCAGTTCGCGTTCAGCCGTGCCGAGCGCATGGCGGCTGAGCAGCGCCAGACCGCCAAGCACGGCAAAGCCGATGGCGAAGGCTGGCCAGATGAATCCGGCATGGCCACCCATGGCAAGAAAATCGCTGACGCTGGACCAGTACACGGGGCTGTCCACGGCTCCATAAGTTCATGAAAAATATATACCGCCGGCGGGGCGAAAACTACCCGGCGGCCCCTTCCCCGGCTGCGACGAAACGCAGCATGCGGGCCTGGCGGGCGAGGATTTCGGCGCGGACGCGCAGGCTTAGCAGCCAGAGGTAATAGGCCTTGCAGCCAATCGCCACCAAAAGCAGCGGCCAGAGGATATCGGCATGGATTTTCGGCCCCGACAGGGTGAGCACGCTGGCCGGCTGGTGCAGCGTGTTCCACCAGTCGACGGAGAATTTGATGATCGGCAGGTTCACGGCACCGACCAGGGCCAGGATGGCGGCGGCGCGACCGGAACGCTGCGGGTCGTCGAAGGCTTCCCACAGCGCCATGTAGCCAAGATAGATGAAGAAGAGGATCAGCATCGAGGTAAGCCGGGCATCCCAGACCCACCAGGTGCCCCACATCGGCTTGCCCCAGAGCGAGCCGGTGATCAGGCAGATCAGCGTGAAAGCAGCGCCGACCGGGGCCGAGGCCTTGGCGGCGAGTTCCGCCACCGGATGGCGCCAGATCAGCGCCACCGCCGAGGCCAGCGCCATGCCGGCATAGATGAACAGGCTCATCCAGGCCGCCGGCACATGCAGATACATGATGCGCACGGTTTCGCCCTGCTGATAATCCGGCGGCGAATAGAGCAGGCCCCAGCCAAGGCCAAGGCCAAGGCCGAGCACGGCTATACCGGCAGCCCAGGGCCGGATCGCGGCCATCAGGCGCAGGAAGCGGGCAGGATTGGCAAGATAATGCATGGGCGCCGTTATAGGGCTTCGTTCATTCCAAGGCCAGTTTCACCGCCGCCGCACCAGCCAGGGGGCTGAGCACCGCGGCGCCTGCCAGGAAGGCCCCCAGCAGCAGCAGATGCGGTTTCGGCGACAGGCCGAAGGCGGCCGCCTCCACCGCACCGACACCGAAAATCAGCACCGGCACCAGCAGCGGCAGGGTGAGCAAAGGCACCAGGATGGCACCGCGCCGGGCGCCGAGCGTCAGTGCCGCACCGATGGCGCCAATCAGGCTCAGCGACGGCGTGCCAAGCAGCAGGGCCAGCAGCAGGGTCGGCAACGCCGCCATATCCATTTGCAGCAGAATAGCCAGCAGCGGCGCCATCAGCGCCAGCGGCAGGCCGGTGCCGAGCCAATGCGCCAGGGTCTTGGCTGCCACCACCAGGCTCAACGGCAATGGCGTCTGCGCCAGGAGGTCCAGGGTGCCATCCTCATGGTCGGCCTGGAACAGCCGGTCGAGCGACAATTGCGCCGCCAGCAGGGCTGCCACCCAGATCACGCCCGGCGCGATGCGGGCCAGCAATTGCGGCTCCGGCCCGACGCCGAGCGGGAACAGGCTGACCGCCAGGACGAAGAATAACAATGTGGTGAGCGCCGCCCCCTGCGCCCCCAGGCCGAGGCGCAGATCCCGCCCGACGATGGCCCAGAAAGTACTCATGCTCCCGCCTCGCCTTCCGCTCCAGGCGCCGTCAGGGTTCCCTGCGGCAGGTTGAGGCTGCGGGCGGCTGCCAGCGGCACATCGACATGGCTGGCCAGCAGCACGATGCCGCCAGCCTCGCGATGCTTTGCCAGGGCCGCGCCAAGCCATTGGATGGCAGAAGTGTCCAGGGCATTGGTTGGTTCATCCAACAGCCACAGGCTGGCCGGGCGCAGCAGCAGCCGGGCCAGCCCCAGGCGCCGCTTCTGGCCGGCGGAAAGATAGCGCCCGGGCAGGCGGCGCTGCCGCCCGAGGCCGGCCTGTTCCAGCGCCTCGGCCGCGCGCTGGCGGGCGGGCTCCGCTGCCAGACCGCCAAGCCGGCCCCAGTAGATCAGATTATCCTCTGCCGTCACCTGCGGCTTCACCGCGTCGGCATGGCCGAGATAGAGCAACCCGGCGCGATAGGCTTCGTTATCCTCCGCGATGCTCCGCCCCTGCCAGGCAACCTTGCCCTGGGCGGGCTGGAGAAAACCCGCAAGCAGGCGCAGCAGGCTGGACTTGCCGCTGCCATTCGGGCCGCGCAGCAGCAGCGCCTCGCCGGGCGCCAGCGCAAAACCGACGCCCTTGAAAAGCTGGCGCTCGCCACGCACCACCGCCAGATTTTCCACCGCCAAGCTCATAGCGGCAGTCTAGCGGGGATCAGCGACTACTGATAGGTGCGCAGGTCGGCGATGACCTTGCCGTCATTGGGCAGCGAGCCGGCAGCAACGGCCTCGACGCTGCCGCGCACCTTGCAGACCGCCTGCAAGGTCTCGGCGACATTGCCGGTGATATCGACGCCAGAGCCTTTCAGCTCGATCTTCAGCACCATCGCATCGGTATTGTTGGTGGACGTGACCTCCAGCCGGGCCTTGGCGATTTCAGCATGGCGCGCCACCACCTGGGCGATCTGGCCCGGCGTGACGAACATGCCTTTCACCTTGGTGGTCTGGTCGGCACGGCCCATCCAGCCCTTGATACGGGTGTTGGTGCGGCCACAGGGGCTCATGCTCGCCATCACCGCCGACATGTCGCCGGTGGCGAAGCGGATCAGCGGATATTCCTTGTTGGTCAGCGTGGTGACCACCACCTCACCCACTTCGCCCGGTGCCACCGGATCGCCGGTGCCGGGGCGCACGATCTCCACCCACACGCCTTCATCCAGTATCATGCCTTCCATCGCCGGGCTCTCATAGGCGATTAGGCCCAGATCGGCGGTGCCGTAATTCTGCAGCACGAAGCAGCCGAGATCGTTGATCTCCTTGCGCAAGCTTGGCGGCAGCGCTTCGCCGCCGACCAGGGCCTTCTTCAAGGAAGAAACATCCAGGCCGAGTTCACGGCCCTTCTGCAGCAGGATGCGCAGGAAGGACGGCGTGCCGCCATAGGCATCGGGCTTGAGGTCGTTCACCGCCTGCAATTGCAGCTCGGTATTGCCGACACCGCCCGGGATCACCGGGCAGCCGATGGCGTGCGCGGCGCTTTCCACCAGCATGCCGGCCGGCGTGAGGTGATAAGAAAAGCAGTTCAGCACCAGATCGCCCGGGCGCAGACCGGCGGCCCACATGGCGCGGGCGAAGCGCCAATGATCCGGGGCATAGCCATCCGGTTCGTAGATCGGGCCCGGCGACTGGAACACATGCTTCAGCTTGGCGCGCGCCACGGCTTCCAGACCGCCAAAGGGCGGCTTGGTCTTCTGGCGTGTTGCCAGATCGGATTTACGCGTTACCGGCAGCCTGGCGAGATCGGCACCAGATTTGATGTCAGCGCCTTCAGCCCCTTTCAGGATTTCACCGAAATAGGCCGAATTGGCCTTGGCATGGGCGATCTGCGCCTGCAATGCCGCCCATTGCGCGGCCTGCCGCTCGGCCGGATCGCGGGTCTCCAGCGCGTCGTAGAACATGTTGTCGGTCATGGTGCTTCCTTAAACTTCAGGCCAGCCAGCGCTTGCGGCGGCGGTAATGCTTCACATCGCGGAAGCTCATGCGCCCGCCGGCGCCAAGCCCGAGATAGAATTCCTTCACATCGGCATTCTCGCGCAGCTGCGAGGCCGGGCCATCCATCACCACGCGGCCATTCTCAAGAATATAGCCGTAATCGGCATAGCGCAGCGCCATGTTGGTATTCTGCTCGGCGACCAGGAAGCTGACCTTGGCTTCCTTGTTCAGCCGGTGGACGATCTCGAAGATTTCCTCGACCAGCTGCGGCGCCAGGCCCATCGAAGGCTCATCCAGCAGGATCATGTTCGGCTTGCTCATCAGTGCCCGGCCGATGGCGGTCATCTGCTGTTCGCCGCCCGAGGTATAGCCGGCCAGCGACTTGCGGCGCACCTTGAGGCGCGGGAAGAAGGTGTAGACCTTCTCCAGTTCATCATTGATGGCGCGGTTGCCGTCGGCGCGGGTATAGGCGCCGGTGAGCAGGTTCTCCTCCACGGTGAGATGGGCGAAGCAATGCCGCCCCTCCATCACCTGGATCAGGCCCTTCTTGACCAGCGCGGAGGGGTTCAACGCCTCGACGCGCTCGGCACGGAAATCGATATGGCCCTTGGTGATATCGCCGCGCTCGGCGCGCAGCAGATTGGAGATCGCCTTGAGCGTGGTGGTCTTGCCGGCCCCATTGGCGCCGAGCAGTGCCACGATGGAACCTTCCGGCACCTGCAGCGACACGCCTTTCAGCACCAGGATGACGTGGTTGTAGATCACTTCGATGTTGTTGACGCTCAGCAGCGGCGGCGTGGCGGCAGTCGGGGCAGCAGCGGTCTGGACATTCATCGCGGTTGGCTCTTGCACGAAGTGACGCGGAAATTCAGCAGCAGGAGATCCCCGCCGGCAATGCCGGCGGGGTCCTGTTTCAGCTTACGACTTGGCGCAGGAGCGCGAGGGGATGTTCTTCTCGCGCTGATACTGCTCGGCACCCGCCAGATAGAGCGGCATCAGCTTCTGGTTCTCCGGAGCGATCCAGTCGCTCACGGTCTTCCAGTGATCGCCTTCCCACTGCACGATCAGCATCTTGCCATCGCCCTGGTGGTTGTCGCAGGACAGCTTGATCGGCTGGATGAAGCCCTTCAGGCCCAGCTTGTCGAGCTTGTCGGCGGTGAGGTTGATATTCTCGAAGCCCCAGCGCGACTGCTCGCCATCCATCACCTTGTTGCCATACTGCGCCTGGGCAGTACGCAGCGCCTCGGTGGTGAACACGGCATTCAGCACGCCGCGCATGTAGCCGATTTCACCGAGATGCTTGCCGTTCTGGCTGCCCTGCCCCTTGTCGATCACCTGGGCCTTGAGCTGCTTGATCAGTTCAAGGTTGCGATCGGCGCTGTGGAAGGTGAGACCACGGAAGCCCTTGGCCGCCGGACCGGCGCCCACGGTGTCGCTATCCTGCGAAGTATACCAGCCGCCGAGGATCTTCTCGCGCGGGAAGCCCACCGCCGCCGCTTCCTTCAGCGACACGGCATTCATCGCACCCCAGCCGGTGAGGTAGACGAAATCCGGGCGCATCTGGCGCACCTGCAGCCAGATCGACTTCTGCTCCAGGCCCGGCGCCGGCACCGGCACCAGCTCAAGCTGGAAGCCGAGTTCCTGGGCATAGTTCTGCAGAACCGGATTCGGCTCCTTGCCATAGGGAATGTCGATAAAGACATGGGCGATCTTCTTGCCCTTCAGCTTGTCCTTGCCGCCGGCTTCCTTGGCGAAGAACTGGATCGCGGCGGAAGCGCCCGACCAGTAGGTGACCGGAGCGTTGAACACCCAGGGGAAGATGTTGCCGACCATCGCCGAGGCGCGGCCATAGGCCATCGAGAAGATCACCGACTTGTCGGTCGGCGCGCGATCGATCAGCGCGTAGGTGATGCCGGTGGAATACGGGCTGAAGATCGTGCCGCCCATCGCCTTGAGGCGCTCGTAGCACTCAACGCCGCGCTCGGTATTGTACTGCGTCTCACATTCCTCGACCTTGAGGCGGACACCATTGAGGCCGCCGTCGCGGGCGTTGAGCAGGGTGATGTAGTCGGCGAAACCGTCGGCGGTCGGCGTACCCGACGGCGCGAAGGGGCCGGTGCGGTAAACCATCGAAGGGATCATCTGGGTCTGCTGCGCCGAGGCGGCGCCCGCCCCGAGCAAGGCGGCGCCTGCAACAAGCGCCATGGTCAATTTGCTGACACGCATTGTTTTTCCTCCCGTTTGCCACCCATTCATGAGGTGGATTGATTTAACCCTAACACGCGAAACCAGACCGGACAAAGCCGGCATTTATCAGCCCATCAATAGGGGAAGGGCCAGACCCGCAGCTTTTCCTTGGTGATCTGCCACAGCCGCGCCAGGCCATGCGGTTCGACGATCAGGAAGAACACGATCATGGCGCCAAACACCATGAACTCGGCATGGGCGATGGCGGCGGTGGACATTTCCAGGCCAATCATCGGCAGGCCACGGGTAAGGAAGATCGGCACCAGCAGGATGAAGAAGGCGCCGAGAAAGCTGCCCAGGATGGAACCCAGGCCGCCAATGATGATCATGAACAGGGCCTGGAAGGACAGGTTGATGTTGAAGCCATCGGGTTCGGCGGAACCAAGATAGACGAAAAGATAAAGCGCACCGGCAATGCCGATATAGAAGGACGAAACGGCAAAAGCCGAGAGCTTGGCGACGACCGGACGGATGCCGATGATTTCAGCCGCGATATCCATGTCGCGGATCGCCATCCACTGCCGCCCCGGATTGGAGCGCACCAGATTCTTCGCCGCCAGCGCCAGAATGGCAACGACACCCAGCGCAAATAGGTATTTCTCCATCGGCGTGTCGATGCTCCAGCCGAACAGGGTCAGCTTCGGCACGGTGATGACGCCGGAAGACGCATGATTGGTGAACCAGCCGAATTTGACGAACAGCCAGGGCAGGAAGAACTGCGCTGCCAGCGTCGCCACTGCCAGATAGAAGCCTTTGATGCGGAGCGACGGCAGGCCGAAGATCACGCCGACCACGGCAGCGAACAGTCCGGCGATGACGAAAACAATCAGCAGATTCAGGTCCGGGATGCGAAAAGCCAGATTCCAGGCTGCCACCGCGCCAACGCCCATGAAGGCGCCGGTACCGAGCGAAACCTGGCCGCAATAACCGGTGAGAATATTGAGGCCCAACGCCGCCAGCGCCATGCAGAGGAACGGGATCAGCAGCGCAGTATAGAGATAGTCGGTCGCCACCATCGGCACGCCGACAAACGCTGCCAGCAGCAGCAGCGCCATGAACACGCGATCCTGCGGAATGGTGAGGATCGCCTGATCGGCGGGATAGGTGGTCTTGAACTGACCGGATTCGCGATACAGCATGGCCGCCCTTCCCTACACGCGCTCGATGATCTTTTCGCCGAACAGGCCCTGCGGGCGGACCAGCAGGAAGCCCAGCGCCAGCACATACGCGAACCAGTTCTCGATACCGCCGCCGAAGGCGGGGCCGATATAGACTTCCGCCAGTTTCTCGCCGGCGCCGATGATCAGACCACCGATGATGGCGCCGGGCACCGAGGTGAAGCCGCCGAGGATCAGCACCGGCAACGCCTTCAGCGCCAGACTGACGATGGCCGGCTGCATGCCGAGCTTGGAACCCCACATCACGCCGGCCACCAGCGCCACCATGCCGGCAATCGACCAGACGATGACCCAGATGACGCTGAGCGGGATGCCCACCGACTGCGCCGCCTGATGATCATCGGCCACCGCGCGGAGCGCGCGGCCGATACGGGTTTTCTGGAACACCACGAGGCCGGCAAGCAACGTGCCGGCAACCAGGGCAGCCCAGAGATCGAAGGACTGGATCAGGATTTCACCATCCATGATGAAGATCGGATCCGTGGGGATGCCGACATCGAAGGCCGTGACGCTGGAGCCCCAGATCGACTGGCCGAAACCGTCGATGAAGTAGGACACGCCGATGGTGGCCATGAACAGGATGATGCCTTCCTGGTTCACCAGATGCCGCAGCACCAGCCGCTCGATGGCGTAGGCCAGCACCGCCATCACCACCAGGGTAAAGATGATGGAGAGCCAGATCGGCACGCCCTTCTGCAGGAAGCCGACGAAGAACAGGCCGGCAAACAGCACCATGGCGCCCTGGGCGAAGTTGAACACACCCGATGCCTTGAAGATCAGTACGAAACCCAGCGCGACGAGCGAATACATCACGCCCGCCATCAGGCCGCCGATCAAAACTTCCAGAAAGAACGCCATAGCCTGCCCGCCCCGCCCTAGTGCTGCACGCCAAGATAGGCGTCGATGACGTCCTTGTTGTTCTTGATCTCGTCGGGCGTGCCATCGCCGATCTTACGGCCGTAATCCAGCACCACCACGCGATCCGAGATATCCATCACCACGCCCATGTCATGTTCGATCAGGCAGATCGTGGTGCCGAATTCGTCATTCACATCCAGGATGAAGCGGCACATATCCTGCTTCTCTTCCAGGTTCATGCCGGCCATCGGCTCGTCCAGCAGCAGCAGGGTCGGCTCGGCAGCCAGCGCGCGGCCCAGCTCGACGCGCTTCTGCAAGCCATAGGGCAGCCGCCCCACCGGCACCTTGCGGATTGCCTCGATTTCCAGGAAGTCGATGATCTTTTCGCAGAATTCGCGGTGCTGCACCTGCTCGCGCTCGGCTGGCCCCTTGTAGATCGCCGAGGCAATCAGGCCGGATTTCATCTTCAGCAGGCGCCCGGTCATGATGTTGTCCAGCGTCGACATGCCCTTGAACAGGGCGATGTTCTGGAAGGTGCGGGCGATGCCCTGGCTGGCCGCCTCGTAGGGCCGCATCTGCTTGCGCGGCTGCCCCTTGAAAGTGATGGTGCCCTGCTGCGGGTGGTAGAAGCCGTTGATGCAGTTCAGCATTGATGACTTGCCGGCGCCGTTCGGGCCGATAATGGCAAGGATTTCGCGCTCGCGGATGGAGAAGCTGATATCGGTGAGCGCCTTCACGCCGCCGAAGCTCAGCGAGATATTCTCCACCTTCAGCATCACGTCACCGATGGACTTCGGGCCGATGGACATGGTTTCAGCACTCATACCGCTCAGCCCGCCTTGCGCATGGTGTCATAGGTTTTGGCAGCGGCGATCTTCAGCCGTGCCTTGAAGCTGCCGGTACGGCCATCCTCGAAGGTGATCTTGGCATCCACCTGCACTTCATTTTGGCCGGAATACAGAGCGTCGATCAGATCGCCGTAACGTTCGGCGATGATGCGGCGGCGCACCTTGCGGGTGCGGGTCAGTTCGCCGTCATCGGCATCCAGTTCCTTGTGCAGGATCAGGAAACGCTTCACCTGGCTGTCGGCCATCGAACTGTCGGAGGCAAGGTCGCGGTTCACCTGTTCGATGCATCCGCGCACCAGGTCATACACCTCCTGCCGGCTGGCTAGGTCGGTGTAGGAGGTATAGGGGATGCCCTTGCGCTCGGCCCAGGAGCCGACCGCCGCGAGATCGATATTGATGAAGGCGGTGGCGTGGTCGCGCTTGTCGCCAAATACTACCGCTTCCTTGATCGACGGGAAGAATTTCAGCTTGTTTTCAACGAATTTCGGCGCGAACAGGGCGCCGGAATTGAGCCGGCCGACATCCTTGGCGCGGTCGATGATGCGCAGATGGCCGGCATCGGTGAACACGCCGGCATCGCCGGTATGCACCCAGCCATCGGCGGTCTTGGTCTCGGCGGTGGCTTCCGGGTTCTTGTAATAGCCGACAAACACGCCCGGGCTGCGATACAGCACCTCGCCGGTCTGCTCATCGATGCGCAGTTCGATGCCCGGACCGGGCGGACCGACGGTATCGGCCTTCACATCGGTATCGGTATGCAGGCAGAGATAGACCGTGCTTTCGGTCTGGCCGTAAAGCTGCTTCAGGTTGATGCCCAGCGCACGGAAGAAATCGAAGATATCCGGGCCAATGGCTTCGCCCGCCGTATAGGCCAGGCGCAGCCGGCTGATGCCGAGCACGTTCTTGAGCGGGCCATAGACCAGCAGGTCGCCCAGCGCGTAGAGCAGACGGTCGGACAGGCCGACCGGCTTGCCTTCCAGGATGGCGCGGCCGGCACGCTTGGCCACGCCGATGAAATACCTGAACATGGCGCGCTTGATCGCGCCGGCATCCTCCATGCGGATCATCACCGTGGCCAGCAGGCCCTCGAAGATGCGCGGCGGCGCAAAGAAGTAGGTCGGACCGATTTCGCGCAGGTCGTTCAGCACCGTCTCGCCCGATTCCGGGCAATTGACGCAGAAACCTGCGATGGTGGCCTCGGCATAGGAAATGAAATTGTCGCCCACCCAGGCCAGCGGCAGATAGGCGAGAATCTCGTCGGTTTCGTTGATCTTGTCGAAATTGATCGCCAGGTTGGCCGAGCGGACCAGATTGTCGTAGCTCAGCATCACGCCCTTGGGCCGGCCCGTGGTGCCTGAAGTATAGCAGATCAGCGCCAGATCCGGCCCCTTGCCCTGCGCCACCTCGGCCTTGAAGAAACCGGCATGGGCAGCATTATGGGCGCGGCCGCGCTCCATCACCCTGTCCAGATCATGCAGGAACGGCTGGTCATAATGCCGCATGCCGCGCGGATCGGCGAAAATGATCAGTTCCAGCTTCGGCAGGCGGTCGCGCACCGACAGCAGCTTGTCGACCTGTTCCTGGTTTTCCGCCAGGGCGAAGCGGGCCTCGGCATGCTCGACGACGTATTGCACCTCGTCGGCGACGCTGTCCTGATAGATCGGCACCGGCACCGCGCCCAGCGCCTGCACGGCACCGAGCGTCCAGTAAAGCTGCGGCCGGTTGTCGCCGATGATGGCCATCTTGTCGCCTCGGCGCAGCCCGAGTTCCTTCAGGCCGCCGGCAATGGCTTCCACGCTGGCCGCCACCTCGCCCCAGCTCCAGCTCTGCCAGATGCCGAGATACTTCTCGCGCATGGCGGGACGGCCATGCCGGTGTTCGGCATTATGGACGAGGAATTTCGGGATCGTGTCGCGTCCAAGCGGATCGCGACCGTCCGGCTTCTCCACACTCAACGTCGCCTCCCTGTATGGCGCCCGCGCGGCTTTGTGCCGCGTCGTCATTTGATAGTGCAATCGTTGATAGGCTCCGCCGGGCGCGGCAGTCAAGGCCCGTCGCTGCGTCAGGGTGGGGCAAAGTCAACCGGGGTTGAATATATTTCACCGCGAAAGCGCCCGGTTCTTCGCAGAACCCCTTGGCAAAAAGGGCGATTTACGGCACGAATGGCGGGCGCCAGCAGTCGGCTTCAAGCCGCGCGGCACGAGATTCCAGCTCCACCCGATGCAAGGAAGGATCGCCCCGTGAAAGCCCCGAAGAAATCCAGCCGCCCGGCCGCCAAGAAGGCCAAGAAGGCCGCCAAGAAGCCGGCAGCGAAGGTGACCAAAAAAACGGCAGCCGCCCGCAAGCCGGCCGCTCCGAAGACCGTCAAGAAAGCCGTCAAGAAGATCGTGAAGAAAGCCGCCGCCAAGCCGGCAAAGGCGAAGGTGTCCGGCGCTGCCCGTGCGGTTGCCATCGCGGTGGGCCAGGACAGCCTGAAGACCCGCAAGACCCTCAAGGTCGGCAACAAGAGCTATGCCTACTACTCGCTGAAGGCCGCCGAAAAGACCCTGGGCGACCTTTCCCGCCTGCCCTATTCGCTGAAGGTGCTGCTGGAAAACCTGCTGCGCTATGAAGACGGCCGCAGCGTCACCGTGGACGACGTGAAGGCCGTGGGCCAGTGGCTGAAGGACCGCCGCTCGGATCGCGAGATCGCCTACCGCCCGGCCCGCGTGCTGATGCAGGACTTCACCGGCGTGCCTGCCGTGGTCGACTTGGCCGCGATGCGCGACGCGATGCAGAAGCTGGGTGGCGACACCAAGAAGATCAATCCGCTCTCCCCGGTCGATCTGGTGATCGACCACTCGGTGATGGTGGATTATTCCGCCAGCGGCGGCGCCTTCAAGAAGAACGTGGACCTGGAATACGAGCGCAACGGCGAACGCTACGCCTTCCTGCGCTGGGGCCAGTTCGCGTTTGACAATTTCCGCGTCGTGCCGCCGGGCACCGGCATCTGCCACCAGGTGAACACCGAATACCTGGCCCAGACCGTGTGGACCGGCATGGACGGCAAGACCGAGGTGGCCTACCCCGATACGCTGGTCGGCACCGACAGCCACACCACCATGGTGAACGGCCTGGCCGTGCTCGGCTGGGGCGTTGGCGGCATTGAAGCCGAAGCGGCCATGCTGGGCCAGCCGATCTCCATGCTGCTGCCGGAAGTGGTCGGTTTCCGCCTCACCGGCAAGACCAAGGAAGGCACCACCGCCACCGACGTGGTGCTGACCGTGACGCAGATGCTGCGCAAGAAGGGCGTGGTCAACAAGTTTGTTGAATTCTACGGCCCGGGCGTCGACGCGCTGTCCATCGCCGATCGCTGCACCATCGCCAACATGGCGCCGGAATATGGTGCCACCTGCGGTTTCTTCCCCGTGGACGGCGAAACCATCGAGTATCTGAAGGCGACCGGCCGCGACCCGCAGCGCATCAAGCTGGTGGAAGCCTATGCCAAGGCGCAGGGTCTGTGGCGCACCGCCCGCTCGGCCGAGCCGGTGTTCACCGACACCCTGGAACTGGACCTCAACAGTGTCGAGCCGTCGCTTGCCGGCCCGACTCGCCCCGAGGGCCGCGTAGCCTTGAGCCGCGTCGCTGGTGATTTCAGGGAGCTGCTCGGCACCAGCTATGGCAAGAAGACGGCGCAGGATTTCCGCGTCAAGGTCGATGGCGCCAAGTTCGATGTTGGCCATGGCGACGTGGTGATTGCCGCGATCACCTCCTGCACCAACACCTCGAACCCGAGCGTGCTGCTCGGTGCCGGCCTGCTGGCCCGCAACGCGCTGAAGAAGGGCCTGAAGAGCAAGCCGTGGGTCAAGACCTCGCTGGCGCCCGGCAGCCAGGTGGTCACCGACTACCTCGCCAAGTCCGGCGTGCAGAAGCATCTCGACAAGCTGGGCTTCCAGATCGTCGGCTATGGCTGCACCACCTGCATCGGCAATTCCGGCCCGCTGCCGGACAATATCTCCAAGTCGATCACCGATAACGACTTCGTCGTCGGCGCCGTGCTCTCGGGCAACCGCAACTTCGAAGGCCGCGTCCACCCGCTGACCAAGGCGAACTACCTCGCCTCGCCGATGCTGGTGGTGGCCTATGCGCTGGCCGGCAACATGAAGATCGACATCACCAAGGAGCCGCTTGGCCATGACGCCAAGGGCAAGCCGGTCTACCTCAAGGACATCTGGCCCTCCAACAAGGAGATCGCCACGATGGTGCGCAAGTATGTCACCGCCGCGATGTTCAAGAAGCGCTATGCCGACGTGTTCAAGGGCGATACCAACTGGCGCAAGATCAAGGTCGGCACCGGCCAGACCTACAATTGGGACAACACTTCGACCTATGTGCAGAACCCGCCATATTTCGAAACCCTGTCCAAGACCCCGGTACCGATCACAGATGTGAAGGGTGCCCGCGTTCTGGCCGTGCTGCCGGACAAGATCACCACCGACCACATCTCGCCTGCCGGCTCGATCAAGAAGGACGGCCCCGCCGGCAAGTACCTGATGGACAACAAGGTGACCTATGCCGACTTCAACTCCTATGGTGCCCGCCGTGGCAACCACGAGGTGATGATGCGCGGCACCTTCGCCAATATCCGGCTCAAGAACGAGCTGGTGCCGGGCACCGAGGGCGGCATCACCAAGTACCAGCCGACCGGCGAAGTGATGTCGATCTACGACGCCGCGATGAAGTACAAGGCATCCGGTACGCCTCTGGTGATTTTCGCCGGCAAGGAATACGGCAACGGTTCCTCGCGCGACTGGGCGGCCAAGGGCACAATCCTGCTAGGTGTGAAGGCGGTGATCGCGGAGAGCTACGAGCGTATCCACCGCTCCAACCTGGTGGGCATGGGCGTGCTGCCGTTACAGTTCCTCAACGACATGACCCGCTTCGACCTCAAGCTTGACGGCACGGAGAAGTTCGATATCTCCGGCGTCGCCAGCGGGCTTAAGCCGCGCATGAAGCTGCCGGTGACCCTGACCCGCGCCGATGGCTCGACCCAGACCTTCGAGGTGCTCTGCCGCATCGATACGCTGGACGAGATCGAGTATTACAAGAATGGCGGCATCCTGCAGACGGTGCTGCGCAACCTCGCCGCCTGACAAGGCCGCATGGCGTTCAAGCGAACGGCCGGGGCGCAATCCCCGGCCGTTTGTTTTTCAGGGAGTGGCAATGGCGGATGATGCAGCAGCGCTGACCGGCTGGTTGCAGGCATCGGCTCAAGCCATGCGCTGCCTGCGGCTGGCGCGCGACCTGGCGTTGCCCGACTGGGCCATTGGCGCCGGCTTCATCCGCTCGCTGGTCTGGGATCGCTTGAGCGGCTATGCCCAGCCAACCCCGCTGGCCGATATCGACCTGCTGTATTTCGATGGCACGGACCTGTCGCCCCGGCGCGAACAGGAGGCCGAAGCCTGGCTGGAGGAGCAGGCGCCGGGCCTGGGCTGGAGCGTGCGCAATCAGGCACGGATGCATGCCGGCAATGGCGACCTGCCCTACCGCAACACCCTGGACGCGATCGCCCATTGGCTGGAAACGCCGACCGCCGTGGCGGCACGGCTGGAGCCAGACAGCCGGATCACGCTGCTGGCGCCCTATGGGCTGGAAGATCTGATGGCGCTACGGGTGCGGCCAACCCTCTCAGGTGAACGCCGCTTCGCCGCCTATCACGCCCGCATGGCGGCGAAAAACTGGCCCGCCATCTGGCCGCGTGTGGTGGTCGAAAAGCCTACCTGACCCTGACCAGCTCGACGTCGAAGATCATGGTGGCATTGGGCGGGATGACGCCGCCGCCGGCGCCACGCGCGCCATAACCGAGGTCGGGCGGAATGATCAGGGTACGGCGGCCGCCCACCTTCATGCCGGCGATGCCCTCATCCCAGCCACGAACCACGCGGCCAGCACCCAGCGGGAATTCGATAGGTTCGCCACGGTCACGCGAGGAATCGAACTTGGTGCCCTTCTGACCGTTCTGGAACAGCCAGCCGGTGTAATGCACCGCGACGGTATGGCCGCGCATGGCCTCGGCGCCGGTCCCCAGTTTCTCGTCGGTGTAGCGCAGGCCCGAGGGGGTGCGCTGTTCCACGCCAGCGGTCTGGGCATCAACAGGTTCGGACATGGCGATCACTCCCAGGCAAAGAATAAGGGCGGCGAACAGACGGCGCATGGCATTCACTCCGGCAATGAAGGTTTTTAGCGAACCGCGACGAGTTCGATTTCAAACATCAGGGTGGCGCCGGGCGGGATGATGCGGCCCATGCCCTGGCTGCCATAGCCCAGATAGGGCGGCACGATGATCCAGCGCTTGCCGCCGACCTTCATGTAGCGCACGCCTTCGTCCCAGCCCTTGACCACCTTGCCGGCGCCCAGCTGGAAAGAGAAGGGTTCCTTGCGCGCTCGCGAAGAGTCGAACATGCGACCGGCCTGGCCGTTCACATAGAGCCAGCCGGTATAATGCACGGTCACAACCCGGTCCGGCGTGGCCTTTTCGCCATCGCCTACCTTCTCTTCCCAGACCTTCAGGCCAGAGGCGGTCGCGCTGAATTTAGCGCCATCCTGCCCCGATTTCCCGAGGCCGATGGCTTCCATGATTTTGCCAAACATAGTGCCAGTATACCCTCTTCCGATGCCGGAGTGTAGGGGGTCTGGCCGGAAATGCAATGGAATCAGACTGAAAGCGGGACCGCCGGCACGCTGGTGGCCTCATCCGCCAGTGGCTCGCCCATGGTCTCATGGAGGGTCTCGCGGAGGGCCGCCCAATGCAGGATTTCCAGCCGCCCGTCATGGTGTTCCACCAGGGCAGTGCAGCTTTCCACCCAGTCACCATCGTTGCAGTAGAGAATGCCGTCGATATCGCGCATCTCGGCGTGGTGGATATGGCCACAGACCACGCCATCGACATGACGCCGCCGCGCCTCCTCGGCAATCGCCTTTTCGTAGTCCGAGATGAACTCGACGGCGTTTTTCACCTTGTGCTTGAGATAAGCCGAAAGCGACCAGTAAGACAGGCCCATCTTGTGGCGCAGGTGATTGAACCAGGTATTCAGGCCGAGCGCTGCCGAATAAGCCATGTCACCCAGCAGAGCCAGCCATTTGGCATAGGTGACAATGCCGTCGAAATGGTCGCCATGGGTGACCAGCAGCAGCCGGCCATCCGCGGTGCGGTGGATTGCCTCCATCTGCACCGCCACGCCGCCGAATTGCAGCTCGGTGAAATCGCGCAAGGCTTCGTCATGGTTGCCCGGCACATAGACCACATGGGTGCCTTTGCGCGCCTTGCGCAGCAACTTCTGCACCACGTCGTTATGACTCTGGTTCCAGTACCAGGAGCGTTTCAGGCGCCAGCCGTCAATGATGTCGCCGACCAGGTAGAGGGTCTGCGATTCCGTGTAGCGTAGGAATTCCAGCAGCAGATCCGCCTTGCAGCCACGGGTGCCGAGATGGATGTCTGATATCCAGATGGTACGGAAGCGCAGAACGCTCCCGCTGCTTGCATCGGGAGTCATGTCCAACGGGACCATGTTCATCGCTTGCTCCGGCGCCGAATCGGCACGCGGGCCGCGTGCCGGCGCGACGATGCGTCGCGGGCAGGCGCAAGTCCCGTGAATTTTCCATGACCTGTGTGACGGTGCGGTTACAGCCCGCCTTAGCGCAATATTGCTTCGGCTGAAGCAGGATCAGCGCAGGATATTTACGATGCGGCGGTTGGCGCCATTGGTGAAGTCGAGCGACGCCACGGAAAGGCCGCGCTGCACGATGGCCGATTGCCGCACCGCCATGGCTTCCGCCACATCCGTATCGACCAGAGCACCCACACCCTTCTTGAGTGCATCGGTAAGGGAGTCGACAAAACTGTGGCTCTCCGAGAGGGAACGGCCCGTGGCGGCGAAATCCGCCAGCGTGACATTCACCTGCCGCTCGAATGCACGCGCCGCATCCAGCGCCGTCAGAGCCGAAGCCGAATCCGTGATGTTGTTCACCGCCGTGCTCAGATCATCAAGTTCGGTCTGGGCGTTGAACGTGCCGACCGTGATCGAAGTGCCTTTGGTGTCGGAGAGGAAACTGCGCGCCTGGGCATTGGCTTCAAGCTGACTGAAGCCATTATAGCGCGAGGTGTTGCGGGCAGAGTCGATCTGCTCCAGCAACGTCAGGGTGTTGTTCTTGATGATGGTCCGCGCACTTTCCGCCGTGGCGCCATCGGCCAGCAGGATGATGTTGGCGCGGATGTCATTGGTCAGATCATAAATCTGGCGCAGGCCGGCCAAAGCCACCTGCACGGTATTCTGCCCCTGGGTGAGCGAGGAACTTACCGCAGCCGAGGATTTCACCTGGGCGCGCACCCCCTGGGCAACAGCGAAAATCGAAGCGTCGTCGCTGGCATCAGCAACGCGATAACCGGATTCGATCCGCTTGGATGAAGAAACGAAGCGCGTATCGATTTCGCGCAACGAGTGGACGGCCGATATCGCCGCCGCGCTGGTGATGACCGAGACCATTCTGTCCCCCATCCTTAGCTAAATTCTGCTTCAGGATGCCACCCGTTCTCGGGCGGCGACCCAGATTTACCTCTTTTTAATAATTTTCCGCCGCGATTGCAAGCACTTATCGAAAGCGCGGCCTTCACGGCGGGCCAGTGCCTGGAACGCAACTGTCGATTCAGGCAGGTTTTTCAATGGTTTTCGCACGCCCGCAGGTTGCGTTAACCACATAGCTTAACCCTAACAAAAAGGGCCCGCCTTGCGGCGAGCCCTTTCAGTATTCGGAACCCTAAAGGCTCAGACGGCTTCCTTCAGCGCCTTCGAAGCGCGGAAAGCGACCTTCTTGGAGGCCTTGATCTTGATCGGCTCGCCGGTCTGCGGATTGCGACCGGTGCGGGCGGCGCGCTTGCGCACCTGCAGCACACCGAGATCGCCGAGACGGATACGCTCGCCCTTCTTCAGGGACTTGGTGACAGCGGCGAAGAAGTCGTCGAACAGGGCGACGGTGGACTTCTTCTGCAGGCCGTTCTTCTCGGCCAGCGTGTTGACGATCTGCTTCGCGGTCACGGTGACCGTCTTGGTAGCGGCGGCGGCTTTCGCCATGGTTTTCACTCCTCCGTTGGATCGATCTTTTCGGGTGTCCGAATCGAATCGGGGTGCATCCCCGAATCACTCCATAGCACCGCCAAACGGAATTTCCCATCGCCTGATAACGAAAAAGCCGCTTGAAATGCGGCTCTCCCGGGCGTCAGAAGGCGATTCGCCGCCAACCACGCGCCTTCACGCCATGCCGGCCAACAGCCTTTCGCGCAGGGTGCGTTTCATCAGCTTGCCATTCGCGTTGCGCGGCAACGGTTCGTCCAGCAGCGTGTAGCTTTCCGGCACCTTGTAATCCGCCAGTCTGGCCGCGCAGAAGCTGCGCAGTTCCTCTGCCGTAACGTCATGCCGTCGCCGGCTGATGAAGGCATGCACGCGCTCGCCCAGCACCGGACAAGGCTTGGCAACAATGGCACTTTCCAGCACGCCATCATGGCCGGCCAGCACATTCTCCACTTCCACCGAATAGACCTTGTAGCCGCCGCGATTGAGCATGTCCTTCACGCGGTCGAACACCCGCACGAAGCCTTGCGCATCCTTGGAACCGACATCGCCGGAATGCCAATAACCGGCGGTGAATTCGCGTGCCGTGGCTTCCGCATTGCGCCAATAGCCCGGCACCGTCATGGCGCCACGGATCCAGATTTCGCCACTCTCACCGGGTGCCACTTCCTGGCCATCGGGATTCATCACGATCACATCGGCACAGGGCAGCACAAGACCGACGCTGTCGGCATGGTCGCGCGTATAATGCGCCGGCATCATCGTTGTTGGCGATGTCGTCTCGGTGGCGCCATACGCATTCATCAGGCCAAGATTCGGCAGCTTGTCGGCCAAGGCCGCGATGGTTGCCGCCGGCATCGGCGCGCCGCCATAGCCGCCGACGCGCCAGGCGGAAAGATCGAAGCGGTCGAAATCAGGATCCAGCAGGCAGAGATTATACATCGCCGGCACCAGGATGCCGTTGGTCATGCGCTCGCGCGCTGCCAATTCCAGGAACGGCCGCGCCCTGAATTCCGGCATCATGATCAGCGCGCCCTGCGCCTGCACCGCCAGCATGATCAGCGCCACCAGACCGGTGACATGGCTGGCCGGCACCGCCAGCAGCATGCGGTCGGCACTGGTCAGCTTCATGCCGTATTGGAAATGCAGCAGTGAATGGGCCAGGTTGAAATGGGTCAGCATCGCACCCTTGGGCCGGCCGGTGGTGCCCGAGGTATAGAGGATCACCGCCGTGTCTTCCTCGGCTACCGCCACGCGCGGCGGCGGCTCGCCATCCAGCAGCGCGAAATCTTCCGCATCAGTTCCACCGCCAGACCCGGCACCGGGCACATATATATCTGTCAGCTCCGGTGTCTCGGTCCGCGCCGGCAGGCGGTTGAGCAGTTCCGGCTCGACCACTAGTGCCCTGGCGCCGGCATGATCCAGGATATAGGCGATTTCCGGGGTCTGCAGGCGCGTCCCCATCGGCACCGCGATGGCGCCCAGCCGCAATGCGGCATAGACAGCGAGCAGGAATTCGACCCGGTTGCCGAGCAGCAGGGCGACACGATCCCCCGGCTTGATGCCGCGCGCGGCGAGGCCGCCAGCCACCCGTTCCACACGGCGGCCAAATTCGGCATAGGTCAGGCGTTCCGCGCCGCAGATCACGGCTTCCGCCGCGCCGCGTGCCGCCACCGCCCTTGCCAGCGTGTCATAGATATCGGTCACGCGGTCGGCGAAGCAGCGCACGATCCGGTCGCCGAAATGTGCCTCGTGCCGCGTCGCAACACCGGGCGGCAAGGTCCACTCCGCCATGATCCCCTCCCTTCAACTTATATTGTGGCGCCAGACTAGAGCGTTGACGGCGCGCTTGCAAAGCGCGACCCTGGCAGCAACCTCTCATTCCTATCCAGGAGATAAACGATGGCTACCCTGTTCATCGGCGGCGCCCTGTTTGATGGCCATAATGCCCCGGTTGCCGATCATGGTGTGCTGGTGGAAAACGGCAAGGTGGCGAAGGTGGCGCCGAAGGGCGAGTTCGCCGGATTCGCCGGCGAGACCATCGACACCAGCGGCGGCACGCTGCTGCCCGGCCTGATCGACTGCCATGTGCACCTCACCATGGGCGGCGAGGCCGATCCCGGCACGGCACAGGACAAGCTTTCCGCCTCCCGCCTGACGCTCAAGACCCTGGAGCGCGCGCAGCAGACCTTGCAGGCCGGCATCGTCGCGGTGCGCGATTGCGGCGGCAAGGATTACATCGAGATCAGCGTGCGCGATGCCATCCTGCGCGGCGAATTCAGCGGCCCGGTGATCCGCGCCGTGGGCAAGATGCTGTGCATGACCGGCGGCCATGGCAACCGGACGGGCCGTGTTGCCGACGGCGTGGATGATGTGATCCGGGGTGTGCGCGAGCAGATTCATGCCGGCGCCGATGCGATCAAGATCATGGCCACCGGCGGCGTGATGACCCCGGGTGTCGATCCCGAGGACGCGCATTACAGCCGCGAGGAGATGGCTGCCGGCCTGGCCGAGGCACGCCGCTTCCGCCGGCGCACCGCCAGCCACGCACAAGGCTCGGAAGGCATCCTCAATGCCGTGCTGGGCGGCGTCGATTCCATCGAGCATGGCATCTTCATGAATGATGAATGCCTGGCCGAGATGCTGAAGCGCGGCACCTATCTGGTGCCGACGCTGGCCGCCGTGCGCAATATCGTCAACAACGCCGGCAAGGGCGGCATCCCGCCCTGGGTGATCGAGAAGGCGAACCGCGTCTACGTCATTCACCTCGACTCCTTCAAACGCTTCCATGGCGCTGGCGGCAAGATCGCCATGGGCACCGATGCCGGCACGCCGTTCAACCTGCATGGCGACAACGCCCTGGAACTGGAATTCATGGTGGAAGCCGGTATGAAGCCGCTGGAAGCCCTGCGCGCCGGCACTTCTGCCGCCGCCGACCTGCTCGACCTGCCGAGCCATGGCAAGGTGCAGGCCGGCCTACCCGCCGATTTCCTGCTGGTGGAGGGTGACCCGGTGGCTGACATCACCCGCGCCGCCCGCCGCCAGTATCACCGCGCGGTGTTCCGCAAGGGCGAACTGGCTTCCGGCCTGCCGACCATGCTGGGTGGCCTGCGCGGCGCCCAGCCGGCCATCGCCAAAGCGGCGGCGTTTTGATCCGCAGCCTGGCGTTATCACTGCTGCTGCTTCTGGCACCGGCGGCGCAAGCCGCCGAGGTGACCCTGCGTGGTCATGACATTCTGGTGGATGGCAAGCCGTTTAACGTCCGCGGCGCCGCCGGCACCGTGCGACTGGATGTGCTGGCCGGGCTTGGCGCCACCACCATCCGCACCTACGGCGCCGAAGAGGCAGGCGTGCTGGATGAAGCCCATAAGCACGGCCTCAAGGTGATCCTGGGCTTCTGGCTGGAACACCCACGCCGCGGCGTTTCCTACCGTGACCCGGCTTTCGTGCGCCGCCAACTCGATCAGTTGAAGGTTTTTGTGGAGCGCCACCGCGACCACCCGGCCCTGCTGATGTGGGGCCTGGGCAACGAGGTGGAATCCGAACTGGCCGACGATACCCAGGTCTGGTCCGGCATCGAGGAAGCGGCCAAGCTGGTGAAACAGCTCGACCGCAAGCATCCGACTCTGGCGGTACTGGCCGAAGCCGGCAACAACAAGGTGGCGAAGCTGAAGGCGGCAGCGCCGAGCATCGACGTGCTGGGGGTGAACTCTTATGGCGAGTCGCTGCCGAGCCTGCCCGGCCGGGTGCGGCAGCAGGGTTGGACCGGGCCGCTGCTGATCACCGAACTCGGCCCCTTGGGCCAGTGGCAGGCCGCCAAGACCCCCTGGGGTGCCTTCGTGGAGCCATCCAGCGGCGATAAGGCGGCCTTGCTGCGGCGCTATCTGCCACAGCTTTCGCCGCCGGCAGCCAATGGGCACCTGGTTTTCCTCTGGGGCCACAAGCAGGAAGTGACGCCGACCTGGCATAGCCTGCTGCTGCCGGGCGGCGAATGGACCGAGACGGCGGAGGCCCTGGCGGCGCAGTGGCATGGCCGCACACCGGGCGGCAACCACGCGCCACGCATCCGGCAACTAGGCTTCACGCATCCCGCCAACTGGCCGGCCAATGCCATCGGCCGCGCCGTGCTGAAAGCCGATGACCCGGACCATGACAAGCTGCAGGCCGAATGGACCGTGATGGCGGAAAGCACCGACCTGCGCGTTGCCGGTGATCTGGAGAAAGTGCCACCGAGCTTTCAGCATGCGACCCTGGGCGGCGGTCTTGATGGCGTCAATATCCAGGGGCTGAAACCGGGCCGCTATCGGCTATTCTTGGTGCTGCGCGATGGCCGTGGGGCCGCCGCCACCGCCAACCTGCCTTTCCTTGTGGAGTGACGCCCGATGCAGACCTATCTGGAAGATTGCCTCTGGGGCAAATTCCTGCTGCTGAAGGGCGATTTCATCAGCGATCACATGCAGGTATATGGCGAATGGAGCGAGGCGGAAGTGGCCCTGTTCCGCCTGCTGCTGACACCTGAATCCACCGTGGTAGAGGTTGGTTCCAACATCGGTACCCACGCCGTGGCGCTGGCGAAACTCTGCGCCAAAGGCCGCATCTATTGCTTCGAGCCGCAGCGGCCGATCTTCACCCTGCTCTGCGCCAATCTGGCGCTGAACGGCATCGTCAACGCCCATGCATTGCATTGCGCGGTGGGCGGCGAAGCCGGCGAAGTAGAGATCGAAACCTCGGATTATTCGCAGCCCTTCAATTACGGCTCCTTCTCCATCGACAAGGGCTTTTCCACCGAGAGCGCCTATGCCGCCGGCACCTGGCGCGAGCCGGTGCGGCTGACCACGCTGGATTCAGAACCGGCCCTGCGCGGCCTGCAACGGCTGGATTTCCTGAAAATCGATGTCGAGGGCCTGGAAGTGCCGGTGCTGCAGGGTGGCGAGGCGCTGATCCGCAGGCATCAGCCGATGATCTTCTGCGAAGCCAACAAGGTCGAGACTTTCGGCGCCATCACCGGGGCGCTGCGCCGGCAGGGCTACACGCCTTATTGGTTCGCGGCACAGCGGTTCCGCGAAAGCAATTTCAAACGCTCGACCCGGGTGATCCAGGGCAGCGACGTGAATCTGATCGCCTTCCCGGCCAACCGGCCGCGCCCGGCGCTGGACCTGATCGAAGCCACCAGCTTCGACCAGATCACCAGCGGCCAGGTGAAGGCCTTCATGCTGAAGTAAGCCGATCAGGCCAGCCGCGTCCGCTCGCGGCGCAGGCCGAGCCATTCCAGTTCGGCAATGATCAGCACGGCAGCCGCCTGCACCAGCACGAAGATGTAGCCAAGCATGGTCGGCGCCACGCCACCGGCCACCAGCAGCAGGATGCTGTCCAGCACCCAGAGCGCATTGAGCGCGATCACCAGCCACACCCCGCCGCGCGGCGGTTCCGCCTTGGCCGCGAGATAGAGCAGGAAAGCCGCGAAGGGCAGCAGGCTGATGCCGGCATAGCGCAGCAGCATTTCCGGCAGGCCGAGCAGCCCCGAGAGCAGCCCGGCGGCAATGGTAAGCAGCAGGCCGGTGGCAATGCAGGTAGCAGCGTCGAGGAACAGGATGCGGCGGAGGAAGCTCATGATGTGTCTCCTGGGTTTCGGGATCTGAACGACGGGGGCAGGATGCCGCCGGGCCGGAGGCGGGTCGATTACCTTGCAGGTAATTGGATCGCGGCGGCTTTGGCGCTAGCTTTGCCTCATGACCGAAGCCGCACCGATAGGCCTGCGCCTGCGCGAATGGCGCCAGCGCCGGCGCCTGAGCCAGCTCGACCTCGCACTTGAGGCCGATATCTCCACCAAGCATGTCAGCTTCCTGGAAACCGGCCGTGCCGCGCCCAGCCGCGACATGCTGCTGCATCTCTGCGAGCGCCTGGAGGTGCCCTTGCGCGACCGCAATGCCCTGCTGGTTTCCGCCGGCTTCGCGCCGGTCTTTCCCGAGCGCGACCTGTCCGACCAGGCATTGGCACCGATCCGCCAGGCCATCGACAAGGTGCTGTCCGGCCATGAGCCTTATCCCGCCCTGGCGATCGACCGGCATTGGAACATGGTGGCAGCCAACCGCATGGTGCCGCCGCTGATGGCTGGCGCCGATCCCAGCCTGCTAACCGGCCCGATCAATGTGCTGCGCTTGAGCCTGCATCCGCAGGGCCTGGCCGGCCGCATCGTCAACTATGCCGAATGGCGGGCGCATCTGCTGGCACGATTGAAGCACCAGATCGACATGTCTGCCGATGACACACTGGCAGACCTCTATACCGAATTGGCTGCCTATCCGGCGCCTTCCGGTGGCAGCATGCGGCGGATGCCGACCGAGCGCGACGCAATGCAGCTGGCGGTGCCGCTAGAATTCACCACCGATGCTGGATTACTGCGTTTTTTCAGTACCACGATGATGTTCGGGACGCCCGTGGATATCACGCTATCCGAACTGGCGATCGAAGCCTTCTTTCCGGCCGATGCGGCAACAGCCGAAATATTGCGGACGATGACGCCATGAATATCGCCCCCCCGGTAGCGGTCATATCCTCAACACTGCAGCGCCCGCCCGCCACAACAATCTGTCGTAAGTGATTTTATGGCTGGTTTATTCGCATTGGGTGCAATCAATTCGCATCCGCAGCATTAAAAACAATTAAGGCACCCGGCCATATTCAGTTTCTGAAACCACTGCAATAGTCCGGGACATGCATCGCCCAGCCATCGCCACGCGACCATATGCCCGCCTAGCCTTCTGGCTGCGCTGTCTTGTCATTTTCCTGTTGCTATCCGCTCTGGTGCGCCTGGTGCTCACCATCTGGATCGCGCTGGATACACCAGACGACATCCTACCTTTCGCTTCCGCCTGGGTCTTTGGCCTGCTGGATGATGTCGCAATGGCAGTGCTGCTGGGTCTGCCTTTCCTGCTCGGGCTGCATTTCCTGCATCGGCCTCTACGCTGGCGCATCGGCGCTATAGCAGCACACATGCTGCTGGTTCTCCTGCTTGGCCTGGCCGTATTCAGCGCCGTGGCCGAACTGTTTTTCTGGCAGGAATACAACAGCCGCTTCAATGGCATTGCTGTCTATTACCTGATCTTCCCCAAGGAAGTGCTGGGCAATATCCGCGAGAGCTTCGATTTGCGGCTTTATTTGCCGCCGATTGGTGCCGCCGTATTGGCAATTTACGGATTCTTCCTGTTCCGCCCATTGAACAGGGCGCTTCAGGCCACGTCACAGCCAGGTGAACGCAGGCGCGCATTGCTGCTCAGCCTGGCAAGCGGCCTGATTGCGGCCTTGATCATCTATGCTGGGCCCCGCGAACCGGCAACCAACCGCACCATCAATGAACTGGCGGTAAATGGCATGCACAGCATCCTGCGTGCCTTTGCCACCAACGACAGCAAGTATGATGGCATCTATGCCGGTATTGATGAGGCGGAAGCCCTGCCGTTGCTGCGCGACATGGTGAAACAGGATAATACCACCAACCTCGCAGCACCCGACGAGCGCAGTATCCGCCGCCATGTCGATAATGGCCCGGCCCCTGCCAAGAAGCTGAATGTTGTGCTGATCCTCGAAGAGTCCTTCGGTTCGGTCTATTTCGAGGACGTATTCCATGAAAAGCAGCGCGACTACTGGCGCACCATGTCGCCAAACTGGCATCGCATTGCCGAGGATGGCCTGCTGTTCACCAATATCTATGCCACCGGCGACCGCACCGTGCGAGCCCTGGAGGCGATCTTCACATCATTCCCCCCCATCCCCGGCATTTCGACGGCACGGCGGGCCGGATCGGAGGGGATGAATTCCCTGCCTTTCCTGCTGAAGCAACTCGGCTACCGCAGCAGCTTCCTTTATGGCGGCCCGACCAGCTTCGACAATATGGGCCAGTTCTGGCGCGGTGTTGGCTTCGACCGCGTCCTAGGCCAAAACGATATTGCCGATCAAAGCTTCAAGACCATCTGGGGTGTAGCCGACGAATTGATGTTCAAGGAGGCGCTGACCAGGATCGACCAGATGGCAGCAGAGCCAGGCCCGTTTTTCTTTGCCTGCCTGACCGTCACCAATCACCGCCCGTTTCTCTATCCAGAGGGCCGCGTACCGTTCAAGCCCAGCGCCAATGACCGCGACCATGCCGCCGCCTATGCCGACTGGGCGCTCGGCCAGTTCATCGACCAGGCCCGAACCAAGCCGTGGTTCGACGATACCCTGTTCGTGATGATCGGGGATCATGGCCCGAAGGTATGGGGTGCTGCACAGATCCCCGTGCAGGCATTCCGCGTACCGCTGATCTTCCTGGCGCCGAAGCATATCAAGCCGGAGCGCAATCCGGCGCTGGGCTCCAGCATGGATGTCGGCCCGACGATCCTTGGCTTACTGGGTCTGAGCTATGACAGCCCATTTTTCGGCATCGACCTGCGCCGCGTGTCCAGGGATGGCACCGGCCGCATCGCCATGGCGCATAATTTCGATGTAGCTGTCGGCAATGGTCGCAACGCCGCCATTCTCACCGCCAAAGGCGATGTGCGCGGCTATGCCATGCGCACCGGACCATTCCAACTCGAACCGATGGATCAGGCAGCTTTGCCAGACTTGATCCGCCGCCAAGCCATTGCACAGACCCAGACTGCGCACCGCATGTTCTATGCACAGCAATATCACGAACTCTCAAGGGCGGCGAAACCTTAAGGTCCAGGCCCAAGTCCGTTACGGCGGCGCGCGGCGGAATCGCTTCTCCACCACAGATGCCTCGCCATAGCCGGCAGCCGCTGGAATATGGAATGTACGGCCGTCCGGCCCGACCTCAGGCCGCGGCACCACAGTAACGATGGGCCGCTGCGCTGCCTCCGACAATGCCTCGGTCACGCTCTCGAATCGCGACAGCCAGCGCAGGTTCATATAAGTGGCGAACATCAGATCAAGCTCTTCAGCCTCGGCGGCGGCCACCACCGCACGCGGCTGGCGCCACACTGCTGACATCACCTCGCGCTGATCCGCCTGCGCCACCTGGGCAGAAGGCGCTGCCGCCAGATAGAAATGTGTATCGAACCGCTTCGGCTGGCTGATCGGCGTGATCCAGTGGGCGAAACGTACCAGGCGGTGAGTGGCCGGCGCAAACCCGCTGGCACGGCAGAGGGCGGCAAAATCCTGACCCGGCGCCACTTCGCGAGGCTCGGGCTCCACGATCAGCAACCCGCTTTCCTCGTAGGTCTCGCGGATAGCGGCGGCACGCAATGCACCATCCTCGATATCCGGCGCCAGTGCCGCATCGGTTTCCCGATCCACCGTGCCACCGGGAAACACGAATTTCCCAGCCGCAAAGCTGGCCTTGCCGGTACGTTCCACCAGCAAAGCCTCAACCCCTTGGGAACCATCGCGCAGAATGATCAGTGAAGCTGCCAGCCGTGGCACCGCTATTTCACCAGACATTGCCTTACTCCTTCTTGGTCAATCTGATACGGCCATGGCGTCACTCCCGCACTGGCTGCACCGGCTGTGGCGCGCGGAACGACCGCACCATCATGAACGGCATTGCCGCACCACAGATGATCACCGCCCCCAGCATCAAGGCAGGACGATAGCTGCCGGTCAGGTCATGCAGCAGGCCGGACAGCCAGGCACCTCCGCCAGCGCCAATATTACTGGACGCATAGATCACGCCATAGATCGCTGCCGCCGCTGATCCAGGGAACAGCCGGTTCGACATGGTGGCGACAATCGGTCCGCGCGCGCCTTGCGCAATGCCGAAACAGGCAACGTAACAGGCCAGCAGCAATTCGGAGATACCGAAACTGAGGCCAAGCAAGCAGAGTATGCCGCTGAACGTGCAAGCGAAGCTCGCCAGCGCCACAGGCCGCAAACCGAAACGGTCCGACAACCAGCCAGTAATGATAACGCCGCCGACCGACAGCATGCCGCAGAGGCCATATGCGGTAGCAGCCTTGAGCGGCGAGACACCGCCATCAATCAGAAACGGCACCGCCTGCACCACCACGATATACATGCCCAGCCCGGTGCAGCCGAAAGAGATGAACAAACCGATGAATTCCGGAGATCGAATAGCCTGACGCAGGGTGATGCCATCAACTGCGCGGGTTTCACCATTACGAGCGGTAATTTTCGGTTCGGTACTGTCGCCGCCCAAGATACGCCAAGGCAGCACCAGGGCAATGACGGCCATGCAGGCTACGCTTGAAGCCATCAGGATATAGGTGGTGCGCCAGCCCTGCAGTTCGATCAGCCACTGCGCCAGGGGCACCAGCAACAAGGAGCCGGTGCCAAGGCCGGCATAGACCGCCCCCATCGCCACTGACATGCGGTGCTTGAACCAGTGGCCAATCAGCGCGGAGGCCGGCACGACACCAATGGCGGAAATGCCGATGGATGACAGTATCCCGATGCAGAGATACAGCTCCATCATGCCCTGGGCCCGGGAAGCAATGAAATTGGCGGCGGCAATCAGGCCGAGGCCCAGACAATAGTTGAGACGATAGCCGAAACGGCGCAGCAGCAGGCCGGATAGCGGCGCGCTGAGGCCGGTGGCGAGCATGTAAACCGAGAAAACGCCAGCGGTTAGCTGGCGATTGACGCCAAATTCCTGCTCGATCGGCAGCAGGAACACCATCCAGGTATCGATCACTCCGCGCGACACCAGCACGAAGAAGAAGGCGACGATTAGCGCATACCAGGCGACGCGACTATTGCCCCGCCTGATCTCCGCCGTTTCGTCGCCTCTGCCCATCAGGCTATTGCGCAATCGTCGATGGCAGCCAGAGGATAAGCCCCGGGAAGGCCGCCAACAGGAAGATCACCAGCAGATGTGCCACCACATGCGGCGCCACACCAATGAAAATGTCCTTCACCGGTATCTTGGAATAGGCCGACACCACAAAGACATTCAGGCCCACGGGTGGCGTGACGAGGCCCACTTCGGCAGTCACGATAATAATGATACCGAACCAGATCGGATCGAAGCCCAGCGCCACCATCACCGGCAACACCACCGGCACGGTAAGGAACAGGATGGCGATCTGGTCCATGATGCAGCCCAGCGCCAGGTAGAGCAGGATGATCAGGAAGAAGATCACCCAGCGCGAGACATCCAGGCTGCCGACATAGGAAACCAGTTCCTGGGTGAAGCCGGTGAGCGTGAAATAGTACCCGAATACCTGGGCACAGATCACGATCAGGATGATCATGCAGGTGGTGCGCGAAGCGTTGAACAGGGCCTGCAGGCAGGTCTTGAATGTGAGCTTGCCGCGGATCAAGGCAATCACCATGGCACCAAAGGCACCGAGACTGGCGGCTTCGGTTGGAGTTGCGATGCCAAGATAGATGCAGCCGGTAACCAGCATGATCAATGCCAGCATCGGCCCCACGACACGCAGCGATGCCAGCTTCTCACGCATTGAGTAGCTGGAGCCTGCCGGCGCGTGCGATGGATTGATCGCCGCCAGCACCAGGACGGTGGCGATGATCACGACTGTGACCAGGATGCCGGGGATGATGCCGGCAATCAGCAGCTTGGAAATGCTGACCTGGGCGATCAGGCCATAGAGCACGATGGCGATGGAGGGCGGGATCAGCATCGCCAGCGTGCCGGAAATTGCCACCACGCCGGAAGCCAGGCGCGGATCGTATTTATGCCGGATCATCGCCGGGATGCTGGTGCCGGAAAGTGTGGCAGCAGATGCCGTTGACGAACCGGAAATGGCACCGAAGCCGGCGCCGGCCAGGGCCGTGGAAATGGCGAGGCCCGCCGGGGTGCGGCCCAGCCAGACCTTGGCGCTGTCGAACAATTCCTCGGCGATGCGGCTGACGATGATGAACTCGGCCATCAGCATGAACATCGGCACGGTGATGAGTTCGTAGGAAGAGGTGGTGGAGATCGGCGTGGTGCGGAGAATACCCAGCACCATATCGAGACCACCCTTGAGGTAGAGGCCGATCATGCCGGAGATGCCGAGGGCAAACGCCACCGGCATGCCAAAGATCAGCAGTGCGAAAAGCGCAATAAGGCCGGCAACAACAATCATTCCACATGCTCCCCGGGATAATGCTGCTCGCCTTCGGCTTCATAGACACGGCCCTCCAGCAGGGCTTGCGCGCGCGCGGCAATACCAATGGCCATGCTGATAATCAGTAGACTGACACCAACGGCACCGAACGCCTGAGGCGGCCAAGTCGGCCATGGAATCGCACCATCCACCACCTCCTTCTCCACGAAGGCTTCCCAGCCGGTTTCAGCCATCTTCCACAGAATCAGCGAAAAGAAGATGATGGCGATGAGGTAGCCGACGATCTCGAAGAAGGCGAAAACCTTGGTGCGGCGGAAAGCATCGAACATATCCACCTTAATATGGCCGCCACGGCTGAAGGTATCAGCAAGGGCTGGGAAGAAAACCAGGGTGACGAGATACATCGAGATCAGGTCGAAAGACCAGCTCAAGGGTGCGTTCAACAGATATCGCATCACCACGTCGACCACGATTACCATCATGATCAGGAATAACCCTAGACTGGTGAGATAGAGGAAAGCCGTTTCCAGCTTCCCATAGTTTTTTAGCAACCCGGTCATTTTCCCCCCTCGTTGACTTAATCTCGGCGCAGTTCAGCGGCCACGCCATTGCGGCTTGCGCTTCTCCTTGAAAGCCCGCGGGCCTTCCTGAGCGTCTTCGCTGCGATATACCTTCTCGAACACATGGTTCGCCGCACGCAAGGCGGCAGAGCGTCCCATTTCAGTGGCGAGATACACGGTCTCCCGCGCCGCCCGCACGGTCAAGGGGGCGCAGGCAGCGATGCGCTCGGCCATCGCGATAGCCGCCGGCATCAGTTCGGCCTGCGGCACCACATGGTTGACAAAGCCAACCGCATGCGCGCGCCTGGCATCGATCGGATCACCGGTGAGCAGCAGCTCCATCATGATGCGCTGCGGAATCATATGCGCCAGCGGTGTCGCCCAGGGCATGCCCCGGCCAACCTTGCCTTCGGTGATGGCGAAGGTAGCGTTCTCGCTCGCAATGCAGAGATCGCACATCTGCGCCAGCAGCCAGCCACCCGCATAGGCAACACCGTTCACCGCCGCGATTACCGGCTTGGTGACATGAATGCTATCGCCAAGCACTGGAATGAAACCGCGTGGCGGTACACCGATCATGGTGTCGGCGGCTTCCTTCAGATCCATGCCGGCGCAGAATGCCTTCTCGCCAGTGCCCGTCAGGATCGCCACCAGCGCATCCTCCTCGGCTTCGAATCGCTCGAAGGCCTCGCGCAAGCCACTGCGTACCACCTTGCTGATGGCATTGCGCTGTTCCGGCCGATTGATTGTGATGATGGCAATACCGCCACGGCGCTCGTAAAGAATCTCACTCATATTCAGGCCTTTCCACTCCAGCGCCGGATCGCGCCGCGCTGTTCCAATCCATCCATCTCCGCGTCGCCGATACCGAGTTCGCGCAGGACTTCCGCCGTATGCTCGCCCAGCATCGGCCCGGCGCGCTCGAAACCGCCCGGTGTATCGGAAAAACGCACCGGGCTTTCCGGGAACAGCATGGCGCCATCCAGCGGATCATCGAGCGTGCGGAAAAAGCCGACATCTTCGAGATGTGGATCGGTATAGAGATCAGCCATCTCATTCAGCCTTGCGACTGGGATTTCTGCTTCGTTCAGCAGGTCCATCCATTCGGCAGAGGTTTTCTGCGCCATGATGGCGGCAACGATCTCACAGAAAGCAGCCATATTGGTGCTGCGCTGCGACTGGCTGATAAAGCGCTCATCCTTGGCCAGATCAGGCCGCCCCGCCAGGGCTGCAAAGCGCTGCCATTGCTTGTCATTGTAGACCAACACCGAGATATAACCGTCTGCGGTCTTGTAGGGCCGGCGATAGGGCGTGACGGTGCGGGTATAAACCGGCCGGGTAAGCGGCGGATCATAGGCAGCGCCGGCAATATGTTCGGCGAGCAGGAAAGAAGCCATGATCTCGAACATCGGTACTTCGATTTCCTGCCCCTTGCCGCCGCGCTGGCGGTGGAACAGGGCTGCCATCAGTGCATAGGCCGCACTCAAGGCACTGACCTTGTCGCCCAGTACTGTAGTGACATATTGCGGCTCGGGATTGATCTCGGCCTGCAGCATCGCCATGCCGCTCACCGCCTGGATCGTATCGTCGTATGCGGCACGCCCGGAATAGCGGCCTTCGCGGCCATAGCCATAGAGGCTGGCATAGATCACGCCGGGATTGACCGCTGAAACCGCCTCGTAGTTCAGCCGCAGCCGTTCGATGGCGGGCTTGCGCATGGAATGCAGCACGATATCGGCACGCTCGGCCAGCTTGAGGCAGAGGTCGCGGCCTTCCGCCGTCTGCAGATCCAGCACCACACCGCGCTTGCCGCGGTTGAGGTTTGCGAACATGCCGCTGCGGCCCTTGGTCTTGGTCGGCCCGACATAGCGCGAGGTATCGCCAAGCGGGCTTTCCAGTTTCACCACATCAGCGCCCAGATCGGCAAGGATCTGTGTGCAATACGGCCCCATCAGCACCGAAGTGAGATCGAGCACACGAATGCCATCCAGCGGCCCGGGCTTCTTCGCGGCTGCCTTGGTCATGCGGCGCTCTTGCTGGCGCAATGAGCGGCACGCTCCAGCGCCTCGCGATGCGCCGGATGGGCAATATTGATCAGCGCCTTAGCGCGCTGGCCAAGAGTCTTGCCGCGCAGCTCCGCAGCGCCGAATTCGGTCACCACCACGTCCACATCGCTGCGCGCCGTTGTCACTGGGCCATTCAGGCCAAAGACGATACGGCTGACTTCGCCATTCTGCGCCGTCGCCGGCAGGGCAATGATGGAATGGCCGCCGCGCGAGGCCGAGCCAGCGCGGACATAATCCACCTGGCCGCCAACCGCGCCAATATACTGGCCGCCAGCGCATTCGGCATTCACCTGGCCGCTCAGATCCACCTCGACGGCAGAGTTGAGGGAAATGAAATTGGAAAGCTGAGACAGCACGGAGATATTATGGGTGTGGGAAATCGGATGCATGCGCACCAGCTTGTTGCGGTGGCAGAAGTTGTAGAGCCGCTTGGTGCCGATCAGCGCGCCGGTGATGATCAGGCCGGGATCGACTTCCTTGTAGGCATTGGATATCGCACCGGCCTCCACCAGATCCACCACGCTGTCGCCCAGCATGCCGGAATGGATGCCCATATCGCGGCGATCGCGCAGACCCGACATCACCGCCTCGGGCACCGCGCCGATGCCGACCTGCAAGGTTGCGCGCTCAGGAATGAAGTTCTGCACGAAACCGGCGATCCTGCGGTCCAGGTCGGTGACCGGTGCCGCCGGCAATTCGATCAGCGGACGGTCGGTGGCGACCAGATAATCAATTTCATCCGCCGTCAGTGGTTCCGCACAAGGCACCTGCGGCACCTGGGCATTCATTTCGGCAATCACCACGCGGGCGCGGCGAACGGCTGCGCGGATATAGTCGCTGATCAAACCGAGGCTGTAATGGCCGTTCTCATCGGGTGGCGACACCTGGATGAACGCCACATCGCAGGGCAATAGACCCTCGGCGACATAGCTTTCCATTTTAGAGACATGGCAGGGCAGGATATCCAGCACACCGGCCTTGGTCAGGCGGCGGTGGGTACCAGCCGCACCCATGGCGGCGAAGCGGATATGATCGGCATACTCAGGCTTCAGCGTGTTGGAAAAACCCGAGCCCATGAACGCCGACACACCGCCGAGGCTGGCGCGCTGCTTAAGCAGAATCTCCACCAGCGTGGTCGGCTCGGCGCAGGCCTGGCCCCACATGATGGTGTCGCCAGGCCGGATCAGGCCTTTGAGATCGAGGCTATCGGCGCTGACGGTCTGCATGGTCACTTCCCCGCCCCTATCTTGGCAGCCATGGCGAGGATCGCCTCCGACCGCTTGAGTATCGGGCCATCCACCATCTGGCCCCTGAAATCGATGGTGCCGATGCCACGCTTGGTCGCTTCCTCATAGGCGGCAAGCAGATCGCGGGCATGGCTCACTTCGGCCGCCGTCGGCGCATAGACCTCGTTGCAGATTTCCACCTGGCGCGGCAGCAGGCAGATCTTGCCGCCATAGCCAAGATTGCGGCCCTTCTCAGCATCGAGGCGGCATTGTTCATCATCGCGGATATCTACCACCGCCTGATCGATGGCAATGGCACGCGCCGCCTTGGCCGCCAGCACCACCTGGGAGCGGGCATAAAGCACTTCATCCCCGCCCTTGGTGCGGCGCGCACCGATATCGGCGGCGAAATCCTCGGCGCCGAAGAAGGCGGACGTGATGCGCTCATGGGCCGCACACAGCGCCACGGCATCGATCACGCCACGCATCGATTCGATGCCGGCCATGATCTCGATGCGGCGCTTTGCCTTGTCCTGGCTCTCGACCCGGGCAATGGCATGGCTGATCGGGAAAATCTGATCCCGCTCTTCCAGCTTCGGCAGCACCAGACCATCAATGTCGCAGGCTACCGAAGCCTCGATATCGCGGATGTAATGCGCCGAGACCGGCTCATTGATGCGGACATAAATCTTGCCGGCCAGCTTGGCCGTGCGCAGCATCTGCACGGCTTCATTCAGCTTGGCGCGGGCACCCTCCTTTTCGGCGGGCGGCGTGCCATCCTCCAGGTCGATGACATAGCAATCGGCCTGGAAGCGCGGGAATTTGGCCAGCAGATCGTGGCGGTTGGCCGGGGCGAAGAACAGGCTGCGGATCATACCGCCCCCCCGAAACTCTTGCGGTAGGAAGCACAGGCTTCGTTGAAGATATCGCGCACGATCTGGCCGGCCGGCTTCACTTCGTGGATCAGCGCCACGCTCTGGCCCGCAGGCAGCACGCCGTTCTCAATATCGCCTTCGATGCGGCCTTTGATGGTGGCCGGCAGGCCGACATCCTGGAGCTGGCGCGGATAGGGCAGGATCTTGTCCTGATTGCGATCCCAGTAATTGGTGAAAGCATTGCGCAGCATGCGCACGGTCTTGCCGCTATGGGCACGGCTGATCACCGTGCCTTCGTCATCACGCGCCACCAGTTCATTCTTATAATTCTCATGCGCGCGCGCTTCTTCCGAAGCGATGAAGCGCGTACCCATCCACACGCCGACCGCACCAAAGGAGAGTGCCGCCAGCAGGCCACGGCCATCGGCCAAGCCACCGCCGGCGATTACCGGAATCTTCACCGCCTCGGTCACCGCCGGCACCAGCGCCGCCGTGCCGACGCGGCCGACATGGCCGCCGCCATCGCCGCCCGAGGCAATCAGCATGTCGACGCCTTCCGATTCCAGCACCTTGGCCTGGCGCACATTGCCCACCACGCTCATCACCAGCATGTTGCGCTCATGCGCTTCCTTGACCACGCCGAGCGGGTTGCCGAGGCCGGAAATCAGCACCGGCACACGCTCGTCGAGGCTGACAGCGATCTGGTCCTGCACCTGGCGGGTATAGGTGATCGCCGCATCGTCATTGCTGTTCACCTTGGCGAACAGGATATCGACGCCGAACGGCTTGTCGGTGGTATCGCGGATAACGCGGATTTCGCGGCGCAGCTCATCGGCGGTGAGATAGCCGGCGCCGATCACGCCCAGGCCACCGGCGGCTGAAACAGCACCGGCCAGACGGCCATAGGCAACCTGGCCCATGCCAGCCTGCATGATCGGGTATTCAAGGCCGACACGGCGGCACAATTCGGTGGAACGCAACAATTTCTCAATCGACACGATGCTTCTCCGCTGGAGTTTTTTGCTTAGTAGGATTTCGGCAGGCCGAGTACGCGCTCGGCAATGAAGCTCAGGATCATCTCGCGGCTGACCGGCGCGATGCGCGGGATCATCACCTCGCGCATGTAGCGCTCGACATGGAATTCCTTGGAATAGCCATAGCCGCCATGGGTCATCACCGCCTGGGTGCAGGCCTCGAAGCCGGCTTCGGCGGCAAGGTATTTGGCGGCATTGGCTTCGGCGCCGCAGGGCTTGCCGGCGTCGTAAAGCTGGGCGGCGCGGAACACCATCAGGTTGGCGGCTTCCAGCTCCATCCAGTTTTTCGCCAATGGATGCTGGATCGCCTGGTTCATGCCGATCGGGCGGTTGAACACCACGCGCTCCTTGGCATAGCGCGTGGCACGGTTGAGGGCGGCACGGCCCAGGCCGACAGCCTCGGCCGCCAGGAGTACGCGCTCGGGGTTCAGGCCGGCGAGAATGTATTCGAAGCCACGGCCTTCCTCACCGATGCGGTCATGCACCGGGATTTCCAGATTATCGATGAAGAACTGGTTCGAATCGATGCATTTGCGGCCCATCTTCTCGATCTCGCGCGCCTCGCAGCGGGTGCGGTCAAGATCGGTGTAGAACAGCGAAATGCCATCGGTGGCCTTGGCACATTGCTCGCGCGGCGTGGTACGCGCCAGCAGGAACATCTTGGTGGCGCGCTGCGCCAGCGTGGTCCACACCTTGCGGCCATTGACGATATAGCGGTCACCCTTCAGCACCGCCTTGGTCTTGATATTGGTGGTATCGAGGCCGGCATCCGGCTCGGTAACGCCGAAGGCGGCGATTATATCACCGCGGATGATCGGCGGCAGCATACGCTGCTTCTGCTCTTCCGTGCCGTAACGGGCGATGATCTTCGGCGCAAAGACATTGAGATGGATCGCCGAGGCGCCGCTCATGCCGGCGCCGGATTCGGCGATCGCCTGCATCATGATGGCGCCCTCGGTGATGCCGAAGCCGGCACCGCCGCAATCCACCGGCATGGTCAGGCCAAGCCAGCCGCCCTCCGCCAGGGCCTGCTTGAAATCCTCCGGGAACTCGCCATCGCGATCCCGCGCCAGCCAGTAATCATCGCCGAACTTGGCGCATAGGCGGGTTACCGCATCACGAATCGATTGCTGGTCGGCGGTCAGGTCGACGGTCACGTTTCTCTCCCAATTCCCGGTCATCGCCCGATATTTTGTTCTTATATCGGAACGATGTGCTTATATTTGAACATCGTAGAAAAAGCCTGCCGGCAAAGTCAAGCGTGTTGTCACGAAAAGGGGTGGCGCTTTGGGGCGCGCGAATATCGATGAATATCGACTAAGGCAAGGAGGCTTTACTTGCTGCCGGGATAGCGGCCGGAGAAGCCGAGCAACCGCGAGGCACGCTCGCCATAATCATGGGTCATGGCCGAAAGCCGGTCATGCTGCGAACGCAGCCGCGAAATCGGCGCCGCCACCACCATCACGCCGCAATTGCGGCCATCACGATCGAAAATCGGCGAGCCGATACCACCGGCACCATCCACGATCTCTTCATGTGAGACACCGATGCCCGTGGCACGGATCGCCGCCAGGATGCCCAGCAGTTCTTCCTTGTGCATCCGGCGACCACCGTTGGGCAACACCAGATCAGTATCGTGTATATAAACCTCGATCTCGCCCTGAGGTTGGTAGGCCAGCAGGATCTTGCCAAAAGCCGAGCAAAACAGCGGTCTGCGCGTGCCAATCAGCGAGGAAAAACGGATCGCGCCTCGGCCCTCGACGATATCGACATACACGCCATGCCGGCGATCATCGCCCATCACGCCAAGCAACGTGGTCTCACCGCTCAGCTCCATCATCTCGCGCAACAGCGGATGCATGCGCGCGGTGATCGAAGAATCCGGCGTGGCTCGGCTCGCCACTAAAGCGCCAAGCCGCATTGTCTTCGCGCCAAGCTGGTATTGCGCGCCGAGCTGGGTGACATAGCCACCCGCCTCAAGCGAGCGCAGCAGGCTGAGCAGGCTGGTCTTCGGCGTCTGCAACCGCTCGGACAGGCGCGCCAATGAAAGGCCATCAGGCTCGGCGGCCAATAATTCCAGCGCCTGCATCACCCGCAGAGGCGAGCGAGGCCCGTCTGGCTTGCCTTCCAGGGTGCTTTTCACCTGGTCCGATTTAGGGATTGCGCCGTTCATAATATTGAATATAGTTCCGATATAAGAATTAAGGAAGATGGGTTCTGTTCCTACCGGTCCTTTCATGCCGAAAGGTGGACCGAAAGTACAGCCCCCGAAACAAAAAACACCCAGGAGGAAATATGCGTAACGTATTGAAATTTCTAGTATCGGCCGCTGTCATTGGCGCTCCGCTGGCGGGCTTTGGACTGGCCCAGCCGGCCTTCGCCCAGACCAAGACACAGACGCTCCGCGTCGCCGACTCCTTCCCCGTCGGGCATTTTATTTCGGAGCGCGGCACCAAGCCGTGGATGGATGAAGTGGTCAAGCGGACCAACGGCCGCATCAAGTTCGAATATTTCCCGGCGCAGCAGCTCGGCAAGGCACAGGATCTGCTCAACCTGACCCAGAGCGGCGTGGCCGATATCGGTTATGTCGGCATGTCCTATGTTTCGGACAAGATGCCCTTCTCCAGCGTGGCACAGCTGCCCGGCAGCTTTACCACCGCCTGCGAGGGCACCATGGCCTACTGGAAGCTGGTCAAGGGCGAGACCATGATGAAGAACGAGTTCGCGCCGAACAAGGTGCGGGCAATCTTTGCCATCGTGCTCGAGCCGTATCAGTTCTACACCACCACCAAGCAGGTGAAGACGGTGGAAGACGTGAAGGGCCTCAAGCTGCGCTCCACCGGCGGCGCGATGGATATCTTCGCGCGCAAGATTGGCGCCATTCCGGTACGCATCCCGGCGCCGGAAGCGCGTGAATCGCTTTCGCGTGGCACGCTGGATGGCCTGATTTTCCCGAATGAAAGCGTCATGTCCTATGACCTGCAGAGCTTCGTGAAGTTCGGCACCAAGGGCGGCAATTTCGGCTCCTTCGTTGCTTCCTATGTGATCAGCGACGCGGTGTTCAACAAGCTGCCGAAGGATGTGCAGAAGATCCTGATCGAGACCGGAGACGCCACCACTGCCAACATGTGCAAGGTGGTGGACCACAGCGTCGAGGAAGCCCAGGGCAAGCTCGCCGCCGCCGGCGTGCGCTACCACACGCTGACCCCTGCCGAGCGCAAGCCGTTCGACGATGTGTCGAATGAAGTGGCGCTTGATTGGGCCGACAGCCTGGACAAGCGCGGCAAGCCGGGCACCCAGGTGCTGAAGGAATTCCGCGCCGCGCTGACGGAAGTACGCAGCAAGATGTAATCCAAGTCCGAGAGGCCTTGCGGCCTCTAGTTTGGCCTCCCCGGGAACGGCGGTATCGCAAGATGCCGCCGTTCTTTTTTTACCCGGCGGCATCAAACACCCGGAACAGAGCCCAGCATCTGGTGGTTATCGATCATGTTCTCATACAAAATAGAGGAAAATACAAGTATATAAAAAGAACATTTTGCGATTTTATTGGATCAATAGTAGAACATAAGCCTCACTCAAGGAGGCCATCATGCATCACAGCCCGGCAATTGCTCATCTTCGCCAGCAGCTTTCCTGGCTCACCGGCAGCGGATTGATCGGCAGCGGCAGCGCCTTGAAGCTGAACCTCCCGAGATCGACCAGGCCCTGCCCTGGCGCGGCCTGGCCCGCGGCGCGCTACATGAGATGACCGGCGACCGCAACGCGATCATCGGCTTCCTGGCTGCCCTGCTCGGCCGCGACCCACGCGCCAGCGACGTGCTGTGGGTGACGCAGGAGCCAGCTCTACCCGTGCATCGCCTGACCCGGTTCGGCCTTGATCATCGCCGCCTCACCATTGTCTCCGCACGCCGCGCCGATGACCGATCATGGTCGATCGAGGAGGGCTTGGGCGAACTGGGCTATGAGACGGTGGTGGCCGAGATCGATAATACCGACCTCGCCGAGACGCGCCGCTTGCAGCTTGCTGCCGAAAAGAGCGGTGGCATCGGTTTCCTGCTGTGCCGTGGCCACCAGCCTTCCGCCGCCCTCACCCGCTGGCGCATCGAACCGGCCCGCAGCGATGGCTATCGCTCCTGCTGGCATCTCAGCCTGGAGCGCTGCCGCAATACCGCAACCAATCTCTCCTGGAGCGTGGAATGGGATGATGCCACGCTTTCTTTCCGTCTGGTTTCCGACCGGCTGAGCGAGCAAGAACTGGCGGTGGCGTAACGATACAACGCCGGCGGTCTGCTGCCGCCAACCGGCATTATCACTGCCCATGCGCTTTGACCGACTCAGAATGGGTGATTCGGAGATGCTCCGTGGAAAGAGTCTGCTTTCCAGCCTCAGAACCACGCCAATATGTTGCAGAAAAAGCCACCCCAGATACTTTGCTGATATTCCCGCCACATCATGATTGCTACTGATGCCTCCTTTGCGCCACTCACGGTTTAGCTTTTCGGGAAACGGGTTCACCCGGCAGAGGACCGTGGCTAGACTGATCTTGCTGGCCTGCGGCAGACAGGAAAATAAACAGTCAGTAAGAGGACGCCTTTGCAGATCGCGGTCATTCTCGGGCGCATGTCAGTGCAGGTACAGATGGCAGTCGCAACCGGAGCACTCTGCATCCTGCTGGTGCTGGCGGCCTCTTCAGGCGCGGGCTGGTTCGCACGCCAGCGTACTGCCGAACTGGTAAGTGGGCACATGGCCGACCTTGCCGTGGCGATGGCCGCCCGGCTCGACCATGACATGTTCGAACGCTATCGCGAGATCGGTGTGCTGTCCGGTCTGGAGCCTTTACGCGACAGTTGGCTTGGCGATCCAGCGGTTTTGCGCGCCAGCCTGGAGCAATTGCAGCAGAGTTATCCGGATTATGCCTGGATCGGCTTTGCCGATACGAGCGGTAATGTGCGTGCCGCGACGCGCAGCATGCTGGAAGGATTGTCGGTAGCCGAACGCCCCTGGTTCCGTGGCGCACTGAACGGACCATTCGTGGGCGATGTGCATGATGCCATATTGCTGGCCAAGCTGCTCGGGCCACGCCGTGACGATGAACCTTTTCGCTTCGTTGATGTCGCTTATCCGATCCGCGACCGAGAAGGCCGCCTGCTCGGTGTACTGGGCGCGCATCTAAGCTGGGATTGGGCCGCAGAAGCACGGGATGTGCTGCTCCGGGAATCACGGCTGGACGGCACTCGGGTAGCGATCCTTGACCAGGCCGGCCGCGTGCTGCTGGGCGAAAGGCGTGGTCAGGTACTGCTGGATAAGAGCATCATGGACCGCATGGTAGCGCAGCAGCGCGGCGTCGACATTGCCTTCGGCGCCGAGCCGGACCAGTGGCTCAGCGGCTTTGCCATTGCACGCGGTTACCGCAACTACCCCGGCCTCAGCTGGATAGTGATCGCGCAGCAACCCACCGCCGTGGCCAATGCACCAGTCCGTAATCTGATCGCCATCACCGTAAGCATTGGATTGCTGCTCAGCCTGGCGGGCGCTCTCTCTGCCTGGCTGCTGGCGCGGCGATTGACACAACCGATCCGCAACCTGACTCTCGATGCCGAACGTATCGGCCGCGGCTTGGGTACTGATACGCTGCCGCGCGTCGGCGGCTCGCATGAAGTGGCGCAATTGTCGCGCACCCTGCGCTCGCTGCTGCGCCGCATCGGCCTGGCCGAGGAGCAGCTTGCTCATGCCGCGGAAGATATCGCCTCCAAGAATGCCGAAGCCCGCAAGCTCAGCCACGATGTGGAACGTCTGCGCCAACTCGCCGAGACCGATCCACTGACAGGCCTGCTGAACCGGCGCGGCTTTCTCGATGCCGCTGATCGGCTGATCTCCCTTGCACGGCGCTACAATCGTGCCATCGGCATTGTGGTGGTGGATATCGATCACTTCAAATCAGTGAACGATACCCATGGCCATGCCGTTGGCGATCTGGCCATCCGTGCCGTGGCAGAGCGGCTGAAAGCGGCGGCGCGGGAAAGCGATCTGGTCGGTCGTTTTGGCGGCGAGGAATTCGTCGTGCTGCTGCCGGAAACCGATGCCACGGCAACCAGCGCCTATGCCGAGCGCGTACGCAGCATGATCGAAGCATCCGGTATCGCGTTGCCGGATGCACCACCGCTGAAATTGACCGTCAGCCTCGGCTGCGCTGAGTTCTTAGACTCTGATGAAGATGTCCAGGACAGCATCGACCGCGCCGATGTGGCGCTCTATACCGCCAAATCAACCGGGCGTAACCGCGTGGTGTTTCAGCAAATGCCGGTGTCGAAACACGCCTGATCCGGCTGGTCAGTCGATATACCTAGCTGCCAGTTCCGGACGGATGCAGAAGCGCAGCACCATTTCCTCGACATGGCGGATACGCTCGGCAACATGCTGCCGTGACAGCAAATTCTGCCGCAGGATCACCGAAAGCGTGTAGCCGTTCGAGAGATAATGATAGACCAGGGAGGACAGCGAGATATAGAGCTGCAGCGGCTCGATCTCGGCGCGGAACACGCCTGCCTTCTGCCCCTTCTCCAGCACCCGGCCAAGACCGCCGAATAACGGATCGTAGATCATCCGTATCTTCTTCGAACTCTTGATATGCGCCGCCTTGTAGAGATTCTCGGCATTGAGGATCGAGATGATTTCAGGCGTGCGGATCAGCGCCTGGGCGGTCTCCGCCACCAGCTGTCGCAACGCCTCCACCGGCTCCAGTTCGGCAATGGCGATTTCGCCATGGCGGCCACGGAAACGCTCATAGATCGTCTCCAGCACGGCAACGAACAACTCTTCCTTGCTGCCGTAATAGTGATACAGCATGTTTTTGCTGAGATGGGTTTCGGCAACGATGTCATCCACCCGAGCGCCGTCATAGCCCTTGGTGGCGAAATGCCGCAATGCCGTTTCCAGGATCAGCCGACGGCTCTGTTCCGCATCACGCTTGCGCTTCGGTGCAGTCGATTGCGCTTTTGCCGCCGCGCCGCGCCGGGAGGACAGAGTCTTCTTCACCATGGTCATAAGCCCGCTTCAGACAAACGTTTCGCACAGGGGCAGCCCGCTTCTGCGCGTTTGACTCAGAATGCGGTTGATTCTCATTCTATACTATAGACTGACTGGACTGTCCTCTGGTTTGCCGCATTTCCACCGAAAAACCCAGGCCGGCAAAACGCCGGTCAGGCGGCTCCGTTCAAGCCGCCCTGGCCGCAAGCCCGCGGTTGATATCCCGTGCAATGGTCCAGCCGCGATAAATGAAGGCGGAATAGAGGTCGATGCAGGCGGCACCAGCCGTCAGCATGGCCCTGGCATCAGCTGCCGTGAACACGCCGCCATTGCCTTTTACCGACAGCCGGCCATTGGCCAGGCGCACGGCCCGCTTGAGGTTCTCCATGGCACCTTCGGCAATCGGACGGCCGTGCAGCGTACCGCGTCCGGTACCGAGGCCAGGCTCCGGCACGGGACGGCCACCGCCGATCTTGATTCCCGCCACACCCGTCTCGACAGCAGCATCAAGCAGCGCGCCGAGCAGCTCATCGGATACCGCCACGTCATTCGGAATACGCACCGTCGCCGGTTTGCGCCGCCCATCGATCCGCTGCATCACATCGCGCAGCATGCCGGTATAGTCGAACTGCTCGCCGGGTTTCAGCACATTCGGGCACATCAGGCTGAGCTCAACGGCATCGACATAGGGCTCCACATCCAGGAAGCCTTGCGCAATTTCCTCAGCCGAGAAGCCACCAACATTGCAGATCAGCGGGATACGCCGACGGCGATCAAACTGCTTCAGCTGCTCCACTGCATAGGCCCGCCCCTTGCTTGGCACACCCATGGAATCGGCTATGCCTTCCGTTTCGGCATAACGTACCAGACGGGGAAACGGGTTGCCGAAACGCGGCGCCGGCATCACCGAGCCGACGGTCAGGAAGCCAAAGCCAAGCTCGGACAGGCTGTCCAGCAATTCGCAATTCTTGTCGAAGCCAGCCGCCAGACCAATCGGATTGGCCAGCTTGATACCGGCATAGCTGGTTTCGAGGCCAGCCCCCTGGCCAGCCTGCCGCAGACCGGAAAGCCGCGACAGCACCTGCCAGGGCAGCGACCAGCGCAGGGCGAGCTGCGCCAGCTCATGGGTGCGGTCCGGCGAAAGCTGGAACAGCAGCGGGCGCAGCACCGTCTCATAGACCGACATGGTCAGATCATCTCACGGCCGCCGCCAGCGCCAATCATGTGGCGCGGCACGATCAGCCGCTCGGCCAGCTCAACCAGCAGGAACATACCGATGCCGAGCAGGGTAAGGCCGAACAGCAAAGCGAACAGCATCGGCGTATCCATGGCGCCGTTGGCGACAATAAGCTGATAGCCGAGGCCGGCATTGCCGCCGACGAATTCACCCACCACTGCACCAACCACGGCCAGCGTGATGGAGATTTTCAGACCGCCAAAGATCGACGGCATGGCATTCGGCAGGCGTATCTTGAAGAAAGTATCAATGGTGCCCAGGCCCATGGCGCGGGCAAGGTAAATCTTTTCCTTCTCAATCGAGGTAAGACCCATCACCGTGTTGATCACGATCGGGAAGAAGGCAATCAGGAAGGCGATCAGCACCTTCGGCAGCATGCCAAAGCCGAACCAGACGATCAGCAGCGGTGCCACCGCCACCTTGGGCATGGCCTGTGACGCAATCAAGATCGGATAGATCGAGCGTGAGAAGAATGGCCAGAGGAAGATCGCCAGCGCCAGCGGCACGCCAATGGCTATGCTGAGCAGATACCCCAGCGCAATCTCAGCCGCCGTCACCCAGCTTTCGCGTAGAATTAGAGAGGCATTCTGCTGGATCGACTGGAAAACCACAGTCGGCTTCGGCAGCAGGAATTCCGGAATGCTGAATACCAGCGTGCATACTTCCCAGATCACCAGCAGCACGAACATGGCGAACAACGGGTAGAACACCACGCTGAACTTCTCGCGCCGTTCAAAATTGCGCCGGCGGCGTTCCACCGCGGCTTCTACATCTTCACTCATGACACCCCCTCATAAATTACAGGCCGGCCGATAAACAGCCAACATCACTCGCGCAGCACGCCACGAGCCAGGAACATCTCCAGGATCTCGCGGGTATAGCGGCTGAATTCCGGGCTTTCGCGGTGGATTAGACGGCGCGGCCGCGGCAGATCGATATCCAGAATACGGTCGATCTTGCCCGGACGCGGTGTCATTACGATAACACGATCCGATAGGAATACCGCTTCCGCCACACTATGCGTGATCAGCAGCACCGACATCTCGCGTTCGCGGCAGATTTTCTGCATATCCAGAATCATCTGGTCACGGGTCAGGGCATCGAGCGCGCCGAATGGCTCGTCCATCAGCAGATGCTTCGGCTCATGCACCAGGGCGCGGCAAATCGAAACGCGCTGGCGCATACCGCCGGACAGTTCATGCGGATACTTATCCTCGAAACCTTCAAGGCCGACCGACTTGAGCAATGCCCGGGCGCGGCGCTCGCCTTCTCTTTTCTCAATCTTGTGTGCCTCGGCCTGCAGCATGATATTGCCGAGCACGGTGCGCCATTCCAGCAGCACATGACTCTGGAAAACAATGCCGATATCTGTGCGCGGCGCCGTGATGGCCTTGCCGCCGGCGATTACAGCGCCCGTCGATGGCGCGGAAAGGCCTGCTGCGATCATCAACAGCGTGCTTTTGCCGCAGCCGCTGGGGCCGACGATGGAAAGAAACTCTCCCGACCGTTGCCTGATGCTGGTCTCTTCCAGCGCCTTAACCGAGCCGGTCGGCGTGCTGTAGACCTTCGTGATCTGATCGATATTCAGATACGCGCTATCCTGGCCGCGTACTGCTTCACCCTGTGTCATCCGGAACTCCAAGAGGCACCTGCTGGACTGTCCCGCCAGGCCGCAGGGCCGGCGGGACAGTATTGCATCGCTTAAGCGCGCGCCCGACTCATTTCTGAGGCGGAACGAAGGACGCCTCGGTCGGCACAAACTCATTGGTGTAGAGCTGTGCCGTCTTCAGGTCCGCGGTCATGCCACCAAACTGCTTGGCGACGTCGATGGTGGAAGCCCAATCCTGCTCCGACATCCAGCCGAGCGGCTTGTTGGCGGTGTTCGGAGTCACCCAGTTGGTCCAGGAGATGCTCATCTCGCGGTTGGTGATCGCCGGCGTCAGGTTCGGCTGATACTTCTTCAGGATCTCGATTGCTTCAGCCGGATTGGCACGACCATAGAGGAAACCGCGCAGGCTGGCGGCAACAAAGCTTTTGACCAGTGCCGGATCGGACTTTACCAGATCGCTGTGGGCGATAATGCCGTTCGATACCGCGTTAACGCCGCAATCAGCATACCACATGATGCGGGCATCCTGGTTGGCGCGCACTTCAATACCCGGCACCATGCCCTGGGCAAAACCAGCAACGGCATCTACCTGTCCGGCGATCATCGATGCGACATAGCCGGCCGGATCGATATTCACCACCTTGATCTTGCTGCCATCCAGCTTGCAGCCACCGACGAAAGCCGGCCATTGCTGGAACTGGGCCGCGCCTGTGGCGATACCGATGGTCTTGCCCTCCAGATCCTTGGCCGAGGTGACGCTGGACTTCTGCAGCGCGATCACGGCAGTGGGATTGCGGCGGAACACACCGGCCACCATCTTCAGGTCCATACCCTTGGCAACACCGTTGGTGACGACATAGCCATCAGAGAAGCCGAAGTCGGCAACCTTGCTGGCGATGAGCTGTGCGGTGCTGCCGGAGCCCTTGCCTTGCTCGATTGAAACATCGAGACCAGCTTCCTTGTAGAAGCCCTTTTCCTTCGCCACCACGAAGCCGCTGTTCGGGCCGTTGTGGATCCAGTCGAGCAGCATCTTGACCGGGCGATCAGCAGCCTGCACGGGCTGCGCCATAAGCGCCGCCGCACTCACAACTGCAGAAAACAGTGCCGCCGCAAAGAGATGCGAAGGACGAAGTGTATGCCGGTTGAGTTGTTCCATTTTTGCGATTTCCTTCCGTTTAAACTGCGCCAGGCTTTGCAAATTGCAGACCATTCTGCCGCTTGCTCCACCGCTTGAACGCTTTGCCACCCCTAACGGAAATCCGCTTGCGATCACACATCGCCCGCAGCACCGATTTTTCTTACTTTACTAACTCGTCAGTTTTTATAGGCACAAAAAAAGCAGATGCAAAGCGGATTCCCGAGGTGTCCGTTTGTGTTCGAACGGCATTGTGCGCATCAATGCACCCCTGCTTTTTCGGCAGGTGCACGCTTGATAAAGGGGCATACGCACTAAATTTAGCCGCTTGCATTGCTATTCCATTCACACCTGAGACTTAGTCTGTCTCGGATAGATGCGCACCACGGCGCTGAAACAGTCTGTCATCCGCATAGCCCATGGTATCCGGCTTGGCACGACCGAGCATGACCTGAAAGTAGACGCGCTCCAGGCTGTTATTCTCATAGCCATGGATCACACCCGGCGGGCAGGAAATGCAGTCCCACTTCCCAAGACGCTTGGTGATGCGGTTGCCTTCTTCATCCTCGACAAACACATCCAGGTGACCATCGAGCACGAAGAATACTTCCTCGACTTCATGGGTATGGGCAGCATTGCCCTGACCCGGCTCCACATACATGATCGACAACGTCATGTTGCGGGCCGGAATGACCGTGGGATCGTTATGTTTGCCGGAGCCACCCGCGCCGATGAAACGATGCTGTGCCCGCTTGAAGCCTTCGATCTTGGCATCTTCGAAGGCAGCCCAATCGGCCCGCTTGTTACGGAACTCGCCGACATGGGTGGCGATGATCTGTTCCAGCGATACACCCTCCAGCTCCGGGGGGCGCTTATGACGCGCGACACTCATGAAAGTCTCCTTTTCACTCCAGTTAATATCGTGACTGAGCGCTACCGCATGTCAGGTAGCGGGCGCTCCATTTCCTTCACCCCAAGGAAGCCAGGGCCGCCGCATGGAAGCGACGGTCGACATAATTCTCCGGTGGCGGCACCTCACCACCCCATTGACCTTCCACCACAGCCCGCAACCGCAGCACATTGCCAAGCCCGACCATGTCGATCTCGGCATCCGGCGCGATACCGCCAGGAGCCGTGGCGATGGCAAAACCTTCCGTGGCAATATCGGCCGGCAGCTGCAGTCGTTCCGCAAGCAATCTAATTGCCGCGTCGCGGTTCGCTTCTGCCAATGCCCAGCGCAGGCCACGGATATAGGCACGGCAATAGGCTGTAAGGGTCGCCTCATTCCGTGCCGCCCAGGCACGCATGACAAAGCCTGCCGTGGACAGATACGGGCCGATCTCATCAGTGGTTTCGCAGATCAGCTTGAGGCCGGCTCGCTGCGCCTGGATACGGAAGGGCAGGTTCATGATCGAGGCCCGTGCCGTAGGGTCCTCCTGCATACGCTTGAAGCGGAACGGCGTGGCACCAACCGGCTGTGCCACATAATCGCCACGCTGCAGGCCATGCAATTGCAGAATACGATACAGCACCAGGGCAAAAGCCGTATTGGGTGCATCGACCAGCACGGTCTTGCCGCGTAAATCCTCAAACGAACCAACGTCCGGCTGGAACATCAGGGCGTTGAAACCGCTATCACCCCCCAGCACCACGGCAACATCAGCCTTGGCCAGTTCGACCATGGCGATAGCATTATCCACCGCGGTATGAGCGATATCGTAATCGCCGGCAGCCAGACCATTGCGCAACACACCCGAATCCGGCGTGAAGGTCAGGTCGATATCCAGCCCTTCTGCAACGAAATAACCCTGTGCCTGCGCGGCAAAAATCGCCAGATTCTGCACACCTTCAAAAACGATGACTTTCAGCTTCTGCACCGCCAGCTCCCTTACTTCGCCTGCTGCTTGCGTTTGGCCGCCTGGATCAGGCGCCACACACGCGGCGGCGTGAGTGGCAGATCCATCGGCTCGACACCGAAGCTGGACAGCGCATTAGCCACGGCATTGGCAATGATACCGCCAACCGGAATGGTGCCGCCCTCGCCCGCACCCTTGGCGCCCAGTGGATTGAACGGCGAAGGCCGCAGCCCGATGGCAGTGGAACGGATATTCGGAAAATCGGTCGCCAATGGCATCAGATAATCGGCGAAGGAGGCGCTGAGCATCTGGCCGTTCTCGTCATAGACCAGGTTTTCCAGCAACGTGCCGCCAAGTCCCTGCACGATGGAGCCTATGGATTGACCATGCAAGGTGAGTGGATTGATGACACGACCGGCATCTTCAACGGTGACATAATCCACTACCGAGACCTGGCCGGTGCCAGGATCTACCGTCACATGCGCCACATGCGAACCGTAGGCGTAAGTGTGACGATGATTATGGAAGGTACATTCAGCCGAAATACCCTGCGCGGCCAGATCGGCGAAACTCAACCGTCGTCCGTCGCGGCCCAGCACTTCGCCGCGGACTACTTCCACTTCATCCGGCGCGCAGTTGAACCGCATTGCCGCCGCCTCGCGCAGCTTCTGCTTGATCTCCTCTGCAGCGAGCAGGATTGCCGATCCACCCATCACCGTGGAACGCGAATGATATGAACCCCAGCCCTCCTTCACGTAGGTGGTGGAGCCGAGGAACATTTTCACCCGGTCATAAGGGACATCCAGTGCATCTGCCGCGATCTGGCCCAGAATGGTCTCGGCGCCCTGGCCTACCCCTGAGGAGCCAGCATAAACCGAGGCCATGCCATCGGCCTCGATGACGATGCGGGAGGATTCACGCGGGCCGGCTGCACCACCTTCAATGAAACAAGCAACCGCCAAACCATGATAAAGCCCATCAACCAGCTTGCCTTGCAGGTGCTGCTTCTCAGCCCAGCCAGCATCCACAAGGCAACGGTCAAGCAGCAATTCGTAGGCGCCGCTATCCAGGGCCGTGGGATTGTCCACCGGGCCAGTGCGTGGCATCGGATAGGGCATCGCCGATTCCGGCACCAGATTGCGGCGGCGGAATTCCACCGGATCAATACCCAGATCCTTGGCGACAAGATCGAACAGGCGCTCGCGGAAAAAATCCGCCTCGAAACGCCCGGGTCCGCGATAGGTGCCTGATGGCGATTTGTTGGACACCTGCATCGCCACGTCGATATGCACATTCTCCACCTGATAGGGGCCGGAGATGAACTGGCCGGCATTGCGCGGTGTGATCACCGCCGCCGTGCGCATATAGGCGCCGATATTGGTCCAGACATCGCCGCGTATGGCGAGCACGCGGCCCTCACGGGTGCAGGCAATCTCAAGCTCGGCCTCGATATCGCGGGCATGGCTGATCGCCAGCAGATGCTCGCGGCGATCCTCGGTCCATTTCACCGGCCTGCCGAGCAGCTTGGCGGCATAGGGAACCAGAAAATCCTCCGGGAAGAACTCGCCCTTCACGCCGTAGCTGCCGCCAGAATCACCTTCGATCATATCGACGGATTCTTCCGGCAGGCCCATGGTGGCCGCCAGGATGCGGCGATTGGCGAAGGGCACCTTGGAAGCGCCCCAGACCGTCATATGGCCGCGTTCCGCATCCCATTGCGCCAATGAGCCGCGCAACTCCATCGTCACCCCGGTATGGCGATGGACATAGAGCCGCTCACGCCGGGTATATTCCGCGCCGGCAAAAGCCGCCTCGGCATCGCCCTTCCTGACCTCGAAATAGTGGGGCTTATTCGAGCCGCTCGCCTCGGCCAGCAGGGCTTCATCGCGGCGCGAGGCTGCGAGATCGGCCACCGGCGGCAGCATCTCGATATCCACCTCGATCAATTCCAGGGCATCCTCGCCAATCGCCGGACTATCGGCGATCACCATGGCGATGGGCTCACCGACATAGCGCACCTTGTCCTGGGCGATCACCGGCTGCTGGAATGGCGCATATTCAGGTATCGGGAAAAGACGCACTGGAATACAGGGGACAGGCTGGCCGATATCAGAGGCCGTAAGCACGGCATGCACACCCGGCATCTGCCGCGCGGCCGTCACATCAATGGACCGAATCAGGCCATGCGGCACGCTGCTGCGCAGCATCACGGCGAAAAGCTGGCCGGGCAGCGACAGATCGTCGATATAGCGGCCCTTGCCACGCAAAAGGCGCTGATCCTCGACCCGGCCGATGGGCTGGCCAATGGCTGGTGCTTCAGCGGAGAACTCCCTGGCATGCACGGTCATTTCGCCGCTCCCTGGCCGGGTTTGGCATAGGCAGCGCGTGCTTCCAGGATTGCCTCGATGATCGGCAAATAGCCGGTGCAACGGCAGATATTGCCAGACAGCACATGACGGATGCGATCCTCATCAGCATCGGGCTCATGGGTCAGCAGGGCATGGGCCGTAGTCAGGATGCCCGGGGTGCAGAAGCCGCATTGCAACGCATGATGCTTGTGGAAGGCCGCCTGCAACGGCGACAGCGCGGCATCATTGGACAAGCCTTCCACCGTCACTACTTCGTGGCCACCAGCCTGGGCCGCCAGCATCAGGCAAGAGCGCACCGCTTCGCCGTCCACCAGTACGGTGCAGGCGCCGCAAACACCATGTTCACAGCCGACATGGGTACCGGTCTGGCCGAAATGGTGGCGCACGCAATCGGACAGGGTGGTACGGTCTTCGCCGGTGAATTCCACTGCCTTGCCGTTGAGGATGAATTGCGCGGACATCGCGTGCTCCTTACTGCAACTGTTCGGCGCGGCGGACCACGCGCTCGAAAAGGGTCGCCACCAGGGCGCGGCGGTATTCTGCATCGGCATGCAGATCGCTCATCGGATTGATGCTGGCAGAGGCCAGTTCCGATGCCGAGGTGATCAGCGCCTCGTCGATCCTGCGGCCCTCCATGGCTTTTTCGACTTCATGCAGGCGGCGCGGCATTTCATCGGCGCCGATCACGCCAACATGAACATTGCTTGCCAGACCTGCCGTATCGCGGTCGTAATGTACCGCCACGCCGGCGAGGGCGAAGTCGCCACGGCGCAGGGCGAATTCCTCAAAACCCCAGCGCCGGCTGGCCGGCCATGCCGGCAGGTCCACCGCCACCAGCACTTCATCTTCTGCCAGCACGGTTTGCAGTGGGCCAGTGAAAAAATCAGCCGCCGCGACACTGCGGCTGCCATGGGGGCCAACGACATGCAGCACGGCATCGCAGACCACCGCAACGCCCGGCATCTCGGCAGCCGGATCGGCATGAGCCAGGCTACCGCCAACCGTGCCGCGATTGCGGATCTGGTAATGCGCCACTTGATCAATCATTGCCACCAGCAGCGGCTGGGCTCGACGCAGGGCGGCATCGCGCTCGATCTCGCACCAGCGCACCCGCGCGCCAAGCCGGATGACGGCAGCGCCGATCTCGATGCCGCGCAATGCCTCGATCGAGCCGATATCCACCAGCAATGGCGGCGCCGCCAAGCGGAAAGCCAGCACCGGCATCAGGCTCTGCCCCCCGGAGATGATCTTCGCGCCTTCATTCGCCTGCAGCAGCGCAATGGCCTCGGCCACGCTGGCGGGACGCGCATATTCTAGACGAGACAGCTTCATATCAGGACCATGCGGATGAGGGGCACATCAGGCAGGGATTTTCGGCAGCAGCAGGTAGGAATCATGTTCCGGGCCGGTAAGGATGGTGCAAAGGCCATCGAATTCCGCGCGTGGACGATCTGCTTCACTGTTATGCAGAATGCGGCCGGGAATATCCCGGGCCTCGAAATCACGGCCCTGGATCGTCAGCACCAGGCGGTGACCCGGCGGACAGACGATGCTGGTCGGCCAGATTTCGACATCCAATTCATAAGCCTCGCCGGGCGTCAGCTTCTGGATTTCATCATGGCAGTGATAGGGCCGGTAAGGTTGCGTCATCGCCGCATCCTGTTTGCGATGCGAGGCCCGCAGCCAGCCGCGCGCCACCGGCGTGAGATCGCTGGCACCGGTGAACACCACTTCCTCACCGGCAGGATCAAACAGCCGCAACGTGACGAACAGGTCCATATCCGTGGTGCTGGAGCTGACCCAGAGATGCGCCTTGAGTGGGCCGGTAAATTCGGTTTCCTGAGCGAAAGGCTCGGTGCTGAAGCTGACGCCCTCGCCCAGCGGGCGATAGCTCACCTTGGCAGCGGCCTGCGGTGCCGCCGTTTTCAGGCTCCTGCCCGCAGCATCGAGATGCAGCCTTGTCCATTCGGTGCGTGCCAGCGGCCATTCCGCCTCGGTGCGGAAAGCGCCGCCATCGGGCCGGCGAATGTACAGCCGCACCTTGGCCTCTTCGTCCCAGCCGTTTTCCTCACCCTTGAGGAAATGATCAAAGAATCGCTGCTGGCGCTGGATGAATTCCGGCAGATAGAAGCTCTCGAAATGCGTGCCGATATGCAGTTGCAGCCATTTCTGCTGCGAGCCGGCACGCAGAAAGCCTTCGATATTGCCACGCAGATGCAGGCCCGCACCACCCCAGTTACCCGCCGAGAGCAGCGGCACTTCGATATGCGGCAGATTCGGCGAGCGCGACTTGTACCAGGCATCGTCCAGCGGATGCTCCAGCAGATCGCGCGGATGATCGGCACGATTGCCAGCCAGCATGGCCGGGCTCAATGGCTCGCCGGTATTCGGCTGGCCGGTATCCCGTTCACGGTAATGGGTCGCAGCATTGCCATGCTGGTTCGGCAGCACCTGGCGGGGATACCAGGCAGTGGGAAACAGATGGCTGAAAATACCGCCATGATGGCTCCAGTCGCGGTAGAGATCGGAACCACCTTCCCACACGCAGATCGCCGCCAGATGCGGTGGCCGCAGCGACGCCACTTGCCACTGCTTGATACCATAATAGGAAATGCCGATGGTGCCGACCTTGCCGTTCGACCAGGACTGCACGCCGGCCCATTCGATGGCATCGTGATAATCCTGTGTCTCGCGCGTCGAGAAAGGATCGAGATAGCCGGGAGACTTGCCGCTGCCACGGGAATCCACGGCAACCACCACATAGCCGGCCGGCACCCAGCGTTCCGGATCGACCAATTCCCAGCGCAGGTGCTGGCCTGAAGTGCCTTCCGTATCCACACCCGGGTAGATGCGTTTCAGCACATCCCATTGCAGCTTGTAGCCATCGGCGAAGTGGATGTCCTTGCCATAGATACCCATGGCCATGACCACGGGATAACGGCCCGGCTGCTGCGGGCGATAAACATTGGCACGCAGGACGGCGCCATCGCCGACCTGGATCGGCACATCCTTCTCAAAAATCATCTCCGCGCCGCCGGCAGCCGGCTTCGCGCCACTCTCCACGCCACCCATTGCCTCACCCCCGAAGCAAGCCGCGACCAGAACCGCCACGGCACGATACTCCAAAAAACCCGATAACTACGCCGCTTCCAGCCACACCACAGTTTCAATCATAATTGACTGTCCAGTTAGTTTAGTTTGCAGTGAGCACATGGTCAAGCAAATGTCTCATTCTGCGGCAGCCCAGCAATCGGGCAATAGCTGCGCGAAATTGCGGCAGCGCACACTTACCAGCCTATCATGCGAGCGCGGCCAGAAGCCGCTCCCGCGTAAACGGCATATCGCGCAACCGGATACCGAGCGCGCGGCTGACCGCATTGCCCAATGCCGCTGCTGTTGGCCCTTGCGAGGTTTCACCGACGCCCAAAGCTTCTGCTTCCCGATCCACGATGAAACTGGTTTCGATTTCAGGTACTTCCGAAAAGCGCAGGATCGGGTAGCTATCCCAGTCGCGGCTGCTCACCATACCATCCGCGCTACGCACGGCCTCTTTCAGACACCAGCTTAGCGACTGCACGATACCGCCTTCCACCTGATTCCGGGCCCCATCGGGATTGATCACAAATCCGGCATCGACAGCGCACCATACGCGCGTCACTCGCACAATTTCCTCAACCTCGACTTCCACCACCACGGCGCAGTATGCGGATTTGTTCTTGTAACGCGCGAAGCCGATTCCCTTGGCTCTGCCAGTGCCAGTCTCGGTACCCGTTTTCCATCCCGCCATGGCCGCGACACGATCCAGCACGGCTATGGCTCGGGGATCGCTCAGGTGCCACCGACGAAATTCCAGAGGATCACAACCGGCAAGTTCCGCTAGCTCATCCATGAAGCCTTCAATGGCGAACACATTCGGCTGTGCACCCAATGCCCTCAGCGAGGAGGTGCGCAGCGGCAGGCTTGTCAGCAGGTGATGCCGAACACTGAATGAAGGCAGGTCATAGATTGGCGTGACATTCCGCATAGCGCCGCCGCCCACTGCATCGGCTACATCGCTTATCGCCTTTGGCGCAAAAGCCGGATCGCAGGCAGCCGCAGCGGTCAGATTGATATCGCCACCGGCACCTGGACGGCTGGAATGGGTGCCGCTCCAGACCTCGGCCTGCCATGCGCCAATTTTGCCTGACGCATCAAGGCCGGCGGCTAAGCTGATCGCCATGGCAGAGCCGCAGGTGGCGGTCATTTCATCGGCCCGGCTCCACAACACGCGGACGGGGCGGCCAGGAAATGCCTCCGCCAGCAAGGCGGCCTCAAGCGCCACGTCATCAGCCCCATTATGCCCATAGCAGCCAGCACTCGGGCGGTGCTCCAGCACGATCTCTGCCGCCGGCAGCCCAAGCGCCCGGACAAGCTGGCTGCGCAGCGGAAATATCCCCTGGCTATGCGTCCAGATATGCAGCTTGCCACCATTGCGCCATGCCACAGCACAGCTTGACGCGATGGAGCCATGCAGCAGGAAGCCGCGCGAATAAGTAGCAGTATGCTGGGCCGCGCCGATTTCCACCGGCACTGGGTCATCGCGCATCACTTGGCCTGGCTGGCCTTGCAGCCAGGGCGCCACTTCCTCGGGAATAGAGACCTCAGGCTGCCGCCAGCGCAGCCGTGCGCCAAGATAATCCCCCGCCTGCCGCGCCAAGGTCTCGCTTTCGGCGACAATGGCCAGAAAATCCTGCTGCCGTAGCAGCCGGCACTGCTCGCCGAAACGCCCCTGAAACGCTGCCGCCGGCACATCCTCAAGCACCGCGCCATGGATCGGCGGATGCAGCACACGGCCATGCAGCATCCCCGGCAATTGCATATCCTGCAGAAAGCTGCCGCCGCTCAGAATGGCTGGCAGGTCGCGACGCGGCACCGGCTTGCCGACCCATTGAAACACGTCCTGGGCCTTCGCCGTCCAGCCAGCACGCAGGTCCTGTTCCCAGTCTATCCGGTCGGCCAGCGACCACAAACTATGTCCGGTGGTGATATCGCCATGTAACACCCGCCCTTGCGCCAAATGCAGATGCGCAGGATCGGCATTCAACATGGATGCCGCGATACCGATCACGGCATCCCGCAAGCAAGCAGCCGCCGCCCGTATGGCAGTACCGCCACTCTCGATCGATTGGCTGCTGGCGGTGAGCCATTCATCCGGACCATTGCTGGTAGACACTGCCTCCAGATCGAAACAATCGGGTGCTAGGTTTAGCTCCTCCGCGGCAATCTGGATCAGGGCAGTATGGATGCCCTGCCCGAGTTCCACCTTGCCGCTGTGCAGGGTGACGCGGCCATCCTGTTCCAACCCCAGCCAGGCGCCAAGCTGCGGATTATCTTGCAGGCTTTTCGGCAACGGCTTCATGGCACAGATGAGAGATAGGTCTCGGCGGCCGCCGCTACTGCTGCCAGGATGCGTGGATGCGCGCCGCAGCGGCAGAGATGATGATCCAACTGGGCAGCAATCTCGGTGCGGCTCGGCAGATGATCCAGACCCCGCAGCCAGGCATAGGCTGTGATCAGGATGCCACTGAGGCAGTAACCGCATTGCGCTGCCTGATGCTCCAGGAAAGCCTCGATCAGGGCCCGCCCCAGAGCGTCATCGTGCAATGCCTCCGGCGTGCGGATAGTGCGGCCTGCCATGTCAGCAGCATCCAACTGGCAGGCATGGCGCGGCACGTCATCCACCAGCACCATGCAGGCGCCACATTGTTCCAGGCCACAGCCGAAGCGAGCCGCCGTCAGACCCAGATGGTTGCGCAAGGCTTCCAGCAGCGTGACGCCTGAAGGCAGGGCAGCATCCTGATGATGGCCATTCACATGCAACTGCACTGATACCGGCGCAGTGGCAAGGGGCGGCGCTGCCGGCTCAAGTTTCACAAGGAAGCGACCCGCGATGCCGCAACACCCTGGCGCTCAAGGTAGCGGGCCACACGAAGGGCCAAGTCCTCGCGCCAGGGCGCGGCAATCACCTGTACACCGATCGGCATCGGTGCAGCCTTTGCATAGGGCGTTGCCACCACGGGCAAGCCAAGGAAGGAGATCGGCTGCACGAACATGCCAATGGTGGATTTCACCGGCAGTTCGACACCATCAACAACGATGATCTCCTGGCCGAATTGCGGTGCCACACAGGGCGTTGCCGGCGCCAGGATGATATCGACTTCACGGAACAGCTCGTGTACCCGTGCCTGATACCAGCGACGGAAACGGCTGGCCTGGGCATACCATTCACCTGGCAGCAAGGCACCCGCGAGGAAGCGGTCACGTGCTTCCGGGTTGATATCATCTGCCCGCTGCTTCAATCGCTCACGGTGCAGGTTGGCGCCCTCGATGGCGGTCATCACATAAGCAGCGGCGCGGGCGCGGTGCGCTTCCGGTATCGTTACCCGCCGGCTGGTACCGAGAGCCTTGGCGAAAGCCTCGACCGCCTCATGTGCCAATGGTTCACCGCCCTTGGCAAAATATCCGTCTGCCACGGCGATGCGCAGGTCATCAATGCCTTGTTCCAGACAGCCCGATACCGGCTCCGGCGCGCGCTGGGCGCAAACCGGATCAGCGGCATCCGGGCCTTGTATGGCATCATAAGCCAGCGCCAGATCCTGCACGCTGCGGGCAATCGGCCCGAGATGATCCAGGCTGGAAACGAAGGGAAAGCTGCCATTGCGCGGCAGGCGACCAAAAGTCGGTTTCAGGCCGAACAGGCCGCAGAATGAAGACGGCACGCGAATTGAGCCATTGGTATCGGAACCCAGGCTGAGCGGCACCATGCCGCTGGCCACCGCCACGCCAGAGCCGCTGGAAGAACCGCCGGCACCGCGTGAAGGATCATGCGGATTACGGGCATGGCCGTAATGCACATTCTCGCCAACGAAATCATAGGCGTACTCGCTCATATTGAGCGCGCCGATCAGGATGGCACCAGCCGCTTCGAGACGCTGGATCAGCGGCTGATCGGTATCGCTCGGCGCATGATCCCGGTTGATAGCGGAGCCCGCCGTCGTTACCCGCCCGGCTATGTCGTAGAGGTCTTTCACCGCAAAAGGCACGCCAGCCAGGGGTCCAAGCGCCCCACCAGCAGCGCGTATCGCGTCCAACCGAGCCGCCGTCGCGCGGGCGCGATCCGCCATCACCTCAGTGAAGCCATTCAACTTCCCATTCAGTGTCGTGATACGGCTGAGCGACGTTTCCACCGCTTCAGCGGCACTCAAACTGCCGGCCTGAACTGCGGCAGCGATTTCCACCGCTTTGCTGGTATGGTCAGTCATGGTTCGAACACCGAGGCCAGTTCCACGTCATCCGGCAGTGGAAAATCAACAAACAGTTTGGCCAGCGGCACGATCCGCTTGATATTCGTCACCACACCCGGCATCTGCTCAGGCGTAATGGTGAAACCGGTCAGTGCCGCGCTCTGGCGCACAAAGACTTCGGCATCGAATTCATCATTTTTCATGCCTGTACCTCCTGGTTGCCGACCTGGGCTGCGAATTTCTCGAAGAATTGATCGGCCATCTTCTTGGCGACAGAATCGATCAGACGCGCGCCAAGCTGGGCAATCTTGCCGCCAATATTGGCTTCCGCTTCATAGCTCAGCAGGCAACGATCCTCGCCTTCCGCAATCAACGTCACCTTGGCGCCACCCTTGGCATGACCGGCGATGCCACCATCACCAGCACCAAGGATGCGGTAGCCATTAGGGGGATCAAGATCGGTGAGATCGACCTTGCCACGGAAGGTGGCAGAGACTGGACCGATCTTCATTTTGGCAACGGCAGCAAAGCCGCCTTCCTCGGTACGCTCAAGAGATTCGCAACCCGGGATGCAGAGCTTCAGAACATCTGGATCATTAAGCTTCTGCCACACAATGTTTCGTGAGGCCGGGAGAGAAACCTCGCCCTTCATATTCATCGCCATCGCAATACCACCCCTGGACTACGTTTTACGCCATAATGAACAACACCTAGCGGATCGCTGGTGCGGCGTCAATAATTGACTATCTGGTCAATTAATGACTTACTTGCCTGCTATATGATCAACAGCGGGCCGCACCCCATGACCGAACTGCCGCCAATTCCCGACGAACTCTGGGCCCAGATGGCTGAAATCGGTCCGCGCTGGGGTGCGGATACTGGCGGCAATGTCCGTCGCATGATCGAAGCCTTCAGCAAGCTACAGAAACTTGCACCAAAGGACGGCGTCACAGTAACCCGTGATATCGCCTATGGCAGCCATCCACGCCAGCAATTCGATATCTTCTCGCCGCAAGGCTCAAGCGATATGCCGCGTCCTGCGCTTCTCTTCGTGCATGGCGGCGCCTTCGTTGAAGGTCATCGCAATCGTAGCGACGAAATATACGCGAACGTGCTTTATTATTTCGCGCGACACGGGATTGTCGGCATCAACATCGGCTATCGCCTGGCCGATGACACGCCTTATCCTGGTGCCAGCCAGGATATAGCCAGCGTGGTTGATTGGGTGAAAGACCACGCCACAGAGTGGCAGATCGATCCGGCGCGGCTGTATCTGATGGGACATTCCGCTGGCGGTGCCCATACCGCCAGCTATGCGTATGACCGCCGCATCCATGGCCCCAAGGGCCATGGTCTTGCCGGCCTGATCATCATCAGCGGCCGGGTACGCGCCGATAATCTGGCGGAAAATCCCAATGCCCGGAAGGTGGAAGCCTATTACGGCACGGATGGGGGCAAGTTCGACGATTATTCGCCGGTCTCCCATGTCGATGCCGATAGCGTACGCACTTTCATCGCCCTGGCGGAATTCGAGAATCCGCTGATTGATCTCTACTGCCTGGAACTGGCACATCGCCTGGCTATGGCGAAGCGACGGGCACCGCCAGTCTACTGGCTCAAGCGCCACAACCACACTTCATCCATTGCCCATTTCAATACCGCCGAAACCGCGCTGGGCGAAGCGATCCTGGGCTTTATTGCAGGAGACTGAGTCTCAAGCCGTTGGTCGGATGCCGATGAACTTGATCTGCGACATCTCCTCGATGGCATAGCGTACGCCCTCGCGGCCTACGCCGCTCTGCTTCACGCCGCCGAAGGGGTACATGTCGAGCCGGAAACGGCTGGCTTCATTGATCCACAACGAGCCGACATCAAAATCATCGGCAAACTGGAGCGCCGTGGCGAGATTGCTGGTGAATACCGCACCCTGCAAACCGAAGGGCGAATCATTGGCCAGGGCAATGGCTTCATCCACAGTCTTGAACGGCACCAGAATGGCAACCGGGCCGAATACTTCCTCGCGCCACAGCCGCGCCGCCTTCGGCACCAGGCTGAGAATGGTCGGCGAGACCGTCGCACCGTCACGCCGCGGTTCCAGTACCTCCACGGCGCCATGTTGCTTGGCATCAGCGATCATCGCCATAACGCGGTCGGCAGCCTGACTCGAAACCATGGCGGCTACATCGGTGGCCGGATCTTCCGCCGGGCCAACCTTCAGGGCCGCCGCAGCGGCAGCGAATTGCGCCGTGAACGCCTCGAAAACCGAATCCTGCACCAGCACGCGCTGCGCCGATATGCATTGCTGGCCACTGGCCTCGAAGGCGGCACTGGCGATCTTCTTGGCGGCGACCGCCAGATTGGCATCGGCCAGCACAATATTGGCGGCATTCGATCCCAGTTCGGCGACGAATTTCTTTGCCCCGGCAGCCCGGGCCAGCGCCTCGCCGCCCTGCGTGCCGCCAGTAAAGGATACCGCGCGCACATCCGGATGAGCGGCCAGCGCCAGCGCCGTTTCCTTATCGCCGGTCACCACATTGAACAAGCCTTCCGGCCAGCCGGCGGCACGGAACAGTTCGGCCAATCTCAATGCCACGCGGGTGCCGGCCGGTGCTGGCTTCACCACCACCGTGTTGCCGGCGGCAATCGCCGGCGCCAGTTTCTGCACCAGCAGATTGATCGGGGCGTTGAACGGCGTGATGGCTCCAACAACACCATAGGGCAGATGACGGGTCATACCAATCAAGCCAGTGCCGGTGGCAGAAGAATCCAGCGGCAAAACTTCGCCACCGATCTGCGCCACGGCGGCGGCACAGGCCTCAATGAATTCCACACCACGCTGCGCCTCGAAGCGGCAGGCACGGATCGGCTTGCCGACATCCTCGGCAATAATCTGCGCCAGGGCTTCCGCCTCACCTTTCAATGCCACAGCAGCCAGACGCAACCATTGGATGCGGGTGTGCAGCGGTGTCTTGCGCAATGACTGGAAAGCCGCAAGTGAGGAAGCCACCGCAGCGGCAACGCCCGGCGCGCCGGCCTCGATGATTTCGCCGACCACAACGCCATCACTGGGGCGCACCAGATTGAACCGGGTCGTGGCCGGCAGACTCACACTACCCGGAATATAGGATTGAATGATACTGGCCATGACCTCACCCGTCAGACTGATTGCTCGATATGAAACAGGATATTTATTACTAACCAGATAGTCAATCTTATCCAATGCCGATTGACCAGGACATCCGACAGCCCATAGTGTGCGGCACCACTTGCGCAGTCCATGAGCAGAGTGCCGCAACAATGCGCAATCACCCCTCTCCGGTGAATAGACCATGACCAGAACGCCCTCCACACCGCTACGAATTGGCATCGCCGGGCTCGGCGCCATCGGTTTCGATGTAGCGAAGCGTCTTGATGCCGGCATAGCTGGATTGGCACTGATAGGCGTTGCCGCGCGTGATGAAGCGAAAGCCACGGCGAAACTGGCCGGTTTGAGCCAAGCCCCCGCATTGCTTGACTTCACCTCGCTGGCTGACCAAGCCGATATCGTGGTGGAGAGCCTGCCAGCCGCCACCTTTCGAGACATCGCCGTGCCTGTGCTGGAGCGCGGCAAGACCCTGGTTGCGATCAGTTCTGCGGCCCTGCTGGAGTCCGCTGATCTATTCGATCTCGCGCGGCAATATGGCGGTCGCATCATCGTGCCGTCCGGGGCCATGATGGCCCTGGATGCCTTGGCGGCAATGGCGGAAGGCGAGATTACCGCCGCCAAACTGATTTCAAGTAAACCACCAGCGGGCCTGCGTGGTGCGCCCTATCTGGTCGAGCAAGATATAAATCTGGAAGGACTTAGCGCTCCGCTCCGTGTGTTCAGCGGCAATGCCCGCGCAGCAGCAAAAGCTTTTCCGGCGAATGTCAACGTTGCCGCCACATTGAGCCTGGCGGGTATCGGACCGGATCGCACCCTGGTCGAGGTCTGGGCCGATCCAGGCATCGCGCGCAACACCCATGCCATCGAGATAATCTCTGACAGCGCCTTGCTTTCGGCAAAGATCGAAAATCTGCCGATGGTGGATAATCCGCGCTCCAGCCGCATTACTGCGATGTCGATTGTCAGCACATTACGGCGGTTGACCGCGCCTCTGCGCGTCGGCGGCTGATCAATTTATAAGCCATTACTGGCCGAACAGCACGGCTCGTTCATCGGAATTCATTTCCAGATGCCGCTGACTGCTCAACACCTTTACGCCGCGACGCACCGCAGGCCGCTCGGCAATCGCCTTGGCCCAGCGCAGCACATTGGGATACTGCGCTGGATCATGGCCCTGCTTCTCGATACCATGGGTCCAGGGCCAGGTGGCCATATCGGCGATGGAATAATCATCGCCGGCCAGATAAGGCGCCTCGCCCAGCCGCTGATTCAGCACGCGATAGAGTCGCCGAGCCTCGTTGGTGAAGCGGTCGATGGCATAGGGGATGCGCTGTTCGGCATCGGTGCGGAAATGATAGCATTGGCCGAATATCGGCCCGACAGCGCTCATCTGAAACATCAGCCATTGCAAGGCGGCGTAGCGCGCCGGACCCGAGGATGCCAGGAACCGGCCAGTCTTTTCCGCCAAGTAGATCAGGATGGCGCCACTTTCAAATACAGCCGTGTCAGAGCCGTCATGGTCCACAATGGCGGGAATTTTGTTATTCGGACTAATAGCTAGAAAATCCGGCTTGAGCTGATCCCCGCGCCCGATATGCACCGGATGCACGGTATAGGACAGGCCACATTCCTCCAGCATGATATGCACCTTGTGGCCGTTTGGCGTCGCCCAGGTATAGACATCGATCATGATGGATCCTCCATTGTTTTTTTCCGATTCCCGATTACGGGAGAACGGCCATCTTCGCCATGGTGCGGCAGATCATCAGCCAATTGCAGCCAGCCGATCTGATAATGCGCGAAGACATGGCGTTGCGGCCGTATAGCCTCCGGATGATCCAGGCTGCCTGCGGTGATGTCGTAATAGCGGTCATAATCGGTAGAGCTGGAGACCACATGGCTGCCGCAATGCGGGCAGAAGCCGCGCCTCCCCCTTTCGCTTGAGGCATACCAGACCAAGTTCCCGGACAAGGACACGGTATCGCGCCTTGCCGTCAGCCAGGTGACAAAAGCGGCACCGCTGACCCGTCGGCAAAGGCCGCAATGGCAATGGCTGACCATGCGCGGCGGCCCGGCGATGCTGTAGCGCACGCGGCCACAGAGGCAGCCGCCACTCAAGGTTTCGTCATTGCTCATGCCAGCCGCTCCGCCACGTCGCCATCCCCATGGCTATAATACGCGGCAAATCGCGCCCGCAATTCAGCTTTCTGCACCTTGCCAGTGGCAGTTTTGGGAAACTGATCCACCAGGATAACCGCCTTGGGGCATTTATACGGGCTCAATCGCTGGCGCAGCTTCAGCGTAAGCGCCTCGGCATCCACATTGCGGCCGGGCCTTACCACCGCAATGGCGGTCACAGCTTCGCCCCAGCGGTCATGCGGCAAGCCGATAGCCACCACTTCCTGCAGGTCAGGTTCGCAATCGTAGAGCGCCTGCTCGACCTCGACGGAGGCGACATTCTCGCCACCGCTCTTGATCACATCCTTGAGGCGATCCTTGAACCAGAGCAGCCCATCGGCATCGAAATGCCCGACATCGCCGGAATGAAACCAGCCATGGCGAAACACCGCTGCGGTCGCCTCCGGATTGCGCAGGTAGCCGTTCAGCACCTGCGGGCTGCGGTAGACGATCTCGCCGGTCTGGCCGGCGGGCAGCAGATTACCCGCTTCATCCATGATGCCGATCTGCACATTGGCTGCCGGCGTACCCGCTGAACCGCCATGGCTGAACTGGTGCTCCGGGCGGAAGAAGGAGGTGACCGGGCTCATCTCGGTCTGGCCGAAAATCAGGCCAAAATCGCAACCGAACATCTCCACCGCACGGCGCAGTTCATGATCCGGCATCGGAGCCATGCCATAGAGTGCAAGCCGCAATCCCGTGATGCGCCGAGGCCGCCTCTCCTGCGCTTCCATCAGGGTGCGGTACATAACCGGCAGCGCCAGCAGCATGCTGATGCCTTCTGCCTCAAATAAATCCAGGATCGCCTCGGCCTCGAAACCGGGGTGTACATGAATGGTGGCCCCGGCCGCCAAAGCTGGCGTGCAGAGCGAATTCAGCGGCGAGGTATGGAACAGCGGCAACAGAGCCAGCACCTTGTCCTGCCAGGTGATGCCGGTATCCAGTGCCATGCCCATCGCCCCCATACAGATCGAGAGATGGCTGCTGACCACACCCTTCGGCGCCGAAGTCGTGCCGCTGGTGTAGAGATAGGAAATCGCGTCGTTGTCCTCCACCAGCACTTCCGGCTCAGAGTCCGGCATCCCGTCGCAAAGCGCACCAAAAGCCAGCATGCCATCCACTGCCCCGGCAGGCATGCCCCCCATTTCCGGCAGCAGGATCACGTCACGCAGCATGGGCAATTCAGCACGCACAGCAGCCAGTTGCGGCAGGAATTCCTCCTGCAAGCAGATGCCACGCACCCTGGCATGGCCCAGCACATAAGCCATTTCAGTCTGCTTCCACAGCAGGTTGCTGGGCACGCAGACAACACCGATCTTGGCGCAGGCGAGATAGATGCCCAGAAATTCCGCGGTATTGCGCGACAGGATCGCCAATGCCTCACCGCGCCGGTAATCCAAAGCCAGCAAGCCATGGGCGATGCGGTTGACCCATCGGTTGAACTGCAAAGCCGTGAAACGCCGCGATCCATCCACTATCGCAAGATGATTGGGCCGGCGCGCCGCATTGCGGGTCAACATGTCGCCGACATTGACCCGCCGCATCAGATTCAACTGAATATTGCTTGGTTCTGTCATGCCGCCCCCCATTTGCCACGCAATGTGCCGCGTATCCGCTCGGCGGTATCAGCGTGGTGAAAGGCGTCCATCGTCGCGGCCTGCTCCAGTTCGATGGCGCGCCATAGCTCACTGCCGAGATGCAGATTGACGGTTTCCTTCAGGCGCCCAACCGCGAAACGTGAGCGCGCCGCGACTGTCGTTGCCACTTCCATGGCACGCGTCATCAGACGATCCGATGGCACCACGAAATTGACCAGTCCGAGCTGCTCCAACCGCAGAGCCGATTGCACCTCACCGAGCAACAGCAATTCCATGCTGCGCTGATGACCAAGTGCGCGCGGCAGCAAATGGGTGATGCCGCCGGTGACAAACTGGCCCAATTCCATCTCCGGGAAGAAGGCCTTGAGGTCTTCGGATGCCACGACCAAATCGCAATTCAGCATCCACTCGAAGCCGCCGCCGACGGCATAGCCATGGGCGGCACAGATTACCGGGCGCGGCCCTGCCATGAGCAGATGCGTTATGCGCTGGATTGCTGCAACATGAGCCGCAATCGCATCATCACTTGCGGTCTGATCCGCATATTCCTTGAGATCGTCCCCCGAGCAGAAGGCACGCCCAGCACCGGTAAGTACGATGGCACCGATCTCTTCATCGCCCTGAGCCTGACGCAACACCGCCGCGAAATCCGCCAACAGGGTCTGGCCGATGGCATTCAGGCGCTCCGGCCGGTTCAGCGTCACTAAACCGACCGGGCCCTGACGTTCATATACCGCAAATGGCATGGTCGCCGATCAGTCGGTGAGCGAGCAGCCACGGCCGCTTTCCGGTGGCGCCGCATCGGCCGCCGGAATCTTGCGGATGACGTTGTAGTAATCCCATGCGCCAGTGGATTCCGACGGACGCTTCACCTGGAAGAGGTAGAAGTCGCGCATCAGACGGCCATCCTTGCGGATCTTGGCACCGGGGGTGGTGAAGTCCTGCACAATGGTGGCACGCATCTTCTCTGCCACGGCCGGCCCGGCATCGGTGCCGGCAGCAGCCACGGCCTTCAGGTAATGCGCCACGGCACTGTAGACACCGGCCTGGGCCGAAGTGGGCATGCGGCCCTGGAAACGAGCGGCAAAGCGCTTCGACCACGCTTTGGTGGCATCATCCAGGCCCCAGTAGAAAGACTCCGTAAGATAGAGCCCCTGTGCAATTTCCAAGCCAATGCCGTGGATATCGGTAATGAACATGGTGAGCGCAGCAAGCTTCTGGCCCTGCTGCAATGCCTTGAACTCCGCGATCTGCTTCACGGCGTTCACTGCATCGACACCGGAATTCGCCAGGCCGATCACCTTGGCACGCGAACCCTGTGCCTGCAGGATGAAGGAGGAGAAATCCGCCAGATTGAGCGGATGGCGTGCCTGGCCCAGAACCTTGCCGTTATTGGCCGCCACCACCGCCTTGGCATCGGCCTCCAGGGAATGGCCAAAGGCGAAGTCGGACGTGATGAAGAACCAGCTATCGCCGCCTTCGCGCACGATGCCCGCCGCAGTGCCATTGGCCAGCGCCACAGTGTCATAGGTCCACTGGAAACCTGTGGGCGAACAATTCTTGCCAGTGAGCAGCGACGTACCCGCTGAGGACATCACGGTGATCTTGCCGCGCTCCTTCGCCAGTTCCTGCACAGCCAGCGCTACGCTGGAAGGTGACGGATCGAAGATCGCCACCACACCTTCGGCATCAAACCAGCGCCGCGCAATGCCGGCACCGATATCAGGCTTGTTCTGGGTATCGGCGCTTACCACCTCGATGCTGCGGCCCAGCACCTTGCCGCCGAAATCCTCGACCGCCATTTCCGCAGCAGCCACGGAGCCGCGGCCGGAGACATCGGCGAAAATCGAACCTTGATCATTCAGCACACCGATCTTCAGCGGCGCCTGCGCCACCGCATCGACAGCCAGACCCGCCACAGCGGCGACCACCAGGCCCGCCGACAGCCATAGAGTGAACTTGCTACGCATCTCCCCCTCCATTCGATGTCAAAATCCACATAAATAAATATGACGCCATTTTCACTTTTACAACACAAATATCAATAAAGCAGGAAAATTGAGCGTATATTCAGCCCTATATTTGACAAATTGTAATATCTATCATTTATTTAGCGGTAGAGTCGGGGAAGCCGAGAAGCCGCATCCTGGAGCCATATCTGCATGGAAGCCTCGTTCTGCCGCCATCTCGGCGCCATGGTCGCCACGCCATCCAGCCTGCTGACCAAGGGCGAGCGCACACGGCAACGCCTCAAGGCCAGCCTCGCGGAACTGATCGAGGCGCAAGCCTATTCCGGTATCCGCATCACCGATATCTGCACTGCCGCCGGCATCTCGCAAGGCGCCTTCTACCGCTACTTTCTGAATCGCGAAGCAGTAACCACCGAGGTTCTTTCGGATTTCGACCAGTTCACCCGCGACGTGCTTTATGCCACCGGACGCGGCTATACCGATCCCTATGCCGCCTTCTATTCCACAACAGAAATCTATGTCGCTATCTTCCGCTCCAATCCCGGTCTGATGCGCCTGCTGCTGCTCGGCAATCAGGAGATTCCGTCAGGTGCCAATATCCTGCTGCGACAGACCAACGAATGGGCCACGCGCATGAGCAAGGCCCTGCTCAAGCGCAGTCCGGAGCCGGATGAGAAGCAGGCTCGCTTCACCGCCTACGCGCTCGGCGCCATGGTGGACCAGACGCTCTCTTATCTTTACATCTACCGCGATCCGAATGTGCTCAATCTGGTCGATACGGAAGCCGAGATTGTGCGCAAACTGACCGACCTGCAATTCAGAGCAGCGTTTGGTATCGAACCGGCTGAAGCGGCTACCGCCAAGCCGGAACGCGCCAAGCAGAGTTAGGCTGGCGCTTAAGCGGCGATGGTATCGACCATGCCACAGAGGCCACGCACCAGGCTGTAGGGAGCCAGCATCGAGGTTTTCGGGTTGCTCGGCAGCACTTGAGCCACCACATGGCTGCTGAAACTGCCGAAGGCGCCGCTGGCCTCAACGCTATGCTGGTTGCGCGGCTCGGTGGGATCGACCATCAGCCGCACCCGGGTAAGGTCAAAACCAAGGCCGGCCAGCGCCACCGCAGCCACTACATTGGCATTTTGCGGGAAAGCCAGTGCCGCCTCGCGTGCGCTGCCTTCGAAAAACGGGGTAGGCTCGCTCACCTTGGCAAGATCGATCATGCTTTCGGCCTTGGTGCCAAGCCATGCCTTAGGTGCCTTGCGCCCGGTATACTCGACCCGCTCCAGTCCGGCATGGCGCGCCGCGCCGAGGGCATCCAGCCCTCCCAGGGCACCGGCGGGCACCAGCAATCTTGCCCCCCCCGTTTTGGCGGCACTGCGCAAGGCGGCCTCCAACTGGGCATCGGCCAAAGCGCCAACGGAAGCAATCAGCAGATCCACGCCGCCACTGAGAATTGCTGCAGCATGGGCGCGCAAGCCGCCATGGCCCGCTGCCTCCACGACGATGCCGGGCTGCTTTGCCAGCAATCCCGCGGCATCACCCACCAATGGCAACCCCTGGGGCAGAGCACGTTGTGATTCAGGTCGCAACAGAACGCCAACCAGCGTCATGTCATCACGGCCGGCAATCGCTTCCGCTACCAGGCCACCAATGGCGCCATAACCGATCAAGCCCACCCGCAATGCCGGCATGGCATCATCCCCCAAGATAGGCGCGCAGCACATCCTTGTTGCCGAGCAACGCCGCCGATGTATCCGCCGCCACCACGCGGCCGGTCTCCAGCACATAAGCACGGGAGGCGACCGAAAGCGCGTTATGCACATTCTGCTCCACGAGCAGGATGGTCATGCCGGTTTTCTGCAACTCCCGCACCGCGCCCATCACTTCCTGGGCCAATAGCGGGCTGAGGCCCAGGCTCGGCTCATCCAGCAGCAATAGAGTCGGCTCCGAGATCAGCGCACGGGCAATGGCCAGCATCTGCTGTTCGCCACCGGAAAGTGTGCCGGCCAACTGCTTGCGGCGTTCGCGCAGGCGCGGAAAACGGTTGAAACCATCTTCCACACGGGCATCCAGCTTGGCCTTGTCGTTGACGATATAACCACCGAGTTGGAGATTTTCCTCCACGGTCATTTCCGGCCAGACATGGCGCTCTTCCGGGCAATGGGCGATACCAGCCCGCAGCACCTCGTCGGCGCGTTTGCCACCGATATCACCGCCCTTGAACAGGATGCTGCCGGCAGAAGGCGCCATCAGGCCGGAAATGGCACGCAGGGATGTGCTTTTCCCCGCACCATTGGAGCCAATCAGCGCCACCACCTCGCCCTGGGCGATATTGAAGCTGACGCCATGCAGCGCCTGCACCTTGCCATAGCTGACCTTGAGGTCGCGCAATTCCAGGATCGGTTGCTGCGTCATATCAATGCTCCGCCGCGCTGCCGAGATAAGCAGCGATCACTTCCGGATTGTTGCGCACTTCTTCCGGTCCGCCCTCGGCCAGCTTGAGGCCGAAATTCATCACCACGATGCGGTCGGAAATGCTCATCACCAGGTTCATGTTATGCTCAACCAGCAGCAATGCCTCGATCTGGCTGCCCACCAACCCCTTCAGGATCGTGCCCAGCTTCAATGCCTCTTCGGAATTGAGGCCGGCTGCCGGCTCGTCCAGCATCAGCAGGCGCGGCCGGGCACCAAGGCCGATGCCGACTTCCAGCAGTCGCAACTCACCGCAGGAAAGCGAGGCGGCTTCGGTATTCATGCGCGCCCCAAGACCGATCAGTTCGACAATCTCGGCGGCGCTATCGCGCAGCCGGGTTTCGCTCTGACGTACGCCGCCGCCAGGCAGCAGGGTGGCAAGCAGTGACAGCGTGCCCTGGCGCTGATGCGCGGTCAGGATATTCTCGAAAACGCTAAGCCCCTTGAGAATGTTGGTTTTCTGGAAGCTGCGCACCACACCGAGCCGAGCAATATCGTGTGGCGCCCGCCCCGTCACCACCTTGCCTTCGAAAGCCGCCGATCCCTCAGTCGGTTTGAGGAAGCCGGTAATCATGTTGAAGCAAGTTGTCTTGCCGGCGCCATTCGGGCCGATCAGACTGACGATCTCACCCTTGTTGACCGCGAAAGACACATCGTTCACAGCGGTGATGCCGCCGAAGCGCATGCGGAGATTATTTACCTGCAACATCAGATGGCCTCCTTGGCGCGGACATAGCTGTCGCGCTTGTCGGTGAGGAAACCCATGATGCCGCGCGGCATGAACAGCACCACGGCAATCACGATGGCGCCGAAGATGGAAAGCCGTAGTTCCTTGAAATCGCGCAGATATTCTTCCAGCACCACAACCACCAGGGCGCCGAGCACCGGACCAACCAGCGTACCCTTGCCCCCCAATAGCACCATGATGATGGTGGAGGCCATGAAGCTGAAGCCGAACACTTCCGGGCCGACAAAGGAGATGTAATGCGCGTAGAAGCCGCCGCTCAGGCCCGCCAGCGCCGCAGCGATGACAAAGGTGAGCAAGGCATAGTGGAACGGCGAGATGCCAACCGACTGCGCCACAAAGCGGTTCTCACGGATCGCCACCGCACCACGACCGATATTGGAGTGGACGAAGCGGAAAGCGATGTATAGCACGATAGCAGCCAGCAGCAGCGCAATATAGTAGAAGCCGGTTTTCTGCCCCAGTGCATCCAGCCCGGCGATGCTAGGCGGCTTGCGAATACCCGAAATACCCATCGGGCCATTGGTCAGGGCCACCCAGTTGTTTGCCACCAGACGCAGCACTTCGGCGAAGCAGAGCGTGATGATGACAAAGAACGGGCCACGCAGCCGTAGCGTGATGGCGCCAATCGCCAGACCGGCGATAGCGGCAATGACGCCGGCGAAGGGGATGGTCAGTTCAATCGGCAGACCCAGCTTGGACGAACCAATGGCGGCGGCATAGGCGCCAACGCCAAGGAAAGCCATATGGCCGAGCGGGAATTCACCGACATAGCCGACGATCAGATTGAAGCTGGTCGCCAGGATCAGCGAAAACAGCACCATGACCCCGAGATGCAGCACATACTCGTTGCGTACCAGCAGTGGCAGCAGCGCCGCGACGGCAATAAAGGCCAACAGGATATTACGTTCGGTATTGCGCATTACACCCGCTCCGCGCGCTTGGAAAACAGGCCATAAGGCCGGACCAGCAGCATGACGATGACCATGGCGAAGCCAATGGCATCGACATAGCCGGTGCCGACATAGCCGCCCCAGATTGCTTCAACGAGACCCAGCACCAAACCGCCGACAATCGCGCCGGGGAAGCTGCCCATGCCGCCGAAAATCACCACGACGAAGGCTTTCAGGCTGACCAGGCCGCCGATTGTGGGCTGCGCCACATAGATCGAGCCGAGCAACATGCCGGCAACGCTGGCCAGAACAATGCCCATGGCAAAGGTGGTGGCGTAGACCTGGGCAGTCTGGATACCGGCGAGTTTCGCCGCCATGGTATCCTGGAAAGTGGCGCGCATGGCACGACCGAGCTTAGTGTGCTGAATGATCAGATGCGCGGCCAAGATCAACAAGGCAGCAATGCCGACAATGGCAAGCCGTGCCTTGGTAAGCACCACGGGGCCGAGGAAGATCGGCGCATTAGGCATCGGGCCGGTGACTTTCAGCGGCGCCGTACCATAGATAAGCAGGGCCGTGTTCACCAGGAAGATGGATAGGCCGATGGTGAGCAGGATGCCGGGCTCTTCGCCCTGTTCACGCACGCGCTCGATCAGCACGCGCTCGATCAGCCAGCCGGCAGCGCCCATCACCACGATCACTGCCAACAACGACGGAAAGAAACCGAGGCCGAGATGCACGGTAAAGGTCCAGCCAAGCAGGCCGCCAACCATGTATATATCGCCATGCGCGAAATTCACCACGCGCATCAAGCCGAAGACCAGGGTGAGGCCAATGGCGGACAGCGCATAGAAGCTGCCATTCACCAGGCCGTTGGCCACCAATTGCAGTAAGAAATCCATCTTCACCCCCGCCTACTGATAGAGACTACTGGCTACTGAAAGAGAATACCGGCCGGCGGCATAAGGCCGCCGGCCGGCCTATGCTTACTTACCGATCGAGGTCGAAGCCGCAACCACCGGCACGCCACCACGCAGCTGCACCAGCACCACGTCAAAGCCATGGGCCTGGCCCTTGGCATCGAAGCTGAACTTGCCGTTCGGGCCTTCGTAGTTGGTCTTGGTCAGGGCCTCACGGATCTTCTCCGGATCGGTGGAACCACCGCGCTGGATCGCATCCATGATGATGTTGATCGCATTGAAGCCAGCCGCGCCATACTTGCCCGGCTTCTCCTTGGTCTTCGCCTCATAGGCAGCAACGAAGGCCTGGTTCTTCGGGGTGGTCATGGTCGAGGCATAAGGCACCGCAGCGTAGATGCCTTCGGAAGCCTTCTCGGTCAGGCGCATGAAGTCGGCGGTGGCCCAGGAGCCGACACCGAAGATCTTCAGGTTGAGGGCGAACTCGGCCTTCTGCTTGACGAAGATCGAACCATCCTGAGTTTCAGCGGCGACAAACACGCCATCGGCGCCTGAAGCCTTCAGCTTGGCCAGCAGGGTATAGAAGTCGGTGGTGCCGTGATCGAAGTAATCCTTCATCACGGTGGTGGCACCCAGCGCCTTCATGTTCTTTTCGAACTCTTCCACACCGCCACGGCCCCAATCGTCATTGACGCCGATATAGGCCACTTTGCGCAGCTTGAGCTGGTCATAGAGGATCTTGGCGAAAGCCTCGGCCAGCAGGGCATCGGTCTCGGTCGCACGGAAGAAGTAGCGGTTGCCCTTCTCCGTCAGGTCGGCCTTGGACGACACGCCGGTAACCAGCGGGATCTTGTAGTTCTCGGCCACCGGCATCACCGCCAGGGTGGCGGAGCTGCAGAAGGCGCCGGAGAGCACGGTCACCTTGTCGCGCTGGATCAGCTTCTCGGCCGCGTTCACCGACTTGGCCGGATTGCACGAACCGTCTTCGATGATCAGTTCAACCTTCTTGCCGAGCACGCCGCCGGCAGCATTGCGCTGCTCGACCGCGAGTTCGGAGCCGGCGACATCGGCCTTGCCGTTATAGGCTACCGAGCCGGTAAGCGGCTGGATGACGCCGATCTTGATGGTGTCCTGCGCCTGGGCGGGCTGGCCCAGGAACAATGCGGCGGCGGCTACAGCGCCGAATAAAGCAGTCCGTTTCATGCACTCCTCCTTGTCGTCTTTGGTTGGCTAGGGTTGATCACATCACACTGTTGCGACGGCCGATAAGCGCGCGGAAGAATCCGACAATCGCATCGCGGACGATCGACCAGAGGAGCCGACCGGCATCCAGCGACTGCGCTGGCGGCGGTGGCAAAACTTGTTCCAGAGCCTTGGCTGGCACGGCACCAGTATCCGAGACCGCTACCGGCACGCGGGCGGCAAGCTGGGCTTCCAGGTTGCGCACGAATTCAGCGGTGATGCGGTTGGCAATTTCCTTCACCACGCCGGCTTTGCCGAATTGCGCCAGTGCGCCGGCCAGATTGATGGTGCAATCCACCGCCACGCGGCTGCCCTTGGCGTCGGGCAGCACGCGGTAGGTCATGCTGCCGGATGCACGGGAATTACTCTTGGCGTCCGCGCCTTTACCCTCGACATGACCGCTCATGGCGGCATCATCGCGCTTCAGCGTCACATCGCCTTCGAAAGAAGCAGCCAACGGACCGACCTTGACCGAGAATTGGCCGCGATAGCGGTCATCGCCCAATTCAGCCAGAATCGCTGCACCTGGCAGGCAGGAGGCAACCAGCCGCACATCGGAAAAGGCGCCCCACACCACATCGGGGCCATGCGCAACGGTGAATTCCTTCTCGATCTGCATCGCTTTAAATCCTCAATACATGCCCAGCGCCGAAGCGCCGCTACGCGGATCAGCCGCAGCCAAATGCGGCAGGCCAGCCCGCATCATCACCACCTGCTGCACCGAGCGATGGGCGAAACGCTGCAATGCCTTGTCCGGTGCCGTGCCGTCAGCGAAATGCACACCGTCCTCGGCACTCAGTTCATCCTTGTCATCCAGGGCCCAGCGCGGATTGGTCACTGCTTCCGCAGGCGCCACACCGGCCAACAGGTCGACAAGAGTCTGGCTGTTCCACGGCAACTGGTTGACGCCACCCGGCGTCGCGCCGAGGCACAAAGTCTCACCATGGCGCAGAGCCCAGGCATGCAAGGTGGTCTGCGGCACGCGGCCGGCGGCCGGGGCATTGCGCGCCTGTGGCGGGGCGTTCAGGTCAAAACCACGGCCCGGACGATTGTTCAGCACAAGGCCGCTTTCCAGCACCACACCAGAGCCGAAGCGCGGGAAGGAATTGCTGTGTACCACCACCACGGCATTGCCCTGGTCATCGGCGGCCGTGACCACCGAAGTGCCTTCATCCATTGCTTCGCGGTTGCGCCTGCGCGATTCCTGGCGCTCGGCGCGCACAATCTGCAGCAGATCGCCGGCACCAGCCTGATAGAGGCTCAGCACATCTGCTAGGCGCGGCCCGCCGGTGGGTGCCGGCGTTGCCAGCAGCTCGATACGCTCACCCAGCACCATGCTGATGGCCGGCTGGCGCTTGGCCGGCCGGATACGCAGATCGGCAAGCGTGAGGAAACCGCCACGGCTCTGCACTTCTCCGGCAAGGCGGCGGCCATGGTCACCCGCGAAAAGATCGGCGCCTTCATCGGCGAAAGCCTCCAGCAAACGCCCCAGGCCCGGCAGGCGGCGCAACTCGCCGATCTGTGGCCGCCGGCCATGCGGGCAATAGGGATGATGCGGGCTGTAGCGACCGAGCAGCTCCTCCGCTTCATCAAGATAGCTCAGCGCCGTCCAACTCCACGGGATGCCGGAATCCGCCGCCTGTATTGCGGCTGCCACCAGTTGCTTGAGCGGCAAGGCGGCAAAGCCATGCAGCGTGGCATAGCCATCCGGCGCACCGGGAATACCAATCGAGCGCGGGCCGACGCGTTCCAGAAGCGCGCCCTGCGCCAGACCCTGCGGACCAGGGCCGACACTGACAATGGTCTCCATCGTGCCATCGGCGCGGCGGTAGAGCGCCACAAGATCACCGGCCAAGCCGCATTTCATCGGCAAAGCAACGGTTTCCATGAAGCAGGCCGCCAACGCCGCATCGAATGCATTGCCGCCCTGGGCGAAAGCCGCAATTCCGGCGGCACTGGCAGCGGGATGCGCCGATGTCACCACCTTGTTGCCGGTGGCGGCGACAGTCTGACAAAGGCGCTCCAGGCTGTTCATCTCAGGCCTTGATACCGATGAACTTGATCTGACAGAGTTCCTCGATGGCATAGCGCACGCCTTCGCGGCCAACACCGCTCTGCTTCACGCCACCAAAGGGATACATATCAAGCCGGAAGCGGCTGGCCTGATTGACCCACAGCGCGCCGACATCGAAATCCTCGGCAAAGCGGAAGGCAGCAGCGAGATCGCGGGTAAATACCGCGCCCTGCAAGCCGAAATCCGAATCATTGGCGAGCTTCAGCGCTTCTTCGACATCATCGAACGGCACCACCACGGCAACCGGGCCGAATACTTCCTCGCACCACAGCCTGGCCTGGAACGGCAGATCGACGAGAATACCCGGGGAAACCGTGGCACCATCGCGCTTCGGCTCCAATGCATAGCGCGCACCACGCGCGATGGCATCCTCGCACAGCGTCATCACCCGCCTGGCGGCGGCCTCCGTCACCATCGGACCGAGATCGCTGGCGGCATCATCGGCCCGCCCGACCTTCAAGGCCTTGGCAGCAGCAACGAAAGCATCCAGGAATGCCGGCAGCACGGCACGCGCCACCAGCACGCGCTGTGCCGAGATGCATTGCTGGCCGCTGGCTTCGAAACCGGCGCCGGCGATCTTCTTGGCGGCATCAACCACATCAGCATCGGCCAACACGATATTGGCCGCATTGGAGCCAAGTTCGGCGACGAACTTCTTGGCACCGGCTGCACGCGCCAGGGCTTCGCCACCCGAAGTCGAGCCGGTGAAGCTGACAGCACGCACACCGGGATGCGACACCAGGGCGGTTGCTGTAATGCGGTCACCGGTGACCACACTGAACAGGCCTTCGGGCCAGCCGGCAGCGCGGAACACTTCAGCCAGACGCTGCGCCGTGCGCGTACCGGCAGGTGCCGGCTTCACCACGATTGCGTTGCCCGCCGCGATGGCCGGCGCCACTTTCTGCACCAGCAGGTTGATCGGCGCATTGAACGGCGTGATGCCGGCCACCACACCATAGGGAATATGTCGGGTGAAACCGAAATGCCCCGCGCCCATGGCACTGGCATCCAGGGCCAGCACCTCACCGCTAATCTGCGGCAGGAAAGCGGCGCAAGCCTCGATGAACTCCACCCCGCGCTTCACCTCGCCGCGCGCAATGCGGATCGGCTTGCCAACATCCTCACGAATGATCTGGGCAAACTCTTCCGCTGCACCTTGCAAGGCTATTGCCGCCGCTTTCAGCCAGGCGACACGCTGATGCACCGGCGCTTTGCGCTGCACTGTGAAGCAGGCTTCGGCAACGGCTACTGCCGCCGCCACGCCGGCCTCACCCTGCTCCGGCAGCTTGGTGATCAGGCTGCCGTCCTGGGGGTTGATCAGATCGATCGCGGGATAAGTCATGGCCGACTTCCTACTTACTGCCGCGCTGGCGCTGTATCTGCATGTTGGCGAGGAACGGCACCAGCGGATGCGTGCCCATTGCCACAATGGCCGGCGCATCCAGAGCAACCAGAGCTTTGCGCTGCGTATCGCTCAACTGGTAGCGGCCGGCATAGGCCGCCGGATCAGCGATATAGGCAGTACGGGCATCGCGGTCATGCGCCAGGGCGTGGAGCGCCGAGGTGATCTGCACCAGTTCCGGCTTGATCGTCGGGTAATGCGGTTCGGCACCCACCAGATCACTGTTGAACCAGCCCAGCGAGGCATAGTTATGGTGCCAACTCGGATCCATCTGCACGATATCGGGCTTGCGCTCGCCCAGCGCCCCGGCAGCGCAGGCCCAGCAGCGCAGTTCGATATTACCCTTGTCGTCCAGCTCGGTTTCATCATAGCCGATCAGCGACTTGAGATTGCCGGCTGCCAGACGCTCCAGCACCTTGTTATCCCAATCCAGTTCGGGATGTGAATAGCGGTCAGTGCCCGGAAAATGTGACATGCCGCCGGAAGCCAGCACCACTGTACGCAAGCCAAGATTGGTGACCGCGCGGGCCACCGCCTGGCCGAAAGCATAGCAACGCTCCACGGTCGGCTGCGGCGGCAGATAGGCGTTCACATAGATTGGCAGCACCGCGCCCTTGTGGCCCAAATGGGTCAGCGGGATGCCCATGGCGTAGTCGAATTTTGCCGTGCTGGTGAAAGCCGGATCGAAACCCTGGCGATAGAGCTGGCGCACCAGTTCAAAGCTTACCGCGCTGGGGATTTCCCAATGAAACTTGCGGCCAGCGAATTCGCCATCTGCCTCACCACCGACATGGATGGTGAAGGGCGGTGCAATGCCATGGAAGAACTGCTCTGCATGGTCATTGGAAAAGATGATCCAGAGATCAGGATCAAGGGCGCGCAGCTTATCGCCGATTTCGGCGCCAACCTTCTGTACACTGGCGACGGTGGCCTTGTCCTCAGTTTCCGGCAGGGTGAAGAATTGCGGCGCATGGGGCAGCATCGCGCCGCCAACAATGGTCGTGGTCATGCAGTTTCTCCGATCTTGGTGAGGCCAGCCGCCTTGGCCATATCGGCCGCGGCCATGATCGAACGGATGATGCCCTGATAGCCGGTGCAACGGCACAGATTGCCGCCCATAGCCTCGCGCACGCTCCGCTCGTCCAGCGTCACCCCACGCCGAAGCAAATCCCAGGCACTGATCAGCATGCCCGGGGTACAGAAACCGCATTGCAGGCCATGCTGTTCATGGAAGGCCTGCTTGAGAATTTCCATCAATGGATCGCCCTGCATGCCCTCCAGCGTGCGGATATCGGCGCCATCGACACTGACCGCCAGCGCGATACAGGAACGCGATGGCTGGCCATCAATCAGGATGGTGCAGGCGCCACAAACGCCATGCTCGCAACCGAGATGGGTGGCGGTCAGCCGGAGTTGATCGCGCAGCAGATCGGCAAGATGGGTGCGTGGCTCGGCCTGCGTCTCGACCGCACGGCCATTAACGGTAAGGGATATGGGAAGTTTGGGGCTGGTCGTCACTTGGCCGCATCCTGTGTTGCGCGCAGCAGCGTGGTGGCATGCATATGCCGTTTGGCGGCGCTGAATTCGCGCTCTACGGCATCGAGTTCCTGGAAGATCAGCGGGCGCAATGCCTCGCCGCTGGCGCCGGCAAGCCAGGCAGCGGCAGCTTCACGGAGCACGATTGGCGCACCATCGGCGGCACCAAGCACGAGGCGGGCCTTGCCGCCCGCCTTGTCAAACAAGGTCAGGGCCATCGATTCGGCATATTCACCGATCTTAGTGGTGACCTTGCTGTAACCCCAACGCTCGGAGGCCGGGCGACGCGGGATTTCCACCGCCGTGATCAATTCACCCTCACCCAGCGCCGTGAAATACGGGCCGAGCACAAATTCCTCGGCTGCTACAACGCGCGCACCATCTGCGCCCTGCAGATGCAGTTTGCCTTCCAGGGTGACCACGGTGAGCAGCCAGTCGGCAGCCGGATCGGCCAGCGCCAAAGCGCCGCCAATGGTGCCGCGGTTGCGCACCGCGCGATAAGCGAAGCGCGCGGCAACATGGCGCATCAAGCCATTCGAGACATCCGGCACCAGGCCATCCTCGAAGGCGGCATGACGGATGCCGGCGCCATAAATCACCGCTTCCGGTGTGTCGCGCACGTCGCGCAGCGCAGTAATACGGCCGAGATCGACCAACAAATCGACCGGAGCCAAACGCAGATTGAGCATCGGCACCAGCGACTGACCACCAGCCAATGGACGCGCACCGGCATCACGCAGCAGTGTGATTGCTTCATCCAGCGCAGTGGGGCGGGCATAGGTGAAGGAAGCGGGTTTCATGGCTTAGTGGCTCCGCGCATCGAGCAGGACCGCGAGCAGACGCTCGGGCGTGACCGGGGTTTCGCTGATTTCCACGTTCAGGCCACGCAGCGCATCATTGATCGCGTTGACCACCACGGCAGGCGGCGCGATGGCTCCACCCTCGCCCATGCCCTTGATACCGAAACGGGTATGCGGCGACGGGGTTTCCATATGCAGTACCCGCACATCCGGCACCTCTGCGGCGCCGGGAATCAGATAATCGAGGAAAGTGGAAGCCAGTGGCTGGCCGTTCTCGTCGTAAGGAATTTCCTCATAGAGCGCGGTGCCAAGCCCCTGGGCCACGCCACCGACCACCTGAGCCTCGACCAGCAGCGGATTCACCATGGTGCCGCAATCATGGCACACCACATAATCCAGTACTTCGACCAGGCCGGTGCCGGGATCGACTGCAACCACGCAGGCATGGGTGGCATAGGAGAAAGCGCCGGTGGAGCGGCCCGGCTCATAGACGACACTCACTTCCAGGCTCGGCTCCATGCCCTGCGGCAGGCGCTCGGGGTGCAGATAGGCGGCGTTGCAGATTTCGGCAAAGCTGATCGACTGCTCGCCGAACCAGGCCGCATTGTCGGAAAGCTTGACCTGGTCTTCCGGCGCCTGCAGCAGGTGCGCGCCGATGCGCTTCATCTTGACCGCCAGTTCGGCACAGGCACGCGACACGGCACCACCCGCCATGGTCATGCTGCGCGAGGCGAAAGTGCCCATGCCATAGGGCGAGGTGGAACTGTCGCCATGGCGAACCACCACATCCTCGACACGGATGCCAAGCTCTTCGCTTGCCACCTGCGCCAGAGTGGTTTCCAGGCCCTGGCCGTGATTCTGGATACCGACAAACAGAATCAGCTTGCCATCGGGTGTGAAACGGCCCAATGCCGGCTCGAAGCCGAACACCACCGGCAAGCCACGCGCCACCCATTCCGCCGTGCCATGGGCCGATTGCTCGGTATAGCTGGCAACACCATAGCCGATCAGGCGGCCATCGGGCTCGCCCTTGGCCTGGCGTGCGCGGATCGCAACGGGATCAATGGCGGCGACGGCGCGGCGCGCACATTCGGGATAATCACCGCTGTCATAGAGTTTATGTGTCGCCGAGCGATAGGGCATCTGCTCGGGCTTCACCATGTTTTCAATACGCACATCTTCCGGCGGACGATCCACGGCGCGTGCCACGGCATCAATCAGAGTCTCGATGGCAAAGCAGGCCCCGGTGCGGCCTACGCCGCGATACGGGCCGAGCGGCGATTTGTTGGTGCCGACCGTGATGGCGCGGCCATGATAGATCGGGATGTCATAAGGCCCGGTCATGATGCCGGCGGCCATGCCGGCCTCCATGGAGGCAGTCCACGGCCACACCGAATAGGCGCCGGCATCAACGGTCACCTGGCCTTCAACGCCGAGCAGCCTGCCCTTGGCATCGGCATAGGCAGTGAGTTCGTAGCGATGTTCGCGGGCATGTGGCGAGGCAATGAAATGCTCGCGGCGATCTTCCAGCCAGCGCAACGGCTTGCCCAGCTTCATCGCCAGGGCTGCCACTGCCAGTTCCTCGGGCTGGAAATTGTTTTTCGGGCCGAAGCCACCACCGACATCCGGCGCAACCACGCGCAAGGTCGACTCGGCGATGCCGAGCGCCTGCGCCAGGATGGTGCGGATGACATGGGGGAACTGCGTCGAGGAATAAACCACCAGTTCGCCCAGGCGGCGGTCGTAATGCGCCAGCACGCCACGGGTTTCCAGCGACACGCCGACATGGCGACCCATGCGGAGCGACTTCTTCACCGTGACCGCAGCAGCAGCCTTGGCCTCGGCGATATCACCGGTCTTGATCTCGGTGGTGACATACAGATTGTCGGTCCAGCCGTCATGCAGCACCGGCGCACCCGGCTGCAATGCCACATCGATATCCCACAAGGCCGGCAATTCCTCGATATCGAGTTCGCAGGCCTGGGCGATATCCTCGGCCTCGGCGCGCGTGGGGGCGATGCACATGGCAATCGGCTCGCCCACGAAACGGATGCGGTCGCGGGCCAGCGGCGGATATTCGGAATACTTGAAGCCCGGCGCCTTGCCTACGGCAACAATCGGCTTGGCAAAGCCGATGGCATCGATCAGGAACACCTGATCGCGATACTGATCGGGGATTTTGACGCCCTTGAGCCTGGCATGGGCCACGGGACTGCGCAGGAAGGCCAGATCCCAGGTGCCGGGGATATTGAGGTCGGCGAGATACTCGCCCTTGCCCTCAAGAAAGCGCCGGTCTTCGACCCGGCGGACCATGCTGCCGACGCCCTGAGGGCGGCTCTTCTTGGCAGCGGCAGCGTCGATCGTCCCATTCGCCATCTGACTCGTCATCCCCGAGACATAAATTTTGCAATAATTTCAACAATTAGACCTGTACTAGCGGCCCAATCATCGTATAATGCATATCGTATACGATCTGTTTGACGAGAGTCAAACCTCAAATGCACAAGAATTTGCCTGAAATAAAGTTGCTCCTTATTCAGGCACACGCATGGGCTTGCCAAACCCGCTTTCCCTCCCCAATAAGGAGTATGCGGGAAGGCCGGCAGGTAGAATCGGTAATGAACGAGGATTGGACGTGACGACCAAAATCGCTGCCCTTCCGCGCAGCGCCGCCGAACCCAGCGACCTTCCCAAGCGGCGTACCATGATCAGCCGCGAACCGATGCATGAACAGGTGCTGCCGCATATCCGGCGCGACATCGTGGAAGGCCGTTGGGGTCCTGGCGAGCGGCTACCGGAGCCCCTGCTCTGCGCGGAATTCGGCATCTCGCGCACGCCCATGCGCGATGCGCTGAAAATCCTGGAAGCCGAAGGCCTGGTGGAGCTGGTGCCGCATGTCGGCGCCGTGGTCACCGATCCGACACAGCCCGACGTGGCCGAAAAAATGGAAGTGCTCTCCGCCCTGGAACAGGCGGCGGCGGCGAAAGTGGCCGCGACACGCCCGCCTGCCGTGCTGGAGCAGATCAGCATCCTGCATACGCGCATGAATGCTGCCGCGCACCAGCATGACCCCTCTACCTATTATCGCCTCAACGATGAATTCCACCGTGCCATCGTGCTCGGTGCCGACAACAAAACCCTGGCCGACATGCACGAGCACATCATGTGGCATGTGCATCGCGCCCGGCATCGCGCCAACGAATACGAAAAATTGAGCGAGGGCGCAGCGGAACACCATGACCGCATCGTGCGCTGCCTGATATCAGGCGATCCCAATGCGGCAGCGGCGGCGATGAAAGAGCATCTGCATGATGTCTCCGACAGCATCGTCGGCCATCTTGACCACGAATCTGAATAATATCAGCCGATACTCATCAGGCTGGCATTGCCGCCAGCCGCCGCCGTGTTGGTGCTGATCGAACGTTCGGCCACCAGGAATTCCAGCGGGTAGCCTGCGGATGATCCAGCCGGCAAACCGAAAACCGGCACCACGCGCGGCAAGGCCTCGGCCAATTGCTGCACTAACCGGCTGAGCGCGTCGCCGTCGCCTTCAAACAGCACGGCTGCAATATCCTGCTCGGCATCATCCTGCCGCAGCCACGTCTGCAAGCTGGCTGGCATATCGGCCAGTATCTCTGGAAAACCTAGTTTCTGCGGCAGGATGGCCCGGTTGCCCGTGGCAAGCACGGCGGCAATCTGCGTCAGCAGGCCGGCGCGCGATTGTGGCACGCAACGGATATTGCCGCGCGGCTCCAGGATATAGATGTTGCGTTCTCCCACCGGCCCCGGCAGATCGCGCAAATATCCCAGCGGACTAAGCTGGATATAGTCCTGGAAAATTCGCGCCTCTGCTGCATGTCCCTGCGCCATCAGCCAATGATGAAATTCCGTTGCCGGCTGCGCAGCAACGCCCGCCAAGGCGGTAGCCTGTGGCATTGCGGCCAACAGGCGCCGCAGATAGAGCGGTCCACCGGCCTTCGGCCCGGTGCCGGAAAGCCCATGGCCACCGAAAGGCTGCACGCCAACCACCGCACCGATGATGTTGCGGTTGACATAGATATTGCCGGCTTCGATGGCTTGAGTGATATGAGCAATGGTTTCATCGATGCGGCTATGTACGCCAAAGGTCAGGCCATAGCCGGATGCATTGATATCGGCGATCAAGGCGTCTAGGTCATCACGATGGAAACGCACCACATGCAGCACGGGGCCGAATATTTCGCGGGTCAGGTCCGTGATCCGTGGCAATTCAATGATGGTTGGCGGCACGAAACTGCCGAATTTTGCCTGCTGTGGCAGGTCAAGCTGCGTCACGCGACAGCCCTTGCCGCGCATCGCCTCAATATGCTCCTGGATTGATTGCCGCGCGCCCGCTGTGATAACCGGACCAACATCCACTGAAAGCTTATCTGGAGAACCAATGGCAAGTTCCGCCATGGCACCCTTCAGCATAGCCATGACGTGATCGGCGATATCTTCCTGCAGGCAGAGTATGCGCAAGGCAGAGCAGCGTTGGCCAGCGGAATCGAAAGCCGAGGCCAGCACATCGGCCACCACCTGCTCTGGCAGGGCCGAAGAATCGACAATCATCGCGTTGAGGCCGCCAGTCTCGGCGATCAGCGGGATCGGCTTTCCCTCGGGCGTCAGACGCGGCGCCAGTTGTTTCTGGATCAGTCGAGCCACCTCGGTCGAACCGGTGAACATCACGCCACGGATGCGGGTATCTCCTACCAGTGCCGCTCCAATGCGGCCATCCCCCGGCAGCAACTGGATGCTGCCAGCAGGTAAACCGGCCTCACGCAGGATCCGCACCGCCTGGGCCGCGATCAATGGCGTTTCTTCCGCCGGCTTGGCAAGAACAACATTGCCTGCGGCAAGCGCGGCCGCGACCTGGCCTGTGAAAATAGCCAGCGGGAAATTCCATGGACTGATGCACACCACGGGACCGAGCGGGCGATGCGTGTCGTTGGAGAATTCCGAGGCCACGACATCTGCGTAGTAACGCAGGAAATCCACCGCCTCGCGCACTTCACCGATGGCATTGGGCAATGACTTGCCAGCTTCGCGCACGATCAGCCCCAGCAGCAGCGGCATCCGCTCTTCCAGCAGATCGGCGGCGGCACGCAAGCATTGCGCCCGCTCCACCGGCGGCGTTGCCTGCCAGATCGGTGCCGCCGCCACTGCATCAGCCACGGCCCGGCTCACCAAAGTGTCATCGGCCGGGATCACGCAACCAACCACATCACCATGATTGGCCGGGTTGCGCACCAGCAGCGTTTCGCCATCCACCACTGGACCATCGGCCAGCAGCGGCTCGGCACGCCAGCCCTGGTCTGCGCCAACCAGCAAGGCAGCAGAAAGCGACGCCAGGCGCTGTTCGTTGCTCAGATCGATACCAGACGAATTGCGCCGGACACCAAGCATGTCACGCGGCAGAGCAATCTTCGGGTGTGGCGCGCCAAGCGGCTGTATAGCGCGCGCCGCTTCCACCGGATCGGCGATCAGTTTCTCGACCGGAATTGCGCCATCGGCAATCTGATTGACGAAGGAGGTATTCGCGCCATTCTCCAGCAGGCGCCGGACCAAATAGGCCAACAGCGTTTCATGCGTGCCGACCGGTGCATAAATGCGGCAAGGCCGGTTCAGTTTGTCGCGACCGACAACCTCCTGATACAGCGGCTCGCCCATGCCATGCAGGCACTGGAATTCATATTGGCCGATATAGTAATTCTCGCCCGCCAAGGCATGAATGGTGGCAAGCGTCTGCGCATTATGCGTCGCGAATTGCGGATACACCGCATCCGGCACCGCCAACAGTTTGCGCGCACAAGCCAGGTACGAGACATCGGTATGCACCTTGCGCGTGAATACCGGAAAACCCTCCAGGCCATCCACCTGGGCACGCTTGATCTCGCTGTCCCAGTATGCGCCCTTGACCAGACGCACCATCACGCGATGGCCGCTGCGGCGGGCCAGATCGATGATCCAGTCGATCACAAAGGGAGCGCGCTTCTGATAGGCCTGCACCACAAAGCCGATGCCATTCCAGCCGGCCAGTTCGGGATCGAAGCAAAGGCTTTCCAGCAGATCGAGCGACACTTCCAGGCGATCCGCCTCTTCTGCGTCGATATTGAGGCCGATGTCATAGCGCCGCGCCAGCAGGGTGAGTGCCTTCAGGCGCGGCAGTAATTCCGCTTTTACCCGATCAAGATTGGCACGATTATAACGCGGATGCAGCGCCGACAGCTTCACCGAAATGCCGGGGCCTTCATAGATGCCGCGCTTTGCCGCTGCCTTGCCGATGGCATGAATTGCCTGCTCGTAATCGGCATAATAACGCTGCGCATCCGCCGCCGTGACCGCAGCTTCGCCCAGCATGTCATAGGAATAGCGGAAGCCGAGGGTTTCCCATTTGCGGCTGTTGGCCAAAGCATCCGCTATGCTCTGGCCACAGACAAACTGCTCACCCATCATGCGCATGGCGATATCAACGCCCTTGCGGATCAGCGGCTCGCCCCCCTTGGCGATCAGCTTGGCAAGTGCGCTGGAAAGCGACTTGCCGCTATTGGTGCCAGCAAGACGGCCCGTGATAAGCAGGCCCCAGGTGGCGGCATTGACAAACAGCGAGCGGCTGTTGCCGAGATGCGCTTCCCAATCGCCATGGCCGATCTTGTCGCGGATCAATGCGTCACGGGTGGCGCGGTCGGGGATGCGCAGCAAGGCTTCGGCCAGGCACATCAGTGCCACGCCTTCCTGGCTTGAAAGCGAGTATTCGTGGATCAGCCCTTCGACGCCGCCGGACTGGTCCTTGGCACGCAGTTGCTGCACCAGCCTGCCGGCCAAATCACGCGCCGCCGCCGTCACTGCCTTCGGCAGGCTGGCCTCGGCGATAAGCTGTGGCAGACATTCCGGCTCCGGGCGCCGATAGGCGGCCGTGATCTTGGCCCGCAACACGCTTTGCGGCTGCACCGACTGGGCGAATTCCAGGAATGGCGGCGGCGGAGCCTCTGCCGCCGCGCCCGCCTCGGATACATCCACCAAGGCACGGCCGTCGCCGAACAGGTCCTGCAACGTATCGCCGCGTTCGGCCCGCTCCAGCACCGAGAAGATCGCCTGCTTGATCAGCCAATGGGGTGAACGGCCGAGACCATCCGCCACCTGCTTCAGGCGCTGCTTCAGCTCGTCATCGATCTTGACGCCAATAGTGGTAACCGGCATGGCACGCCTCGCAGAAAGTCAGCCGACGACTCACCTGAGGCCGGGTTGCGCCAATATCCAAAAAAGGCGCAACCCCGTCAACAACATCCAGCGCAACCATCACTTACATAGATTAAGTATCTGAAACTAAATTGGAATAATCTGCAGCAGAACGTCCCGCCTTAGCCCCGAGAACTGTCGCAGCGAGCAAACCATTACCGGAGAGATAGCCATCGCGCCCCTGGCCCGAGAGGCCGCAGGCGGCTCCGCCACCGGCGAACAAGTTTGGCAAGGCCGTACCATCGGACCGCAGCACCCGCGCTTCACTGTCGATGGCCAGCCCGCCCTGGGTATGAAACAGCGCCCCGGTGACTTTAACCGCATGAAACGGCCCGGCGAGAGGCGGCTTACCGGTGAAATCACGGCCGAAGCGGTCCTGGCCTTCGCCGGCAACAAGACGCCGCGTTTCCGCCAGGGTGGCTGCCAGCGCCTCACCAGGCAGGCCGCATGATGCCGCAAGGGCGGCAATGTCAGGGGCTGATTTCACTGCACCAGCCTCCACGGCTTCGCGGTAATCCCCGAAATCGAGACCAAGCCGGTGCAGGCGTTCGTCATAGATATTCCAGGCCACGCTACCCGGCTGCTGGATCACGCGCATCGCCTGCTCGGAATAGCCGTCATGTTCGCAGGAGAAGCGTTCGCCCCTCGCGTTGACCTGAAAGCCCCCCTCCACCATCAAGGCCCAGGTGATCAGGATGGCGTGCGGCGCAGCCAGCGAGCCATGCCCCTGATAGGCGCCAAGATGGTGCGTGGCGGCACCAAGCAATTCACCCCACAACAGGGCATCACCGCGATTGCCGGCATGGCCGTAATACAGCGCGCCGGCCATTTCAGGGATATGGCGCGCCACCAGTTCCGCATTGCCGCCAAAGCCGGAACAGGCGAGAACCAGGGCAGCGCAACCGATGCGCTCCTCATTGCCATCGGGGCGCTGCAAAGCAACCCCTCGCACACGCCCATCGGGATCAGCAAATAGAGTGGTGACCGTGGCATTGCAGACAATATCAATGCCGGCCGCATTGGTTGCCGCCAGCAATCCAGCGATCAGATCGGCTCCACTGCGCGAAACCGGCGCATGCATGCGGGCCACGCTATGGCCCGGATAGAGAAAGCCCTCAACTAGGGTCAATGGCACGTGGTGGTGCTGCACCAGCCAATCCAGCGTGGCACCTGAAGCAGCGCAGATCGCTGCCACCATGGCGGGATCATTCTCGCCATGCGCCTTGGCCTGGATATCGGCGGCCATCAATTCCGCTGAATCAACTACGCCACTTTGGTGCTGCAAATCAGTGCCGGCGGCCGGGATCATGCCGGACGACATGGCGGTGGAACCGCTGGGCGATGGATCGCGTTCCAGTACCAGCACTTCAACACCAGCATCATGGGCAGCCAATGCCGCCGTGAGGCCGCAGGCGCCACCGCCGATTATCAAAACCGGCACTTGCAGCGGAAACTCAACCCCGGCAGCCGGCAGCACGCGATTCATGGCATCGGCCTCATGCCGCGCTGATCCGCGCCGCTGCCTCGGCGCAGGTGAGCTTGGGCACAATGGTACCAAGCGAAGCAATGCTGGCCTCATGCGCCTCGCGGCTGAAAGCGGCGCAGCCATCGGTGAGCAGGCTGGCATGGAAATCACGCACATGGGCATCGCGCAATGTGCTGGCTACGCCGCCATTGGTAACGATGCCACCGATCAGCAGGTTCTCAATGCCGAGCTTGCGCAGCACGAATTCCAGCCGCGTCATGTAGAAGGCGGAATAAGCCACCTTCTCGATCACGAAATCCGCCGGCGCCAGATCATCCACCAGGCCATGGCCCCAGGCGCCGGGCTGGAAATCGCCTTTGGCCAGGAAGGGGCGAAGCTGCTTGAGATGCGGGCTGATCAGCGGTTCGCCGCCACGCCCTGGCACCAGGGTAAACTGTGTCGAGATGATGCAGCCGCCTTTGGCGCGCATCGCCTCCGTCACCAGCCGCATATTCGGTACCAGTGCCGCGGCATCCGGCAGCACGGCACCGCCACGCGCATAAGCCCCCTTGGGGTGCAGGAAATCATTCTGCAGATCGACGATAAGCAAGGCTGTGCGGCGCAGATCGAAATCGGCCATGGCCTCAACCCTTCCGCTTCACGATCAGGTTGCCATAGGCATCCACCTCACCGACCAGATCAGCCTCGATCAGGATGGTGGTATCGGATTGCTCCAGAATGGCCGGGCCAGGAACCACAGCACCGAGCGGCAGCTCCAGGCGACGGTAGATGCCCGCTTCATGCCAGGCGCCATCGAGCCAGACCTGACGCGTGGTACGCTTCGCCGCTGCAAGCGAGCCTTCCGCAGGCGGTGCCAGCAAGGCGAGGTCGAATTTCTTGCGCCTGCCGATGGCGGCAACGCGCAGATTGAGCACGCGGATGCCGATCTTCTCCAGCACACGGCCGAACGCGGCAGCATAGGCGGCCTCGAAAGCGGCCTTGATACCTGCATGGGAGAGTTTCGCCGCCTGACTGAAATCACCCGGCAGCGGCACAGCCACCGTGTGGGTCTGCCCGAGATAGGACATATCCAGTTCGACCTGGATACTACGCCCTTCGAAGGCAATACCGGCCTGATCCAGCAGCCGCATACCCTCGCCTGCCGCTTCCGCAATAGCGGTATCAAGCAATGCAGGATCGAGTTCATCCAGCGTGCGGTTCACGGTGCGGACGAAATCATGGCGCATATCGGCAATGACGCAGCCCAGCGCGGAGGTGACGCCCGGGAAACGCGGCACCAGGGCCGAGGCAAGACCGACCTCCTTGATCAGCGCACCGACATGCAAAGCACCGCCGCCGCCAAACGGCATGGCGGCGAAATCGCGCGGATTATGGCCACGCTCGATCGAAACCAGCCGGATGGCGCCGGCCATGCGGGAATTCGCCACGCGGATGATCGCCTCGGCAGCAGCCATTACCTCCAGTCCAAGCGGTTCCGCGATATGCTTGCGGATTGCCTCTCGGGCGGCCTCAACATCCAGGCGTTTCAGCTTGCCGCCAATCGGACGTTCCGCATCGATGCGGCCCATCACCACATTGGCATCCGTCACCGTCGGGCGGTCATTGCCCAGGCCATAGGCCACCGGACCGGGATCGGAGCCGGCGCTTTCCGGGCCGATCTGGAGGATGCCGCCTCGGTCGATCCAGGCAATGGAGCCGCCACCAGCGCCAATGGTGCTGATCTCGATCATTGGCGCACGCACCACCATGCCGAAATCAATGGCGGTCTGGGCGCTCATCGCCGGTTCACCACCAGCAATCAGCGAGACATCGAAGCTGGTGCCGCCCATGTCGCAGGTGACGACATTGGGGAAACCGGCAGCCACAGCGATATGCTGGCAGGCAATGACACCTGCTGCCGGACCGGAGAGCGCCGTGCGCACCGGCCTGCTGGCGGCGCTGTCCACGCTCATCACGCCGCCATTGGACTGCACGATCAGCAACTGACCACCGAAACCATCGTCCTGCAGGCGGCTTTCCAGCTTGCGCAGATAACTGCCCACAGGGGGCTGCAGGTAAGCGTTCAAGGCAGCGGTGGATGTCCGCTCGAACTCGCGGATCTCGGGCAGGATATCGCTGGATGCCGTGACATAGGCATTCGGCCACACCTCGCGCACGGCAGCCAGCGCGGCACGCTCATTCTCTGGATTGGCATAGGCATTGATGAACACCACGGCCACGGCTTCGGCACCACGGGCCAGCAACTCGCGGGCCATGGCCTGCACTTCCGCAGGATTGACAGCCTCGCGGATCGTGCCATCCGCCAGCACACGCTCGGCCACTTCCAGTCGCAGATCACGCGGCACTACCGGCATGAACTGGCCCCAGAGGCCCCAGGTATTCGGCCGGTCGCGGCGGCGCATTTCCAGCACATCGCGGAAGCCGCGCGTGGTGATGATGCCGGTACGCGCACCCTTGCGCTCCAGCAGCGCATTGGTGCCAACGGTGGTGCCATGTACAACGGTAGCGATCTGCTTCGGCTCGGCCTTGGCGCGCAGGCCTTCGATAAAACCGGTGGCTTGGTCGCCACGCGTTGATGGCACCTTGGCGATATCGATGCGCCCTCTCGCCTCATCGAGGAAGAAAACATCGGTGAATGTGCCACCGACATCAACGCCGACTGCAAAACGCGGGATGCTGCTCTGCTCGGTCATTCCGCTGCCTCCCTGGCCTTGCGGCCATAATCACGCTCCAGGCCGGACTCGGTGACATAGCCAAGCCGCAAATCTTCGGCGATCCGCTCCGGTCCGCGCTCGGCCGGCGGGCCATAGCCGCCACCTCCTGGCGTTTCCAGCCGAATCCGATCGCCCTTTTTCAGCTTCGCATCATGCAGCTTCGACACCATGGCCGGCTCGGCTGCCTTGCCGTCCTTCGGGTAGAGGAAACGATTCCGCTGCGCCGCGTGGCCGCCCAGCACACCGGCCGGCGCATATTTGCCGCGCTCACCGAACAGGAACAGGTCGGCCTGCTCCTCCAGCAATTCAATTTCGTAAACCGCCCCCAAGCCACCGCGATGCCTGCCGGCTCCGCCGCTATCGGCACGCAGGCTCCATTCGGTGAACAACACCGGATAGGCGGCTTCCAGGATCTCCAGTGGCGGAATCGTCGCCATCGAGATCGGCGCATTGCCATGGTTTAGGCCATCTCCTTTAGGATGGCCGCCATGGCCGCCGCCAAAGAAGCTGAACATCACCCAGCGGCGGCCATCCTTGCGATGACCGGCCAGAGACAGCGCATTGATGGTGCCATAGGCACAGCCATTCACCCGCTCTGGCGCAATCTGAGCGAAGGCCGCGAAGATCACATCGATCAGCCGCAGAATGGTCTCGGTATAGCCGCCCACCGGCTTGGGTGCCTTCACACTGATCAAGCTGGATTCCGGGATCACGAACTTCACTGGTTCGAGCACGCCGGAATTCGCCGGCACATCGGGGAAGATATGCTTGATGGCAACATAACAGGCGGCAATCGCCGTCGAACGAGCGATATTCACCGGCCCGGCACAAGCCACTGACGTACGGGAGAAATCGAGCGTCAGGCTCTCGCCCTCGATCACCACATCCAGACCGATGCGCAGGGGCTCGTCGCGGATGCCGTCATTATCGAGGAAATCTTCCGCCGCATAGCGGCCATCGGGCAATTCACGCAGCAGGCTCTTGAATTGCAAAGCCGCACGCCGCTTCAGTTCAGCCAGCACTTCCGCCACCGTGGCATCGCCATATTCATCCAGCAGGGCATGCAGGCGGCGGGCACCGAGATCAAGCGCGTTCACCTGGCCATTCATGTCGCCATAAAGACTATCCGGCAGGCGGGTATTGGCGCGCAGAATATCCACCACATCCTGACGCAGCACACCCGCGGCATAGAGCTTCACCGGCGGAATAACCATGCCTTCCTGGAAACATTCCGTCGCCACCGGATTGTAGTTGCCCGGCACATTGCCGCCGACATCATGCCAATGGCCGACCGAAGCAAGATGGCAAAACACCTTGCCCTGACGGAAGAAGGGGCGAACCAGCTTGAAGTCGGAAAGATGCGTGCCGCCATCATAGGGATCGTTAAAGATATAGACGTCACCTTCCTTAAGGTCGCCGTCGCGTGCCGCCTTGTCGATCACTGCCTTCACCGCGAAGGCCATGGCGCCGACGAAGATCGGCAGGCCCGACTTGCCTTGCACCAGGGTTTCGCCGGTATCAGCATGATAGAGGCCGTGGCTGGCATCATGCGCTTCGGCAATGATCGGATTGAAGGCGGAGCGGAACAGAGTCGCATCCATCTCGTCGGCAACCTGCTCCAGCCGGCCTTTCAACACGGCGAGGATGATGGGATCGATCATGACTGGCCCTCATGCTGTGCGGCATCGTAGCCGCGACCGCGCGCCAGCAATTCCGGCGTGCCAATCAATGCATTCAAGGCATTGAAATCCAGCATCCGGTCGCGGAACGGTGCCGTGGTGCCATGGCTCTTGAGCGAAGCGAAATAAGCCGTCATGCAATGTGCCAGCGCGCGGGTGAGGCCACCTGGGAAGATCGCCAGTCGATAGCCGATCCCGGCCAATTCCTCCGCCGAGAGCAGCGGCGTCTTGCCACCCTCCACCATATTGGCCAACAGCGGTACGCGATTGCCAAAACGGCTGGTTACCTGGCGCATCTGTTCGATGCTTTGCGGTGCTTCGACAAAAAGCACATCGCAGCCGGCCTCCATATAGCGTGCCGCGCGCTCCATGGCGGCATCGAAGCCTTCCACGGCGATGGCGTCGGTACGGGCGACAATCAAGGTATCGGCGGAGCGGCGGGCATCGAGAGCCGCCTTGATCTTGCCGACCATCTCGGCTGCCGGCACCAGGGATTTTCCTTCCAGATGGCCGCAACGCTTCGGCAATGCCTGATCCTCGATCTGAATACCGGCAGCACCGTTACGCTCGAACAGATGCACTGTGCGCTGAACATTCAGTGCGTTACCGAAGCCGGTATCGGCATCAACGATAATATCGGTATCGACCCGCTCCCGGATCGCGCCCAGGGTGTCGGCCACCTCGGTCATCGACACCAGGCCGATATCGGAGCGCCCGAAGCGGGTATAGGCGATACTGGCGCCGGAAAGGTAGAGCGCCTCGAACCCCGCCTGACTCGCCACCAGAGCGGACAGACCATCATAAACACCAGGAGCGACAACCATGCCGCCACCCTGCAATTTCGCGCGCAGCTGGCTCATGCTTGCGCCTCCTTCAGCTTATTAAGCGTCATTTTCTTTTCCAGATGCGGCAACAGGCCACCATCCTCGATCATCTGCAGCAGATGTCCCGGCAGTGGCTCGCAGGTATAGACCGCGCCGTTGGTAGTATCGCGCAAGGTGGCGGTCGCCGCTTCCACCGTCAGGGTGGCATCGGCGGCAATTTCTTTGGCGCGCGGGCAGACAAAAGCCAGCAGACCAAGATTGAGCGCATTGCGATAGAAAATCCCGGCGAAAGATGGAGCAATCACGGCGCTGACGCCCAGCTCGCGCAAGACCATCACGGCCTGCTCACGCGACGATCCCATGCCGAAATTGCGCCCACCGACCACGATATCGCCAAGCCGCACCTCTGCCGCAAAACGAGGCTCCACGGCTTCCAGGCAATGGCGCGCCAGTTCGCTGAGCGGGCTCTTCATATAGAGGCCCGGCGCCAGCACGTCGGTATCGATATTGTCGCCGAATTTCCACACGCGACCGCTCATGCCAGAAACTCCCGGGGATCGGCGATACGACCCAGCACGGCGGATGCCGCCACGGTATAAGGCGAACCGAGATACACCTTGGAAGAACCAGCACCCATACGGCCCTTGAAGTTGCGGGCTGTGGAAGCGATGCAGGTCTCATTCTCCGCCAGCACACCAGCGCCATAGCCGGCACAGGCTCCGCAGCCGGAAGAGAGCAGGATGGCGCCCGCCTCGGTCAGTGCCGCCAAGGTACCATCAGCGGCAGCTTCTGCCGTGGTGCGGGCGGAGGCCGGTGCAATCAGCAGCCGCGTGCCAGTCGCCACCTGACGGCCTTTCAACACACTGGCGGCCATGCGCAGATCGTTGATCTTGGCGCCGGTGCAGGCGCCGATATAGGCTTGGTCAATGGCAACGCCTTTATGCTCTGTCACTGCCGCCGAATTGGCCGGGCTATGTGGCGCGGCCACCATCGGCGCCAGACTGGCAGCATCGAAGTCATGCCGCTCGGCTACCCCGGCGGCCGCATCCGTTTGCCAATAAGCGGTATCGATCATATCCGGCGCCACGCCCACACTCAGCAGATAGTCGCTGGTCACGCCATCGGGCGCGATCAGGCCGGCCTGGGCGCCTAGTTCCGCCGCCATGTTGCTGAGCGTCATGCGCTCCTGCATCGCCAGCATGCCAATGGTATCGCCAGCATATTGGATCGCCTGATAACGGCCGCCATCCATGCCGAGCTTCGCGCACATGGCAAGGATCATGTCCTTCGCCACCACGCCTGGCGCCAGCTTGCCGCGCCAATGGAGCAGGATCGTTTCTGGCACCCGGAGCCAGATTTCGCCGGTGACCAGAACACCGCACATTTCGGTGGCGCCGACGCCAAACATATAGGCGCCGAACGCGCCTCCGGTGGGTGAATGGCTGTCACCCCCAACCACGAACATGCCCGGCCGCAGATGTCCGCGCTCCGGCAGCACCACATGGCAGATGCCCTGCATATCGTGGAATTTCGACACCCCGGCCGACTTCACCCATTTGCGGGTGAGGTCGAGGATGCCGGCACTTTCGGCATCCACCGCCGGCACATAATGATCGGAGATCACCACCACGCGATCAGGATCCCAGACCGCAGCGCCAAGCCGCTGCAGCATCGGCGCCACCCGGCGCGGGCCGCCGGAATCATGCATCATGGCCAGATCGACCTTGGCCGTAACCACCTCGCCTGGACGCACGATGTCCAGACCGGCGGCGCGGGCCACCAGTTTCTCGGCGAGGGTCATGGCTGCCTGGGTCATGGTCATATCCCCAGATACGAGGCCTTGAGCCCCGCGTCATTCATCAACTCCGCTGCCGGTCCCGATAAGGCAATCACGCCATGTTCCAGCACGAAGGCGCGATGCGCGATCGCCAGCGACTGCACCACATTCTGCTCCACCAGCAGGATTGAAAGGCCGTCGCGATTCAGTTGCTGAATCAGGCTGAACATCTCCTCCACCAGCAGGGGCGAGAGGCCAAGCGAGGGCTCATCCAGGATCAGCAATTCAGGTTCTGCCATCAGGCCGCGGCCAATCGCCAGCATCTGCTGTTCGCCACCCGAGAGCGTGCCGGCCAACTGGCTGGCGCGCTCCTTCAGGCGCGGGAAGATGGCATAGACGCGTTCGATATTGGCGGCACGGCTGGCACGGGCGCGGCGATAGCTGCCAAGCTCCAGATTCTCGCGCACACTCAGATTCGGGAATACACGGCGGCCTTCCGGTACCTGGATCAGGCCAGCCTCGACTATGCGATCCGGGTTGGTGCCGGCAATATCCTGGCCAAGGAAGCATATGCTGCCAGCCTGCGGCCGGTAGAGGCCGGAAAGATTATTGTTCAGTGTCGACTTGCCGGCACCATTGGCGCCAAGCAAGGCCACGATCTCACCCTTGGCAAGATCAAGATCAATGCCGCGCAACACGGCAACCTCGCCATAGCCGGCTTCCAGGCCGCGCACTTCAAGCATGATGCACCTGCCTGGTCCCAGCCTGCATATGCTTGGCCGCGCCATGGCCGAGATAGGCTTCGATCACCTGCGGATCAGCGGCGATCTCGGCGGGCGTACCATTGGCGATCAGGCTGCCATTGTTAAGTACCCAGGCATGTTCAGATAGATTCATCACCGCCCGCATCACATGCTCGATCAGCAGGATGGTAACGCCCGAGGCCCGGATACCCTGGATTACCGGAATGATTTCATCAATTTCGGCTGGATTGAGGCCCGCCATCACTTCATCCAGCAGCAGCAGCTTCGGATCCGTGGCAAGTGCCTTGGCCAGCTCCAGCCGTTTGCGCCCGGCCACCGTGAGCGTCGCCGCCGGCTTGTCGAGTTGCACCGCGAGGCCAACCTGGGTGGCGACGGCTTCGGCATGATCCAGCGCGGCGCGGCGACCGGCACGATGCAGATGCGCACCAACGGCGATATTCTCGCGCACACTCAAACCAGCAAAAGGCTGAACGATCTGGAAAGTACGGGCGATGCCAAGCCGGCAGATGGCTTCTGGTGTCAGACCCAGCAACGAGCGCCCCTGGAACAGGATATCGCCGCCATCGGGGCGATGAAAACCAGATATCTGCGCAAAAATGGTGGTCTTGCCGGCACCGTTCGGCCCGATCAACGCGGTGATGCGGCCTTCAGGCACGGTGAAACTGACATCGTTGGTGGCGACCAAGCCACCGAATTTCTTGGCGAGGCAGCGGATTTCAAGCATGCCGGCCCCGCTTGAACAGGCGGCGCAGTGCCCCGCGGCCAAACCGCGCCTTGCCCAGGCCGAACAGGCCATTGGGCAGGAACAGCACCATCAGCACCAGCAGCAGGCCATAGAGCACCAGATTCAGACCCGGCGCTTCGCCGAACACGATACGGCCGATCTCGGCAATGGCATGCAGCGCGAAGGCACCCAGCACCGGGCCGAAGATGGTGCCAAGGCCGCCGATGATCGGCACCAGCAGCGCCTCCACCGACATCGCCGGGCCATAGGCGATAGCGGGATCGATATACAGGAAAAGCTGCACATAGATGGCACCGCCAGTGCCGGCGAGCGCACCGGACAGCACAATGGCGCCCAGCTTGGTGGCGAAAGGATCGACACCCAGAGCCCGCGCGGCTTCCTCATTCTCGCGCACCGCCATCAGCCGGGCACCGAAACGGGCATTCTCCAGCCACCAGGTCAGCAGCAAAGCGGCGGTAACCAACAGCAGCAGCAGCCAGAAGAAGCTGGCCTTATCCGGGAACTGCATCTGCGCAAAGCCGGGCTGCAACGGCACCAGCAAGCCAACGCCAGCACCCGTGAAAGCAAAGGTATTGGCAAGGATGCGGAACACTTCCGCGAAGGCCAGGGTGACCAGGGCGAAATACGAACCACGCAGTCCATAGCGGAAGACCAGCCAGCCAGTCCCTGCGCCAACCAAGCCGGCAGCCACCGCAGCCAGGCCGAAACCACCCCAGGCATTGATGCCGAAGCGGATTTGCAGGATCGCCGTGCAATAGGCGCCAGTACCAAAGAACAGCGCATGGCCAAAGGAAAATTGCCCGCCATAGCCGCCGAGCAGATTCCAGGCCTGGCCGAGATAGGCATAGAACAATGCCAAGATGAGCCAGGTGAGCCAGAAATCCGACTGCACCAGCAGCGGCAGCGGTGCCAGCACCAGGGCGAAAACGAAGATGGAAGCCAGGCTGCGCATGATCAGGCCTTCTGCCCAAGCAGCCCGGTGGGCCGGAACAGCAGCACGATGATGAAGATCAGGAAAATGCCGAGCTGGCCCAGGCTTTCACCGAGAAACAGGCCGCCGATGCTCTCGGTGATGCCAATGATCAGGCCGCCGAGCAAGGCACCCACGAAGCTGCCCATGCCACCCAGCACCACCACGGTGAAAGCCACCAGCACGAAAGCATGGCCAACCTGTGGGCTGACATAGAAACTCGGCAGCAGCAGACAGGCAGCGATGCCGAGGCAGGCGCAGCCAATGCCGAAGGACATGGCGAAAACATGCTCGACATTGATACCGACCAATTTGGCCCCCTGGCGCTCCTTGGCCAGAGCCCGGATGGCACGGCCAAGATCGGTGCGCGCCATCAGCAGCCAAAGCAGGCCGGCGACAATCAGCGCGCCGATGAAGGCGATCACCTTCGGTACGGCAATGAAGGCAACACCGAAATCCACCACATCAAACGAGTATGGCGTTTCAATAGTGCGGGTATCGGCCCGCCAGAGATAGAGTGCCAGATTCTCGATGATCACCGAGAGGCCAAGCGTCACCAGCAGGATATTCTCGTCCTTGCCATGACTCGCCTGCCCTATAATGAAGCGTTGCAGGCCGTAGCCGATCCCGAACAGCGCCAGGGCGGCAACAGGCAAGGCCAGATAGGGATCAACGCCAAACAGGCTATGCAGGAAGAATACGCCATAGAGTGCCAGCATCAGCAGGCTGCCATGGGCAAAATTGATGATATGCAGCACGCCGTAGATCAACGTGAGACCTAGCGCGATCAGGGCGTAGATCGCCCCGGTCGTCAGACCGTTCAGGATAGCCGGCAGCAGAATCGATACTTCGAGCATTACAGTCCAGATGCTGGACGGGGCCGGCCATAACCGGCCCCGCCGGAATTATCGTGGATCAGGCGCGCGGCGCCGGGAATACCGGCTTGGCGTTGGCGAAATCCTTCGGGAAGATCACCTTGATATCCTTGCCGATCACCTGGGTATTGACCGGAGCGGCGCCGACATTCTGGCCGTTGACGAACTTGGTCGGGCCATAAGGCATGAAGTGGTTGCTCCAGCCGGAAGCAGCAAGCGCCTGGGTGATGGCGGCGCGGTCTGCGGAAGCGGCACGTTCCAGCGCATCGGCCAGCAAGCGCACACATTCATGATTGAGGAACACCTCGTAGGAGAAATAGGCCTTCTCGGCCTCCACCTTCTTCTTCAGTTCCAGCGCCACCGGGTTACGCGGATCGAACCAGTGATTGCAATCCATGATGAATTCGGCCGCATCGGGGAATTCCTCGACGAAGCGATACTGCGAAGCGGCACCGCCGAGGATGGCGTAAATCGCCTTCGGGCGGATCTTCTGCTGCCGCAGGGTACGCGCCAGCAGCACGAACTCATTGTAGTAGTTCGAAGGGATCAGCAGGTCTGGATTGCGGCCCTTGATCTTCAACGCGATGTTATTGAAATCGCGGGTCGGGTTGGCATGCGGGATGGTCTCCAGCACCTCGAAACCCTTGGCCGGCAGCTTTTCGTTCAGCGTCTTTGCCATGCCAGCGCCAAAGGCCGATTCCTCATGCACGATCATCACCGTCTTGGCCGGCTTACCCGCCTGGGTGTTGAGCGCCACCAGATTGTCGATGGCGCTGTCAACGATGGCGCCAAGCCCCGGGCCGAAGCGGAAAGTGTTGGCAAGGCCGCGTGTCACCACCTGGTCCACCACGCCGACATCGACAATATGCGGGATGTTATGCTTGGCCGCAGCCTGAGTGGTAGCAAGTGCAATACCGGAGGCGAAGGGGCCGATAATGGCAGCGGCACCCATCTCGTTCAGTTTCTCGACCTCCGCCACACCAACATCCGGCTTCGACTGCGCGTCGGCATAGATCGGCTCCAGCTTGGCACCACCCATCGAGGCAATACCGCCATTGGCATTGATGGTATCGATGGCGAGCTTGGCACCGAGGCGGCATTGCTGACCTGAAGGCGCCAGCGGGCCGGTGACCGGATGCAGGATGCCAACCTTGATGGTGCGCGGCTGCGCCTTGAGGATGGCGGGGAAACCACCGATGCCGGCGGCGGCACCAACAGCAGAGCCGGCAATGAAATGGCGGCGGGTGAAGCGGAAACCGGACTTTGACGTTGTCATTTTAGTTTCTCCCTGCGGATGGAATTTGGGCGGACTGAATTTGAACGGGTGGTGCGTGGCGACCTCTTGCCCCCTGCCGTCGGCGCCACGCGGGCCGACCAGGTGTTTTCCTCCTCGCCACGGACACGGTCGAGGCTCATGCGGAACTGATAGCGGTCTGGCCGGTAGAGGCCGATGATGTATTCCACAGGACGGCCTGCGGCATCTTGAACCACGCGCCCGATACGCAGCAGAGGCGCACCAATGGCGGTGTTGAGTAATGGCGCGACGCGGGCATCGGCCAGAGTGGCGGAAATGGTCTGCTCGGCACCGCCGATGGTGACGCCGGATTGTTCCAGCAAACTCAACAAGGGCTGCTGCGCCAACTCCTTGCGCGAGAATTTGCGCCCGATATCCGCAGGCACATAAGTGGTGAGATAGGAGAATGGACCAGCTTCCAGCGAGCGCACGCGCACGGCACGCTGCACTTCCTCGCCGGCCGTCACCTGCAATGCCGCCGCCACATCCGGCGCCGCCGGCTCATAGCAGAAATCCACCAGCGTCACCTGGGTCTTGAGACCCATGGCGAGCAGATTTTCCAGCAAACCCTCGACGCCGGCACGGATCGGCGGCGGATCGGAGCGCTGCGTCACATGGGTGCCGCGCCCCCGGCCTCGTGTCACCAGGCCTTCCGCGGCCAGTTCGGCCAGCGCGCGCCGTGCCGTGATACGCGAGACATCGAATTGCCGGGCCAGTTCTTCCTCGCCCGGCAGCAGCACGCCGGCCTGCAAGCGGCCATCCAGTATCTGGCTGCGCAATATGAGCAGAATCTGGTGATACAACGGCGTCGGCAGACGCTCGTCTATCGCCCTCGCTCCGCCCGCCGCCACCATGCCCGTGCCGCTCCTGCTTAGTACTATTGTTATACTGATAGTACATTAAGCCTGGAGTCAACGGCAAAAAAAGACCCAGCCTTGCGGCAGCAAGGCTGGGTCAGGTAGTCGCGGCCTCACAGGGAGGAAAGTACCGCGCTAGATGAATTGCCGGGCCTGCGCTCCGGTCAGCGTGCCGACATGCGGGCGCCGGCATCCAGGGAAATCGTGGTGGCATTGAGATACTGGTTTTCGGCGATATGCCGTACCAGCGCACCGAATTCCGATGCCTGCCCCATGCGGCTGGGATAGAGGATCATGCGGTTTATGATCGACTGCGACACGTTCTCCGGCAGGCCGGCGACCATGGACGTATCGAACAGGCCCGGCGCGATGGTGACGACGCGGATACCGATTTCAGCGAGATCGCGCGCCACCGGCAGGGTAAGGCCCATCACGCCAGCCTTGGACGCACTGTAAGCGGCCTGGCCCACCTGGCCTTGCCAGGCAGCACCAGAAGCGGTGTTGACGATAACGCCGCGCTCGCCGCTTTCCTCTGGCGGGTTGGCGCTCATTGCCTGGGCCGCGAAACGGATGATGTTGAACGTGCCGGTAAGATTGATCGCGATAACCTTGCTCCAGGTGGCGAGCGGAAATGGCTCGCCACGCGACAGGGTCTTGGCCGAATCGGCAACGCCGGCACAATTCACCGCCACATGGATGGCGCCGAAAGCTTTCATCGCCGCATCGATGCCGGCCTTGACGCTGGCCTCATCAGCCACGTCAACTGCACAGGTGATCCCGTTCGCGCCCAGTTCGGACGCCAAGGTCGCCAGCTTGTCCTTGTCGCGATCCAGGCCGGCGATCCTGGCGCCGGCGGCAGCCAATGCCTTGCATGTGGCGAAGCCGAGACCGGACGCGGCGCCGGTAACGACGGCAACCTTATTCTGCAAATTCATTATTTCCTCCCAGGATAAAAAAGTGGTGTGCCAATTGGCGTTTATCAGCGGCCCAGAATGATGACGCTGGCGACCGCCTCTTCAATGCCGTGCAGCCCACCACCATTCTCGGCCAGTGCCAGTTTGGCACCCTCGACCTGGCGTGACCCGGCCTCGCCGCGCAGTTGGGTCACCAGTTCGTAAACCTGCGCCAGGCCAGTGGCACCGACCGGATGGCCCTTGGATTCCAGGCCACCCGAAGGATTCACCGGGATGCGGCCGCCGAGCGTGGTTTCACCGCGTTCCGAGATCGGCCCGCCTTCGCCAAAATCACAGAATCCGAGATTCTCGATCTGGATGATCTCGCCCATCGCCGTGGCGTCGTGCACCTCGGCGACCGAAATATCCTTCGGCCCAACGCCGGCTTTCTCATAGGCCCGCTTCGAACCCAATGCCGTGCAATGCTTTTCCACTTCCGCCGGATCACGATCGCTGCCGGTTTGCAGCACGCTGGCCAGCACCTTGATCGCCCGCTTCCTGTCGATACCGAGGCGGCGCAGGCCGGCTTCCGTGACCAACAAGGCCGCCGAGGCACCATCCGAAATCGGCGAGCACATCGGCAAAGTGAGGGGATAGGTGATCGGCGGTGCGGCCAGGATCTGCTCCACGCTATAGGCATCGCGGAACTGAGCCAGCGGGTTATGCACCGAATGGGTATGGTTCTTCGCCGCCACTGCGGCAAGATGGCGCTGGGTGGTGCCGAAACGCTTCATATGTGCGCGCGAGAAGGCGGCATAAACATCCATGAAGGCGCTGTATGGCTTCGGTGACGTGGTGCCTTCCGGCACATCGACGCCATCGCCGAGCTTGAGCAGCCGGTCGCGGATCGCGTTCACATCCGCCACGTCCCATGCACCATCGAAGGCAGAGAACATCAGATCTCGATCCGTGGAGAACATCTTCTCGGAACCGAGCGCCAGCGCCACATCCCCCTCTCCGGCTTTGAGGAAATTGACCGCCAGGTTGAAAGCGGTCGCCGCGCTGGCGCAGGCATTTTCCACATTCACCACCGGGATGCCGCCCACGCCCATGCTGCGCATCACCACTTCGCCGCGGATCATGTGCTGGCGTTCCATGTGGCCCTGGGTCGAATTAGCGAAGAAGGCCGCCTCTGCCGGCTGATGCTCAAGTCCGGCATCCTTCAGTGCGCCCTGCACTGCTTCCTGCGCCATGCCCTTGATCGTTTTATCGGGCTGACGCCCGAATTGCGTCATGCCGACGCCGACAACATAAACCTGCTCCATCTTTCCCTCCCTAAGGCTTGCCCTGACGGCAGTGGCGCCGATCACCACGGCATCACGGCGCTTGCCAATATTTCTATATGGTCTACATTATGACTTATAATATGATTTAATGACTCACGAGTCAATAATTGGAGGAAACCCATGAACGCGCCCGTCGATTCGAGTGTTCTGGTCGAGGTCCGCGATGGCGCGGTCTGGATCTGCCTGAACCGCCCCGCCGCCTTGAACTCGATCACCCCGGCAATCGTGGCAGGCATCGAGGCAGCCCTTGACCGTGCCGAGCAGGACGATATCCGCGCCGTGGTGCTGAGCGGCAACGGACGCGCTTTCTGTGCCGGCGCCGACCTCAAGTTCGTGCGCGCCACCAGCGGCCAGGATGAACGGAATGTTCGTGAATTCCTTGATTCTGTACTTCGCATGATGACACGCCTGGAGACCTGCCCGCGCCCCGTGATCGCCGCTGTGAATGGCCTGGCCCTGGCCGGTGGACTGGAACTGCTACTCTGCTGCGATCTGGTGATCGCGGCACGATCCGCGCGCATCGGCGATGCCCATGCCAATTTCGGCCTGCTGCCGGGTGGCGGCAGCTCGGTGCGGCTGCCACGCAAGATCGGCCCCACAAGGGCGAAGTACCTGTTGTTTACCGGTGAGTCGGTTCCGGCTGCCGATCTGGTTTCCGCCGGACTGGTAAACGAGGTGGTGGAGGACAGCGACCTGATGGCCGCCGCCGGTCGCCTGGTAGCCAAGCTGGCGGTGAAAAGCCCGTTGGTGCTGCGGCGCATGAAGGCCCTGGTGGATGATGGCCTGGAACAGCCCTCGGCCCAGGCGCTACGGCTGGAACTGCTCGCCAGTGAGCTGCATGCCCACAGCGCCGATATGAAGGAAGGCCTGGCTGCGTTTGAGGAAAAGCGCCAGCCGCGCTTTACCGGCCGCTGATCCAGGGGGCAATACCATGACTGATGACCGCTTCACCCGGCTGCGCACCATCCAGGCCCGGGCCTATGACCGCGCCCCGGCGATCCGCACGATTTTCGATGCCACAGGCCTGCGCCCGGAGCAACTGCACAACACGGCAGACCTTGCCCGCCTGCCGGTATTCAAGAAGGAAGCGATGATCGAACAGCAGCGCCTGATCCCGCCCTATGGCGGCTTCCTCGCTGCCGATCCAGGCGATATCGAGCGCGTCTTTGTTTCGCCGGGCCCGATCAACGAACCGCAATTGCGCAGCGAAGACGATGCCTTCGGCTTCGGCGCGGCCTTTGCGGCAGCCGGTATCGGCAAGGGCGATATGGTGCTGAATACCTGGTCCTATCATCTGGTGCCGGCCGGCCTGCTGCTGGACGAGGGCCTGCGCAGCACAGGCGCCGCCGTGATCCCTGCCGGTACCGGCGGCAGCGAGATGCAGGCCAAGCTGGTCCGCGACCTGGGCGTTACCTGCATCTGTGCGGCCACCGCCTATTTCGTCACCTTGGCGGAAACCCTGGAACAGACCGGCCATGAACTACCACGCGACTGGCGCGTCACATCTGCGTTCCTCGGTGGCGAATTCGGCGACTGGATGGGCAAGCGCCGCCGGCTTGAGGCGCGTTACGGCATCCGTACCTTCTCGGTCTATGCCACGGCTGATTTCGGCCTGATCGGCTTTGAGCGCACCGGCGTGGAAGGCTATGAGATTCACCCCGACCGCATTGTGCAGATCTGCGATCCGCTGAATGGCCAGCCGCTGCCCCTGGGCGAACCCGGTGAGATCGTGGTGAGCACCCTGCGTCCGGGTTGGCCGCTGATCCGCTTCGGCACCGGCGACGTTGCCATTGCCCGCGAGTTGCATGCTGATGGCAGCGTGGCACGAATCTCCATGCTGCAAGGCCGCGTCGGCCAATCAGTGAAGGCGCGGGAAATCTTCATTTATCCGCGCCAGTTGGAAGACCTAGTGATTGCGGTTCCAGGCATCCAGCGCGCTCAAGCCTCGATCAGCCGCGAGGGCCATCGTGACTGCGTTACCCTGCGTCTGGCCTTGCAGGATGGCATTGACGCTGCCGACGTGACCGAACCGGCACAGATGAAATTCAGAGAATTGTCCCGCCTCAAGGCCGATCATGTAGAGATCGTGGGTGCCACCGAACTGACCCCGGAGGCACCGCTGGTACGCGACCTGCGCCAATAGGCGCAGGTTGCTTCAACCAAGCCAGCGTTTGCGCCGGCGGTAATGTTTGACATCACGGTAGCTCTTGCGCTCGCCCTCGATATTGAGGCCGAGATAGAATTCCCGCACATCCTCGTTACTGCGCAATTCGTCACCAGCACCTTCAAGCACGATATGGCCGTTCTCCATGACATAGCCATAATCGGCCAGGGCCAGGGCGACACGGGCATTCTGTTCCACCACCAGCAGGGTGACACCAGCATCCTTGAGCGACTGCAATACGGCGAAGACTTCATCAACCATCAACGGCGCCAAGCCAAGCGACGGCTCGTCGATCAACATCAGCTTGGGCCGAGCCATCATGGCACGGCCAATCACCAGCATCTGCTGCTCGCCGCCTGACAGGTAACCAGAGGTACGATCCTTCAGAGCCGCAAGGCGACCAATGCGGGCATAAACCTCGTCCAGCCGCTGGCGCACCGCGCGCAGACTGGTTTCCTTGTGGCCACCGATGATCAGATTCTGCTCCACGGTGAGGTGACGCAGCACGCGGCGGCCTTCCATCACATGGATGATGCCGGCATCGACGATATCCACCGCATCGCGGTTGTCGATACGCTGGCCATTGAATTGGATATTGCCCGATGTGACACGGCCATCCTCGGTCTGGATGACATTGGAGATCGCCTTCAGCGTTGTCGACTTGCCGGCGCCATTGCCGCCCAGCAAGGCAACGCATTGGCCTTGGTTGATGCGCAGCGATACACCCTTCACCGCGAGGATGACTTCGCTGTAGATCACTTCGACATTATTGAGTTCAAGCACGCGCGCCTCCGGCAGTGCCGGGCCGGGCATAATGCCCGGCCCGTTTATGCGACTGGATTACCACTTACCGATCTGCGGCACCGGCACAGCCTGGGCAGCCGTTACATACTTGCCGCCCTTCACAATGCCGATATTCACCGCAGCCCCCGTGGTGGGGAACGGCGCATCGTTGGTGTATTTGACATCCGAGAGAATTTCGAACGTCTCCGCACTGGTGATCGTGGTGGTGAGCAGTGCCTCGCGCACGGCACGACCGGTAACATTGGCAGCACCCGCCTTCTTGGCCGTCGCCTCCACCGCACGCAGGGCAACCAGGGTCTGGTTCAGACCCATCAAGGTCGGTACCGTCCAACCACCCTTCATGCCATACTGGCTCTTGAGCTTTTCGTAGAACTGGCGCGACTTGGTCATCTCGTCGGTCGGCATTGCCATGCCATATACCTCGTAGTCACCTTCCAGATTGGCGATACCGCCAATAGCCTGGGCAGAGGCCGTGATGCCGTTATGCGAACTCATCACGATTGGAACCTTCTTGTTCAGTGCCTGCAGCGCACGCTTCACAGCAACTACAGCCGCCGTGTTGGTCTGCACGTCCAGAACCTGGGCACCCTTGCCAAGCACGCGGTTGACCTGCGTGGTCAGGTCAGTCGGCTGCACTTCGGTGAACACGGTCTCTACCAAGTCGATGGTCGCCTTGTTTTCGTCGGCATACTTGCGCAGGCCCTTGGCGATATCAACATAGGCCGGTGAGGCTTCAGACGAGAAAACCGCCACCTTCAACGGGCCGGAAATGTTGTTGGTCTTGCGGTACCATTCGAGGAAGCCGGCTGCCTCATGCGCATAGGTGGAGCGCGGGTTGAACACCCAGGGATCGCTTTTCCAGCCAAAGCCATAGCCGGCTGTGGACATGATCAGCGGGATGCCATCGGCCGGCAGGCGGCCCTGCAACGCAGTGGCATCCGGAGCGCCCACGCCGAGCGCGATGATCGGATTGAGTTCGGCCTTGATGCCGGGCCACAGGCTGGCAACCTGCGCGGCATCATAGCGGTGGTCATAATCCTTCATCTTGAGCTGGACGCCGATGGATTTGCCAACTTCGGCATTCCACCAGGCCACGGCAGCGTGACGGGCACCGTTGAGATCTTTCATCACGTCGGCATAAGGGCCGGTGAAATCGGCAAGCGAGGCGATGTTGTAGGTGGTCTGGGCCTGCACCGGACCAGCCAGCATTACTGCTGCCATCCCGGCCACGGCGGTGCGCACGAACATGTTCATTCTACTTCCTCCCGTTTTTGACACATTGTGAAACGCGGTTACATGTTTTCTGAGCGTTAATAAGGGAATGGCCACATGCGGTATGAACGCTTGATGATCGACCAGCGATGCATCAGGCCGCGTGGCTCGAAAATCAGGAAGGCCGCGATGATGCCGCCAAGAAAGACGTTCAGGGTGGCAAACACCACGTCACCGCCAAGCCAGGGCACCAACTGCACGAAGCTTGGGCCAAGGCTGATGAAGCTTTCCCGGATCGAGAGGATCACGACGACGCCGATCATGGCTCCGGTGATCGAGCCGATACCGCCGACAATGATCATCGCCACGAACCAGATCGAGTGAAACAACGTGAATTGATCGACCGCAACGAAGCGGACATAGTAGGCCCACAAGCCACCACCAATGCCGGCATAGAAAGCGCCAACCAGGAAAGCCATTGCCTTGGTGCGCACCACATCGATGCCCATCATGCCGGAGGCGACATCATCATCGCGCACCGCAACAAAGTCGCGGCCATGGCGGCTGCGGGCAATGCCGTAGGCACCAGCCACCATCACCAAGGCAAAGACGAGGCAGAGATAGTAGATCGAGCGGTCGCTATCGATGACGAAATCGAAGATCCTTGCCGGCTCCAGCGACAGGCCGTTGGAGCCACCCAGCCAGGATTGCGGCAGGTTCAACACCAGGAAATGGAACAGGGATTGCGCGGCGATGGTGGTGAGCACCAGGTAGAAGCCCTTGATCCGCACAGCCGACAGGCCAAAGACGAAGCCAAAAGCAGCAGCCGCGCAGCCACCGAGCGGTATGGATGCCCAGAACGGGAACCCGAATGTGCTGGCCAGAACCGCCGTGGCATAGGCGCCGCTGCCCATGAAGGCGGCCTGGCCCAGATTCACCTGGCCGCCATAGCCGGTGCAGATCTGCAGGCCGACCGTTACCACCACCGTGATCAATGCCGAAGTGGCGACAGCCACCAGGCGAGGACCGACCAGCAGCGGCAGCAACGCCAGCAGCACCAGGAACAACACCAGGCAGATGAGCTGTTTACGGGTGCGGATCAGGGATTGATCGCGTGCGAAACTTGTTGCGAATACGCCAGCCGGATCCATGGCTCAAACCCTCTCGACCATCTTCCAGCCGAACATGCCGGTTGGCCGGATGAACAGGATGGCAAGCATGATGATGAATGGAAAAACACTGCCGACGGAGCCACCGAGAGCCGGATCGATATAGGCCGTCACCAGACCCTGGATGATGCCGACGATGATGCCGGCCAGCAGCACACCGGCGATCGACTCAAACCCGGCCAGCAAGGCCACCGGCAGAGCGGCAAGGCCGATGTCGGAAGCCAGGAAGCTGAGCGACTTGCCACTGAGGTAGATGATGGCGCCGAGCGTGGACAGCACCGAACCCAGGATCCAGGCAAAAGCCACGGAGCGCTTCACCGATATGCCCATCGAGACCGCCACTTGGTGATCTTCGGCAACAGCCGTCATGCGCAGGCCCGGGCGGGTACGGTTGAAGAACCAGGACAGGCCGAAGCCGACAATCACGGTGATGATACCGCCGATGAACAGGGAACGCGGGATCAGGATTTCGCCGACAATCACCGGCTGCAACGGGAAGATGATCGGGAAAGGCCGCACCTGTGGACCGAACAGCACCAGGATCAGGCCACGCAACAGGATCAGCAGGCCGATGGTAACCATGACCATGGCGAACACCGACTCACCCACCAGCTTGGAGAAGAAGATGCGTTCGATGGCGAGGCCGAAGGCTGCGGCAGCGACAAAGGCCAGGGGTATGCCGATCCAGTAGGGCAGGCCGACGGAGGTGATCATCCACCACACCACGAAACCGCCAAATACCACCAATTCGCCTTGGGCGAAATTGAACACCTTTGAAGCGCGGTAGATGACGATGAAACCCATAGCAATCAGGGCATAGAGCAACCCGATCAGCGCGCCGTTGATGGTATAGTTCAGAAACTCGCTCATGCGATAGCCCGCCTGTCGTTCTGGGTGTCGGTCACTTTGTAGTCCTCGTCAACATCGTTGATCCGCACCGCTGCCGAGAGCATGCCCTTGCGGCCATCCTGGTAGGTGATCTGGATATTGAGCGCCACCGTGCTGCTACCCTGATAAAGTTCCTCCACAAGATGCCGATAGCGCTCAGTGATGAATTCGCGCCGCAGTTTTCGCGTGCGGGTCAACTCACCCTCGTCTGGATCAAGCTCCTTGGGGAAGTTCGCGAAACGACGGACCCTGGCATGTTCAGGCAGGAAGCGGTTGACGCGGCGGATATCCTCCCGCAGCAGTGCCGCCACTTCTGGCTTCTGCGACAGATCCGTGAAAGTTGAGTAAGTGATGTTCCGCTCTTCCGCCCAGCGCGACAGCACTTCCATGTCGATGTTGATCAATGCGCCAACAAAATCACGGCTTTCATCCCCCAGTGTGAGGATGTCCTTGATGAACGGGCTGAAGCGCAGCCGTGTCTCGATATACTGTGGTGGGAAACTCTCACCACTACGCATCCGGCGCAGGTCGCTGATGCGTTCAAGGAACACCAGTTCGCCACTATCGGTGACTGTCACGGCATCTCCGGTGAGATACCAGTCATCGCTGAGGCGTTCGGCGGATTTCTCTTCGTTGCGGTAATAACCCTGGAAGAAGGAACCGCCACGCACCAGCAATTCGCCAGCTTCCGACACCTTCCATTCCAGCGGCTTACCGGAATCGGGATGCGGCTTCAGCCAATGGCCTACGGTTTCCAGGTTGTAGCTGGCACCCTGATGCAGCGTCATCAGGCCCACTTCGGTAGCACCATAGATATTGCGCAGCGGTACGCCGATGGCATGAAACAGGCGGAATACATCTGGCGCCATGGTGGCACCGCCGCAGACCGGCAGGCTCAGCCGAGTCAAACCGAGTTTGTCGCGCAACGGCTGCAACACTAGCGCATCGGCCAGGGGATAGAGCAGTCGCGCCGTCAGCGGTACCGGCTTGCCCTCCAGGCGACCGACATTCACCTGATGGCCGATGGCGACACCCCATTCATAGATACGCCGGCGCAATGGTCCGGCATCCAACATGCGGGCCTGGATGGTGGCGGCCAGGCTTTCCCATTGCCGGGGTGCGAAGACCATCATCTCGACGGCGATTTCACGCAGGTTAGCCAGTACTTCCTCAGGTGATTCAGGAAAGTTCACCACCATCGGCACGGCCAGCCCCATGGTGACTCCGACGATCTGTTCAGTGATCCAGGCCGGGGCAATATAAGTGAGGTAATCGAGCCCCGGCTTCACCTCAGCCGCCGTCATGATGCGGTGAGCATTGTCGATCATCATCTTGTGCGTGACGATCACGCCTTTCGGCTTGCCGGTGGTGCCCGAGGTATAAGACAGCACGGCGATATCATCAGGCCTGCCCACCGCCACCAGGGCTGCGAAGGCATCCGGGTTGGCATTGTGTAAAGCATTGCCACGAGCTGTCACTTCCTGAGTGGTATGCAGCCCCTTGTTGCCATAGGACCACATACCCGTGGTGTCCCAATACAGGATATGACGCAGGCCCGGCACCGCATCGCGCACCGCCAGCCCCTTGTCGACCTGCTCCTGGTCCTGCGCTATCAGACAGACCGCCTCACTATTGTTCAGCAGGTAATCGATCTCGCCGGCGGTAAGGTCCGGGTAGAGCGAGATGACCTTGGCACCGAGCGCCAGGGCAGCAAACTCGGACCAGAAATTTTCCGGCTCGTTCTCACCGATGATGGCAACGGTCTCGCCGCGTTTCACCCCCATGGCTTCGAGGCCAAGAGCAAGGCCGCGCACATGCTCCAGCACATCGCCAAAGGTATATTCGCGCCAGATGCCACGCTTCTTGTGGCGTTGCGCCAATCGGCCGGGTTCCTGCTTGCCGCGCTGCAACAACAGTTGCGGCAGAGTCTGCATCGCCAGCATCAGCGCGCCCCCTCCCCCAGATATGCCTTCAGCACTGCCGGATCGCGCTGCACTTCGGCTGGCGTCCCCTCGGCAATCTTGCGGCCGAAATCCAGCACCACCACGCGGTCGGCAAGGTCCATCACCACACCCATATCATGCTCCACCAGCACCACCGGGATGCCACGCGCTTCCCGCACATCGAGGATGAAACGCGCGAGGTCTTCCTTTTCCTCGGTATTCATGCCGGCCATCGGCTCGTCCATCAGCAATATCTTGGGGTCTTGCGCCAGGGCGCGGCCAAGATCGACACGCTTGCGCTGCCCATAGCCAAGAGTGCCGACCGGACGATGGCGGATCGATTCCATCTCCAGCAACTCGATGATTTCTTCCACCACCTCGCGCTGGGCGAATTCTTCATTGCGCGAGCGTCCAAAATGCACAAAGGCATCCAGGATGCTGCTGCGCATATGCATATGGCGGCCGATCATGATGTTCTCGATCACCGTCATACCGGAAAAGATATGCGTGCCCTGGAACGTGCGGGCGAGACCGGCGCGGGCGATCTGATGCACGGATTTGCCGTTCACCGGCACACCATCGAATTCGATGGTGCCGCGCTGCGGGCGATAAAAGCCACTGAAGCAGTTCATCAACGAGGATTTGCCGGCACCATTCGGGCCGATCACCGCCACCAGCTCATTATTGCCGATCTCGATGGTGACGCCATCCAGCGCCTTGATCCCGCCGAATTGCAGATAGATTTCCCGGGCGGCAAGCACCGCGCGTTTACCCGCGCCTGCTGCCGTGCCATGCGGCACTGCCATCGCTTCCACTCGTCCCTCCCTGTCGTCGGCCAGGTTCAGCTCCCGGACCGGCTTGGTCAATTTGAATATCTGACCATATGGACGTCTAGTTTACTTACGGGTCGATTTATGTCAATCTCTCTTTCGCACATTCTTGGGAGGACACAAATGACAACGCAATTCGGCAGCCGCGCACTCGCCACCCGCTTTGCTTCGCAACTGCAACTGCCAGCCATTGCTGGCCCGATGTTCCTGATTTCCGGGCCTGATCTGGTAATCGGCTGTTGTAATGCCGGTGTTGTCGGCTCCTTTCCCAGCCTGAATGCCCGCACCACGGAACTGCTGGACCAATGGCTAACCCGCATCGCCGCCGAAACCGCTGGCCCCGGCTCTGCTCCGTATGCGGTGAATCTAATCGTGCATTCCAGCAACACCCGGCTGGAAGAAGATCTGGCGCTGGTGGAAAAGCATAAATCGCCGGTGGTGATCGCCAGTGTCGGCAGCCCGGCCGGCGTTGTCGCCCGCGTACATGCCTATGGCGGCGTCGTCTTTTCCGATGTGGCATCGCTGAAGCACGCGCGTCGCGCGGTGGAAGTCGGAGTCGACGGCCTGATCCTGCTCTGTGCCGGCTCCGGCGGCAATACCGGCTGGCTCAGCCCGTTTGCTTTCGTCGGCGCGGTGCGCGAATTCTTCGATGGCCCCATTGTGCTGGCTGGCGCCATTTCGCGTGGCCGCTATATCCATGCGGCACAGGAAATGGGTGCCGATCTTGCCTATATCGGCACTAGTTTCATTGCCACCCGCGAGAGCCAGGCCAGCGACCAGTATCGCGACATGCTGATCGCCGCCAATGCGGACGACATCATCCTTACCGCCGAAATCACCGGCATCCCGGCCAATATGCTGCGCCAGAGCCTGGAAGGCGCCGGGCTGAAGTCAGGCGGTAAGCATGAAGGCGGCTTCAATCTGCTGAAAGAGATGAACGCGCTGAAGGCCTGGCGCGACATCTGGAGTGCCGGCCATGGCGTCGGCGACGTGCAGGCCGTGGAAAGCGTAGCCGATCTGGTGCGGCGCCTCCGGCTGGATTATCAGGCCGCACGGAACGGGCGGAACGTTACTGCGGCTTGAGCGCATGCTCCAAAAGATCGGAGAATACGCGGGCGATGCCCTCGCCGCTCATATCGCCATCGGGCCGGAACCATTGCGTCATCCAGTTGATCGCCCCCATGAAGAAGAACACCGTCATGCGCGGGTCCGCCTCGCGGATGCTGCCATCCTTCATGCCATCGGCGATCAGCTCGGAGAACTTTTTCTGGAAGTCATCACGCCGGCGGGCAATCACCGCGCGGTTCTTCGGCTCCAGGGCGGCGAATTCGCTCAGCACGGCGCAGGAGCCGATCTCGCCAGTGATCAATTCGATATAGCGGCGGCAAACCAGCACGATCCTGTCGCGCCCGGTCTTGCCATGCTCCATGGCGTAGTCGTAGGCCACGTTGCCGAGATCCTGCGCCAGCATGTGGCACTCGAACAGGATTTCCTGCTTGTTGGTGACGTAATAATAGAGTGCCGGCTTGGTAACCCCGAGCGTCTTGGCAACATCATCGAGCGAAGTATCGTGGTAGCCGCGCGCACTGAAGGCCCGCGCCGCTTCGCGCAGCAGGGCCGTGCGCTTCAACGCAAACAATTGATCCCGGCTGGGCGCTACATTCTTCCAAGCCGACGCTTTACGACCACGCTGTGCCAACGGCACGCCTCCTTCACGTTCATTCGATACGCCCGTCAGTCCCGACAGGCTTTGCCGCGTAATGCCCTGGAATCGGGCTGCCGGCTGGAAACTTTCAATAATCTTACCGCAAAGTCAAACAAACTATACCGAAAACAGGTGTGTTTTACCGAACCGGCAAGACTGCCGACTCGGCCATCAGTGCCTGAAATAGAATCGTAAGCAGCAGGAGGAGAAGATGAAAGGGATTTTCGACGGCATCCGTGTTCTATCGCTGGCTGAGCAATTGCCCGGCCCCTATGCCACGCTGCTGCTGGCCGATCTCGGCGCCGATGTCATCCTGGTGGAACGCCCTGCCGGCGGCGACCCTGCCCGTGCCTTCCCCTCTTTCTTCCGTTCGGTCGGCCGGAATAAGCGCAGCCTCTGCCTGGATCTCAAAACCGAGACCGGCCGCACTGATTTTGTGGCGCTGGCAGCGGAAGCCGATGTAGTGCTGGAAGGTTACCGGCCAGGCACCATGGATCGGCTCGGCGTTGGTTATAAGGTTCTATCGGCCCGCAATCCCCGTCTGATCTTCGCCTCGATCACTGGCTTCGGCCAGGATGGCCCAAGCCGCATGCGCCCGGCCCATGATCTCTCCTATCAGGCCGTGGCCGGCATGGTATTCGGCAGTGCCAGTACACCACCTGCGATGCCGGAAATCCCGTTCGGCGACCTTTCCAGCGCCACTTTCGCCGCCTTCGCCATCGCCGCCGCTCTCTATGGCCGCGAACGCAGCGGCCATGGCACCGCCATCGATGTATCCATGACCGATGGGCTGGTTTCCTGGATGACACCCTATCTGGTGCCCCATATGAGTGGCGACAAGGCTTTCGAGGTATTCGACGAACCGGCCTACGGCCTGTTCACCTGCGGCGACGGCAAGCAGCTTACACTCTCCATCGCGCATGAGGACCATTTCTGGGCGGCGCTCTGCGCCGCCCTTGAACTGCCACAGCATGCCAGCCTGAAAGCGCCCGAGCGGCGGCGGCGCTGCGCGGAGCTCAAGGGCCAGATCACCGCGATTCTAGCTCGACAGCCCAGAGCCCATTGGGCGGGCGTGTTCGACGCTACCGGCAACATCGCCTGGTCGCCTTTGCATGATTTCAGCGGCGTGCTGCAGGAACCGCATTTCCGCGCGCGCGGCTTGTTCCAGCGCCTGGACAATGGCGAAGAACATATCCTGCAACCGGTACAGTTCTCCGCCTATGGCAGCAGCATCCGCCGCGCCGCGCCGAGCCTGGGGGAGCATAGCCAGGAAATTCTGGGTAAAACCACAGCGATCAAAGCTGCGGGTTGATCAGATACTTTGCGCCGCTGCGCTGCTGTGTGTAGGCGGCAACGATATCTGGTTGCACGGCTTCTGCCAGCGAGATAGTGGCGGCATAGCTGCCGGCAAAGCTGGTCTGCAATTCATCACAAACCCGCTGACGCAGCCGAGCCAGTGTTGATGCATCCGCCTGTTTCAAGAACTCGAACAATAGCCAGCCGGAAACGCTCCAGCTCAAGCCGACAGCACGGCCAATCTCGATCGGCGCGCGATCCAGCGCGCCATAGACGAAAGCCTGCTTCAGCACATTGGTGCCATAGCGGCTGAATTGCGTTGCCCGGCGCGAAGCCGCCATTTCCATGGCCGTGAGCACGCGCCCAGTCAAGGCTCCACCGACAGCATCGAAACAGACTGTGGCTCCTGTCACCTCCAACGCCTGCGCCAGCTCCTGCCTGAACTCCGGTGCCGTGCTGTTGCAGACATGCTCAGCACCGAGCGCACGGAGTTCATCCACCTGCTCGGGCCGCCGCACGATATTCACCAGCGGCACACCATCCTGCCGGCAGGTACGAACCAGCATCTTGCCGACACTGGAGGCTGCCGCCGTATGCACGATGGCTTCATGCCCATTGCGTTTCGCCGTTTCCAGCATGCCAAGCACTGTCAATGGATTGACCAGGGCTGCGGCCCCTTCCGCAGGGCTGGTGCCATCGGGCAACACCAGGATGTCATCCACAGCCAGCTTGCGGTATTGCGCATAAGCACCATCGCCGAGCATGGCCACGGTCTTGCCGAGCAGTGATTCCAGGCCACGACCTGCCGCCACCACCACGCCGGCGCCTTCTACACCCGCAGGCAGAGGCTGATCGATACGCAAGGCGGCAAAAGGCAGTGCCGCGCGCGGTATCGGCGCGACGAGCACTGGATGTTCTGCTGAACCTTCCAGCCGCGCCCCAGAGAGGTCCGCAGGCCCAAACAGCAGACCCATATCCGTGGGGTTTATTGGTGCTGCTTCCACCCGCACCACCACCTCATTCTCGGCCGGGGCACCGACCATCTCTTCCGCAACGGTGAGCCGCAATTCACCCGCCGATGTGATGCAGGAACGCAGCACCAGGCCGCGCCACTGCTCGGCCACCCCCGCAGCTTGTGAGACCTGCACCACGCCCTCTCCTTTAACGGCCCTGAAAAGCCGGCTTGCGCTTTTCCATGAAAGCAGCAATGCCTTCGCGTGCATCCTCGGACTCGACACAGGCGGCAATACCGCGTGCTTCCAATTCAAGCTGGGTTTCCAGGCTGGTACATTCCGCATCGGCGAGCAGGTTCTTCATGCGGCCGAAGGCAGCAGTGGGCCCATTGGCAAGGCTTTCTGCCATCTGGGAAACAGTGCCAGCCAGTGCATCGGACGCCACCACCTGATCAGCCACACCCCAATCCAACGCTTCCGCCGCCGAGAGCTTCCGCCCCTGCAACATCATAACCTTGGCGCGGTGCGGACCGACGCGGCGCGGCAGGGTCCAGGACTGGCCGCCATCCCCCGAAAGACCGGCTGCGGCATAAGCCGAAGCAAATTGTGCCGTTTCCGACGCAATAAGGAAATCACAGGCCAGGGCCAGGCTGAAGCCGGCACCGGCAGCCGTGCCATTCACGGCAGCGATGCTTGGTGCACGCATCCGCGCCAATGCTGCAACGGCCGCATGCAGATGCAAAGTCATTGCCCTGATACTCAGGGCAGTTTCTGCCGCATCACGCATGCCGCTGAGGTCACCACCGACACAGAAGAAGCGGCCACTGCCGGTAAGCACCACGGCCCGCACCGCCGCATCGGCTTCGCATCGGCGCACGGCTTCGCTCAGGTCGCTGAGCAGAGCGACATTCATGCCATTGCCAGCTTCAGGCCGCGCCAGCGTCAGCCACGCCACCGCACCCTTGCGTTCGAAAGTAACCAGCTTGTCTGCCATATCCTCAGCCTCCGCCGTCTATAGCTGCTGCTCGCGAATCCGGCGGGCGATGATCAGCCGCTGGATATCGTTGGTGCCTTCATAGATCTGGCAGACCCGGACATCCCGGAAAATCTGCTCCACCCGGTAGTCGTTGATATAACCATTGCCGCCATGGATCTGGATCGCATCGGAACAGACCTTCTCGGCCATCTCCGCCGATACCAGCTTGGCAATCGAGGCTTCGCGCGCACATTCCTGGCCTTCATCGAATAGCTGCGCCGCATGCCTGGTATAGACCCGGGCCATATCAATGGCGGCATGCATATCGGCGAGGCGGAAACCAACCGCCTGATGATCGAAGATCGACTTGCCAAAGGCGGTGCGCTCGCGCGAATAGCCCAGTGCCAGTTCATAAGCGGCACGGGCCATGCCAACCGCCTGGGAGGCGACCGAGATGCGGCCATCGGAGAGCAGGCCCATGGTCAGCGGCAGCGCCTCGCCCACGGCGCCAAGCACCATGTCATCCGGCACGAAGCAATTCTCGAAATGCATCTGCGCCGTATCGGAAGTGTGCTGCCCCATCTTGCGCTCCAGCTTGCCTGGCGTGAAGCCGCGCGTGCCCTTTGGCACCAGGAAGAAGCTTTTGCCCCGCGAACCAGCCTGCGGATCAGTAACTGCCAGCACGATTACCAACCCGGCGCGGGCACCATTGGAAATGAACTGCTTGTTGGCATTGAGCAGCCAGCCACCTTCGGTGCGCGTGGCGCGCCCGGTAATGGCGGAGAGATCGGAACCAGCCGAAGGCTCGGTCAGACACACCGCACCGATCACCTCTCCGCTTGCCATCTTGGCCAGCCATGCCCGTTTCTGCGCCTCGCTACCGAGCCGGGCCAGCAGCATGGCGGTACCCAGGCCATGCACATGTACCAGAGTGGAAAGGCCGCCATCGCCGGCAGCCAGTTCCTCCACCACGGCAATGAAAGTAGAAAGATTGCAGCCGGCACCGCCATATTCCTCAGGCAGCAGCAGGCCGAACAGGCCCATTCCACCCATTTCCGCCAGCACACTGTCCGGTGCCTGGCCATCCCGATTCCAGGTGGCGGTGTAGGGGGCAATGCGCTTCTTGACGAAACGGCGCACACCCTCGACCAGTTCGTTGTCGATCCCGCTGGCGGCCATCTTTTCCTCCAATATTGTCACGCGGCCACTGCGGGCCACTTTTTGTCAGGTCACCACTATAGCTAATTTGACTTTTAAGTAAATAATATTATTTATAAGTCATAATACACCGTGACGACGTAGCTCACGACACCAGGGAGGTTACAATGTTGCCAACAAATCTGGCCGGACGCCTGCGGCTTCCTGTGCTGGCTTCGCCACTTTTCCTGATTTCCGGGCCGGATCTGGTAGTGGAAACCAGCAAGGCCGGTGTGATCGGCAGTTTCCCCAGCTTCAACCAGCGCACATCGGCGGGCTATGAAGAATGGCTCAAGGATATCCGACGCCGGCTAGGCCCCGATGATGCCCCATGGGCAACGCAATTCGCTGTACACCGCACCAATGTCCGTCTCGCCGAAGACATGGCCCTGACGGTGAAGTACCAGGTGCCGATCCTGATTACCGCGCTGGGCATCACCCGTGAAGTGACGGACGCCGTGCATGCCTATGGTGGCTTGGTATTCCATGATGCCATCAACATGCACCATGCCCGCCGTGCGCTGGAAATGAATGTGGATGGCATTATCGCGGTGTGCAACGGCGCCGGCGGCCATGCCGGCACCTACAATCCTTTCGCCTTCATCGGTGAACTGCGTCCGATACTAGGCGACAAGGCACTGATCCTGTCTGGCTGCATCAGCGATGGCGATAGCATCGCCAGCGCCATCGCCGCCGGCGCCGACCTGGCTTATATCGGCACGCGCTTCATCAATACGGCGGAGAGCACCGCATCGGCTAAGATGAAGCAGCTCGTCATCGATTCGGATATCACGGATATCATCTATTCCGCCGAGGTCGACGGCGTTGGCGCCAATTGGCTGCGACAGACCCTGCCGGAAACCGGCAATCTGCGCGCCGGCGGCACCGTCGGCAGCATGAATGTCACCGATGTGCTGGGGGAGCCGAAACGTTGGCGTGACATTCTTAGCGCTGGCCAGGGCGTTGGCGCGATCCGCGACACACCGCCCGTGGCAGAGCTGATCAGCCGGATGGAGCGGGAATATCTTTCGGCGGCCAACCGCCTGCTGGGTATCGTCAACGAGCGCAGGAAAGCCTATGCCTGAAACACTGCCACAGCCGGGATTTACGTCTTGGGCCGTGGCCCCCAGGCCCCACCGGATTGCGTGATGATCGTGCCGAGCTTGGCATAGTTCGGCCCGGCAATGCGGCAGATCGGCTCCAGCCGCTCGGTCCGGATCTTGCCGCCCTCATAGAGATCATCCCGGATATGAAAGCAGACGACTTCACCAACATGGAATTCGGTGCTGGCGGTGCCGAACTCGATCAACTGGCTGAAGCGGCATTCCAGGCTGACCGGTACGTCTCGTAGACGCGGCGTGGCGATGCATTCGCCAGGCAGTGTGGCCAGTCCGAGTTTTTCCACCTCGCTCACTTCGGTGGGGAACTCGAACGAACTGGCATGCACATCGACAATCATGCTGTCATTGGCAATATTGACCGTGAATTCGCGGCGTTCGCGGATATTCCGGGCCGTATCCTTGATACGCAGCTTGTCACCGCGCCCGATGCTGATGCCCAGCATAGGTGGTTCGCTGGAAACAAAGGTGAAGCAACTGAAGGGCGCCAGATTGACATGGCCGGCCTCGCTCAGGCTGGTCACCCAGGCGATCGGCCGAGGCACCACCACGCCGGTCAGCAGCTTGTAAGTCTGATCGCGGTCGATATCAGCCGGCAAGATTTGCATTGTCGATCCCTTAGATCTGCATCGCCATATGCCGCACCACCTTCTCAGCAGTGATCGGCAGGTCCGAGACGCGGCAGGCAGCAGCGGCGACGGCATTTGCCAGAGCGGCCGGCGGCTCAATTACCGGCGGCTCGCCCACTCCCTTGGCGCCAAAAGGACCGACCTCGCTCGGACATTCCACCAGAATGGAGCGAACACGCGGTGCATCCATCGCCGTCGGCATCTTGTAATCGGTGAGATTTGCATTGGCCACATGGCCGTCGCGGTAAACGATCTCTTCCGATAATGCCTGGCCGATACCCTGCATCACGCCGCCCTCGATCTGGCCTTCGACATAAAGCGGGTTGATGGCGAAGCCGACATCCTGCGCCACGACATAATCGTTGATGCCGATTTCGCCGGTTTCCGGATCGACCGACACATCCACCGCATGAGCATGGAAGCTCGGTGAATTCAGTGTGGTAATCACCATATTGCGACCACGCTTCGGATCATAGGGCGTCGGCGGCGCGATGAATGTGCCATGGGCGATCAAACCACCACCGGATAATTGAAGTGTCTTGGCAATTTCGGCCAGTGTAATCGACTTGCCATCGCCGCTGACCACACCATCGGCAAGCACAAGATCATCGACGGCAACACCGAGCTTCGGGGCCGCCGCCTGGAATATCTGCTGACGCAGGATTTGCGCTGCATTGATACAAGCATTGCCAACCGCGAAGGCCGTGCGGCTGCCCTGCGCACCATGATCAAACGGTGTCGCGGTGCTGTCGGCACTGACAATATCAATATCACTCAATTTTATACCTAATGCTTCGGCCAGTACCTGCGCCGCGCCGGTCAATGCCCCGGTGCCGATCTCGGCACAGCCGGTATTCATCACCACCTTGCCTTCGGGATTGACCTTGACGTAAACGCCGGACGATCCCGAAGTTGTGGTCCACCAGCCGCAGGCCAATCCTTTGCCGCGCCCACCGCCCGTGCTGCGCTGCGACCAGCCGATGGCATCGGCTGCCTTGCGCAGACATTCCTCTAGGCTGACCTTGGCCACCACCTGACCATTGGGTGCCGTATCGCCATCGCGCAGGATATTACGCAGACGGAATTCCAGCGGATCAAGACCGATGCCTTCGGCGATGATATCCATCTGCGATTCGACCGCGAAATTCGCCTGTGGGCCGGATGGCGCGCGGAAGGAACCTGTGGGTGCCTTGTTGGTGTAGACCGCCAATCCTTCGATGGAGATATGAGGGATGCGGTAAGGCCCCGCCAGGATCAGCGCCGAACTGGAGCCAACACCGACACCTGAACCGGAGGTGGCACCGGTATCCACAATGATGCGGCCCTGCTTGGCCAGAATAAGGCCATCACTGCTGACACCGGTTTTAAGCTCGATCACCACCGGCTGCCGGGAATAGGCTGTGGTCATTTCTTCTTCGGTGGTGGTTACCATCTTCACCGGCCGGCCACAGGCCTTCGCCATTATGGCAACATAATGCTCCACGCCTAAGCGCAGCTTGCCACCAAAGCCGCCGCCGATCACGGTGCAGATCACCCGCACCTGCGATGCCGGCACCTTGAGAATCTCGGCCAGTGTGCTCTGGGCTTCGAATGGCAACTGGGTATTGGACCAGACCGTGTAGCGTCCATCCCTATCCCACTGCGCCACCGCCGCACGCGGCTCGGTATAGCCGGGATGCACAATATTGGTGGTGAAGCGGTTGGTAAAGATATGGTCCGAGGCAGCAAATCCAGCCGCCACGTCTCCCACCAGAAGCAACGACTGGTTCGACACATTGCCCTGGCGCTGCACTGTCGGCACCGCCTGGTAATCCAGCAGCCCGGTATGCACCATCGGTGCATCCACGGCTAATGCTGCCTCGACATCAAATACTGCCGGCAGCGGCTCATATTCCACCTCTATAGCAGCTGCAGCGGCCTCCGCCTCATCCACAGTACGCGCAACCACGCCGGCGATCGGCTGGCCGACATAACGCACCGTGTCGAGCGCGAACACCTCCATATCCTTGATAAACGAGCCATAGAGCTTGCTAGGCACATCCGCGGCGGTGACGATGGCCCGCACGCCCGGCATCTGGCGGGCCTTGTCCAGGTGCAATGCATGGATACGGGCATGCGGCACGGTGCTGCGGCAAAGCTTGCCATGCAGCATGCCAGGTACGGCAAAATCCGTGCCATAGATCGCCCGGCCCGTCACCTTGCCCATCGCATCCACGCGCGGCAAGGATTTGCCGACCACCTTGTAATCAGACGCCATCATCGCCTCGCTTACCAAGACCAAGCCGATACGCGGCTCAGGTAATACGGTTCACACCCACCATGCGGTCGATCAGCAGAACAAAAGCAGTGGTGCCGAGCATCATCAGCGCCGCGATAGCCGAGACCGTCGGATCAACCCGGCTTTCGATATAGAAGTAGATCTCCACCGGCAAAGTGGAATTGCTCTGGGAAAGGAATGCGGTGGCGGTGAAATTATCGAATGACACCACGAAGCAGAAGAAACTGGCTGCAAAGATGCCGGTCTTGATCTGCGGCAAAGTGACAAGGAAGAAAGCCTTCACTGACGATGCACCAAGACCGACCGCAGCCTCTTCCAGCGTGGGACTGACGCGCGCCAGAGAAGCGCGGATCACGCGCACTGCATATGGCAGTGTCAGCACACAATGCAGAATCACCAGATTGGTGGATTTCTCAATAAGATCCGTACGCGCGGCAAAGATCAGGAAGGACAGACCAACAATGACCTGCGGCACGATCAACGGCGACATCAGCACTGCATCGATCGCCTCCCGGCCTCGGAAACGGTAGCGGGTCAAAGCCAGGGCCGACATGGTGCCGAGTGTCATGGCACAAACACCGGAAATCAATGCCAGTGCAATGGAGCGATAGAATGGCAATTTAAAATCCGGCTGCGCGAACACATTCTGGAACCACTTCAACGAAAAACCATCCGGTGGGAATGTGGCTCGAGTGGTGGCACTGAAGGCGCTGAAGAAGGTGATGACCAGGGGTGCGGTAATCCACAGCAACACCACCACCGCGATCACGGTGCTGACGCGGTAGAGTGGATCACTGGTGGTATTCACAGCGCTTCTCATCGGTTACCTCCCGGCAGCAGGCGGGCGCCGATGCTGTTGATACCAAACACCACCGTCAGGCTGACCAGCAGCGTGACCACGGCCGCAGTGCCGGCCAGCGCATAATTGAAGCCGACAATCGCCTGATCATAGATCAGATTGCCGATCATCTTGAATATGCTGCCGCCAAGCAGGGATGGCGTAAGATAGGCGGTGAAACAGAATACGAAGGCAAGCACAGTGCCTCCGACAACACCGGGAGCACTGAGCGGCAAGGTAATGCGCAGGAAGGCCTGCATCGGAGTCGCACCTAGACTGCGCGCCGCTTCTTCGTACCGGCCACTGACATTCTGCAGCACGGAGCTGATCGGGAACACCATCAGTGGCAGGCAGGAAGCGAACAGGCCGATGGCGACCCCCAGTTCATTGTACATTAGCTTGATCGGCGCATCGATCAGGCCCATTGCCTTAAGGCTGCGGTTTATCACGCCATTATTGCCCAGCATGAGCATCCAGCCATACATCTTTACGACATAGATGGAGAAGAACTGGATTGCCAGAGTAAGGGTGATAAAGGTGGCGAAGCGACGGCTGCCACGACTCATCACATAGGCTATCGGATAACCCGCCAGCAGCACGATCAGCGTGACATAGCCAGCGATGCGCACGGATCGCAGCAGATAGGTGCGGAAATGTCCATCGGAAGCGAAGCCAACGAAATTGGCAATCGTCAGGTCGCCAGCGGCATTGCGCACACTGAGCGACAGCACGGTGGTGAGCGCCGCGAAAAAGAAAACCAGCAGGATCAGGGCCGGGCCGACGAGCAGCAAAGGCCGCAAATTCCAGCGCATCAGGTCAACTCCTTCACGACGCTCATGGTCACCTTACTGAATCACTTCGCGGTCATACTGGCTGATGATGGTCGACATGTTGTCGGCCATATGGGCGTAGTCCATCGGATAAGCGCCATCCAGATTGCTCAGGATCGACTGCACTACTTCCGGACCCTTGGCCTTGCGGTTAGCCGGCAAGGCACCAAAGGCCTCGGCAAGCTGCGCCTGCACCGGCTCCGAAAGCAGGAAGTTGACGAAATCCTCGGACTGCTTGACGCGCGGGCCAGCCACAATAGTCAGCGGCGTTTCCGCCACCAGCAGTGGCTTGCTCGGCACCACGAAGCCGTAATTGCTGCCAGGCTTGATATAGCTGATCACGTTCGGCAGAACGCCCCAAGCAATCAAACCGACTTCGCCAGCTTCAAGCAGACGAATCGACTGCACATTGTTGGTGAAGAAAGTGACGACGCTGGGCCGCAGCGTCTTCAGCTTGGCATAGCCAGGCGCCAGATTCTTCTCACTGCCACCGGCCAGCAAGGCTGCCATGGTGGGGAAGTAGCCCGGGTCGAAGCTGGCTGCCGGGGCGCCGATCTTGCCCTTCAGGCGGGGATCCCAGAGATCTTCCCACTTGGTCGGTTCGAACGGCACCAGGTCCTTGCGGTAGAAAATACCACGCAGCGACACCCAGGCAGTTACGCCATGGGAGAAGATCAGCGGTGCATTGATATTGGCGGTATTCGGGATGCGCGCCTTGTCGATCGGCACGATCACGCCTTCTTTCATGGCGCGCTGGTAATTGATCATGTTGGTGGACCAGATATCCACCTCCGGCTTCGCCTTCTGGGCGATGAGCCGCGCAACCCCGGCTTCGCCAGCACCCTGGGCCACGACAGTGACCGGCTGCTTGGTCATCGCTTCATAATCCTTTGCCAGCTTCTCGAAGGTCTGCTGCCACACCCCGCCCCAGGTCATGAATACCAGCGGCTTCTCCTGCGCCGCAGCGCCGAAGCTGAAAGTCATGCCGGCCAATGCGGCCGCCAGCGCAAATTTCCTGATCATCGTTGTCCCCTTCATGGCCCTGCTCCTTTTGCTATCGCCGAATGTTTCTATGGTTGGTCTACTACCCTTATCCATCCCCTCGATGCTTTATGCTCGCGTTTGCGTCATCTGGCGCGCAGCGCAGCCAACGGCATCGACAATTTTCTGGTAACCAGTACAGCGGCAGAGCGTACCTGCCAGACCCTCACGGATCGCCGCTTCATCGGGCAGTGGGTTGACATCCAGCAATGCCTTGGCGCTGAGCAGCATCCCAGGGATACAGTAACCGCACTGTACGGCGCCGCCATCGATGAAAGCCTGCTGTAATGGATGCAGTTCTCCGCCTTGCGCCAACCCCTCAATGGTGGTGACGGAACCTCCCTGGCACTGCAATGCGAGGGTGATGCAGGAACACACGGCCTTGCCATCCAGCAGCACGGTGCAGACACCACATTCCGCTTCCAGACAATTTGTCTTTGTGCCAGTGAGGCCGAATTCCTCTCTCAGCAATTCCAGCAGCGTCACGCCAGCCGGAATTTCCGCATCATAACGCTCGCCGTTGATGGTAAGAGACAGCGCATGCCGACTCATGACGCGATCCTTTCCAGGCACTGCAATACGGCTCGCGGCACCAGTGCAGCTATCAGCCGGCGACGGTAATCAGCGGAAGCCCGCACATCGCTGAGCGGCGCGGCTTGCGCCGCCGCCAATGCTCCAGCCTGCTTCAGCAGAGCAGCATCACGCAGCCCGCCTTGCAGCAGAGCCTCGGCTTCAGTGGCGCGGAATGCCACAGGGGCCGCCGCCCCAAGAGCAATCCTTACCTGGCCGTAATTACTGGTGCTGGCGCCAGCAATGTGCACGGCGACGGAAATCAGTGAAATCTCCATGGCACGACGGCGGCCCGCCTTGATGAACGCAGTGGCACTTCCGGCAGCCGGCTCAGCGAATCGCACTCGAGTCAGCAGTTCATCCTCGGCGCGAGCCGTACGCCTCGGCCCCAAGAGGAAGTCGGACAATTTCAGCCAGCGGCGCCCAGCGGGGCCAGCCAACTCCACTTCGGCGTCCAGAGTCAAAAGCTGCGGCAACAAATCAGCAGCCGGCGAAGCATTGCATATATTGCCACCAATGGTGCCAGTATTGCGCACCTGATGCCCACCAATCACCTGCGCGCTTTCGATCAAACCAAGCATGCCCGGCATGTCAGCAAAATACGCTTCAAGCTGTTTATGCGTTACCAGGGCACCGATCACGATATAGCCTGCCTCACAGCCGATCAGCTTCAACTCATCCAGGGCCTGCAGACTGATGACCTGTGCCGGCTGGCGCTGCTTGCGCCGCATCTGAATCACCAGATCCGTACCACCGGCAATAAAGCTGGCCGTCGCGCCGAAGCGGCGAGCCAGGGCAATGCCTTCATCGATGCTGCGCGGTTCCAGATAGTCGAAGGCCATGGTCATTATGCCCGCCTCACGCTGCCGCGCTGAGATGAAGTGGAACGGCTTCTCCAGAAGCCAGCCACTGCACCGGCTGTGCACGGCGGAACAATTTGACCCGACCACTGCCCACCACCGTGGCATTGCCACGTTCAACCCGGATCGCAGTCGATTCCTCGATACCAAGTACCGGATTGGTATTCACAGCATGATATTCACGGATGCGATCATCCCGGGTTTCACTACCGGGCGCCATGGCAGGATCAGCTTCCAGGTAATGCGGATTGAGCGTCCAGGGAACCAGGCCCATGGCATCGAAGCGCGTGGCCCCAATAACATTCCAGTCATTGGTGCAGAGGATGTTATGGCCGGCGATATTGCTGCCTGCGCTGGTGCCGATATAGGGCATGCCGCCACGCGCACGGTCGGTCAGGACAGCCAGCGCGCCACATTCGCGCAGCCGCTGCAGCAACACATAAGTATTGCCACCACCGACAAACACAGCTTCTGCTGTCTTGATCCTAGCTGGCAGATCAGAATCGGCCTGGAAATGCTCCGCCACCACGCCAATGGTACTCAGAGCATCGGCAGCTGCCGCGAAGCGGCTTTCCGCGTCACCGAGGCGTGCTGCGGTGATATAGCCGAGCCGCCGCACCGGGCCGAGGAAATCAGCAATCTCAGGCAGGCAGAACCGCAGGAACGGACGGCCGGAATTGCTGATCAGTAAAGCCCGAATCATGTTTCGAGCCGATCATTGCGGAACAACCGGGCATCCTCCGGACGCCAGGCCAGCATCACCTCATCACCGGCCATCGCCGGTGCCTGCAGATCTGCCGACGCATCGACACGCAGCAGCAGGTCATTGCCGACACCGACCTGATATTTGATCGCGGTACCCACAAATACCGAATTGACCACTTTGCCGCGCATGACATTACACCCCGGCGGCAGCTGCGCGGAGGCCGTCGCTATCTGGATGCGCTCCGGCCGCAGCAAAATCTGCACCGCACCATCGCCATGCCGCCCCACCTGAGCAAAGCTGCCGTCAACGCCATCCAGCTCAATGCGGCTGACGCCATCAACCTGGCCCGTGACGCGGCCGGCCAGCATATTGGCGGTGCCTATGAACTCAGCCACGAAGCGATGGGCCGGGAAATCATAGACCTGACGTGGCGTATCGACCTGCAGGATGGCACCCTGGCTCAGCACCGCAATACGGTCTGAAAGCGACAGTGCCTCTTCCTGATCGTGCGTCACGAAAATGGTAGTAATGCCAAAGCGGCGCTGCAATTCACGCAGTTCGAACTGCATGTCGCCGCGCAACTGCTTGTCCAGCGCCGCAAGCGGCTCATCAAGCAGCAATACCGACGGATTGAATACAAGCGCCCGCGCCAGAGCGACACGCTGCTGCTGGCCGCCGGAAAGCTGCGAGGGATAGCGATGCCCGAGGGCAGCAAGTTGCAGCTGCCCCAGGATACGCTGCACCTGCGGGGCGATCTCGGCCTTGGGCACCGCCCGCATCTTCATGCCGAAAGCGATATTCTCGGCCACCGTCATATGGGGGAACAGCGCATAATCCTGATAGACCATGCCGATATTGCGCCGGTTTGGCGGCACCGCGACCACGGACTGGCCACCAATGCGGATATCGCCGGCACTCGGCATGACGAAACCGGCAACGGCGCGCAATGTGGTAGTCTTGCCGCAGCCGCTGGGACCGAGCAACGAGAGGAATTCACCGCGCCGGACGTGCAGCGAAAGATCGCGCACTGGCATGGTATCGCCATAAGCAACCGAAATACTGTCGATATTCACATCCACCGGCACGATGGCACGGCCATCGGCGCCAGCATTGCCCGTGGCCAGTGTCATGGCCTCCAGGGACGGCGCATTCATCGCCGACCGCCATGGCGCCCAAGCGCCCGACCTGAAATCCCCCGGCCTGAAATCCCCTGGCCTGAAATCCCCTGGCCCGAAATCCGGTGTGCCACAGCCAACCGCCACCCCCAACAAACACAGCCACCGGATGCGCCGGCATCGCCCTGTATTCTCGTCGAGCCGTCTAATTTCCGGCAAGACGACGCACTATCCTGTATACGGTATTCATTGTCAAACAGGAAAATTCATCCTATTTCTCTTTTATCCTATTAAAAACAATGATAATAATCCCGCGTTCGGTTGCAGAACCCTGCCGCTGTTTGTATTCAGGATACATTAATGCTCGAAGAGACCTTCAAGCTTCCCCGGCGTGAGCCGACCTGGAAAGGCGTCTACCGCAATCTGCGGCTGGCCATCCTGAATCGCAGTCTGCCGCCAGAAACCCGCTTGATCGAGGTTGAACTGTCGCAGGCCATGGGCGTGAGCCGCACGCCGCTGCGCGAGGCCCTGGCCAAGCTGGCGCAGGACGGCCTGATTCGCAGTGCCGAGCGCGGCGGTTATGTGGTGACCGATCCCCGCCAGGATCTCGCCGATGCCTACCATATGCGTGCCGCCATCGAAGGCTATGCCGCCCGGCTGGCCGCCGAGAACATCACCAATGCCGAATTGCAGCGCCTGCGCGAGAATGTCGCCGCCAACATGACCATCGACCTGGCCGATACCCGGCGCCGCGCAGAACTGAACCTGGAATTCCATCAGATCGTCGCCTACGCCTCGCGCGCGCCCCGGATCATCCAGGCATTCGACAATCAGCGCGAATTCATCTTCACTGACGAAGATATGCAGCTTCACACGCTGGATGCCTGCCGCCAGTTCGTGCGCGAACATGAATTGCTGGTTGAGGCATTGGAATTGCGCGATGGCGACAGGGCCGACCGCATCGTGCGCGCCCATCTGCATCGCGCCGCCGCCCTGCTGCTCGATAATGGCCGCGATGCCACGTCGACCGGCCAGGTAAAAAAAACCTCTGACGCTGCGGCTGCCTGATATGGCGATCAAGCTGGGGATTGCCGTTCTGCCGAAGTTGCCCTTCGTGGATTTCATCCGCCTGGGCCAGGAATGTGAAAAAAGCGACCTCTCACTCTGGGTGCCAGACGAGCGCTTCTTCCGGGACGTCTTCGTCTCGCTGGCCGCGCTGGCGACCAGCACGAGCAAGGCGATCCTCGGCAGCGGCGTCACCGACCCCTTTATCCGCCACCCGCTGCTCACCGCCGCAGCCATGGCTTCGCTGGATGAATTGTCAGGCGGCCGCGCCATCCTCGGCATCGGCGCTGGTGTCAGCGGCTTCGACGCTTTGGGCATCAAGCGCCATGCCCCGGCCACGGCTTTGCGCCAGACCATCGATCTCTGCCGCCGCTTCTGGGCCGGCGAAGCGATCACGCAGCTTGAAGGGCCGGTCTATGCCAAGGTTGCGCAGCTCAACTTCACAGCGCCACGGCAAATCCCTGTATACATTGCCGGGCGCGGCCCGAAAGTGTTGGCGCTGGGCGGCGAAGTCGCCGAAGGCGTCATCATCGGCCATTTCACCTCCGAGCGCGGCATCGGCTCGGCTCAGGATCAGATCGGCGCCGGCATCAAGAAGCGTTCGCCAGACCGTGGCCGCCCGGAAATTGCCGTCTGGGCCTATACTTCGGTAGCCAGGGATGGTGATGCCGCCCGTGCCGCGGTGAAGCCGGCGATCGGCCGCACCATCCGCTCTACGCCGGAAGCATTGGAAATCCTTGGCGAAAGCGCGCCACGCCTGCTCGAGGAACTGGAACGTTTTGGCTATTCGCGCTCACCGGACTATGACCAGGCAATGCGCGATACGGTGAGTGACTCGCTTGCAGGCCAGCTTTCCATTTCCGGCACGCCGCAGGAATGCATCGATCGTATCCGCACCATCCACGCCTGCGGCATCGATCATGTGATCCTGCTCCCCTACCCGGCAGCCGGCATGAGCATTCCCGAAATGACCGCCCTGTTCTGCAGCGAGGTGCTGCCGAGCGTGCGTAACATCTGAGCAAAGAACTAAAGACAGCAAAGGGCGTCGACTATGGCATTGCGGCAAGTGATCGATGCTTATGAGTTGTTGGATTCGGCATTGGTCGATGGCAATGCCGTCGCCGATTTCCTGCGGGATCAGGGGGTTGAGGATATCCGTGTCGAGCGCATGACCTCGGAGCGCCATCACACTGACTTCATGCAGATCCGCATTCCCGGCCGCAGCAAGAAGGCGCCGGTGCTGGGCATCATCGGCAAGCTCGGCGGTATCGGTGCACGACCGGCACAGGTCGGCATGGTCTCTGACGCCGACGGCGCCATCGCGGCCGTGGCCGCAGCCGCCAAGCTTGCCACCATGGCGGCAAAGGGCGACCAGCTGGAAGGCGATGTGATCATCTCCACCCATATCTGCCCAGCAGCACCGACCCGTCCGCATCAACCGGTGCCGTTCATGTCGGCGCCGGTGGACCGCGTGAAGCTTGGCCGCGCCGAGCTGCATCCCGATATGTCCGCCGTATTGAGCATCGACACCTCGCGCGGCAATCGCGTGGTCAATCACAAGGGCATCGCCATCACGCCGACGGTGCGCGAAGGCTATATCCTGCCAGTAAGCCGCGACCTGATCGACATCCTGGAAATCGTGACTGCGGAACCGGCGGTGGTGATGCCGCTGAGCACCCAGGACATCACGCCCTACGCCAACAACCTGTTCCATATCAATTCGATCCTTCAGCCTTCGGTTTACACCGACAAACCAGTGGTCGGCATTGCCGTAACCGCTCGGGTGGCTGTACCCGGTAGCGCCACCGGCGCCACGCAACTCGACGATATCGAGAAATCAGTGCGCTTCTCCATCGAAGTGGCGAAGAATCTGGGCCGGGGGATCTGCGCCTTCCATGATGAAGCTGAGTTCAAGAGCCTGCAGGCGCTGTATGGCTCGATGCACCATCTGCAGACCGCGGGGAAAACCGCGCCGTGAATCTGACGCTGCAGGTCAATGGCCAGGAGCACGGTGTCGATGCCGAGCCGCTGACCCCTCTGGCGCGCGTATTGCGTGAACAGCTTGGCCTGCGCGGCACAAAGATTGGTTGCGGCAATGGCGAATGTGGCGCCTGTACCGTCTGGCTTGATGGTCAGGCAGTCTGCTCCTGCCTCTACCCGGTCTATCGCGCCGCAGATGGCAGCATCACCACCATAGAAGGCTTGGCCGATGCCGGTCGGCTTAACGCAGTGCAGAAGGCTTTCATCGATCACGGCGCAACGCAGTGTGGCTTCTGCACCTCCGGCATGATCATGGCTGCCTGCGCCCTGCTGGCGCAGAATCCACACCCTACCGAAGCCGACATAGTGCATGGCCTCACCGGCAATATCTGCCGCTGCACCGGGTATCGCCAGATCATTCAGGCGGTGCTGAGCGTGGCACAGCAGGGCAACGCATGACGCAGGCGATGCCACGCGAAATCGGCCGCCGCATCCCGCAAAAGGGCGCGGAGCTGCGCGTGCGCGGCGAGGCCCGCTTCACTCACGACATCTCCCTGCCAGGCATGCTGACAGCGGCCGTGCTGCGTAGCCCGCACGCTCATGCCCGCATCCTGGAAATTGACACGGCAACGGCCCGCTCCCTGCCTGGTATCCATGCGGTGATCACAGCCGCCGATTTTCCGGGCCGGCGCTACCAACAGCTTGGCGGCAGCTATGCTGATCGCTATCCGCTGGCCGTCAATGTCGTGCGCTTCCAAGGCGAAGAAGTTGCCGCCGTGGCTGCGGAAACGCCGGAACTGGCACAACAGGCACTGCGCCTGATCAATGTGCGCTATGAGCCGTTACCGGCTTTGTTGACGCCTGAAGCGGCGCTGGCGCCCGATGCCCCGGCCCTACATGATGCGGCCAACATGGCTGGCGGGCGCAATCTGGCCATCCGCTTCCGCTGCGACTATGGTGCCATCGATCAAGCCTTTGCCAAGGCTGACCATGTATTTGATGATGAGTTCAGCCATGGCGTGGTAGTGCCAGCCTGCATGGAAACCAATGGTACGGTGGCGAGCTTCGATGCCGCCACTGGCGACCTGACACTCTGGACCGCTACCCAAGCGCCGTATTTCATCCGCAAGGAAGTGGCCCATGTGCTCGGCCTTGAAGTTGAGCGCGTACATATCCGTGGCGTAGAGGTTGGTGGTGGTTTCGGCGGCAAATCGAAAATCTGCGAACAGGAAGCCTTGGCCGCGCGGCTTTCACTGGCAACCGGTCGTCCGGTACGTCTGCTGCTGGATCGCCGCGAGGAATTCATCAGCGGCAAGACCGATCACGCCAAGCGCATCCGTATCCGTACCGCCGTTGCCGCTGACGGTACAATCATGGGCCGTTCCACTTCGCTGCAGATCGACAATGGCGCCTATACTGCTTATGCGCCCACCTATGTCGGCGCCTCGCGCCAGCGCACCACCTGCCTCTACCGGGTGAAGACAGCGCATTACGATTGCGACCTCGTCTATACCAACAAGGTACCGGGCGGCCAGTATCGCGGCATGGGTGCGCCGCATACGATCTGGGCGATTGAAAGCCATATGGATCAGATCGCAGAGCGCCTTGGCCGCGATCCCCTGGAATACCGCCTCTCACAAGCCAACCAGAGCGGCGATGTGACGCCGCTGGGCTGGAAGATCAGCAGTTGTGGCCTGTCGGATTGCCTGAACGAAGTGGCGCGGCGCATCGGCTGGGCAGAGAAACGCAAGTCGCCGGGCAAGTATCGCGGTGTCGGCATCGCGGCGATGATCCATCCCAGCGGCGGTGTCATCTACCAGGAAGGCAATTATTCCAACACGCGCGTCGAATTGCTGCGTACCGGCGAATTCGTGGTGCACACCCAGACCGCCGATGCCGGCACCTGGCAAAACACCACATTGGCTCAGGTGGCAGCTGAGGGCCTCGGCGTGCCGAGCGAGATCGTGCAGGTCTCGCATATGGATACAGACGCGGCGCCGCCTGATCTCGGCAGCGCCGCCTCACGCGTCGCCTTTGTCTCCGGCAATGCCACTTTGCGCGCCGCCCAGGCCCTGCAACGCAAGATCGCCGAACAGCTTGGCAGGCACTGGAACTGCAATCCCGATGATCTGATGTTTGCCGATGGCAATGTGACACTCGCCGACCCGCTGCGGAGCGCCAGTATTGCCGAGGTGGCATTGCTTTGCGCACCGCTGGATGCGGAAGCGCGCTACTCCACACCGGGCGAACGCCCGGATCCGGCCACCGGCATCGGCAACTACGCCGCCACTTATGTATTTGGCGCCCAGGCGGTGGAAGTGGAAGTTGATCCCACTACCGGCAAGGTGACGATCCTGAAGATCGTCGCCGCCCAGGATGTTGGCCGCGCGCTGAACCCCACCGCCATGGAAGGCCAGATTTACGGCGGCATCCTGCAGGGTATCGGCATGGCCTTGCAGGAAGAGTTGATCTTCGAAGAAGGCAGGCCGGTGAATGCCTCTTTCCTCGACTACAAGGTGCCGCGCATCGGTGATGCACCACCCATCGATATCGCCCTGATCGAGACCAATGATCCGGAAGGTCCGTTCGGCGCCAAGGCCGGGGCCGAACCGACCATCAACGCCACCATCGCCGCCATCGCCAATGCCGTGGCCCATGCCACCGGCATCCGTTTCAAGCAATTACCGATGAGCCCGGACCGCGTGCTGCCGCAACTGGTGGAGCGGGAAGGACAGAAGCTGCCGCTGAAGCCCTGGATGCGCCCCTACAATCTGGAAGTCGCCACCGTGCGTGCGGCCTATCCAGACGCGGTCTTCCCCGCCTTGCGCAAAATCGGCACCAAATTCGCCAAACTGCCAAAGACCGGCGTGAAACCCGATGTAGTGGCGCCACGCGACCTTGATGGCCTGCTCGCCGCCCTGGCACAGCCCGGCCGCAAGGCCCGTATTCTCGGTGGCGGGACCGATCTGTTCGTCGGCTTGCGACAGGGTATCTACGATACCGATCTGCTGGTTGATGCTTCGCGTGTGTCTGCCTTGCGCGGTCTTGCCCTCGTGGATGGCGCCCTGCATATCGGGGCTGCCACGCCACTGGCGGAAATCACTAAGTCTAGTCTGGTTCGCGAAAAGTTGCCGATGCTGGCCGATGGCGTGGAACTGATCGCCACGCCGCAGATCAGGGCAGTCGCCACCGTGGCCGGTGATCTCTGCCAGGAGAAGCGCTGCTGGTTCTTCCGCAGCGCCTTCCCCTGCTACAAGCTCGGCGGCAGCACCTGCCCCTGCTTCGCCGTGCAAGGTAATTCACGCTTCCACTCGATCATGGGCTCCAAGCGCTGTGCCGCACCCTGCCCGGCCGATTTGGCCCCAATCTTCACTGCACTCGACGCTACAGCCGTTATTCTTGGCCCGCGCGGCGAGCGCCGCGTACCGATGGCTGACTTCTATCACTGGTCCGGCCTGTCCTGCGTCGCCTCCGACGAAGCCATACTGAGGTTTGAACTGCCATTGCCTGGCAACACCAGTCATGCTTTCGAAAAATTTGCCGTGCGCCGCAGCGACTTTGCCGAAGCCTCTGTAGCTGTGCGGCTGGGCTGGAATGGCGACAGTCTACGCGATGTCCGTATCTCGCTAGGTGCCGTGGCACCGCTGCCGATGCGCGCCAAAGCCACCGAACATGCCTTGCTCACAGCCGGCAAACCAAATGCTGCCGCAATTGCGGCAGCCGCGGCAATGACAGTGCATGGCAGCCTGCCTCTGCAGAACAACGCCCACAAGACCCACCTGCTGGTCAATTTGGCCGAGCGGGCGATAACCAGCGCCATAGCGGCGCGTGCCTGAATGAGACAAACATGACCACCCTTTCCGCACCTGAACCAACCTACCTGGCTGTATTCCAGGGCGAGCCATCCTGGCTCGATGCCATGCGTGAGCGCTTCGCGCGCGTCGAATCCGGTCAACTGACGCCTAAGTTGCGGGAGTTGGTTTTCGTTGCCGGCTATGTGATCAACCGCTATGCCGCCGCCGCACAGCATCACCGCCAGCGCGCGCTGGCGGCTGGCGCCACGGATGACGATCTGCGCCTGGTGCTGAAGATTCTGGATTTCTATCGTGGTCTGCGCGGCTTCCAGGATGCGCAGAAATTGCTGGGCCTGTGGCGTTCCGGCCTGTTCCCGGAAGTGAAGCCGCCCCGCCAGGGTACGCTCGCCGATATTTACCAGAAAATCATTGAGACGCGGAAATACGTCGCCAACGGCTTCCGGGTCTACAGCGCCGATGGCGAATGGCTGCGGCTTTACCTGCAGCGCTCGGACGCTATCAAGCTGTCGCCGCGCAGCATCGATGAGCGCGGGGTGCAGCTTCTATCCATGGCGATCACGCTGAAGAACCATGGCTATTCGTCGAATTTCAACGATGGCTGCATCGAAGTGCATGAAAACAAGACCCGTGCGCTCGGCACTAGCGAAGCAGAAGTGCTTGAGGTAGTTCAGATTATGGAGCTCTGCGACTCGATGACCACGGCCTGGGAAGGCGCCGAGCTGCTTGGGCTTGATGGCCGCAACTGAGCATCAGAGGAGACAGCATATGCAGATCGGCATGATGGGATTAGGTAGGATGGGCGCCAACATGGTGCGCCGCCTGCTGCGTGCCGGGCATGATTGCGTGGTGTATGATCGCGATGCCGCCGCGCGCACAGCATTGGCCGGTGAAGGCGCTCAGGCTGCCGAAAGCCTGGCCGGTCTGGTACAGGCACTGGCACCGCCGCGTGCCATCTGGCTGATGCTGCCGGAGGGAGCCATCACCCAGGAGACTCTGGACACCCTGGCCGGCCTGCTGGCACCAGGCGATATGCTGATCGATGGTGGCAATAGCTTCTGGAAAGATGATATTCGCCGGGCTGCCGCCCTGAGCAAGCAGGGACTGGTCTATCTTGATGTCGGCACTAGCGGCGGCGTCTGGGGCCTGGAACGTGGCTATTGCCTCATGATCGGCGGCCCTGAAGCTGCCGTGCAGCACCTTGATCCGATCTTCGCAACGCTGGCACCCGGCCGTGGCGAGATCGTGGCAACAGCCGGCCGCGACAGCCGAGACCCCCGCGTCGAGCAAGGTTATCTGCATGCCGGCGGCAACGGTGCTGGGCATTATGTGAAGATGATTCATAACGCCATTGAATATGGCATGATGCAGGCGATGGCCGAGGGCTTTGACATCATGCATCATGCCGGCGATGACCATGTAGCTGAATCACTCCGGCTCGATCTGGATGTCGCCGATATTGCGGAAGTGTGGCGGCGCGGCAGTGTCATCACCTCATGGCTGCTCGACCTTACTGCCACGGCACTGGCCAAGGACGGCGATCTCGCCGCCTATTCCGGCCAGGTGAATGATTCAGGCGAGGGGCGCTGGGCATTGCAGGCGGCGGTGGAACAGGCGGTCCCGGCGGAGGTGCTGAGCGCCGCCCTGTTCGCACGCTTCCGTTCGCGGCGTAACGAGAAATTCGCCGAAAAGGTGCTGTCTGCCATGCGCGCCGGCTTCGGCGGCCATGTGGAGAGCAAGTGAGCCGCTCATGACCCATACCCTGTCCCTCGCACGCGATCTGGAACAGCTCCCGCTGGCGGAATTGCTGGCCGAGGCGACCGCCCTGCGCGACCAGGGCCATGGCCGGCGCATAAGTTATTCGCGCAAGGTGTTCATACCGCTGACCAAGCTGTGCCGTGATGTATGTCATTACTGCACCTTTGCCGAACGCCCAAGCAAGAAGCGCCCGCCCTATCTCAGCCTTGATGAAGTACTGGCGATTGCCGAACAGGGCCGCCGTGCCGGCTGCAACGAAGCCCTGTTCACGCTCGGCGACAAGCCCGAGGACCGCTACAACGCCGCACGCACTGCGCTGGATGCCATGGGCATGCCGAGCACCCTGCATTATCTGGCTCATGCCGCCAGTGCCGTACTAGAGAAGACCGGTCTGCTGCCACATCTCAATCCTGGCGTGATGACGCGGGACGAACTGGCGATGTTGCGCCCGGTCTCGGCTTCCATGGGATTGATGCTGGAAAGTGCGTCGGCTCGGCTGTGCCAGCGTGGCGGACCACATTTCGGCTCGCCCGATAAAGACCCGGCAGTGCGCCTCGCCACCATTGCGGCAGCCGGCGAACTGGCAATCCCGTTCACCAGCGGCATCCTGATCGGCATCGGCGAAACCCGTGCCGAGCGTATCGAGGCGCTGCTGGCACTGGCCGAACTGCATGCCCGCCATGGTCATATCCAGGAAGTGATCGTGCAGAATTTCCGCGCCAAGCCTGGCACCAAGTTGGCTGGTGCTGCAGAGCCGGATTTGGACGATCTGCGCTGGACCATTGCCGTGGCTCGCATAATTCTCGGCCCTGAGATGAATATCCAGGCGCCGCCGAACCTATCGCCGGATAGTTACGCCGCACTGATCGGTGCCGGCCTGAACGACTGGGGTGGTATCTCCCCGGTGACGCCCGACCATGTGAATCCCGAAGCACCCTGGCCACAGATCGAAGCCCTGGCCTGCGCCACGGCGGATGCCGGGCATTTGCTGGTCGAGCGGCTTGCAATATATCCGCGTTACCTGAGCCAACCGGCGCATTGGCTTGATCCCGCAGTGCTGCCGGCAACACTGCGCGCAAGCGATAGCGAGGGCCTGGCACGCGGCGAGAGCTGGGCACCTGGTCTGGCACTTTCCGATTGGGCGCTGAACGACGTAACGCGCCGGCCCTATCTCGCTGAGATTGACAGCAGCATCCAACGGCAGGCCGCCAAGGCAGCCACCGGCCAACGCCTGGATCAGGCCGCCTTGGCGAAACTGTTCACGGCGCGCGATCGGGATTTCCGCTTCCTGTGCGATGCCGCCGATGAACTGCGCCGCCATAGCGTCGGTGATACCGTGCGCTATGTGGTGAACCGCAATATCAACTACACCAACATCTGCTACTTCCGCTGCGGCTTCTGCGCCTTCTCCAAGGGCAAGACCCACGAAGCCTTGCGCGGCAAACCTTACGACCTGGCACTGGAAGAGGTCAGCCGTCGCGCTATCGAAGCCTGGGAACGTGGCGCCACCGAAGTCTGCATGCAGGGCGGCATCCATCCTGAGTATACCGGAGAGACCTATCTGGAAATCTGCCGTGCTGTGAAACGCGCCGTGCCGCAGATGCATGTGCATGCCTTCTCGCCACTGGAAGTAAGCCAGGGCGCACGCACGCTGGGGATCAGTGTGCCGGATTTCCTCGACCGCCTGCGCGAGGCCGGCCTCGGCACCCTGCCTGGAACGGCGGCGGAAAGCCTGGATCCTGCGGTGCGTGCCGTGATCTGCCCGGACAAGCTGGGGGCCGACGAGTGGCTTGAAGTAATGGAAGCGGCCCATCATGCCCGCCTGCGCAGCACGGCCACGATCATGTTCGGTCATATTGATGGACCTGAATCCTGGGCGCTGCACCTGCTGGCGATCCGCGATCTGCAGCAGCGCAGCGGCGGCTTCACTGAATTCGTGCCACTGCCATTTGTCGCCATGGAAGCACCGATCTTCCTGAAAGGTGGCGCACGGCGCGGCCCGTCCTTGCGTGAGGCGATCCTGATGCATGCACTGGCGCGGCTGGCACTGCACGGCCAGATCGACCATATCCAGACTTCCTGGGTCAAAATGGGCAATGCCGGTGCTGAACTCTGCTTGCGCGCCGGCGCCAATGATCTGGGCGGCACATTGATGAACGAAAGTATTTCCCGTGCCGCCGGCACCCAGCATGGCCAGGAAATGCCGCCAGCCGCGATGCAAGCCTTGATCCAGGGTATCGGGCGCGTGCCGATGCAGCGCGACACGCTCTATCGCCCGGTGACTAAGCAGCGCCAAGCCGCCGCCGAAGCCGCCGCCGATCTACTGCCTGTGGTGCTGACATCTCCCGGCGATCCCAAGGCGCTGGCACGCCATATTGCCTGATTTCCATCCTGTATTGTTGCAACGGAGGTTGCTTTGCTCAAGATCGGTTACAAGGCTTCGGCGGAACAGTTTACCCCTTCGGCCTTACTGGAATTCACCTGCCTGGCGGAAAATGCCGGCTTCGATTCCGTGTTCATCAGTGATCACTTCCAGCCCTGGCGCCATACTGGCGGCCACGCGCCCTATTCCTTCGCCTGGATGGGCGCTGCCGGTGCCCGCACCAGCCGCGTATTGCTCGGCACCAGCGTGGTGACACCGACTTTCCGCTACCATCCTTCCGTGGTGGCACAGGCCGTCGGCACGCTGGGCGCCATGTTCCCGGACCGCATCATCCTGGGTGTCGGCACAGGCGAATCGCTGAACGAAGTACCGGCCATCGGCATAGAATGGCCTGGCTTCAAGGAGCGCTTCGGCCGCCTCAAGGAATCCATCACGCTGATGAACCGCTTGTGGCGCGAAGAGCGCGTCACCTTCGAGGGCGAATATTACCGCACCGAGAATGCCACGATTTATGATCGCCCGGAGAACCCGGTGCCGATCTATATCGCCGCCGCCGGCCCCACTGCCGCGACCCTGGCAGGTAAGGTTGCCTCAGGTTTCATCTGCACCAGCGGCAAGGCACCGGCGCTGTATCGGGAAACGCTGCTTCCGAATGTCTCGTCCGGCCTGGAGGCTTCCGGCCGTGCCTCCGACAGCATCGACCGCATGATCGAGGTGAAGGTATCATTCGATACCGACGCCCAGCGCGCCCTGGAAGATACCCGCCATTGGGCCGCCTTGGCACTTTCGGCCGAGGAGAAGACCAGCGTGGAAGACCCGCTGGAAATGGAGCGCCTGGCCGATGCACTGCCGCTGGAACGCGCTGCCAGCCGTTGGATCGTCTCCACCGATCCTGACGAACAGGTGGAGCGTATCCGCCCCTATGTCGAGCTTGGCTTCCGTCATCTGGTGTTCCATGCCCCTGGGCCGGATCAGGCACGCTTCATCCGGCTGTATGCCGAGCGGGTGATCCCGAAGCTGCGGGCCGCTTTCGGCTGAACTAAAACGGCCATATACTGGCGGCCATGATCCATGTGGATGTGAACATGCACGGCGACTTGCGGCGCTTTCTGCCTGATGGCGCCGCGAGCCAGCGCTTGGCTTTGCCGGAGGAAACCTGCGTCATTGAACTGCTGGAACGCCTGCAGGCACAGCATGATGTCTGGTTGGCGGCCATCGACAATGTTGCCGTGCCACTCACGGCCAGGCTGGTGGATGGTGCCGCCATAGATTTCTTCCCGCATATGGAGGGCGGCTAGACCGCCAAAGGCCCCAACCATATGTCACGACGCATGATGTTCACCGCACTTGCCGGCCTGCCGACCATCCAGGCCGGAGACGATCTCGGCGCGATGCTGGCCGATGCGATGCGCGGCAACGATATTGCTGCCGCCGATGGCGATGTGCTGGTTGTAGCACAGAAGATCGTGTCAAAGGCCGAAGACCGCATGGTGTGGCTGCGCGATGTGACGCCCGGCAGCCGTGCATTAACCCTGGCGGCGGAAGCCGGTAAGGATCCGCGCGTGGTGGAGCTGATCCTGCGCGAATCCGCAAAAGTGGTGCGCTGCCGCCCCGGCGTTATCATTGTCGAACATCGTCTTGGCATGGTGATGGCAAATGCCGGCATCGATGCCTCGAATGTCGAGGGTGAGACTGATGAAACGGTATTACTGCTGCCGGAAGACCCTGATCGCAGTGCCGCCGGCCTGCGCCGAGCATTGCAGCAGCAGCTTGGCCGCGATATCGGCGTGGTAATCAACGACAGCTTCGGTCGCGCCTGGCGCAACGGCACCATCGGCACCGCGATCGGCGTCAGCGGCCCACCGGCTCTGTGGGATATGCGCGGCATCGCCGACCGCAATGGCCGCGCCCTGCGCCATACCGAGGTTGCTATCGCCGATGAACTGGCGGCGGCAGCCTCACTGCTGATGGGCCAGGCCGCAGAGGGCCTGCCGGCTGTACATGTACGCGGCTTTCCGCTCTCCTTCCGCTCTGGTGATGCCCGCGAATTGCTGCGGGACAAAGCCTATGATCTGTTCCGCTGAGATCGGAGCCCCGGCATGATCGCCGCCCTGGCCGGTGGTGTGGGTGGCGCGCGCCTGTCGCGAGGTTTGGCAGCTCTGCTTGGCGACCACTTAAGTGTCATCGTCAATACCGGCGACGATTTCGAGCATCTTGGCCTGCCGATCAGCCCGGATCTCGATACCGTTACATATACCCTGGCTGGCCGGGCCAACCCGGAAACAGGTTGGGGTGTTGCCGGTGACACCTGGAATTTCATGGCCCAGCTTCGCGACCTTGGCGGACCGGACTGGTTCCTGCTTGGCGACCGCGATCTCGCCACGCATCTGCTGCGCCGCGAGTGGCTGAGCCGGGGTGACAGTCTGACGCAGGTGACCCATCGCCTTGCCCAGCGCTACGGTATTGCAAGCCGCATCCTGCCGATGAGCGACGATATCGTACGCACCCGGGTGCAGACTAAGGAAGGCCTGCTGGATTTTCAGGATTACTTCGTGCGCCGCCGCTGCGATGTTGTTATCAGCGACCTGCAATTTGACGGCGCCAGCAGCGCCCGGGTTCCAGTGGCGGTGGCAGGAGCCATCGCTGAAGCCAAAGCCATCGTGTTCTGCCCCTCCAATCCCTATGTCAGCATCGATCCGATCCTGGCTGTGGGTGACATGCACGCCCACCTGATGGCCGCCAGAGCGCCGCGCGTCGCGGTATCGCCAATCATCGGCGGGGCCGCCGTGAAGGGGCCGGCAGCGAAGATGATGCGTGAACTGGGCCATGCCTCCTCAAGCCTTACCGTTGCCGAAAAGTATCGCGGCCTGCTGCATGGCCTGGTGATCGACAATGCCGATGCGCCACTGGCTCCGGCAATCGAGGCTTGCGGCATGGCTGTGCTAATTACCGACACCTTGATGCGTAATGCGGAGGACAGCGAGCGACTGGCGGCAACTGTGCTGCGCTTTGCCGAGTCCCTCCCGATCGATGGTTGATCCATGCCGCCCCTGGTACTGATCCCGTGCCGCGCTTTCACCAAGGGCAAGAGCCGGCTAGCGCCGATACTTGAACCTGCCGGGCGTGCCGGATTATGCCGGTGTTTTCTCCATGACACACTGACGCGGATTGCTGCATTGGTGCCAAGCAGCGACATCCATGTTGTCACCGCCGACCGTGACGTAGCTGCAATGGCTGAAGCTGCCGGCGTCTCTGCTCTTGCTGAGGCTACCGACGGTCTGAACAAGGCACTTGCTGGCGCAGTTCAGCAACTTGCACGACAGCGTCAGGATTTTTCCCGACGCGGACTCCTGGTGTTGCCGACGGACCTGCCTCGGGCAACCCCGAAGGCATTACGCACTGCCATCGAAACGACTGCGGATATCCTGTTGGTGCCAGATCACTCCGAACAAGGTACCAACCTGTTACGTCTGGGCCCTGGCATTGCACAAAACTTCCAGTTTCACTTCGGGTCAGGCAGCTTCACGTTGCATCAAAAGGAAGCGTCACGCCTCGGCATCGCCGCCCATATCCTGCGCGAACCCACCCTATCCCATGATGTCGATACACCAGAAGATTATGCCGCCTGGCAAAACAGTGCCGAACCAAATCAAGCCAGAGTGTGAAAGCGCGGCGCAAGCAGGCCTGGCGTCTCAACGCGGAAACTGATCAAGGTTCCCGGCTGCGTGCCGTTGGCGGTGGCCTTGGCCAACGAAGTGACGAAAACAGTACGCAAGTCCGGCCCGCCGAAACAAGGCATCGTCGGCGCCGCTACAGGTAGGCGCAGACTCTCCAGCAATTGGCCTTCCGGTGACAGCCTGTTGAGGCAGCCGGCACTCACGCCAGCGCTCCAATAATTGCCATCTGCATCCACCGCCGCCCCATCGGGCAGACCTGTTGCTTCGTCACATTCGCGCAGCAGACGCCTGTCAGACAGAGCGCCCGTGTCAGGATCAAAGCGATATCCGGCGATATAAGGCCCGCGCGTATCGGCGTGATACAGCACGCCGCCATCGGGACTCCAGGCCAGCCCATTGGATGCTTTCAGGCCATCCAGGATGAGTACCGACTTGCCTTCAGGCGTGACGCGATAGAGCGCGGCGGTAGGCTGGCGCGGCGAGGCATCATGGATACTGCCGATCCAGAAACAGCCATCAGGCCCCACCTTGCCGTCATTCAGTCGATTCATCGGGCGGTCCGGCTCAGGCTGCACCAGGAAGCGCAGCGCAGCGCTATCGGGATCGAACAAATACACGCCGCTGCGCAGGGCAACCACCAGGCCACCCTGGCTGGTCAGGCCGATACTGCCAACAGCACTGGGCATGGCATAAACCGCCAGCCGTCTTGTCGCCCAATCAAAGCAAAGGATTTCGGGCGCCAGAATATCGACAAACCACAGGCATTGCCGCTGTTCATCCCAGACCGGGGATTCGCCGATCTGCAACGGCCGGTCGATCAGGTATTCGCAATCCACATCCATCATCCATTGCCTACCAATGCTGCCAGCACCCCGCACGCGGCGCTTAGCTCAGTTCGCGCACCCCTGCTGGAGTCTCGATCTGCGCATGATACCGGAGTACGGGCCCTTGGGCGATCAGGGGCGGACGATCTATCGTCAATGCGCCATAGAATCGCGAAATCGCTTCCGAGTCTGGGTGTTCCAGAATGAGCGATTTCAGCCTCGCCCCGAGATCAGGAATGGCCGCCATAGAACGCGGCTTGCCACGCCGGTCGATAAGCGAGGGGGCCGCGCCTCCAAGCGGCAGGGACCCGTTCGCCGGCAGGGAGAAATCGAAAGCGGAGTTGATCACCGGCAAGGCAATTTTGCTGCCGAAAATCCCACCATGGCTGGCCAATACCGCATCGATACCATCCGCCCGCGCCACCCAGCCGCGCAGCCGCCTGCCGGCATCCCATTCGGCCCGGACATTCTTCGCATCATCCAGTCCGAACCAGCGCGGCCGCCCCGGGTCAGCGGCCTGCGGATCGGCGGCGATGACCTCCAGATAGATGCTGCCGCCAAGTTGCAGCAAATGGTTGTGGGTGCCCATGTAATCATGGCGCTGACCAAATGGCACATCCAGATCAAGGCAGGCGCGCACATGCGCGACACCTTCCGCCAGATTCGGAGCAATGACCGTGATATGATCGAGATGCAGCATGCTATAGCGTCAACTATAGCAGCTAAGCATCTGGTCGTAAGTCGCGGGCCGCTGCCGCCTGATATCAGTTGAGCCGATTGCCCGTGGTCTCGTCGAAGAGATGGACATGCTCAACTTCAGGGCGGACGGGGATCGTGTCCCCCGCTTTCACGACCAATCGCTGGCGCAGCAAGATGCTGACGCGTTCTCCAGCCAGGGAGCCAAAAAGTTGTGTCTCGCTACCCAGGGGCTCCACCACTTCGACACGAAACGGCAGACCTTCCGGTTCGAGTGCGAAATGTTCCGGCCTGATGCCATAGCTCACCGCACCAGCCATTGGCACAGTACCGGCCAATGGCAAGGGTACGTTGGACGCCGTGACAAAGCGGCTCTGGTCAATGCGGCCAGACAGGAAATTCATCGCCGGTGAGCCGATGAAACCAGCGACGAAGACATTGGCCGGGCAGTCATACAGCGTGATCGGCGCGCCGGCCTGCTCAATGCGGCCATCGCGCATCACTACGATCTTATCGGCCAGAGTCATCGCCTCGATCTGGTCATGGGTGACATAGATCATGGTGGTCTGAAGCCGCTGGTGCAGCGCCTTGATCTCGGTACGCATTTTTACCCGCAGTTTGGCGTCCAGGTTCGACAACGGTTCATCGAATAGGAAAGCCTTGGGATTGCGCACAATGGCACGGCCCATGGCGACGCGCTGGCGTTGCCCACCGGAGAGTTCGCGGGGTTTGCGCGCCAGCAGCGGGCGCAACCCGAGGATATCGGCCACCCGGTCTACTGCGGCAGCGATTGCGACCGGCGACTCTCCAGCCAGCCGCAGGGAAAACCCCATGTTTTCCCGCACGGTCATATGCGGATAGAGCGCATAGCTCTGGAATACCATGGCGATATCGCGGTCTTTCGGCGCCACCATGGTAACCTCCTGGCCACCGATATGGATTTCGCCCTGGCTGGCATCCTCCAGCCCGGCAATGGTGCGCAGCAGGGTGGATTTTCCGCAGCCGGATGGCCCGACCAGAACAACGAAGGCACCATCCTCGACCTCAAGCGAGATATTCCTGAGAATGGCGTTACCGCCCAGATTCTTGCTGAGATTGCTGATGCTGACCGACGCCATGCCCCTCCCTTTCGCCTCCAGTTTGTCTGGACCAGGCAAATATATCGAAACGTTTCGATTGACAAGCTTTTCCGATCTTATCTATATTTTTTGCAATGCACGGTGACGTTTTCGGTGTGCATTGCGAGAAAATATCGAAACGTTTCGATTTCCCGGGAGGAATTCATGACGAAAAAACCGCGCGCGTTCCGCGCCATGCTGAAGGCTACGTTCGCCGCCTCCGCGGCACTGCTGGGCCTGCATGCCTGGAATGCCCAGGCGCAGCAGCTAAGCTTCTGGTACCAGTCGAGCACGCCAGCCCACGAAACGATCCTGAAGCAGCAGATCGAAAGCTGCGCGGCGCAGCAACCCGGTGTCAGCGTGCGGCCGGAAAGCATCGGCCTCGATGTGATGTATCCGCGCCTCGCCACAGCCCTGCGCGAGCGCAAACCGCCGAACGTGATCAACACGGTGGAAAGCGTAGTCGCCTTTCTGCAGAGCCGTAACAGCCTGGCACCGGTGGATGACCTGATCGACGGCCATGGCCGGGCCGATTTCATTCCCGCCTTCCTCAATACCGTGAGTGCCGGCGGCAAGACCTGGGCGGTGCCGGATTGGGCGCTGCATCATGCCGTGTGGTATCGCAAGGACCTGTTCGCCGAAGCCGGCATCCAGAAGCTGCCGACCAACTGGGCTGAACTACAGGCGGTGGCCGAGAAGCTGACCAAGGACAAGGATGGCGACGGCAAGCCGGATCAATTCGGCTTTGCGGTGCCGTGGGGCGCAAAATTCTTCGCCGCGCAGCAATCGCTGTTCGACGCGCTCTATGCTCAGGGCATCACCGTGGCCGACCCTAAGACCGGCAGCTATGCCTTCGGCGCCCGCAAGGCCGAGGCCGTAGCGGCACTGGATTACATGATGCAGATGCATAAGCGTTTCTCGCCGCCGGCCAGCATCGACTGGACACTGATCGAGATCCGCACCGCACTGATGAACGGCCAGATCGCGGCCGGTGCGGAATGGGGCGGTGTGGTTAAGTTTGTCGAACAGCAACGCCCAGAACTGCTGGACAAGCTCGGCGTGTTTCCGCTGCCGGGCCGCGATGGTGCGGCGAAGGCCAGCCTGGGTGGCGGCTTCTTCCATATGATCGGTGCGGCACCGGATAAGGAAGTGGCGGCTTCGAAGAAGCTGGTTTCCTGCCTGATGCAATCCGAGGAAGTCGCCAAGCGCGCGAATAGCCGCGCCATCTTCGCGCTGCCGGCGATCAACAGTGCTTACAGCACCGAAGCCTTCAAGAATGATCCGATCATGAAGCGCTTCGGCCCCGAAATCGAGGTGATCCGCCGCGATGTCATCAGCCGCTGGTACCGCTATGGTCTGGAGGCCGGTCTGAATCCGGTTTCCTCGATCATGGAAAGCACCAGCGTGATCAACGAAGCGATGCAGAAGGTGGCCCTGGGCCGGCAGACGGTGCAGCAGGCTGTCGACGAACTCGACAGCTTCATGAAACAATCCTTCGAGAAGCCCTGATCAATTACCATCACGCCCGCGAGTAGCCGTATGCCATCGTCCGCCACCAGCATGATCGAGAACGCCAATCGACGCCCCTCCCGCCTGCGCTTCGGCCAGGCGGAATGGGCGGCCCTGAAAGGCTGGATGCTGGTGCTGCCGGTGCTGCTGCTGCTCGCGGGTTTCCTGCTTGTGCCGCTGGTTCAGTCGGTGCGCTATAGTTTCTACGATGCTTCGCTGATCGGCGAGACCGGCCGCTTCGTCGGCCTGACCAATTACGCCAAGGTGCTTGATAGCGGTAAGATTCAGGCGATCAGCGGCACAACGCTACTCTGGACTGTCGCTTCCATCGTCGGCCAATTGCTGATCGGCCTGCTGGCTGCCCTGGCAGTGAACCGCCTGCAGCGAGGCGGCCGCCTGTTCCGCAGCCTGCTGTTGCTGCCCTATGCCGTCCCCGCCATCTCGCTCGCGCTGATCTGGCGCTGGATGTTCAATGACGGTACCGGCATCCTGACTTTCTGGCTGCAAAGCCTTAGCCTGTTTCCGCTCAATTCCTCGCCGCTCGGCTCCGCCGATGCCGCCATCTGGCTGGTGGTGATGGCCAATGTCTGGCATGGCTTTCCCTTCGCCATGCTGATCTACTGGGCCGCATTGCAGCAGATCGATCATTCGCTGTACGAAGCCGCCAGCCTGGATGGCGCCAATCACTGGCAGCAATTCCGCTTCATCACCTTGCCCTCCTTGAGCAGCGCAACCATTGCCTTGGTGGTGTTGCGCGGCATCTGGACCGCCACCTCCTTTGACCTGCCCTGGCTGCTTACCGGCGGCGGCCCGGCAGGCAGCACCTATGTCTGGCCGATCTGGATTTACGAGGAAGCCATGGGCTTCTTCCGCCCTGGCCGCGCCGCCGTGCTGGCACTGATGCTGGGTGCCGCCATTGGCGCCGTGATTTTTGTATTCCGCCGCGCCATCAAGGCCAGCCTGTCGGCGCATTGAGACCATCATGACCGCGAAACTTCATTCCCCCTTGGCATTGCGCATCCTGCTCTGGCTGTGGTGCGCCATCCTGCTGCTGGTTGCCGGCTTCCCGCTTCTGTGGATGGCGCTATCCGCCTTACGTGCACCGGGTGATCTGCTGGCGGTGCCGCCACGCCTGTTCACCACACCGAGCCTGTTCTGGCTGCGTGAAGTATTCGAGAAAACCGAAGCCTGGCGCTGGTTCACCAACAGCGCGATCGTGGCGCTTGGCACAGCGGCTGTGAACATGTTCCTTGGTTCGCTGGCCGCCTATGGCCTCACCCGCTTTCGCTTCTGGGGCCGCGATGCCATCACTGTCGGTGTATTGTTCGTCTACATCATCCCGCCCATCATGATTTTCCTGCCGTTGTATGTAGCTCTGGACAATCTCGGCCTGACCAACAGCTATCCCGGCGCCATCCTGGCCCATACCATTCTAACGCTGCCTTTCTGCCTGTGGCTGATGCAATCCTTCTTCCGTGGTATTCCCGGTGAGCTGGATGAAGCCGCCGTGGTCGATGGTGCCAGCCTGTGGCAGGTTTATCGGTTGATCATCCTGCCCCTGGCCGCACCCGGCGTGCTGTCTGTCGGCATCCTTGCCTTCATCATCTCCTGGAGCGAATACCTGTTCTCCAGCGCGATCATGACTCGCGGTGAGATGAAAACCATTCCCATCGCACTCGGCGAAATGGCCACATCCGCCCATGCCCCCTGGGGCGAAATCATGGTGCTGGGTGCGCTCACCGCGCTGCCGGTGCTGCTGCTGTTCACCCTGATCCAGCGCTGGTTCGTGCAGGGCATCACCGCCGGCGCGGTGAAAGGCTGAGTTCTAGAAGGAAAATTCATCATGCGCGTCGACGTCACAGTCAGTCATGGCGACTGGTTCAATTCCTGGGGCAGTTGGGGCCGCCCCTCGGTGGAACGCATCCTGGATCAGGTGCAGCAGGCCGGCATCACCCGCGTACCCTGGCGCACCATGTTCGGCGCCCGCGCGCAATATCATTCCAAACTGGAAGACGTTTACTGGGGCAGCGAAAACGGCACCGGCATTGACCGCCCCGGCAACGAAGGCTCGGCGCGGCGCGCCTATGATCTGCGGCAGTGGGACCCACTGCGCGATGCCGTCGATATAGGCCGCCAGCGCGGCCTCAAGATCGGCGCCTGGTTCCCGCTATTCGAGGAATCGCATTTCCAGCTTGATGTCTCCCGGCTGGCCCGCACCAATCCCGATTGCTGGGCGCAGACCCGGGAGGGCAAGGCACGGCGCAGCAAACTCAGCTTCGCCCACCCCGCGGTGCGTGCTCACAAGCTGGCGATGATCCGCGAACAGCTCGCCTATGATCCAGATTTCGTGATGCTGGATTTCTACCGCGAAACTCAAGAATGGGAATTCCGCCATCTGCCCAGCGTGGAAGTCGATCCCAGCGGCGTATCGGTCTATGGCTACGAACCGATGATGCGCGAGGCATTCCGCAACCGCCATGGCGCCGATCCTATGAACTTGCGCAACGACGATCCGGTCTGGGTGGATTTCCGCGTAAGCCAGATCACCGATTTCATGCGCGAGGCCGCTGCCCTGGTACATGGCGCAGGCAAGAAGCTGAGCGTGCGCGTGCGTTCTCTGAAATCCATGGCGCTGCCGATGCCCTGGTGGGAGGCGGAGCGTTACCCAACCGATTCACGGCGTGGCTCTTTCGTCGATTGGGCCGAATGGGCCCGCCTCGGTCTGGTGGATGATGTGGTCCTGTTCATGGATAACTGGGACCTCTTCGATATCGACGCCCCGCGCGTCTGGCGCGAGGCACTGGATGCACGCGAGCGCATGCAGGGTCATGGCGACCTGACCATCGGCATGTTCGTGTTCGACATGCATGCCCGCCCGGCACATGAGGCCGCGGTATGGATCGAGGCCCTGGCCGATGGCGCGAAACGTGGCGGCGCCAAAGGCATCTGCCTGCTGGAATCCAACAATGTGCATGCCTGGGGCGCCGGCATCGGCGGCGGTGGCCGCAAGGAAATCGGCCTCTGGTCAACACTGAAGCGGATCGCGGCGCCGGACTGGGCCGGCGTGCATATCTGAAGCCAGATCGGCGGCTGCTTAAAGCAGCTGCCGCCTTGCCAGATTGCGCATCAGATCGGCAATGCCGAAGCGCCACGGCGCGGCCTTGTCCGATGTCGCCATCACATTAGTCAGCGCGCCCAATTCCGGGGCCGCGATGGTCACCACATCACCCACCTTGTGGGTGAACCCGGCACCCGGCTTGTCGCGATCCTGGGTCGGCGCGAACATGGTGCCGAGGAACAGCGCAAAGCCATCCGGGTACTGGTGGTTGGCATTGATGGTCTGCTGCACCAGATCGAGTGGATCGCGACCAATCTGCGCCATGTCGGAGCGTCCATCGAGACGGAAGCCATCCGGCCCTTCGATCCGTAGCGTCACAGTCATCCGTCGCACGCTATCCAGCGAGAAACCGCCATCGAAGAAGCGGATGAACGGACCAATGGAGCAACTGGCGTTGTTATCCTTGGCCTTGCCGAGCAGCAGGGCCGAGCGGCCTTCGACATCGCGCAGGTTCACATCATTGCCAAGCGCGGCGCCAACTACGGCACCTGCGCTGCTGACAATCAGCACCACTTCCGGCTCGGGGTTGTTCCAGGTCGATTTCGGGTGCAGGCCAGCCTCGGCGCCATGGCCAACCGAAGACAGCACCGGCGCCTTGGTGAACACCTCGGCATCCGGGCCGATGCCGACTTCGAGATACTGCGACCACAGCTTGCGCTCGATCAGCAGCGCCTTCAGCGCCATCGCCTGCTCCGAGCCGGGCCGCAGGCCATGCAGATCGGAGCCGATGGTGGCAAGTATTTCCTGTCGGATTGCCACCGCAGCTGCCGGATTGCCACGCGCCTGTTCCTCGATCACACGTTCGATCAGCGAGACCACAAAGGTTACGCCGCAGGCCTTCACCGCCTGCAGGTCCACTGGTGCCAGCAGATGCAACTGCGCCTGATCACCACGCGCCGAGATACTGGCATCGAGAATATCCTGCAGCTTGCCGATGGGTGCGCCCGATGCCTCACGCAGCGCAGTGGCTGGATCAGGGGTTTCGCAAAGGTCGCGCATAGTGGCAAAGCTGGTCGAAATATCGATGACCGCTCCGGCATCGATACGCACCACGGCCGGCCCCACTCCCGGCAACCAGACCCGGCCAGCCAGGGCTGCATCGCGACCGGCCTGAGGCAGAGTTTCTTGCTGCGTCAATTTCACGGCGTTTCCTTATTTTTCTGTACTTGGCTTGGCAGCCTATAGCACCACACCGATCTGCCAAGGCTAGAATTCTCTACCGCGACATTTTCGCTCTGGTAGCCGGCAAGTATCTTTCGAAGGCGACAACCAACGGATCATCGGCGTGCAGGCGCATATAGCGCGGTGTCCACTTTGCATGGATCTACTCAGCCGACAGCGGCGCAGGAATCCCGCGCGATCAGGGTTGGCTGGAAGATGCGGCTACGCCCGGCAGCGGCTGGCGCGCTACCCTCCGTCAATTGATCCAGAAGCATTTCCACGGCGGCCTGCCCAATTTCCTCGATCGGTTGCGCCACGGTGGTGAGGCGTGGGCGTAGAGCCGTGCTCCAGGGGAAATCGTCGATACCGGCCACGGAAACATCCTGAGGGCAGCGGAAACCAAGATCGCCGATAGCCTGCAAGGCACCCAAGGCCATCACGTTGTTGGCGGCGACAATCGCCGTGGGGCGCTCTGCCATGGCCAGCAATGGTTGCGCCACGGTGTAGGCGGCATCGCCACGGAAATCTGCGCGCAGACAGAGTGCAGGATCAGCCTGCAATCCAGCAGCAGCCAAGGCATCGCAGAAGCCTTCGAAACGCAGGTCGCTGGTGGAAACCCCCATGCGGCCACCGATGAAAGCAATCCGGCGATGACCCAGCCGCAGGATATAATCGGTAATCATGCGGCCAGCGGCGCGGTTGTCGAGACCGACGAAATCTCGCTCCAGTCCTTCTATCTGCCGATCGATGGTGATCAGCGGCGCGCCCGCATCGCGCGAGAGGCTGTCGCGGTATTTCACGCCCTGGCCCGAAGGCGCGACCAGGATACCGGCCACGCGCTGCACTTTAAGCAATTCCAGCAATTCGAGTTCGCGGGCCTCGTCCTCGTTGCTGTTGCAGACGATGACGGCATAGCCCTGGGCTCGCGCCGCTTTTTCCACGGCCAGGGTCAGGGCGCCAAAGAAGGGGTTGGTGATTTCCGAGACGATCAGACCCAGCAACCGGCTGCGCCCGAGGCGCAGGCTGCGGGCAATGCCATTCGGGGCATAGCCAACCGCTTCGACCGCTTCCCAGATGCGGCGCATGGTCTTTTCGCTGACCGGGCCGGTGCCGTTCAAGGCGGTGGACACGGTGGCGATGGAAACCCCGGCATGTTTGGCTACGTCACGGATATTCGCCATTTAATCTATCACCGGGGCCTTGAGTCGCTTCAGGAAATAGTCTAAACGTTTTGATAACCACTGACAACCAACAAACCCATATATATCCGGGATTCCTGGGGATTGGCACATTACTGGTTGGGACGAATGTCGATATATTATCAAAACGTTTCGATAAACCTCCCCGCATCCATCCGCACGGATTACTGAGCAGCGAGTCTCCATGCTTGCACCTATTATACTGCTTCCCGGACTGAAATCCGATCACCGTGTTTGGGCGCCCCAGGCCGCCGCGCTATCGGCAACAGGCCCTGTAGAAATTCCCGTTGCGGCACTGGATAGCGATCGCATCGAACAGATGGCGGCGCAGGTGCTGGCTTCAGCGCCCCCCGTCTTCGCTCTCGCCGGCTGCTCGATGGGCGGCTATGTGGCGCTGGCCGTGGTGCGCCAAGCCCCGGAACGGATACAGCGCCTGGCGTTGCTTTCCACCTCGGCACGCCCAGAACATCCGAATGCCACACCTGGCCGTCATGCTGCCCTGGCCCAAGCCCGCAAGGACGGCGTTGGCGCGATGGCGCGGGCCGGACTGGACCGTGATTTCCATGCCGCACACCATAAAGATCCGGCACTCGGCGACATCATGGCTGGCATGGCAGAAGCCATCGGCCTCGCTGTCATCGAGCGACAGATGCAGGCGGCGATCACCCGCCCCGATGCCCGCCCGGCACTCCCGGGAATAGCCTGCCCCACACTGGTAATTTGCGGCGAGGATGACCAGATCACACCGCCGGATTGCGCCCATGAACTGGCTGCCGCCATCCCGCATGCGGCGCTGCATCTGCTGCCGGATTGCGGCCATTGCGCCACATTGGAAAAACCGGCTGCCGTCACCGCATTCATGCTCGAATGGCTGCGGCAATGATCCCTGCTCTTCATGCCACACCGGATACGACAAGCCGGCTCGCCAGCCGGCCATTGGGCCGCAGCGGCCTGTCCGTCAGCAGCATCGGCTTTGGCGCGGCGCCAATCGGCGACCTCTATGCCCATCTCGATGATGCCGAAGCCATTGCCACCGTCCGCGCCGCCCATGATGCCGGCATCACCCTGTTCGATACCGCCCCGCTTTATGGCCATGGCCTGGCCGAGCAGCGCTGCGGCGCCGCCTTGCGCGGCCTGCCGCGCAACAGTTTCATCCTGTCCACCAAAGTTGGCCGCTGGATGGACCCGGCGCGGCCACGCGGCGATGGTTCCGGCTATTTCGGCGGGCTGCAGCAGGGTGCCGTGATTGATTATTCCTACGATGGCACGATGCGCGCCATCGAACAGTCGCTGCTGCGGTTGGGCCTTGATCATATCGACATCCTGCTGATTCATGACGTGGACATCTGGACCCATGGCGCCGATGCAATCGACCAGCGTTTTCGCGAAGCCATGGAAGGCAGTTACCGGGCGTTGGACGGCCTGCGCCAAAGCGGCACCATCCGCGCCATCGGCATCGGCGTGAATGAAGCCGAGATGTGCGAGCGTTTCGCCAGGGCGGGCGATTTCGATACCATGATGCTGGCTGGCCGCTACTCACTACTGGAGCAGCCGGCGCTCGCTTCCTTTCTGCCACTAGCCCAGCGCAAGGGCATTGGCGTGATGCTGGGCGGCGTGTTCAACTCCGGTATCCTCGCCACTGGCCCGCGACCGGATGCGCGCTATAACTACGCCCCGGCACCGCCTGCGATCCTCAACAAGGTAAGCCGCATCTCGACGATATGCACGACCCATGGTGTCGCACTCGCGGCTGCCGCCCTGCAATTCGCTCAGGCGCATCCGGCTGTCTCCAGCGTTGTTCTCGGCGCCACTTCACCGCTTGAGGTGAAGCGCAATCTCGCGGCTGTCTTGCAGCCGATACCGGCGGCCTTGTGGGATGATCTGCGCAACGAAGGGCTGCTCGATCCGGCAGCGCCGGTGCCGGCATGACTGCCTTTGCACCACGTATCGACGCGCATCAGCATTTCTGGCAACTGGCCCGTGGCGATTATGGCTGGCTGACGCCGGACCTCGCTCCGATCCATCGTGACTTTGGCCCGGCCGACCTCGCACCGTTGCGCAGGGCCCAGGGCATTGCCGCCAGTATTCTGGTGCAGGCCGCGCCGACTGAAGCCGAAACTTTGTTTCTGCTCGATATTGCCAAGCATAATGAGAGCGTGGTCGGGGTGATCGGCTGGTGCGATTTCGAAGCCGCGGACGCTGCCGCCCACATCGCACGCCTTGCATCTGATCCACTGCTGGTGGGCCTGCGCCCGATGGTGCAGGACATCCCGGATCCTGACTGGCTGCTGCGCCCCAATCTTGACGCTGCCTTCACAGCCATGCAGCAACATGGCCTGGTATTCGATGCCCTGATCAAGCCGCTGCACCTGCCGCGTCTGCTGCAATTGACGGATCGTCATCCCGGTCTGTGCATGGTGATCGACCACGGCGCCAAGCCCGACCTCCGGCCAGGAACCGATCTAAACACTTGGCGCAAAGATATCGCGGACCTTGCTGCTTTGCCGCAGATGCATTGCAAGCTGTCCGGCCTGGTCACCGAAGCAGGCAACAACTGGCAGCCGGAAGAGATACTACCCGCGATGCAGCATCTGCTGGATTGCTTTGGCGCCACGCGGCTGCTTTGGGGCAGTGATTGGCCCGTGCTGGAGCTGGCAGGAAGCTATGCCGACTGGTTCGCGCTTTGCCAGTCCCTGTTGGCGCCACTGCCACTTGAAGCGCAGGCGGACATATTCGGCGGCAATGCCGTCAGGCTCTACCTCTCGCAACGGGGACGACGCGTATGCTGAAGACCATAGATCCGCTTCTCGGCGCCGATCTGCTCTGGATGCTGGCGGCGATGGGCCATGGCGACGATCTGGCGGTCGTTGACGATAACCATCCAGCCGAACGCATCGCGCGCGCCACTGTTTCCGGTCGCTTGATCCGCATGCCGGGCATTCTGCTGCCGCAGGCCCTGAAAGCGATCCTCACCTTGCTGCCGATAGATGATTTCGAGCCGGATCCGATCCGCACCATGGCGCCAGTGGATAAGCGCATGGCACAGCCCGAGGTGCAGCGGGAAGTGCAACGATTGATCACGGCCAAGATTGGACGCGGCTCCAAGCTGGCGAATCTGGAACGCGAAGCCTTCTATCGCGCTGGAGAACAGTCCTTCGGTGTCGTTCAGGTTGGCGATAGCCGTCCCTATGGCTGCTTCCTGCTGCGCAAGGGCGTGATCAACTGACCCTCTACAGGCGCTCACTATTGCAGTGAACCGCCGAGCGCCGCCGGCACAGACCCATAACTCCGCACTCGATTGCCGAAGCAACTTAGCCAGCAAGCCACATCCCTGCCCGAGCGATATATCAATACCCCGTTGATTATTAAGTATGGAAATAATACTATTATAAAATAATAGTATTATTCAGGGGTATGTCTCATGGCCGTGCAGCGGCTTTATCCGGCAATTCCGGAATCCGATTATCTCGAACGGCGCTCCCGGCTACAGCACCATCTGAGCGAGACCGGCCTGCAGGGGGCGCTTCTGTTCAACCGCGCCAATGTTGCCTGGCTCACCGGCTTCCGCCCCAGCATCATTGCGCCGAACATGGCATTTGTTGCCGCCTACCTGCCAGTAGCCGGTGAAGCCCAGCTTATCGGCATGCCGGGGCTGGCGAACCTGATGCGCGAATCCGCCTGGGGTGAAGTGACCACGGTGGATAGCCCTGCTGCCGGAATCGCCATGCTGCTGCGGCTCGCCGGGCCGCGCGGCAGCATCGGCATCGAAGGCTCCATGGGCTTGCACCGCGCCGCCGATGCGGCAGAGCTCAGCGCCATTGAACAGGGTATCGGCGCGGCGCGGCTGGCGGATATCTCCGCCCAGCTCTGGGATTGCCGCATCATCAAGACGGCCTGGGAACAGACACAATATCGCCGCCTCGGCGCCATCACGGCCCTGGGTTTCCGTGCCGGCCTGACGATGATCGCCCCAGGCATCAACGAACAGGAAGTCGCCCGCGCCATGTGGGGCGCAATGATCGCCGCCGGTGCCGATGCCGGCCCCAATGGCGGCCAGATCATGGTGCGCTCCGGCCCAGACCGCTATGCGGTGTTCTGTGGACCGCCGACGGCGCGGCGCGTGCAGAAGGGCGAGCAGATGATGCTGGCCGGTGGTCCGGTGCTGAATGGCTACCATATCGATATTCACCGCTTCGCCAATATCGGTCCGGTGAGCGACCTGCAGGCACGGCTTTATGCCCAAAGCCGGCGCGGTATTGATGCGGCTCTTGCCGTGATCAAGCCCGGCGCCACTCTGGGCAATATCTACGCGGCGGCGGCTGCCGCGATGCGCGAGGGCGCCGCTACCGAAGCGATAGCCTGGCGCGTCTTCGGCCATGGCATCGGACTGGAGAATTACGAATATCCGATGATCAATGAAGGCAGCGACGTGGTGCTGCGCGAGGGCATGGCCCTGGCCATTGAGATCCCGGCCTATGATGTGCCGCAATTCCGGGTACAGGGCGCTTTCCTGGAAGAATGCGTACTGGTCACGGCGGATGGCGCCGAGAATCTGACTGCGGGCGTGCCCCGCGATCTGCATGTGGTGATGTGAGGAAATGATGCGAGAAAAAACAATGCCAGATCAGGCCCTGCTGCTGATGATGACCGACGTGGCCGATGAACACGAGGCGGCCTACAATGCCTGGTACAATGATGTCCATATTCCCGAGCTGATGCAGCTGCCGGGCTTCATTTCCGCCGAGCGTTTCCGCCAGATCGGCCCCGGCATCCGCTATCTCGCGCTATACCGGCTGGCCAACCCGGAGGCAGTGGAAAGCGAGACCTACAAGAAATGGCGCGCGGCTTCCGAAAGCACGCAATTCTGGGTCTCGCGCTTCACCGCCATGGAACGCCATCTGTACCAGCGTATTTTCGCTGCTTCAGCCGGCAGCTAAAGCCTGCAATTCTGCATTGAGCGGCGAGGCGACATCAGCGAATTGCCGCACAATGGAGAAATGATTCTCGTTGGCTAATGCCACATAATGGCTGGCGGAAGCCGGTGCGAGAGCAAGGATACGATTTGACTCTTCCTTGAAGGCTTCGGTTTCCAGGCCCCCAACAACGGCACGCGTTGGCGCCGCCCAGCCTTTTGAGGCACCAAAGGGTGTGAATTCCGCGATCTCATCATCACTGAGTTTCACATCATCATTGATCGTGGTGCGAGCCACGGCGCTCAAGTCATAGAGGCCGCTGAGCAGCAGAGCGCCTGTGACGCGATCCGCTGCCGGATGCGACAGCAACAGCAGGCTGGCAAGCTGCGCACCGGCGGAATGGCCCGAAAGAATGATGTCGCCTGATACCTTGCGGGTCAGCAAGGCAAAGGCATCGGCAACCGCCAGCGCCATTTCGCGCATGGTGGCCTGCGGGGCCAAAGGATAGCCGATACTGGCGAAGGATAGCCCCAGCGCCCGCATGGCCGGCGCCATATAATGGAAATTGGCGCGGCTGCCGGCCCGCCAGGCACCGCCATGAATGAAGCAGAATGTGGTGCGGCTGCCAGGATGGGGGAAGAAATCCACCGCCTGCCGCTCACCCGGCCCATAGGTGAAACTCTGCGGCGCGCCATGGCTTTCGCGATAGCGCCGGCTTTCCACTTCACGCCATTCGAAATGACGTTGAAAATCCGGCACGGCGTGACGCGGGTTGTATTCCAGCTCGATCTGCTCGTCGCTCAAACCTTGCCACAATGCCATGGTTCAGGCTCGCTTCATCAAGCCGGCAATCTGCATGTCGCCGGCGAATTCGATGGCTTTTTCTATATCCAGGAACACCTTGCGTTTGGTATTGCCTCCTGCGATCGCGAGATACACCAATCCCAGCCACTGCGAATAGATGGTAACGGCCGCCGTCTTCACGTCCATGGCGCGTAATTCACCGCGCTTGATGCCTTGATTGAGGCATTTTGCGATTACATCGCGGGCAGCTTCGAATTTCTCGCCCACCGCCTGTATCTGCGCCCGGGACAAATGCTTTTCACGGCCTGGGAAATAGAACCACGACAGCTTCTCGAAATATTCTGGGTGATTGAAGAAGAAGGTGATGTAGGCTCGGGCCAAAGCACCGAGATTCTCGCGAGTGCTGGAGCGCTCGCTCACCGAAGTCTGCAGCGATACTACCAGTGCCTCGGCATCGGCCAGTGTGATTGCCGAGTATATTTCCAGCTTATTTTCAAAATAGCTGTAGATCGTCGCCTTCGACATGTCGGCGGCTTCCGCAATCTCGTCCATCGTGACGTCGAGATAGGAGCTATTGAGAAAAAGCTGTTTCGCCGTGGTGAGAATTTCCTGGCGGCGCTTCTCAATTTTGCGCTTTTTGCGGGCTGTATTCATGGCTTTTCTGTATCCCGGCTAGAATCGGCGAGAAACCCGATCCTACTAGAATCAAACTTTCATCGCCATGGATAGAAAAATGTAGACTATAATTTTTCAATAGTATAATTTCATACCCATGACAGGGTCATCGTAAAGATGAGCTGGCGGGGGACATGAAGATAAAGCGGATCAATACCAGTGCTCGCATGAGCAAGGCCGTGGTTTATGCCGGCATGGTGCATCTGGCCGGTATCGTGGCCGAAGCACCCTGCGCGACCATCACGGATGAGACGCAGCAGATACTTGCCACCATCGATGACCTATTGACCCAGGCCGGCTCCGGCCGGGACCGCCTGCTCTCAGCGCAGTTCTGGGTCAGCGACATGCGCTACTACGACGAAATGAACCGTGTGTGGGATGCCTGGCTGCCGGCCGGCGAAGCACCTGCGCGCGCCTGCGTTGAAGCCAAACTGGCGCGCCCTCATGCCCGTATCGAGATCATGGTGGTGGCGGCACAAAAAGACGCCTGAGCCTGATTTCCTTGATTAACCAGTCGATTTCTCTCGCCCCATTGCGCAATCACAAGGAGAAGCAGATGTCCATGAAGCATACCATTGCCCTCGCCCTTACCTGTTCGGTCCTTGCCCTGGCTGCACAATCGGCTCTGGCCCAGGACATCAAGATCGGCTCTCTCAGTGCCCTTACTGGCTCTGCCAGCCAGCCTGGTCAGTCGCAGCGCGATGCGATCAAGATGGTGGTGGACGAGGTGAACGCCAAAGGCGGCATCAAGGGCCGCAAGATTCAGCTTTTCATCGAGGATGACCAGTTGCAGCCGACCGTGGCCGCCAATGCCGCGCGCCGCCTGGTATTCCAGAATGACGTGTTCGCCGTGATCGGTACGCCGAACAGCCCCACCGCGCTTTCCGCCCTGGAAGTGACCATGGAAGCCAAGGTGCCGCATCTGGTGCTCGGCGTGGCGCCGAAGGTGACGCAGATGGGCAACCCCTATGTGCTGCGCGTGACCCCGACCGATTCCATTCTGGCCGCGGCGCTGGTCGAATATGCCGTGAAGAAGAAGGGTGCCGCCAAGATCGCCATCCTTTCCGACAGTTCCGACTACGGCAAGGGCGGCCTCGCCTCGGCCACTGCCGCACTGACCAAACTGAACATGAAGCCGGTGATCACTGAAGCCTTCAATAACGAAGACAAGGATTTCGCCTCGCAGATCAACAAGATCAAGGCTTCCGGTGCTGACAGCCTGATCCTCTGGGGCTTCTATGTCGAAGGCGCCAAGATCGTCTCGGCCGCACAGAAGCTGGGCCTCGGCCTGCCGATCTACGCCAGCTCCGGTGTGCTGCAGGGCAATTTCCTCGAACTCGCCGGCTCGGCCGCCGAGGGCGTCACCGTGGTGAGCTACTATTCCAACGCCGATAGTGCGCCGCAGACCAAGGAATTCATCGCCAAGTGGAAGAAAGCCTACCAGACCGACCCGAACCCGGTGGCCGGCCTGGGCTATGACAGCATCAACATGCTGCTGGCGGCAATCGAGAAGGTAGGCACCGACCGCGAGAAGGTGGTGGCCGAACTGAAGTCGTTGAAGAACTTCCCCGGCGTCACCGGCATGAAGACCGGTGCGCCGGATGGCGAACTCGGCCAGGGGGCGATCATCCTGCAGATCAAGCAGGGTGTCGCCGAAGCGGTGTCGCAGTAATCCAGTCGGGTAGGGGATGGCGATGCTTGGTGCACTTCTACAACAAGTCGTCAGCGGTCTGGCCGTCGGCAGCGTCTACGCCCTGGTGGCGCTGGCCTTCAGCCTGACCGTGCGAGCCCTGAATCAGATCAACTTCGCCACTGGTGAATTGTTCATGCTGGGTGCCTATGTCGGCATCGGCTTCACCGTGACGCTTGGTCTGCCCTTCTGGGCCGCCATCCCCCTTACCGCCGCAGCGGTTTCGATCATCGGCGTGATATTCGAGAAAGTTGCCTATCGCCCGGTGTTCAAGGCGAATGTCAATCATCCGGCACGCCTGCATATCCTGATCATCTGCTCCACCATCGGCACCGGCATCTTCCTGCAGAACGGCGCCATGCTGGTCTGGGGTGCGCAGGCCCTGCCCTTCCCCAAGGTGTTCGACCAGCAGCCGCTTTCCGTTTTCGGCGCGCTGATCCCTACTGAGTATCTCTGGATCACCGCCGTAGCCATCGCCCTGATGGCGGCCCTGAATTTCTTCCTGCAAAGCAGCTGGATCGGTAAGGGACTGCGTGCCGCAGCCCAGGACCGTGAAACCGCCGCCCTGATGGGCGTGCGCCTGGCTGCCGCCGATTCCTGGACCTTCGGCCTTTCCGCCGGCGTCGGCGCGGTCGGCGGCCTGCTGATTGGCGCGATTTCCTTCGCTTATCCCACCATGGGCGCCGGCTATGCCTTGAAGGGCTTTACCGCTGCGGTAATCGGCGGTCTCGGCTCGATGCGCGGGGCTTTGCTCGGCGGCCTGCTGCTCGGCCTGGCGGAGAGTCTGGTGATCGCGTTGATCTCCTCGGTCTACAAGGATGTGGTCGCCTTCGCGCTGCTGCTCCTGTTCCTGCAGTACAAGCCCTCCGGCCTGCTGCTTAAGCCCGTGCAACGCCGCGTCTGAGGCTGTGAGATGAAAACCTACCTCGCCATCGCCGCCACCATTGCAATCCTGGCGCTACTGCCGGTCTTCGGTGCCAATCCCTATACACTGCACATCTACTCACTGATCGGCATCTACGCCATCGTGGCCATGGGGCTGAACCTGGTTTTCGGCTATGCCGGCCAGATTTCGCTGGGTCATGCGGCCTATTTCGCTGTAGGCGCCTATGTCTCGGCCCTCACCACCATCGATCTCGGCCTGCCCTTCTGGATCGGCCTGCTTTTCGCGGGCATCGTCGCCTTCATTCTCGGCTACATCGTCGGCACGCCTTCACTGAAGCTGGAAGGCTCCTATCTCGGCATGGCCACCATCGGCTTCGGCGAGATCGTGAAGATGACCCTGGTGAACTGGGAAGTGGTAACGCGCGGCCCCACCGGCATCTCGCGCATCCCGCATCCCGCCCTGTTCGGCTACAGCTTCAATACCCCGACGGCGAAATACTATCTGGTGCTGGTGATCGGTGCCCTGGCCTTCCTGGTTTACTGGAATCTGGTCCGCTCGCATTTCGGCTCACGCTTCGTAGCGGTGCGGGACAGCCCCAAGGCCACCGCCGCCATGGGCATCGACCTGCAGCGCACCAAAGTACTTGCCTTTGCCATCTCCACCACTTTTGCCGGCATCGGCGGTTCGCTCTACGCCCACCTCAATCGCTATATCGCGCCGGATGCTTTTGGCCTCGGGGAATCGATCAACCTGCTGATCATGACCGTGATTGGTGGAATGGGCACGCTTACCGGCCCGCTGGTCGGCGCCGTGATCGTGGTCTATCTGCGCGAAACCCTCACCATGCTGAAAGACTACAACATGCTGATCTACGGCTTGTTGCTGATGGTGCTGATGATCTTCGTGCCGCGCGGCCTGGTGGGCACCGCGGCCCTGTTCTGGCGCCGGAGCTGATGCCATGTTGAAAGTAAGCAATCTGGCCAAAAGCTTCGCCGGCCTCAAGGCCGTATCCGATGCCAGCTTCGAGCTGCAGGCCGGCGAGATCGTGTCGATGATAGGGCCGAATGGCGCCGGCAAGACCTCGGCCTTCAACATGATCACCGGCTTCTATGCGGCTGATACCGGCAGCATCCTGTTCAAGGGCCAGGAAATCAACGGCCTGCCGCCGCATGCCATTGCCCGGCTCGGCATCGGCCGCACCTTCCAGAATATTGAGTTATTCCAGGATATGACGGTGACGCATAACATGCGCGTTGCCTGCCAGTGCCATTCTCCGGTCTCGGCGCTGGGTGCCATTTTCCGCCTGCCCGCTACCTTGCGGCGCGAGCGCGAGGAAAGCGAACGCATCACTGCGTTGCTTGAGCTGCTGGGCCTGGCGGACAAGGCGAATTATCTCGCTTCGGCGCTTTCCTATGGTGAACAGCGGCGGCTGGAAATGGCGCGCGCGCTGGCAACCGATGCCTCGTTGATCCTGCTGGATGAACCGACCGCCGGCATGACCCCGACGGAAGTCGGCGTCATGATGGAAACCATCGAACGGGTGCGGCAACGCGGCATCACCATCTTCCTGATCGAGCACAACATGAAATTGGTGATGGGTGTATCCGATCGTATTATCGTGATGGATCATGGCGTGAAGATCGCAGAGGGCAAGCCGGCTGAGATCCGCAGCAATCCCCGCGTGCTGCAAGCTTATCTCGGCGAGGAGGATGCGGCATGAGCCTGCTCGATATCAAATCCCTCTCCGTTTCCTATGGTCGCATCCCGGCTTTGCGCGATGTATCTCTGTCCGTGAATAGCGGCGAGGTCGTCGCTCTGATTGGCGCGAACGGTGCCGGCAAGACCTCTCTACTCAAGGCTATTTCACGTCTACTGCCGGCCAGCGGCGAAATCGTGCTGGAGGGCAAATCGCTCAGCCGTGCCGCCCCCAGCGACGTGGTACGCGCCGGCGTCTCGCATGTGCCGGAAGGCCGTCGCGTGTTCCGTGAGATGACTATCGACGAGAATCTGGAAATGGGCGCTTATTCGCGCGCCAAGGAAGCTGATCTTGAGCGAGAGAAGGCGCAAATCTTCGAACGCTTCCCCGTGCTGCATGAGCGCCGCCACCAGATGGCCGACACCCTTTCCGGCGGCGAACAGCAGATGCTGGCCATGGGCCGCGCCATGATGGCCAAACCGCGCATCCTGCTGCTGGATGAGCCTTCGATGGGCCTGGCACCAAAACTGGTGAAAGTGATCTTCTCGATCATCCGAGACATCAACCAGGCCGGCACCACCATCCTGCTGGTGGAGCAGAATGCCGCCATGGCACTGGGCGTTGCCAACCGTGCCTACGTGCTGGAGAACGGCCAGATCGTGATGTCTGGTGAGGCCGCAGCTCTGGCGCGAGACCCCAAGGTGAGTGATGCCTATCTCGGCGGCTCTGTGGCTTGAAATATTCCGGCGCTATGGCGCTGGGCAACGAAAAGGGCCGCGATGGGGATCGCGGCCCTCTTTTGGTTTATTCACACCTGTTTCAGCCAGGTGTCTGGCCGGCCCAGGCCCAGGCCCTCTCCCAGCCGGCTTCATGCTCGAAGGGCGCCGGCGCTGCCTCGCCATGCCGGCGCGGCTTGCCAAGCAGGCGGGTGGTCTGCTCCGGCCCCGGCGGCGTGTTAATCCACACGAATTCCAACGGCTCCTTGCCGGTATTGGCCAGCGAATGCACGGCATTGCGCCCGGCATAGACCGTGGTCTCCGGCCCGATGGGGCGGGTTTCACCATCCACCGTGGCAATACCCTCGCCGCGATAGACGAAGAACACGCCTTCTGCACGGCCAAAGGAACGTGCCGGCATCACACCACCCGGTGGGATGCTCTGGGTGCCCATGGCAAACATGTTACTGGTCATGGTGTCATGCCACAGCTTCCAGGTAACGAAGCCACCGGTCGGTTGCGGCTGCCAGTAGGACACGCCTTCATCCGGCTGCATGCAGATCGCCGCACCCCGTTCCTCCGGCTTGGCGCTGGTGATGCGCGCCGGATCGGCGAAGCGGCCCTGCACCAGCAGGTCCTTCATGTCCGGTATCTGCTCGCGGCCATAGCGCGGCGGCGGCGGTTCACCCCAGACACGCGGCCGGCCCATGCCGCGCCAAGTAATCTCAGCGCAGGGGGGGAACAGCACGGCCAGCACCTTCATGGTGCCTGGCGACTTGTTCAGCAGCGCATGCAGCGTATAACGCCCGACCAGGCAGGTGGCACCCGGGCCAACCTCGAAATCCTGGCCATTCAGATGCAAGGTGCCTTCCCCCTCGTAGAGGAAAAGGATTTCCTCGGCAGCGTCGTGGGCATGATGCCGGATAACGCAGCCTTCATCGATATACTGCGTCGCCACCGTGAAGGTGTTAGACGGACAATTCTCGGGCGTGAGAATGGTGTTCATGCAGCCATGCGACGGGGCCGGCTGCCACCAGCTTTGCGCCTCTTCACGCTGGATGATGAGACCACGGGACGGGGTATTCAGCACGATCATCCTCCTAAGAATAATTTATCGTCCTGGTCCGAAAACTATACTCTTATTGTATAAAAGTATAGTATTAAATTCAGACGTTGAAACGATACCTATGGTGAGGCGGCATGGCGGAAAGAGCGGCAGAGTATCCGGTGATGCCGGCGATCATCGGACGCTGGTCGCAACGCGCGATGTCCGGTGCGGCGGTGAGCGAAGCGGAATTGATGAGCCTGTTTGAGGCGGCGCGTTGGGCGCCCTCTTCCTATAACGGCCAGCCATGGCGCTATATCTATGCGCATAAAGGCAGTGCTGCCTGGAATGCGATGTTCGACCTGCTGGATCCGATCAATAAGCTATGGTGTACGAATGCTGCTGTGTTGATGATCCTGGTGGCACGGACGCAATTCGAGCATAATGAAAAGCACGATCGCTCCCATGCGCTGAATGCTGGCGCTTCATGGCAGAATCTGGCCTTGCAGGGCCATGCCCTGGGCCTGGCCGTGCGCGGCATGCAGGATTTCGATTATGTGCGCGCCGTGGAGAGCTTCAATATCCGTGAGCCCTACGCCGTACAGATGATGATAGCCGTGGGTCAACCGGGCGACCGGGCCTTGCTGCCCGAGCCACTGCGCAGCAAGGATAGCCCCACCTTGCGCAAGCCGGTGGCTGCCATTGCCTTCGAGAATGCTTTCACGCCGGACAATTGAGGCGGATCACTCCGCCACCACCACCTCTTCGGTGACAAAAAGCCGCGTATTCGGCAAATCGACAAAGGTCTCCTCGTCCGGCCGGATGATTTCCCGGTAACGTTCCGACATCATCGTCGCCTGTAATTCCTCGATGCTGTCGAACCAGATTTCTACGATGCCGTCGATGGGCCGTGCCATTTCGCGGCCATCCATATGTCTGCACTGCCCAGGTAGCACATGATTCTGGCGGTAACCGCGGAAGCGGCCCCAAATTTCCGGCACCGAGCGCACTACCAGAGGATGGTGCATGCGCCAAGCCACGCTGAACTCCGCCGGGCTGATGCCGGGCTTGCGGCGCAGGATGGACATGAACTTCACCGCGCCACGGCCTTCCTTGATGATGAATTCCTCAGCCAGGAAATGAACTGACTCCGCTGTGGAAACCCCTGGGATCCGACTCAGCGAACACGCCCCCAGACGAGATGCGGCATCACTGCGCCAATACTCCGCCACGCCTGCATAAGCACCAGCTGCAAATCCATCAATCGGATTGCCTACAAGATTGCGGCGATGCGCAAAGGCATGCGTCAGTTGCGCGCCTTCCTCCCCAAGCCAGGCGGCACGGAAGTTCTCCGGTATGCGCGCCATGGCATCGTGAAGCAGAATGAATTCTTTTACCGAAGGCATTGCAGGCGACTCCGCTAGGCATGAATAAAATGATTATGCCTGCTTGTGCGAAAGAATATAGAGAATCCGACATCGGATATGACGATTGACAGTCAAGCTGGCAGTAGTGCCTGGACGGTAACGAGGCCATGGCGTTGGTTGGCATTTATAGGGGAAATACGGATTTCAACCACACCTCAATCGGTATCGCCTCTTTCAGATGCTTCGCTCAACCAACGCGTGGCATCATCGGCTTGCAGAGGCTTCGAGACTAGATATCCCTGCACCATATCGCACCCCAACTCACGCAATACTGCGAGCTGAGCTTCAGTCTCAACTCCCTCAGCAACACAAGTCAGGTCAAGGTTGTGCGCCAGATCTATTATGGTCTTGGCGATCACACGCGATTGTCGTGAATGATCACATTCACGCACAAAGGCCCGATCTATCTTCAGTTCGGAGAAAGGTAGCATATGTAATTGCACAAGAGAGGAGTAACCCGTTCCGAAATCATCGATCGACAGATGAAATCCCTTGATCCGAATCCGCGTGAGTATATCCATTGCAGTGATTGGATCACTCATGGCGGTAGTTTCAGTCAACTCCAGAGCAATAGATTCCGGGAGAACCCCCACAACATCACATTTCGCTTTGAGCCTATCGGCGAAAGAGGCATCGCCCAGATTCTGCGCAGAAATATTCACTGCGACTGTAGTTTTCAACTCGCTTCCCGCCCATTCCTGCTGCTGGAGCAGAGCCATGTCCAGCACCGTATCGGTTAGCCGGTTCATCAACCCATGTTTCTCGGCAATATCCAGGAACTTATCCGGAGCAAGCAAGCCTCGCTCAGGGTGACGCCACCTTAGCAGCGCCTCGAATCCAACCATATGACCATAAGATAGATTTGCCGCTGTGGGTTTCCCCAACCGTATCTTCGGCTGATAGACCAGACAGAATTGCCCAGACTGGAGGGCAACATCAATGGTCGCCGCATCGATTGGCGCATTCGCGCCTGACCGCTCCACAGCGCCGAGCACAGAGAGTACATCTTCTACTCGGAATGGCTTTTGCATCGTACTGACTATCTTCAGGCCACGCTCTATGCCCAGCCGGCGCGCCGCTTCAATCACTTTCTGATCGAACCCGCTCATAATGATGACGTCGGCATGAGCTTTTTGTTCGGCCAGCCAACGCAAAACCTCAATGCCATCAACTCCAGGCATCTGCAGATCAAGAAAAATATGCGACGGGACCCGATCCCCATAGCTTTGCCGGAATGTCAAAATATCGGCAGTCGCCATTGGATCGAATCCACCTGCCCGGGCAACCCTGCTGAGGAAATTGCCAATCTCCAAATCGTCATCAAGTATCAGTACATTACCACGGGACATGACTTCACGTGCTCAGGAGCTTGTTGAGTTCGGCTTCGAGGTCTGAAATGCGGTAGGGCTTGTTCAGAATACGTGCCCTTAGGCCGGGATTTGAGCGGCTCAGTGCAGCCTCAGGAAATCCCGAAGTCAGCAGAACTTTTATGCTTGGCCAGGCATTCATGATCCGGTCGGCGAGTACGATACCGTTTACTTCTCCCGGCATGACCACATCCGAGAATACTGCATCAATTCCCCCTTCCCGTTCCAGAATCTGCAACGCCTCCGCCCCACTCTGCGCCACCACAATCTGGTGCCCCATGCTGGTAATCTGCTGCATCACCACTTGGCGCACACTATCGTTGTCTTCGACAATCAGGATGCGTCCGCGATGTTTAGGCTTTAGAAGACTGCCGGGTATACCCAAGGCCTGAGTATCACCCGTTATCTTTCTTGTGCGTGGCAGGTAAATCTTGAAACAGGTGCCGCGATTCAGTTCGCTATACACATTTATGTAGCCGCCGGACTGTTTGACAAAACCATAGACCATGGCAAGACCAAGGCCAGTCCCCCTGTTCACTTCCTTGGTGGTGAAGAATGGCTCGAATATCCGCGACATGATTTCCGGGCTTATGCCGGAGCCTGTATCCGTTACCGACAGAAGCACATACTCACCAGGAGCCGGCTCCGGCTGCGCCATATCGCCGTCACCATCAATCACCCTGTTCGATGTCTCGATTGTGAGGCGGCCAGCACCGGACATTGCATCCCGGGCATTGACCGCCAGATTCAACACGACCGAATCAAGCTGCGCCGGATCTATTTCCACTGGCCACAACTTCGGCTCGTCTATCAACTCGATGACAATCTGCTCACCCAATGTGCGACTGAGCAATTTTACCGAATTACGCACCAGGACATTCACATCGACTATATCCGGCTTCAGCGTCTGTCGCCTCCCGAAAGCCAGAAGCTGCTTCGTCAGATCGGCGCCTCGCAGACATGCTGACATTGCTCCATCCAGCAATTCGCGCAGTTGCGGATCTTTCTCGCCAGAGCGAGCTGCCAAATCAATATTACCGATAACAACGGTCAGCATATTGTTGAAGTCGTGAGCAATACCTCCGGTAAGATTGCCAATCGCCTCCATCTTCTGAGCCTGATACAATTGCTCTTCAATACGTCGGCGCTCACGCAGATCCTCGAGTGTATACACTCGGCCGAATACATCGCCGAAATGATCAGTCAGAGGCCCACCAGATAGGTTGACCAGAACTTGGCTGCCATCCTTGTGCCGGCAATGCAATTCCCAATCCCGTACACTGTTATTTGAAGCCAGCACAACACCATATGGTTCCTGCTGCATGAAATCGCCGGGCAGCACCGTGTTCGGACGCCCGACTATTTCCGAAGAACGGTAGCCAAAGACATTCTCTGCTGCCCGATTCCAGGTCGTTACCACGCCATCCCCATTCTCGGTCATTGTCGGTACTGGCGTGGATTCCAGTATCATCAACAATTCCGCCGTCCTCTCGGCCACTTTGCGCTCCAGTGACTCCCGCAACTGAACACGCTCCAGCGCTATGGCTATCTGCTTGCCAATACTGGATAGCGTGCGCAACTCCTCCTGAGTGAATATATGCTCATTGGTGCCAACAAGATTAAACACACCTTTGACAGCACCATTAATCTCCAGTGAAACGCTGGCATGATAACGCAACGGCTGATCTGGTGCATCCCGCGTCAATCGCTCACATTCGAACACAATAGCATTCGTATTCAAGCCACCACGCCGCACCAATTTCTGACATTTACATTCAGCACAGGAAGCTTCGTCCACAAACAATTGGCGAGGTTCTCCGGAAGACGCTGCAAGCGTGAATTCATTGCCATCGAATATATAAAACCATGCAGCATGAACTCCTGGCAATTTGAGACCACGCTCAACCGCACTCCTTGCCACATCTATCTCGCTGCTGCAGGAATTCAGCCCTTCGGCAAGACCGTAAAGGGCATTCAGCGTCTCATACGACTTGGCCAACTCCTTCTGCCGTGCGTCCAACGCGTCATACAAGCTAATCGCTTGCTCATAGGTCGAGATCAGCAGGTCGAGAATCTGTTGCCGCTCAGCGGTAATGAAATGCCGATTGCCCGACAATTCTATCTCGATACCAACCTGCAATTTTCCCGACCGGCGCAGTTCCCTATTGGTCAACAGGTAACGGACACGCGAGATCAGCAATTCGTGATCGAATGGCTTGACCACGAAATTGTCAGCGCCAACATCCAGTCCTTTGAATACGTCTCCTGGACTGGAAAGCGAGGTGACAAGGATAAACGGTATCTCCGATAGACGCGCTTCCGTCTTGATCGCCCGGCAAAAGCTATAGCCATCCATCTCGGGCATCACGATATCGCTGATAATGAGATCAGGTGGGGAGCCTTGTGCCAGTGCCAACGCTTCCCGGCCATTGCGGGCGGCCATCACTGTAAAGCCCTGATCCTCCAGCAGCATGATCAATTCCTGCGCCTGGGTTGGACTATCTTCCGCGATCAAGATCGTGGCCGCGCCACGCGCAGTTGCTCCTCTAATCATTGCCCCTCCCGATCGTCTATGCTTTTTCCTGGCAGCAGCAACCGGGCCAAACCCGCCGGCGGCAGTACATACCGCGCCGCGCCCAGAGCCACCGCAACACCCGGCATGCCAAATACCACCGAGCTAGCCTCGTCCTGAACTGCCGTAGCTCCGCCAGCGTCGCGGATCGCCTTCAACCCCATAGCGCCATCCCGGCCCATACCGGAAAGCAAAATACCCATCGCCTGGTGACCATAAGCCGCTGCCACCGAGCGAAACAGATAATCGGCAGAAGGCCGGAAGCCTTCTTCCGGCGGAGCACTTGCCAACTGAATACGACCATGTGGATCAATACCTAGATGCAGATCATCCGGAGCTAAATACACTTGGCCAGAACGAGTCCGCTCCCCTTGCTGCGCTACTGCAATAGGGAAACGCAGCAAGCCCTCCATCCATTTCGCGAACCCTTCCACGAAGCCGCGCGCCATATGCTGCACCACAAGCACGGGGGCGGCCGGCCGTACACAGGCCGAAAGAATATCCACCAGAACGCCAGGGGCTCCTGTGGAGCCGGCAATGGCATACAATTTCGGCACCGTATCGCCTTCGCGCTCCCTAACGATACGTTCCTTCATCTGCGTCTGCACGCGCCGCACCACTTTGACTTCCGACATGATGCGCAGTGTATTGACCAGAGTCTGGCGCTGCTCCTCATGTTCCGGTGCATCAAAGCTTCCTGGCTTCCCAAGGAAAGTCAAAGCGCCGACCTTTACTGCCTCGAAGCTGTATACCAATTCTGTCTCAGAAGCGGTGCTGCTGATCATAACAATTGGGGTTGGGCAGGATTCCATTATACGACGCGCCGCCTCAAAGCCGTTAGCCCGCGGCATATGGCAGTCCATCAAAATGATATCAGGCTTCAAGGCCACGGCCATATCGACAGCCGCCACACCATCGGGTGCGATGCCGACAAGATCGAAACCACCGCTTTCTTCCAAAATCATAGCCAGCATGGCGCTTTGAGTGCGAGAATCCTCCGCTATCAACACCCTTATCAGACGCGAATTAGGTGGGGGAATCATACGAGCCGCCCCACAATCTCAAGAAGGTTGCTCTGATCGAAGGAGGATTTCAGAACATAGGCATTCGCACCAATTTGAATGCCCCGATCACGGTCTTCGCGCGACTCAAGCGCGGTCACCAGCACGACGGGGATATCAGCAAGTTTAGCATCAGCACGAATACGCGCCGTTAGGTCGAAGCCGTTTAGACGAGGCATATCGATATCCGATACCACCAGATCAAATCGGCCGCTGCGCACCATATCCCAGCCCTCACTGCCATCAGCGGCAACTTCGACAACATAGCCCACCGCTTCGAATAGATTCCGCTCCATGGTGCGAGTGGTCATTGAATCATCCACCACAAGGATGCGTTTGGTGCGCTTGGCCTCCATGCGGGCTGCCAGCTTACTGCGGTGCTTCATGCCTTGGATGGAGGCGAGTATATCAGCCGGTCGCAACACCAGCGCCATCTCCCCCGTTGGCAACAAACCAGCAGATGCGATATGGCTTACCCGCTTTAAAGGCGCAGGCAGGTCTTTCATCAGGATATCGGTCTTGCCACTCACCGCATCCACCATAATCACCGCCCGCCGCCCGCTGCCCGCGACGATAACACAGGAATGCAAGCCCCTCCTCTGCCCTAAGGCTTCGTCCAGAGGAAGATCGAGCAGTGCGGAAATATGAGCAAATGGCAGTGCCTCGCCGCCATGAGCATGCACCCCGGTCCGCATCGCCACCTCAACCTCATCCCGCGACAGGCCTATAACTCGCTCAACCGCATCTGACGGCCAGAGGAGACGGGTATCACCTGCCATTACCAGCAGGCCCTGATAGCTGGCGACGTTGGCGGGAAGCTCTAACCGTATGGTGGTACCTTTGCCCTCTCCACTGCGCACAATGACACGGCCATCCATCCGTTCGATCTGTTCGCGTACGATTGAAAGGCCTAGGCCCAGGCCGGAGATACTGGTGATGACAGGGCTTGTGCTGATGCCGGAGCGAAAAGCAAGATCGATCACATCGTGATCCGACAATGCCTGCAATTGCGCTTGAGATGCCGCTCTGGCTCGCAATGCCGCATTGCGCAAGGCAGACAGGTTCATGCCGCGCCCATCATCGCTGATCTCGATCGCCACACGCCCACCTTCCATTGCCTGGATTGTAGCGGTGATCCGACCACGGCGGGGTTTCCCTGCCAATTCGCGCTGTTCCGGCGCTTCGATGCCATGGTCGATGGCATTACGAACAATATGAATTAGGGGATCCTTGACGATCTCAATTACTTTGCGGTCAACTTCTATACCGTTATCACGCAGGCGCCACTTCGCCAGCTTGGCGGTTTCCTGGCAGAGATCGCGCACCATAGCCGGAAATGCCGTAAAGATGATCGCCGCAGGCAACATGCGTGCCTGGCGGGTTTCCTTAAACAGCTCGCTTACTGCGGCGGTCAGGCCACGATAATCCTCCTGCAATGCCAAGGCCAGGCGACGGCTGCCATTTTCGATATCCCGCAAGGCCTCCAGCAGATAGGCGTGGTTCTCGCCAAAACCCTCAGCATCACGCCCCCTGCCGTTGGCGCCATGTCGCAACTGGCGGCGCAGAGCAGCAACACCACCGGTAAGTTCGCGCGCGACACGGGCGCGCTCACCGGCCACCATGCTCGGTATCAGCAATTCCTCCGCGGCTCGCAGCAAGCGGTCAAGCTGCCCTATACCGACGCGGACACTTTCGCCATTGCGGATCGCTGGCAATTCTGTTGCGGCACGCGGTTTGGCTTCTGTTCCCCGGACAGAAGTCAGCGTAGCTTGGGTTGGCTCAGGCAAAGATTGTCCGGGCAGCGAAAATTCCGACCGGCTCCCAGCTGGAGCAGCAATCGTTTGATCGACCGATTTCAAACGAGGCAAATTCGAACTGACTGGCACCTCAGTAATACCACCGCCTCCCTCTGCAGGAAGCGCCGCATCTTTTGTGGATGACGCCAGAGGTGCCGACGCAGGCGCAGGCGCAGGTGCAGTTGATTTTACCACCGCGGCAACTGGGGGGGCTGACACTTCATCCGACAGGTGCAGTTGCCGGGCAATCTCGGCCACAGCCAGCTTTAAGGAGTCGAGATGTTGAGCCGTCAGCACAATACCGCCGCGGGTGATCCCGTGCAGCAAGGTCTCGTTGGTCTGACAGATCACCTCAATACCGCTGAAACGTACAGAACGGGCAGCACCTTTAAGGGTATGGATCACCCGGAACAGGGTCTCGATCCGCTCTCGTTCTGCAGCGGGATTCTCTGCATCGATTAAGAAGCCCAACTCACCTTCCAGCGCGAGCACATGCTCGGCGGCTTCCTCGCGGAAGGTCTCCAGCAGGCGCTTTTGTAGGGCTTCGCGGTCGATCATGGTCGCGTCAAGATGTGACGAGGCTAGTCTGCACAGTATTTGACAGGCGCTGTGCCAGCTCATTGAGATCACGGGCCGCGCTCTCAACCTGTCTCATGGCAGCCACTGTCTGAGTCGAGGATTGCTCGATATTAGCCATGGCCAAGGCAATCTGATCCATGCCGGCCTCCTGCTGCTGTGCAGTAGCAATGATCTGTTGCGTCGCCTGGGTTGCTTCAGTGACACTGCCGGACAATGCGTTGAACGAAGCACCGGATCGCTGTGCCATGCTCAGACCCTCAACTGTCGCCTTCACGCCCTGTTCTGCCGCCACCACGGTGGATTGGGCAGATTTCTGCAAATCGATGACAATACGCCGGACTTGTGTCGTCGCTTCCTTGCTGCGCTCAGCCAGCGCCTTGACCTCAGCGGCGACAACGGAGAAGCCTTTGCCGGTTTCGCCGGCCTTGGCTGCTTCGATGCTCGCATTCACAGCCAGCAGGTTTGATTGCTCTGCCAATTCGCTGACGGTGGCATTGATTTCGGCAATGGCCTCGGCTTGCTCGCTGAAGGCCAGAATCCGTTCCGCCAGTGCCTCCATGCGCTGCCGCGATTCATTGACACCCAGGATCGTGTCCTCCACCGAACGGCGGCCATCGTCCGTCATCTTCGCCATTTTTTGCGACACATCGGCAACACTGCGCGACTTGCGCGCGGCCAGTTCCGCCGCCTGGCGCACTTCCGCTACAGTTGCCGCTGTCTGACGCACTGCTGTCGCTTCTTCGGCGGTCGCGGAAACCTGCTGACTCGTCGCTGCCAGAATTTCCGCCGAGGCCGAAGCCAGACGTCTGATCGCTTCGCGTATTTCCCCAACCATCCTTTCCAGATCCGCCGTCATGCGGTTCAGACTGACCGCCAATTGACCAAGGGGGCCACGTTGGTCTTCCGAGACGCGCGCCGCCAGATTGCCATCAGCAACGTTCGCTGCAAATGTGGCATACTCGCCAACTGTCCTTTCCAGCAAATCATTTATGGTGCGTTCTTTGGCAATGTTCTGTGCCAGTTCATCCGCCATCTTGTTCACGGAGCGTGAGAGTTCAACAATTTCCTTGGGACCCGAAACCGGCGCGCGACTTTCGAGATCTCCATCCGCGATTCGCACCGCCGTTTCACGCAACGCAACGATTGGGCTCACGATCTGCTTCGTTGCGAGATAGCCTACAACCAGGGCCACGATTATCGCGGCCAATACCCAGACAATGTCCGCCAGATAGTTTTTTACGATGATACGATCCACTTCTGCCGTCGTACGGCTCGCCCACACCTTCCAACCAACAGACGGCACTGTGGCAAAGCCGCCAACACGCTCGGCACCGGTTTCATCCCGGTAAGCTTCCAATGCGCCAAACTCTCCCTGAACCAGCGCTTGAGAAACCGGCAAGCGAGAGAAATTCGTGCGCTTATTAACAAGATCGGCATTTGGATGTGCGATCACCGTGCCCGCTTCAGTCATTACACCAGCATGCCCCGTTTCGCCGAAAGCAAACTGGGCAACTTCATCCTGTAGATCGCGCACCCAGAGCGTTGCAATAATCGCACCGATGACACTGCCATCGCGGCCATAAGCCGGGCTGGCAATGATGATCACCGACTTTCCACTGGTGCGACCAACCAATAGTTCGCGCGTGATAATGGTTTTCTTTTGCACCAGCGTATTGCGGAAATACTCCCGATCCGCGATCTGCGTACCAACCGGCGACGCACCATCAGGTCCTGCAGCCGGATGGGCCGCACGGATCAACCCGGTAGCATCGGCCATCATTACGACATCAACCTTGTCATGCAATTCATTATGCGCCGCCAGCAGTTGGGTAATGGCCCCAGTATCAGATTGTGCAATATGGCTCATCGCACGACCAAGCATGGCAACCCCAGCCATCTCATCGGTTAATTCCTGCTCCAGCAGCAAGGCCAGACTGCGGGCATGGATTACGCCGCGATTGATTTCCTCGCGTAACGTCCATGACTGAATTGCCAAGATCGAGCCATATGCCAACACAATCGCGGGTAAAAGTGCGCAGATTAGGCTGCCCAGAAGCGTGGTGTGGCGCAAACTGCGATTCTTGAAGAACTGTCCCATCGCTATTCTCCCTCAGCCCCCGATGCCGTAACCATGGGCTGTTCATCTATTGTTAGCCGTATATCAAGCAATAGCCGCGTCGGATCGACGATGATCGTGTTTCCCGGCCCCATACCTCGGATGGCCTGATGACTCTCGCTGCCTTCCACCATCCGCGCGATCTGATCGACGCGATATCGCTCCACGCCATAAAGCTCGCTCACGGCCAGGCCTATGCTGCCAGCGGCATTACTGACCAGGACAGCATGCTTGAAGTCACCGGCTAGTGGCTGGCGATCACTCAGCAGCGGTCGTGGATCAATCACCGGATAGATCGCGCCACGGCTACTCAGCAAGCCGAGATAAAGTGTTGGCAACCCCGGAATCGGCGTCAGCTTGCCCAGCGTAGCAGCAGCGGTACTATCGTTTAGCGGAACAGCATAACGTTCATCACCACAAGTGAAGGCGATGACATCCATATGTTCGACCGTCTCGATCTCGATCCGCTTGGCATATGTTGCCGCTCGCTTGCGCAGAATTTCGTTTACCTGTTCCGGTGTGGGGGCCGCCTGGTCCTCGATCCGCCGCAGGGCGCGATCAAGCCGCTCCCGCACCCGCTGCCAATCGAAGGTGACAGTATCGCTTGGCTGTATCTGGTCAGCCATGGCGCCTTCTCCGACTGGTCAATTCACGCCCCAGGAAGAGGCTAGCGGTCTGCTGGATATGCTGCACAGTGATCTCGGATTCCGGCAAGACCGGAGTGTCGCCCGGAGATATATCCGCTAAACGCCATGCCACATGCATCGCACGTCGCGCCTTCTCATTCATACCGCCGCGCCTGAAAGCTTCAGCCAACAGGAAATGCGCCAGGGCTGAATCAGGAGTAATACTGGCCGCTCGCCGTGCCGCATCCCGTGCTGCAGCCCAATCGCCAAGCTCAAGCAGTATCTCTGCGAACAACAGGTAGAGTTGGTCATTGAGCGGAGAACGGGCCAATAATCGGCGACATTCCTTCACAGCTTCCGCAAGTGCGCCGCCATTGGCAATCTGACGCAGCCTTGCCAGGTCCTTGTTGCTATCCTCCCCTATGGAAGATAGCGGTAATTGCTGCATTTCGCCGTGATATTGCCCAGGCTGAGAGGCCCAAGGCTGGATGGGCGAGGGAGACTGTATCGCAGACGCGTATTGCGGCAACTGCACTGTTTCCACGGTATGGCTCCGCTTTTGAAACAGAATCGCCTCCGGCGTATTCACCGGACACAGCGGGGCATACCACTCCGCAACCGCTTCAGCTGGGCTGACTGCGAGCCAGCCATCATCCGCGACTGCCGCAGCCAGTTGCTGCCCGACGAATCGCTGCTGTTCCGGCCCCATATAGATAAGCACATTGCGGCAGAGAATGAGATCGAATCCACCTCCCACGCCAGCGAGAACGCCGGCCTCATCTGCCAGGTTGAGCAGGGAGAGTCGGATCATGCGCCGCAATGATGGTGTCACGGCCAGCATCCTGTCCGTGGCCGGGAGAAAATGCCGCCTGATCTGTGACGCTGTCAATTCACGCAGCTGATACCGGTCGTAGAGAGCAGCATCCGCCACGCGCAACGCCTCGCTGCGTGCATCGGTGGCCAGAATAGAGATAGACCAGTCGGATACGTCTGACAGCAGATCATGCAGTAACAATGCAAGGGTATAGGCTTCCTCACCCGTGGAGCAGCCTGCGCTCCAACAGCGCAATTGCCGCAACCCTTGCGCGCGGCGCCGCTGGATCAGGTCCAGTAACGCTTGGCGCTCGACCTGGCCGAACCATGAACTGTCTCGCAGGAAACGGGTTTCGCCGACGGCGATGCGATTGATCACGGCTTGCCATGGAGGAGCACTCAGTGGCGCGGCCGATAATTCATCAGCCAGTGCCACCAAGCCTGCGGAATCTACGGCCCCTCCCCTTGCCTGCAATTCTGCCAGCAGCGCCGAATGCCAGCCTTTCTGCCGATAATGGCCAAGCTTGGCCTCGATCAATGCATCCAGGCGATCAAAAACCGGATCCCGGATCATGCACCATGCTCCTGCATCGCCTTGTCCAGGGCACGCGCTTCATGCAGCAACAGCAGCTTCTCAGGATCAAAGATATAGATCAGGTCATCATCGTGATGTCCGAGACCCTGCAGCCTCATCATGCCGGCACCGATTGGCTCCGGCTGTCCATAGGGACCAAGAGCAATTGAGCGGACGCCGACGACTTCCTCAGCACATAGTATCAAGAGGCGATCATTCGGTCTGACCACCAGGAAGCGGGATTCCAGTCCTGGCGCCACCCGGAGCCCCGAACGGAGTAAAGCTGCACTATCTAATAGTGGTACGATCTGGCCATCATATACGACAATGCCAAGAATCGTTGCGGGTGCCTCTGGTAAAATGCTATGGCGATAAGCGGGCACAACTTTCAGTACACTTCCGACATTGAGCGCAAAGATATGCCCCCCGGATCGGAAGATCACAAATTCGCCCAATAAGGGTAGTGCCTGCATGGCATCTCCGTTCGGGCCCAACGCGAGGCAATTATCTGGTAAGTAAGTAAAGGACAGAATTTTCGACTTGTCATTATTTTAATCATGCTATCGGCAGAGAAAAATGTGTCTAAAATCAACAATATATCTATAGTTGCTGTTTCCGATTGGCGCTTCCTATTACGGTGCTATAGTACCAAGACAGCAATTTCGGATAAATTCAGCCATCTTATTGGTACTTGGCATATCGCGTATCGCGGGTATTCCGTCTGCGCTCTGGAATGGTGAGCGGCCAAGGCATATATCTGTTGACAGTCTGGAAAGGCACTCGCTTAAATTGAGCATCAAGGAATATTCCCAATGGCCCGTATTCTTCTAGTCGATGACGACCCCTTGCTGCGAAAGGTTCTGAAGTCAGTTCTGGAACTGCATAACCATCACGTCATCGCGCTCGACGAAGGCAGGAAAGCACTGCAGGTTTTTTCCCCGGAAGAAATCGATCTAGTCATCACCGACCTGGTGATGCCCGAAATCGATGGCCTCGAATTTATTATTCGTCTCCGCAAGAATTATGCTTCCATACCGATCCTGGCATTATCCGGGGGCGGACGAAGCCGAAATATGGAAGTGCTGGACCAAGCCGGAGCCTTTGGCGCAAACGCCACCCTGCAGAAGCCCTTTTTGCCGGAAAAGCTGCTCGAAACTGTGAGGAATTTGCTGGAAAACCAAGTGCGATGAGTATCGCTGACGTCATCCGCCGGCTGCTTTTCACTGAAGACGCAGGGGCCACTTCCCGGTCCCCCGCGTCAGGCGCCGGACTCACGCCAGCCGATGCAGAGCGCACGGAGCCCGCTTTCCGCGATCTGGTCAGCCGTCTGTGGAAAGCTCTTGGCGAGCAGCGCTCGATACTTTCCGGTAACATTCACATGGTCGGCCTGCACCGCATCCGTGACCGGCTTGGCGATGATTGGCCGCGTATCGCCCACCGCGCAAACGAAATGGCCTTGAAATCCATCCAGCGCGCCTGCGGACCAGATGATTTGCATTTGGTCTACGACGACCTGTCCTTCCTGATCATTTTCTCCAACCTATCGAAGGAACAGGCGCAACTGCGCTGCATCGAAATCGTCGAGGATATTACACGCCGGCTGCTTGGCGAGGGCATCTCCCCGGAAGCGACAGAGATTAGCACCGGTGTGTTCGAGGCCGATGGCTCGTTGATCTTTACAGCAATCAGCAAGAATGACCTGGTGGCCAAGTTGACCGGCCAATATGGACTGGATACGCAAAATCCAGCCACGGCCGCAGCGGATGATCCGGTAGAGGTCGAGGCGGACGCCGGAGCCACAATTGGCCAGCCGGACTTCAGCCCCTTCCAAATCGACAGGCAAAAGGCGTTGGCCTCAATTCAGGTTTTGTATCAACCGATGTGGAACCTGCGCCACAAGGCAATCGTCAGCTATTTTGCCACTGCCAGCGCCCGCAATGTATTCTCGAAGAATCTGTGGGATGACATGGTGAGACGCAACTTCTCTCATGTGCTCAGTTCGCTCGAGGTCGATATCTATGTAGCCCAGACGGCCCTTCGCACCTTCGCCAATCGCATCGCGCAGGGGCCACGCATAATGATCGGCTGGCCAGTGCATTTCGAGACCCTGGCGAACCGGGCCTCGCGTAACACTTTCATCGAATTCTGCCGCGAAATTCCGGAAAGCATCCGTCAGTTGCTGACCATGGAAGTGGATGGCCTGCCTGAAGGCATCCCCAATAGCCGCGTACTTGAAATCGTTAGTGTGCTGCGGCCTTTCTGCCGGGTGCTGATAATCCGCGTTCCGGCCGAATTCAAGCGGTTCGATTCTTTCAACAGCAGCCGTATCGGCGGCGTCGGATTCAGCCTTTCCGGTTTGCCGGTACGCGACAGTCAGCGCATGGCAATGATGGACCGGTTTGTCGGCGATGCCTCGCGTGCCGGTTTGCGCAGCTATGTACATGGTCTCAGCACCCGGGCACAGCTACTTGCGGCCGCAACCGCGGGGTTTGAGTGGGTCAATGGGGCGGCTGTTGGCGAACCGAGCGAAGATCTGGGCCAGGCAAGGCACTTCGTAATCGGCGACATTTATCGCGATCTCAGCGACGAGTAAGCCCGTCGGCGCTGTAAACACAAAGTCATTATGACGATGGGATCAGCCTGGACTTCAACAAGGCCGGACTGAATAAGTTCGGCATCAAGGACAAGATATCGATCCTGGGCCTCTTTGACATCGAATTCTAAAGACATCAGGAAACACCTGATCGACATCTCCATAACTATCTAGCCTATGCTAGGCTGCCATGTCCCTGTCTAGAGCCCTGGTGTTTTGTTAACGGTATGCGGCATTTACAGTGTACATCTTCCCGTAGCGCCGTCACTGGCCCTCAGCTACATACTCTTGCCAGCCGCCAGACGATTCATGGCAGGAACGATGCAATATGCAGACCCGATAGAATCTCGGATAAATTCTCGTCTATCCGAATGTTAGTTTCTGTTCTTCAGCCCCCTAGTTGAAATAGTACCATTGGGTCCAGGGCATAATAATAGAGGATGGAGCCGCCGGTGGCTGGGAAACGTGATGACCGCCGCGAATGGTTTGCGCAGGTGCAGGAAGCCGTCATCGATCCTGACCGGCCCATCATTGACCCGCATTTCCACTTCTTCACCGGTCGTGGTCATGAATTCCTGGCGGAAGATTTCCTCGCCATGGTCAGTACCGGACATAATATCCGTGGCGCCATCCATATGGAGGCGAACGCCGATTTCTTCGTCCAGGGTGGTGCGCCCGGTGAAATGCGGTTTGCCACTGAACAAGGCGCACGGATGCGGGAATTGCAACACGGGCGCCCCAGACTCTGCGACCCCGTGGCCGGAGTGATCGGCTATGCCGATCTGCGCAAATCTAACCTCGACGCAGAAATCGATGCCTTGATCGAGGCTTCCGGCGGGCGGCTTTGCGGTATCCGCAATTCGGCGGCCTGGCACCCAGATCCGGGCCTGCTGAACGGCCATACCAATCCGCCGGAAGGGCTATTGGCCGATAATGCTTTTCGCCATGGCCTGAAACGCCTGACCGAACGGGGCCTCGCCTTCGATACTTATGTATATTTCCCGCGCTTGCCGGAAATTGCCGACCTGGCTCAGGCCATGCCTGAAGCGACTATAGTCTGCAATCATATGGGCGGCGTGATCGGCGTCGGCCCCTATAAGGGCTGTCATGCCGAGTATTTCGGAGAATGGAAAAGCAATATCAGTCTGCTGGCGCAATACCCGAATCTATTCATCAAGCTTGGTGGCATGGCAATGTCACCGGCCGGCTTCGGCTGGCATAAACGCGACCGGCCACTCGATTCAACGGAATATGCCACGCATTACGCTGCCTGGTTCGACCATGTCATCACGCAGTTCGGCCCGTCGCGCTGCATGTTCGAAAGCAATTTCCCGGTGGATGGTGTCGCCATCGCCTATCCTGTGCTGTGGAATGGCTTCAAGCGGCTGACAGCGGCTTATACCGAGGCGGAAAAGGATGCGTTGTTCCATGATACGGCGAAGCGGGTCTACCGCCTGCCGTAGTAAATCACTGGTGCGGTCAATTTCCCGCCTTACAGGAAATCGACGCTTTCTATCGGGGCCCCTTGAGGATTGACCCGCCGCGTCATATCCCGGATCTGCCAGTAAGCATCATGCACGGCATCACCAATACGGCGCACGTCCACGGCGTCACCAACCACCAATGTCGGGATGCCGGCGGCCTGCAGACCGGCCGAAAGGTCGTCATTCGGCACTCTGCCAACAGCGAGTAGAAGCTGGCCGGCTGGCCATGTGATAGGCTGCCCGTCACGCTCCATGTGAACAGCATCCGGACTGACCGAGCGCAGCGTGACACCCAGTTCAATCCTGATATTCGGATAGGCCTTGATCGTCTCGATAAACTGCTCGCGATAGATACGCAGCGACGTGGAACGGGACAACGCATTGGCATCACTGGAACGTGTCGCCAGGATCACCTCGAAACCCTTGGCGGCCGCAAATTTTGCCGCCTCGCAGCCAACCTCGCCGGCCCCATAGATCACTACTGGGCCATGACGGACACTGTCATTGCCGGCAAGAACTGCATAGGCCGATTTCACCAGCGGCAACTCAAGGCCGTCAACGCCATCGAGTACGCGATCCCGCGAGCCGGTAGCCAGCACCACGAGTGCCGGCGAATGCTTGGCGATATCTTCGGCTCCGGTAGCGTTGCTGAGTTCCAGCTCCACACTGGAATGTCGCAGTTTGTGTGCAAGATACTCGCGATACCAGAGAAACTTGTCTTTCTTCGGCGCTGCCGCCGAGGCCAGCAAACCGGGAGCCAATGCGGCTTGGCGCTCCATCAGCAGCACGCTGTAGCCGGCGCGATCCAGAGTCAGTGCAGCCGCGATGCCGCCCGGCCCGGCACCGACCACCACGGCCCGTTCATGGCTGCCGACAAAAACCGGCTGCGGCTGGGTTTCACGCCCGGTGCGCGGATTCTCGGCACAGCCAACCGGTGTATGCCCGGTGCCGATCTGCGCCACACACCAATTACAGGAGGTGCAGGGTCTTATATCGGCGGTTCTGCCGGCAGCGGCCTTGTTCGGCCATTCCGGATCGGCCAGCAATGCCCGGCCCAGTGCAATGAAGTCCGCCGAACCCTCGGCTATCGCCTGCTCAGCCACTTGCGGGTGCCGGATCACACCGACACCGATGACGGGGATACGCACCACCTCGCGTATCTGCCGTGCCAAAGGCAGGCGCCACCCCTCCGGCATCCACACTGGATCGACATTACGGTCAATACGCTCATGACAGCCGGTGGAGACATGAATAGCATCAACCCCCACGGCTTCCAGTCGCCGGGCGGTATCCATGGCTTCATCGATCCGGGTGCCACCAGCGACGAATTCATCCGCCGAGAGACGGAAAATCACCGGCAAATCCCTAGCCCCCTGCCGCACGGCCGCCGCGATAAGCAAGGGAAAGCGCTGCCGGTTCTCCAGGGATCCTCCGAACTCGTCCATTCTCTTGTTTGAGGCCGCCGAAAGAAAATTGGCGGGCAGGTAGCCATGGGCGCCGTGAATCTCCACCGCATCGTATCCTGCCTTAGCCGCTCGCTCCGCTGCCTCGCGGAATTTCTGCAGCACACGATCCATATCAGCTGCCGTCATCTCGCGCGGCATTTTACGGTACATTGGACAAGGAATCGGCGAGGCGGCAATCGGCTGCTGGCCGTTGGTGAATTTCGGATGAGTCTGGCGGCCAGCATGGAAAAGCTGCACGCAGATGCGGCTGCCGGCGGCATGCACAGCACGCACCAATTCGCCATGGCTGACGATCAGCGCATCATCATCAAGGCCCAATTGGGGATTCCCGCCCAGGCCGAGCGGGCGGTCGACACAGGTATATTCGACAATGATCATCCCGACACCGCCAAAAGCGCGGGCGCGATAATACTCGCGCATCAGGTCGGAAACCGAACCGTCATCAGCGGCTAGATTGGATTCCATTGGCGCCATGATCAGACGGTTCTTGAGCGCCAGATTGCGCAGCCGCCCCGACTGGAACAGATGCGGGAAAGGCTGTTCCCTATTCTTTGCCTGTGGCTGCATTCTTCCCTCCCGAACCATGGTGCGGGAGTCTGCCGATCAGGCCGGCATCAGGGCAATGACAGGAAATGACATTCTGCCGCGCTTATGCGCCTCGTTTAAGGCTTTGGCTTGGCAAGGCGCTCTGCCAGGCGCAGTTTCGCCTCGCCGGTTTCCCAGGCATCACCAATCAAGGCACTGAGATGTGCTTGCGATGCCTGGGGTGGTTCCATGGCGAAACCGGCAAGCATGCGCTTGGTCATGGCGACGGCCGCGGGCGCTGCCGCCAGATGTTCTTCCACAGCAGTAGACACGCGGTGATCAAGCTCTGCCTCATCACCACAGACCTCATCGACCAGGCCAATCCTGGACGCAAACTGGGCCGGGAATAGCGCCCCGGAAAGCATTGTCCGGCGGGCATTGGCAACGCCGATACGGGGGATGACATAAGGCGAGAATGATGCAGGCACCAAGCCGATACGGGTTTCGGTAAAACCGAATTTGGCAGAAGCAAGCGCCAATACCATGTCGCAGACTGCAATCAGGCCCATGCCGCCACCGAAGCATGAGCCATTGATGCGGCCGATCAGCGGCTTCGGTAGCGTGTTCAATGCCTCATAGAGATCGCTGAAGGCGGCGCTGCGCTTGATACGCCCCTCTCTGGTGTCGTCAAAGGACTGCATGAACCAATCGAGATCGCCGCCGGTGCAGAAATTTCTGCCTCGGCCGGAAAGCACCACCACCCGTATCGCGGCATCGCCGGCAGCAGCTTGTATTGCCGCCAGAAGCTCTGCCTGCATGATCTCCGAAACGGCATTGCCTTTATCCGGCCGATTCAGGGTCAGCGCACAGACGCCACGTTCATCGACTTCGCAAAGGATGGTCTCGAAAGCCATTGCTCAATCTGTTGCCGAGGGAAAACGCTTGGCGGCATCGTCCCGCAGATCCTGCTTGCGAATCTTGCCCGATCCGGTCATCGGGAAATCCTCGACAAACACTACATGGCGGGGGATTTTGAAACTGGCCATCTTGTTGCGGCAAAAGGCGATGACGTCCTCTCCGTTGATGGTTGCAGCATCGGTCTTTCGCACATAGGCGACAGGCACTTCCGACAGCTTCCTGTCCGGCGCGCCAACAATGGAAACCTGCTGCACCTGCGGATGGCCGAGAATGAAGCCCTCGATCTCAAGCGGATCGACATTCTCACCGCCGACCTTGAGCATATCCTTGATACGGCCGAAAAAGCGCAGGCAGCCATCTTCACGGAAAAATCCGACATCGCCGGACTTGAGCCAGCCATCGTCTGTAAAGGTCGCCTTGGTTTCGGCGGGCTTGTTATAGTACCCCTTCATCACGCTGGGGCCCCGTACCTGGATCTCGCCCTGCTCATTGATACCCAAGGGGATATTGGTCACCGGATCGGCTACTCGCACCTCGAAGCCCAATGCCGGGCGGCCTGAGGCTTCGCACCGCTGCTCGTCGGTATCGTCGAGCGCGCCGACGCAGGCACCGGTCCAGGTCTCGGTCATGCCGAAGCCAGAGAAAGTCTTGATAGGGGCGAGGATTTTACAGGCTTTGCGAGCCGTCGGCACCACATTCGATGGGCCGGCCGGCAGCCAGCCGACCCGCAGCGTGCTGATATTGCGAGGCCGCTTCTGCTGCTCATCCATCAGCATCATTATATGAGTGTCGAATCCATGCGCGATGGTGATACGCTCACGCTCGATCAGATCCAGTGCCTCCGCCGGATCGAACATTTCAGTGAGAACCTGGCGCGCGCCACTGACCATGGACATCAGTGAACCTTCGGAAATACTGAAGGCATGGAACAACGGCAGGTAATTGATGATCGCGTCTCGGTCGTTCAAGCTGTGCTTGAAAGCACGCTCTTCCAGCACGCGAATGATGATATGGGTGTGCATCACACCCTTGGGGAAGCCGGTGGAGCCGGAAGTGTAGAGGATGAGCGTGGTGTCATCGGGATCGACCGAGGCGGCGCGCGCCACCAGTTCAGCCTCACTTATCGTGGCACTGGCCTGCTTGGCTGCCTCCCAGGAAACTGTGCCGGCATAGTCTGCCTCACCTAGAATAACCACCTTGCGCAATTTGGGAAAATTGCTGTCGTTTACTACATCGCCGCTATCGGGTAGCTGCACCACGTCGCGAACAATATCAAGATAATTGATTGGTCCAGATACATCATGGGTGATCAGGATCGCACTATCCGACTGACGCAACAGGTACTCGATATCGCTGCTGCGAAACCGTGTATTAACCGGCACCAGAACTGCACCGATCTTGGCGATAGCATATTGCAGGAAAATCCAGTCGTCGCGATTATTGAGCCACAACGCGACATGCTCGCCGCGTTGCACACCAAGTGCCAGCAATGCCCGAGCGGCCAGATCCACCTGCTCGGCCATGGCGCGGAAGCTGTAGCGCTTGTCCCTGTAGACCAAGCCCTCCTTGTCGCCGAAGCGGCGCGCTACGTCATCTACCAGATCGCCGACACGCTTTTTCGGATACCACTCAGGCATACCACTCCCCCCCCAGATCAGCGGCGCATCTGGTCCGGAAGCCAAGTGGCAAATTCCGGCACCATGATCAGAACCGCCAACAGAACGATCTCTGTGGCGACGAAAGGCAATACACCAAGGAATATCTGCCGTGAGTTTATCTCCCCTGCCGCCGCCGTCTGTACAGCATATAGATTGAGACCAACGGGAGGCGTGATCGCGGCAATTTCGACAAGTTTAATCAGCAGGACTGAAAACCATATAGCATTGATATCCAGCGCCTGGGAAATCGGGAACATGAAAGGCAGTGTTATGACCATGATCGATATGGAATCGACGAACATGCCGAGAATAAAGTAAATAATAATAACCAAGGCGATGAACATGCCAGCGGATATGCCATAGCCAGCGATCATATCATTCAGGTCGTCAATAAACCCCATCACCAGCAACGCCCGGCTAAGCAGCATGCCACCAATGAATATTAGAAACAGAACTGTAGTGATGCGCGCAGCCTCCAGCATCGAGCCCCAGAATTCACGCAGGGTAAGCCGGCGAGACAGGAAAGCGATCAGAGCCGCACCGGCGGCGCCGGCGGCACCGGCGGCAGATGGTGCAAAAACACCAAAGTACAACCCCCCGATAACCACGGTAGCCAGCAGCATAATGGCCCAAACACCGCGCAAGCCCTGCAGTTTCTCCCGCCACGAATAGGATTCCCCGGTGAGTGGCGCCCAATCAGGCCGGATTCGAACGAAGATATAGGCTCCGCCCATATAGAAAGCGGCAGTCAACAAGCCAGGAATCACACCAGCCATCAGCAACGCACCAATCGATTGATCAGTAAGTACCGCCAGGATCACCATGGCAATTGACGGTGGAATCAATGCAGCCAAAGTGCCTGAGGCAGCGATACAGCCGGCGGAAACCCCCAGGTTATATTTGAAACGCTTCATCTCTGGCAGTGCGATCTTAGTGAACACGCTGGCCGATACGACCGTTGAACCAGAAGCAGCGCCGAAACCCGCCGAAGCCAGGATAGTCGACATGAACAAACCACCGCGAATGCGACTGGTGAATCGATGCGCTGCCATGTAGAGATCGGAAATAATTCCAGACTTCGAAGCCAGCTCACCCATCAACACGAACATTGGCACGACAACATAAGTGTAATTTGAGGTAAGCGTGTAAGGCAAAGTTCGGAAATTTGTCAGCATGAAGTTGATATCTACGAAATACCACATCGCCGCACCGGCAACGACAATCATTGATATGGCGACTGGGACACCAAGCCCCATAAGCACCAAGATAAAGACGATGGTGAGCGTACCTTGCCCGAGTCCAGACATGTCCATAACCTGTACCTCAGGCTTTCTTTTCTTGAGGTGTTTCCAGCAAAAGGCAAAGGCGGCTGACACTTGTCAACGCGGCCAAAGTCAATCCAATGAAAGCAGCAAATTTGATCGGATAGATTGGAAAAGCGAACAAAGATACAGACTTCTCGTTCATCCCCCAGCTTTGCATGAAAAGCCGCCACATTGCATAAGCAAGAACCGCATAAACCGGGATACTTATTATTGCAGATATTTTGTCGGAGAAGCCGCGAAATGCTCCATCTCCCAAGCCCAGAAAGAGATCAACACGAATATGATCATTTCGCGCGATAACAACCGGCAAGGCGAGAAATACGCTCACGGTGAAGAGTGATTGTGAAATGTCTATGGTCGCCGGCGGCCGGTAACCAATAGTATTTCCCAATACGATATCTATGGCACCAATCACCATGATGATCAGCATGCAGATACCACAAAGCTGATAAACGATGGCGTTTGCTCTATCGGTCCAGTATCTGAACCCCGTCATGTATCGCATCAATTCCCTCCCCGGGACATTTCCCACCAGTCGAATGATAATCACATATCGGCTCGATGATTTTCCCGGCAGCATATGTGCGTGCAGACCGGAGACAAATACCGGAAACAATCAACCTGCCGCACAGAACCATGCCAACTGCGGCCACCTGGTCTTTCTTCAGCAGCGCGGCGGAACTCCCCAACGCCGCAACAGATCGTCGCAATCCCACGCCGCTTCATGGGAAAGCTGCTGTAATTCCCCAGGTGTGCGGCTAAACCGCGGCGCCGGTGCCGGCTGCAGCACGCCTTGATGCTCAACCACAGTGCTGCGGGCCCGCACATGCGGATGACGGCTCATCTCGGCGATATTCAGAATCGGCGCGAAGCAAGCATCTTCTGACTCAAGGATCGCCACCCATTCATCACGCGTGCGGCTGGCAAAAACGGCAGCGAAAATCCGTTCCAGTTCCGGCCAGCGGGTACGGTCGAACTGGTCGGGCAGATCGCTCTCCGTCAAACCCATGCGGCTGATCAGGGTGCCGTAGAACTTGGTTTCTATGGCGCCGATAGCGATGAACTGGCCATCTGCCGTGCGGTAGGCGCGATACCAGGGGGCAGCACCGTCGATCATGTTGCTCTGCCGCTCCAGCTTCCAGGTACCGGCGGCCAGCATGCTGAAGAACGGCGCCATCAATGCCGCCGTGCCGTCGACAATGGCGGCATCCACCACCTGCCCCTGGCCAGAGCGCTGCGCCTCGATATAGGCGGCGAGCACGCCAAAGGCCAGAAACATGGCACCGCCACCGTTATCACCCACCAGGTTGAGTGGTGGCGGCGGCACATCTTCAGCCGGCCCGATAGGATGCAAGGCGCCGGCGAGTGCGATGTAGTTGATGTCATGACCTGCCCGCTGCGCCAGCGGCCCGCTCTGCCCCCAGCCGGTCATCCTGCCGAATACCAGCTTCGGATTGCGGCGCCAGGTGTCCTCCGGCCCCAGTCCGAGCCGCTCCATGACTCCAGGCCGGAAGCCTTCGATGAGGAAATCGGCTTTGCCGCAGAGGTCGAGCAGATAGTCGCGGTCTGCCGGCTGCTTCAGATCCAGCATCAGGGTGCGGCGGCCGCGCAGCATGATATCCGCCCGGCGATCGATGGTAACGCTCGGCTCGCGCTTGAAGGGCGCTTCGATGCGCAGAATCTCCGCGCCCAGATCGGCCAGAAGCATTGCGGCCATCGGCGCCGGGCCGATGCCGGCAAGCTCAATGCCTCTGATTCCCGTCAAAGGTCCCGACACGATCACTCCCTAGAATTCGTTGTTCTTATTTCTGGAGTATTGAACGCAGCCCATCCTTGTCAACACGAAAATAAAAATTGAACCATTTTTCATTTTTTGTTGACTCCACCCCGGCTGCGGGTGTAGCCCGGAACACAACCAAGGGAGCAGAAACGGAGACGCAAGCAGTGATGCAACGCCCTATCTTCAATGAGGAACACAAGGTTTTTCGCGAATCCGCCAGGCGCTTCTTCGCCGAGCATGTGACGCCCTATCGCGAGAAATTCGAGCAGCAAGGCCATGTTGATCGTGAACTCTGGCATAAGGCAGGCCAGATGGGCTTCCTGTGCATGACGGCTCCGGCGCAATATGGCGGCGCGGAAGTCGACCGGAAATTCCCTGCGGTATTCCTCGAAGAGGCAGCCTATGCCGGCCAGACCGGGCCAGGCTTCTGGCTGCATTCCGATATGGCCTCGCCTTACATCGCCAGCTATGGCAGCGAGGATCAGAAACGCACCTGGCTGCCACAGCTTATTGCAGGCAGCAAGATCATGGCCATTGCCATGAGCGAACCCGGCGGCGGCTCCAACTTGGCGGGTATCCGCACCCGAGCGGTGCGCGATGGGGATGATTACATCATCAACGGGTCAAAGACATTCATCTCCAATGGCTGGATGGCTGATCTGGTATTGGTAGTGGCGAAGACAGACCCGCAGGCCGGCGCCAAGGGCATTTCCCTGTTCCTCATTGAATCCAACACACCGGGCTTCAATCGCGGCCGCCTGCTGAACAAGCTGGGGATGAAGGCACAGGATACCGCCGAGCTGTATTTCGAGGATATGCGGGTGCCGAAAGAGAATATGCTCGGCGAAGAAGGCCAAGGCTTCAAATACCTGATGACCGAACTGGCATGGGAAAGGACCCAGATCGCCATACAGGCCATGGCGGTGATCGAGCGGGCGATTACCGATGCCTTCACCTATACCAGTGAACGCGAAGTCTTCGGCAAACCCGTCGCGTCCTATCAGAACACACAGTTCAAGCTCGCCGACTACATGATGGATGCCAAGGCCGGCCGCCTTTTTGTGGATGACTGTATTCAGAAATCTGCTGATGGCGTACTCGACCCGGTCTCCGCCGCAATGGCGAAGGCTTGGGTAACCGAATTGGAAGGCCGCGTGCTGGATGGCTGCCTGCAGCTCTATGGTGGCTACGGCTTCATCTGGGATTTCCCGATTGCCCGCGCCTACGCAGATGCCCGATCGCAGCGCATCGTCGGTGGCACCAATGAGATCATGCGTCAGATTGTCGCCCGTTCAATGCCACAGATCGTCACTGAATACGGGCTGTAAACGTGACCGAGGCCGCACCCGTTACCAAGCCAGCCAGGCGCCGCCGCTCCAGAGCGGAGCGCGCGAAAGAGAATCGCGAGGCCCTGATCAATGCCGCCGCCGCCATCGTCGGTGAAAGCGGCTATGAAGCCGCAACCATTGCCGAAGTAACGAGGCGAGCGGGGCTTTCACTCGGCCTGTTCTACCAGTATTTCGAAAGCCGGGACGATCTTTTCCGGCAACTGCTGCCAGCAGTTGGATCGCACCTGATCACCACCCTTGGGCACGAATTCCACGATGCCAAGTCCGTGGTTGAAGGCGAAGTGCGGGCAATCAAGGCATATTTCGAGTATGTATCCTCCGGATCACCGATCATGCGTATTTTCAAGGAAGCCGAAGTCTACGCACCGGCGGCCTATCATGACCACATGACGAATGTGCTGCAGCGCTACACGAAATCCCTACGCCACCAGAAGGAATCTGGCAACTACAAGGGCTTCACTGATCGCGAACTGCGCGTGGTGGCGGTACTGCTGACATCGGCCCGCCTCGGACTCTATGAGCAGCTGGTGAGCAAGGGCGAGGATCCGACTTGGATCAGCAATGCCTTTGCCAAGATTATAAAAGCCCTATCCCAGGTGAAGTAATTCGGTCGGCGGTCCGCAAAAATATGAAAACACTCACCTTGAGTATTCATTATCCAAAGACGATCCTGCACGGCCTGCAGCACGATCTGGAGAAATGCCAGCAATTCCTACAGGAATCCAATATAGCGCCATCTGTACTACAGGAAGCCAAAGCCCGTGTGCCGATAGAAAGCCATGTCCGGCTCTATCAGAAGATCGCGCCACATATAGACGATGAAGCCTTTGGCTACCTGCCGCGCCGCCTGCGCTTCGGCACCTTTGCCATCGCCTGCGAATATGCCGCAAATGCCGCCACGATAGGCGAAGCTTTGCAGAAAATATGCCGTTTCTATGGCGCAGTGACCGACGATGTCAGCCTGACACTCAAGACCATAGGCAAGGAAGCACGGTTCATGGTAGAGCTGCGCCGCCCGGAGCTGGACACCGCACATTTTGTGGTAGAGACCTTCATGTGCATCGGCTTCCGTCTCTCCTCCTGGCTGGCCGGCCGCGCCATTACACTGCAGCACTGCAACTTCACCTACACGCCCACCCAGAATCTAAACGAATATATCTACCTGTTTCCCTGTGAACATCGCTTCGCCCAATCCGGCCCGAACATGCTTTCTTTCGCTGCGCAGTATCTCAATCTGCCCGTTCTCAAAACCGCGTCGGATGTCGAAGCCTATAACCGACGGGCGCCGCTGGACCTGCTGAACAAACTGATCGGTACTGACAGCCTGACTAACCGTGTCTATGTGGCACTCAGCCGCAAGACCGAGGACGATGCGCAGAATTCCAAGATCATCGCCAGCGAAATGGCAATGACCGAACAAACCCTGCGCCGCCACCTGCGTCAGGAGGGCAATACTTTTCAGAAAATCAAGGACAGCCTACGGCTAGATACTGCGGTATTTCACCTCACCAACAACAAATACACCATCGCCGAGATTTCAGAACGCCTCGGCTTTTCCACCCCCAGCGCTTTCAGTCGTGCTTTCAAGGGATGGACTGGTGCAACACCGGAATCCTACCGCCACCGCTGAAAGAGTCTGCCAGATCAGCACAGCAGTTTGGCAGTTCTGGTCATGTCCATATCCCGCGCACTTCCTATTCTAGGTCCGAATGGGCGACGAAACAGCTCGTGTTGGTATCAGGCAGGACGAAAAAATGGGATTGCAAGACAAGGTAGTGGTGATTACCGGCGGCGGTCGTGGCATTGGGCAGGGCATTGCTTATCATTTGGCCCAGCATGGCGCCCGAATCGCCATCATCGACGTTAACTCAGCGACGATCGAAGAAACCGTTTCACGAATCGGCATCCAGGCCAAAGGCTATGTTTGCGATATTACCAGCGAGCCAGCCGTTGAAAATTGCTTCTCCGAAATCGCGAAAGATTTTGGTGCCATTCATGGCCTGGTGAACAACGCTGGCATTATCCGGGATGGCCTGATGGTCAAGGTCCGCGATGGCAAGGTGGTATCGAAACTCAGCCTGGCGGATTTTGACAAGGTGATGGATGTATGCCTTAAGGGGGCGTTTCTATGCGCTCGCGAAGCGGTCGCGCATATGCTAGCGGGCGATGGCGCCGACCGCGCCATCGTCAACATCTCCTCTGGTTCCTTCCGCGGTAACTACGGGCAGACCAACTATTCCGCCGCCAAGGCCGGACTGGTGGCAATGAGCCGGGTCTGGGCCAAGGAATATGGCCGTTATGGCATCCGCTCGATGGTGATTGCCCCCGGCGCCGTAGATACCGATCTGCTTCGCTCCATGCCGGTTGAAGGCTTGAAGGCTCTGGCAGCACAGATTCCAGTACGACGCATTGGCCAGATCGAGAATATCGCCATGGCTGTGGCCCATATTTTCACCAACGACTACCTCACCGGTTCCATTCTTGAAGTGAATGGCGGCATGGTGGTTTGAACTCCCTTCCTCAACTACCCATGGAGCGTGATTTGCAGGCCGCTCCATGGGCGTTTTAATGAACATAAGAATGTCGGTATCCGTTATTCTTGCCTGCACTCTTTGACCTCAAAATACCTTTGCCTTTGCAACAGCGCCCCAAGAGGCGTGAAGCGGCATCAAGAGGAGAGGGTATTGAACAAAGCGCGCCAAATTCCGGTGCCAACACCGGAAACAGCTCATTTCTGGGAGGGGGCAAAAAAGGGAGAGTTGCTGCTACAGCAATGTAAGGCCTGCGAGCACACCTATTTTCCTCCCCGACCCTTCTGCCCATCATGTGGCGCTGACAAGATCAAGGTCGTCAAATCTGCCGGCAAAGGCCGGATTCACACCTTCATCATCTCGAATTTTCGCTCCCCGGGATTCACTCCGCCCTATTCCATCGCAGTGGTGCAACTTGATGAAGGTCCGCGCATGCTGACCAACATTGTCGGCTGTCCGCAGGATTCGGTATCGATCAAAATGGAAATGCCGGTCGAAGCTGTGTTCGAATCAGTAAGCGACGAGATCAACTTGGTGATGTTCAAGCCTGTGGAGACTGCCTGAATGCCGCGCCATAGTGTAGCCATTGTTGGCGCCGCCGAGAGCGACCGTATCGGGATCGTCGATGACATGAGTCAGGTGCAGCTGCATTGCAATGCGGCGCTGCGTGCCATGGAAGATGCCGGCCTGACGCCCAAGGACATTGACGGCATCGCCTCTGCCGAAGAAGTACCCTGGACCATCGCTGCGGCACTTGGCATCACCCCCACCTGGGTGGATGGCACTGACGTCGGCGGATGCGCTTATATGCTGCATCTGCGGCATGCCGTTGCTGCGATCCAGGCCGGCCACGCCACCACAATTCTGATCACCCATGGCGAGAGCGGCCGGTCGCGGCTTGGCACCACCGGCCTGGATATGAAGTACACCGACAACCATCGCCAGTTCGAACTGCCCTACGGCGCCACAATGCCGCCGACCATGTTCACGCTGCCAGTGCGGCGCTTCATGTATGAAACCGGCCTCACTGCCGAGCATCTTGCCTGGGCGCATGTACGCCAGCGTGAATGGGCGGCAATGAATCCGCGCGCCTATCTCCGCGACCCGGTGACAGTGGACGATGTTCTGTCCTCGACAATGATCGCCGACCCGATCACCAAGCTAATGTGCTGCCTGGTCACCGATGCAGGGGGGGCTATCATTCTGACCAGCGCCGACCGGGCCAAGGACCTGCGGCAAAAGCCGATCTACTACATGGGCGGTGGCGAGACTGTCAGCATGAACAACATCAGTCAGATGGCTGATTTCACCCGCGCTGACGTCTTCTCGGTTTCCAGCCACAAGGCATTCCAGGAGGCCAGTATCGGCAAGGCCGACGTGGATCACCTGATGATCTACGACGCATTTGCGCATCTGCCGATCTATGGCCTTGAGGCCATCGGGTTTGTCGGTCGTGGCGAAGCCGGTGATTTCATCAAGGAAGGTCATACCGCGCCCGGCGGCTCGCTTCCACTTAATACCAATGGCGGTGGCATGTGCTACACCCATCCCGGTCGCTATGGCATGTTCGCTTTGCAGGAAGGTATCCGGCAATTGCGTGGCACTGCTGCGGCCCAGGTGGATGGCGTCGAGATTTCCATGGTGCAGGGCGTGGGCGGCATGTTCTTTGCCGCCGGCACCGCCATTCTTACTAATGTGCCATGACCACACTACAGTCGACGCAGCAACCATGATTGTCCGCGAGAGCCGCCATGGTGGATAGAAGCAAAGCCGGCTACACCTTGCCGCCGCTCTATTACGAAGTCGAAAAGGGGCAATTGCGCTTCTTCTCCAAGGTGATTGGCGAAACCGATCCAATCTATTTTGATGAGGCGGCAGCAAAGGCCGCCGGCTACCGTTCAATCCTGGCACCGCCGACTTTCTGCTTCAGTTGCCTGCGTGGATCGGCCGATGAAATGCCGTATGTCACCGCGCTCGGCATGAGTGATGACGAACTCGGTCGCTCTCTTCATGGAGAACAGAGTTTCGAGTTTCACGAGCCGGTCTGCGCTGGCGATAAGCTCACGATCACCGAGAAGATCGTCGATATTTTCGAGAAGAAATCCGGCAGCTTGCTTTTCATTCTTACCGAAACTCGTCTGGTCAATCAACTGGAGCAGTTGGCGGCGCGCATGCAGGCCAGCCTGATCATCAAGGCGGAACCTGCAGCATGAACCAGCACGTTCCCAGCATGATACAGGTCGGCTACCGGTTGCCGGACCTGAGCCTACCACCGATTTCACGCAAGACCTTGGCTCTGTTCGCCGGCGCCTCCCACGACCATACCGCTATCCATATCGAACCAGCCATCGCCCAGGCCATGGGGCATGAGGATGTGATCGCCCATGGCATGCTGGTTATGGCCAGTATGGCCAGACTGCTCACTCGCTGGCGGCCACAACGCAATATCCAGCGGCTGAAAGCTAGGTTCCTGGCCACGGTGGCGGTTGGCGACGCGCTCAGCTTCACCGGCCATGTCGCATCGCTTGATGAGCACGATGGCCTGCGTTGTGCCGGCATTATCATCAACGGTGCCACGCAGCATGGCCACCCGGTCATCACAGGGGAAGCGGACGTCATACTGTAGGACTGCATTATGGGAGGACCGCGATGGCGGAAACATTATTGGTCGAACAGGACCAGCATATCGTCACGCTCACCCTGAACATGCCGGATACGGCCAATGCCCTATCCGATACCAGCTTCTGCGCCAGCATCATCGAGCAGTTCGACCGCCTGGGCAGCGACGACTCCGTGCGCTGCATCATTCTAACCGGTGCGGGCAAGTTCTTCTGCTCCGGCGGCAACGTCAAGCATATCCGCGACAAACAGTCCATCTTCGGCGGCGACACGTTTGCCGTCATGAACCAGTATCGCCGCAGCGTGCAGAAACTGGCCCGCACGGTCTGGCAGTGTGAATTGCCAATAATCGCCGCCGTTAATGGCGCCGCCTATGGTGCCGGCTGTGATCTGGCCTTGATGGCCGATATCCGAATCGCCGGACCTACTGCCCGTTTCGCGGAGAACTTCGTTCAGCTTGGACTGATTCCGGGTGATGGTGGTTCCTGGCTGCTGCCACGGCAGATCGGCCTGTCGCGGGCTGCGGAAATGACCTTCACAGCGGATCCAATCGATGCTGCCACGGCCTTGAAATGGGGGCTGGTTTCCTCCGTGGTGCCTGAAAATAAACTGATCGAAACCGCACAGGCTATAGCTGCGCGTATCGCACGCCATCCACCGCGCCAGTTGCGTCTGACCAAACGCCTGATGCGCGAAGGCCTGAATACCACACTGGAAAGCAGCCTGGAGCTGGCGGCGATTTATCAGGGTGCGTCACACCAGACCAGAGATCACGCCGAGGCGGTAAGTGCCATGCTGGAGCGGCGCAGTGCAACCTATAACGGCGACTGAGCTATGACTGGCACAGAACCCGATTATATCGGCCTCGGACTTTTTCTCGAAGATTGGCTCCTTGGCCGCCGCTTCAGAACCATCGGCCGCACCATAACCGATGCCGATATAACCAATTTCGTGAATGCCACCGGTATGGTGGAAGTGCTGTTCACCGACCTGGACTATGTTGCCCAGTCTTCATCGTTCAAGGCCCGGCCGGCGCCCGGCATCATGGTCTATGCTTTTGCCGAGGGCCTGCAGATGCAGGCTGCCCTGCAACATACTGGCATTGCCTATCTTGGCGGCGAAATCACAGTGAAAACACCCTGCCTCGCCGGCGACACCATCCATGTCGTCGTTACCGTCAGCGAAACACGCCCAACATCGAAACCTGGGCGCGGCATCGTCACCACCCACAATGCCGTCATCAACCAACGGGGCGACACGGTGCTGGAATATACAGCCAAAAGAATGGTGAAAAGCCGCATGCCCCAGCAAAAGGCGGCCAAGGGAGAAAATTCAGGATGATAGACCTCAACCAGGCGGCAGGTGGCAATACCCTCTGGACCAGCTATGTCGATGACGCCTTTGTGCAGGAACTCAGGCGCTTCGTTTCCACGCATATCGCCCCGCAAGCCGATCGGATCGACCGTGACGACATCTATCCGGTGGAGATCGTCAAAGCACTGGCAGAGCTGGGCTACAACACCCTGACGCTGGAAACGGCCCATGGTGGCGGTGGACGTTCCTATCCTTTTGCCGCCTGTGCGCTGGAGGAAATATCATTCGCCAGTGCAGCCACTGGAATCTGCCTGATCACGATCTACCAGGCACAGACCATGATCCGCCTGTTCGGGCAGGACAGCCTGAAGCAGCTTTTCCTGCCGCAGTTCTCCCGCGGCCTGATCAGCGCTTATGCTCTTACCGAATCGAACCACGGCAGCGACATCACCCAGCTTGATACCAAGGCGCGGCGCGATGGCGACGACTGGATCATCCAGGGTGAGAAGCATTTCATTACGTCTGGTACCGCAGCGGAATTCTACATCATTCTGGCCGAAACCCCGGTCGGGGTAACCGTCTTCGCGGTGCCTGGCGATACGCCGGGTGTCTCGCGCTATGAAGGCAACAATTCGGCGACCTTCGGTCTGCGCAATGGCCCACACATGAACATCGTGTTCGACAATGTGCGGGTGCCCGCTGATCATATGATCGGCATCGAGGGCAAGGGGGTGCGCCAGGCGGTCAGTGTGTTGAACTATTCGCGCACACTAGCCGGCGCCGTATCGCTCGGTATCGCGCGCGCCGCCTATGAGGGAGCCTTGGATTTCGCCCGCAAACGTCGGGCGTTCAAACAACAGGTGATCGATTTCCAGGGAATCCAATGGTATTTCTCGGACATGCTGACCGAGATAGATGCAGCACGGCTGCTGGTCTATCGTGCCGCCCAGGCATTGAGCGATGGCCATCAGATTCCGCGCTGGGGCAGCGAGGCCAAATACAAGGCGGCCAGCGTGGCGACCCAGGTAGCCAGCCTGTGCGCGCAGATCTGCGGCGCCTATGGCATCATGGAGAATGCGCCTTTCGGCCGCTACCTGCGCGACGCCAAGGCCTATGAGGTGGCCGGGGGTTCCGCCGAAATCCTCAAGAACACCATCGCCAAAAGCCTGGCGCAGCTTGCCACGGCAGGACAGGGGGCGGCACCATGAGCACCCTTGCCGTCAAACTCGCCGAGCGCGCCCGCCAGGATGGCAGCCATCCCGCCATCGTTACCGATGAAGGCACCTGGAGCTGGGCCGAACTGGCCAGCCAATCCTTCCGCCTCTCCAGTTATCTGCGCCGCCAGGGTTTGCGTAAGGGAGATCGGGTCGCCTTGATCTGCAGCAACCGCACCGCCTATCTGATCGCCTGGTTCGCCGCTGCGAATATCGGCGCCATAGCGGTTACCGTTAATATAGGCCTGGTCGGCGACGGTCTGCGCTATGCCTTGATGCAGTCCCAATCCAGCTTCCTGTTGATTGAGGAATCACTGCATCGAACCCTTGGAGCAGAGATCGACCGGATAGACCAGCCACTTGTCAAACTGCGCTTCGCCGATGAAGCCGAAATTGCCGCCATGACGCAAGGCGAGCCTGAGGATGCGGTTTATGACGGCCTGGGCAGCGAGCCGATCACCATTGTCTACACCTCCGGCACCACGGGGTCCCCGAAGGGGGTGCTGAATTGCCATAAAGCCTATCTGGAAAGCGGCCGGCGGCTGGCCGAAGCCCTGAATATCACGGCAGACGACCGGATCATGGTGATGCTGCCGCTGTTTCACGCCAATCCACAGATCTACGCCGTGATGACCGCGCTGGAAACCGGCTGCACCATCATCATCCGCAAACGCTTCTCGGCCAGCCGGGTATTCGACGAGGCGCGGCAGTTCGGTGCCACCATGTTCACCTATGTCGGCTCGGTACTGGCAATGATCGCGGCTAAACTTCCCGATGGCGACAAGAACCACCATGTCACGCGTTGCGTCGGGGGTGGCTGCTCGCCGGAGGTTTGGCATAAAATGCAAGACCAGTTCGGCGTTACGCCGTTCGAACTCTATGGCATGTCGGAAACTGCCGGCTGGGCGAGCTCGAACTCCATCGCGCATTACCGCTTCGGCTCCTGCGGCAAGGTGCGCGATGATATTGAACTGATACTGGTCGATGGACAGGACAACCCGGTGCCGCGAGGCAAGCCTGGTGAGATCGTGATGCGGCCCCGCGAACCCTTCCGCATCCTGCTCGAATACTGGAACAATCCAACAGCCTCCCAGGAAGCGTCGCGGAATTTCTGGTTCCACAGCGGCGATCTCGGGCGCTTCGATGAGGAGGGCTTCCTTTATTTCCTTGGCCGCAGCAAGGAAATCATCCGTAAAGGCGGTGAGAATATCTCACCTACTGCCCTGGAAGAACTGATCCTGACGTTCGGCAAGGTGCGAGATGTAGCCGCGGTAGCCGTGCCAGATCCCATCTTGGAAGAGGAAATCAAAGTCTGCGTCGTAGCAGATAACCCCTTCCCCATCGAGGAGTTGCGCAGCTTTCTGGCAACGCGGGTGCCGAAATACATGCTGCCACGTTACCTGCAGTTCGTCGCGGAAATTCCACGCACCGAGACGCAGAAGATCCGGCGCAAACCGCTACAAGAAAACCTGCAAGGCATCATCGACGCGCAACAAGCCTAGCTGGCTCAAGAACAACACAAAACGCATCGGCCGAAATGAAAAAGGGAGGCATCCGTATGGATGCCTCCCTTTCCGTTGCCTGGGGATCAGGCTTAGTTGACCAGTTTGGCCCGGTATTTCTGCAGGATATCGGCAATTGCCTTGGCGGCCTCCGGCTGTCCCTGTGCGGCAATATCCTTTTCCCAGATCTTGGGCATGTTCGGTTCGGCGGCGACGAACTTCTTTTCGTCCTCGAAATGAACATAGGTCATGCCCTTCGCCGGCATGTCCATCTTGATGGTGTTGGTCATCACCTCAGCAAGATACTTCGCCTCGTCGACACTGCTCTGCTCGGCCGCTGACACCAGCAGTTCCTGCACCTTCTTCGGCAAACCATCAAACTTCTTGCGATTGACCAGCAACTGGGTTGCCGGCACGGCTCCAAGGTTGAGGTCGATGGCGAATTTCGCCACTTCATTCAGCTTCGAGGAAATGGCGAAATCATGCGACATCCAGGCGCAGTCGATCAGGCCCTTTTCCAGGCCTTCATACATTTCAGCGAAGGCGATGGTCTGCGGGCTGGCACCGAAGGTATTGAAGAAAATCGGCGGATACTTGCCATTGGCACGGATCCGCTTGCCCTTCAGGTCTTCCATGGTCTTGATCGGCTTGGTGCAGGTCAAGTTATAGGGATTCGCCGTGGTAGTGTTGAGGATGACGATATTGGCCTTGGTCAATTCGGCCTGTACTGGCGGCAACGAAAAGATTTCCATTGAGGCCTTGCGCGCATCTGTTGGCGTGGCAAACGTACGCTGCATGTTGCCGACTACGCCGGAAAGCGGGAATTGGCTCGGCAGATAGCCTAATGCGGTGGAGCCGAAATCGACCGAACCCGCACCAACGAGGTCCGGAATCTCTGTCGGACCACCCATGGCGCCAGACCAGAATACCTTGAACTTGATCCTGCCGCCGCTGCGCTGCTCGACAATCTCCATCCAACGTACATCGAACTTTGCCAGGGCATTGTTGGCGGCAACCATGTGGGCATAGGTAAAGTTCAGGCGTGGATAGGCTTCATCTGCCCGAACGGGCGACGCCAAGCACAGAGCCGAAACGATCGCTGCGGCTACATAGCCGGTAAATTTCAACATTTTGTCCCTCCCAAAGGCTCTTTGTTGTCGATGTCGGCTCTCAAGCCCTGCGGACCATCTCTTTGAATCAATCGATGGCAGCAATGACAACCTGCATCGCTCAAGATTTTCGGGATTTTTGCTGTTTTGCACATAACCGCTTCGGACATTTTGCAAGGCGGTCAAGATCAATATTGAACAGAGATGCATTCGCGCGCAGATAGCAACCTTAAATCGTGATGAGGCGTCTTGGTTTGCTTTGTGGCCTGACCACGTCATCCCCACAGAGAAAGCGACGCGTTAGAGCGTTCCTTCCCTTTGCTCATGTTGAGGCCAAGGCAGCACTCCAAGCCCCCCTGAATGGGGCAATATGCAGTAAGTCTTACCTTTTGAAGGACGAGCCACGCAGCATCACACTTACAGGATTTGCCGGCATTCGGACCATCCGCCCGCATGGCTTCGAGCCGCACGGCACAGCAAAGCCAGCCAATGCCACTTGGCGTCCGTCAGGTATTACCAATCACATAGTATCTGATTGAGCAGCGGACCGTCGCTTCAATGCTGGGCGCCGACCTCAATGGCATCGAACAGACGCCGCAGACGGTTACAGGCAGCTGCGAAGCTCGGCTCTTCCAGCGTATCAAGATTGCGTGGCCGTGGAATGTCGCAGGCGATATCCTCCACTACCCGTCCTGGCGAAGATGACATCACCAGGATACGGTCCGAGAGGAACACCGCTTCCGGTATGCTGTGGGTGATGAACAGCACCGTCTTCTTCGCATCCGTCCAGATACGCTGGAGTTCCAGCGACATTTTTTCACGCGTCATCGCATCCAGCGCTGCGAATGGCTCATCCATCAGCAGCAGCTTGGGATCATGCACCAAGGCGCGGGCAATGCCGACGCGCTGCTGCATGCCACCTGACAACTCATTCGGATAGTGATTGCGGAAACGGTGCAGTCCCACCATCTCGATCAGTGCTTCGGCACGCGCGGCATATTCCTTCTGCGGTAGCTTGAGCGTGCGGACCGGTACCATGACATTTTCCATCACGGTGAGCCACGGCAGCAATGTCGGGCGCTGGAATACCACGCCGACATCGGGGCGCGGGCCCTTGACCGGGATGCCACCCAACAGGGCTTGGCCGGCGCTGGGCTTGAGCAGCCCAGACACCACGCCCAGCAGTGTGGATTTGCCGCAACCGGACGGGCCTAGAACCGAGACGAATTCACCATCATGGATCTTGGCCGACAGACTGCTCACCGCCGTGACCGGCCCACGCGAGGACGCGTAGGTCACGGTCATACGGTCTATATCCAGCAGCACCGGCCGGTCTGCCGCCGCCGCATTACCGCTTACCATACCCGCCCCCGCCGCACTAACCATGGATCACTGCCTTGCCTTGGCTTGCGCCTGCACCTGGGCCGTGTCGAACTTGTTGAATTCCGGCACGAATTCATTGGTGTACAGGCTGCTGATATCGACCTGCTTGGTGGTCAGCTCGCCGCCATCGAACAGCACGTCGATATAGTCCTTCCAGACCTGCGGGGCATATTCGCCGAAGCGGCGCGCGCCACCGATATCGGCAAAATCGAAGTTGCGCAGCATGCGCGACTGCAGGATATGCCGGCCCGAGGCGAGCTGTTCGGCTTCGCTACCGCCATCGCCACGGGTATTGGGGTAATATTTCCAGGTATTGCGGACGCAGAAATCGATATTCGCTTCGCAGGCGACCACACCCTTGCTGATGGCACGACCGAAACCGGCCAGCAGCTTCGGATTCGATTTCAGCATATCCTCATGCACCATGAAGCCATTGGAGAGCAGGCCACGATACTTCTGCGGCTGCTCCAGGCGGCGGATCTTCAGGCCGGCGGTTTCAAACTGCGCGATGATAGCGTCAAAGCCATTGAACGCGTCCACATCCTTGTTGGTAAGCGCGCGGATCGCCGGGGCACCAACGCCAGTGGGGACAAAATCATAGTCCTTGCCGGCGGTCATGCCCATTTCCTTGTACATGCCGCGGGTGATCGGCACATTGCCGTTAGCCAGCGCACCGATACCGACCTTCTTGCCCTTGAGGTCGGCAATGGTCTTGATCGGGCTGTTCTCCAGCACCGCGAATTCCCAGATATTGCTGCGTGCCGAATTGTAGAAGAAGCGCACCGGCATGTAGTCCTTGCCGGGCTGGCGGTTGATGATAACGATATCCGCACTGGGGAAACCGATATCGACCGACTTGTTGGCTACCTGTGGCACCAGCAGCGAGGTGCCGAGGAATTCGATGATCTCAAGCTCGATCCCCTCTTCCTTCATGTAGCCCATCTCGATGGCCATCAGGAACGGCGAGTAGCTGTAAGTGATGCGGGCCGGCGTTCCGAGCTTCACCTTCTGTTGGGCGATCGCGGGCAGGACCGGGGCAGCTAGCAGGATGGCCGCGCCAAGCGCGCCGGCGGCAATACGTTTCAGGGCCGTAAACTTGAACGCCATAGGGATGCTCCTCATCTGTTCGCGGCGCTCGACATGGCGCCTGGTTGCTCCTGTTATTATCTTTTCTGCGGTCAGCCGGTGACCGTCTGCACGATCTGCGCCACCGTCTTGCCCTCCAGGCCCAGCACATGCAGATTGCGGCCCTCGGCATAGAAATCACGGTTGGTCAGCAGGCCTGCGAAACGGATCACGGTATCGGCGGCCGGTGTCGGCACCCCCGCGAGTGGGCCGAGGCAGGCGATGGGCACCAGGCCGCAGGCCACGTCCTGCACCAGATAGCGATGCTGCAGCGATTTCGGCGCCGGCGCATAGCGGAAGTGGGTACGGCCCATCTCCTGCATGTCTTCCTGCAAGGTTGGATTATGCAACTGGTAGGTCAGCTCCAGCCAGTCGCGCACATTCATGATCTTGGCGCCATAGGCTGCTGCTACCGCCACGCGCTCGGCATCCAGCTTGGCGATCAGGTCGCATACCGTCGGCACCATATTGGCGGTGTAGAAATTATAGCTCTCGTCATTTTCGACGCGGCTGACATTGGTGACCATACCGGCAACATGGAAAATGGCACCGAGATCGACAAAACCGGTATGCAGCAGATTCGGCGCCGTCACCATATTCGGGAAGGCAATGCCAACTCGCTCAAGCACCGCCGCCGAACGCGCCGCCGGCATCGCCACCAGATTCCAGCGCGTCTTGATCGTGGTCATGATGACACGGTCTGGCGCCTTCACATGCAGCATGTAGGGGTAGGAATCCATCTCCGCAATATCGACCTTCGCCTTGCAACCCAGCCGATCAAGTGCCGCGCGGAACAGCAATGCGCCGCCAAAATGACCCTGGCAGAGCACGATGGTCTGGCCATCCTCAAGCAGCGGCACCAGGTTACGCGCCACCACCGGATGATCCGTGCCATAGGTGCTGACGATCAGCACCGCAGCGCCCTTTACCGCCGCCGCCAGATCAGTCGTTGCCATCTCCACCGGCGCGAAGGGGATGTCGCGGCCTTCGATATGCAGGCCGCCAGCGGCACGCATACCCGCCACTTGGGTATCGTCGATATCATGGATGCGCAGGCGAAAACCGTTGATGCCGAGCTGCGCCGCCAGGCCCTTGCCGCCCATACCGGCGCCAATGATGGTGATAATGTCTTGTTTTGTGATCGAAGCCATGGTTGCGTCGTCCTGCTCTGGGCTTTAAGTCAATTGCCGGTAATTGTGGCGTTGATCTGCGCAATGCTCTTGCCGGATAGGCCGAGGGCGGCGAGATTGCGCCCTTCTTCGTGGAAGTTTCGCCCGGTTAGGGCATTGGCGATTTGAATTACCGAGTCGATCACCGGCGTGGCCAGACCGGCTACACGCGCCAACGCCGCCAGCGGCACCAAACCACAGCCGACATCCTGCAGCAGATAACGGTGGGTCAGTGATTTCGGCGCAGGTGCATAGCGATAATGCGTCACCGCCATTTTCTGCAGCGCTTCATGCAATGTCATGTCACGGAAGGAATAGGTGACTGCCAGCCAGGTAGGAATGTCCACCGTCTTGATGCCGAAGGCCTGCGCCACCGCCAGCCGCTCACGGTCCATGGCCAGCAGCAGGTTGCACACACTGGGCACCATGTTATTGGCGTAGAAATTGTAGTTCTGATCGCCCTCGACCATGCCGACATTGGTGATCATGCCGCCGACATGCAGGATACCGCCAAGATCGACCAGGGCCGTCTCCAGCATATTGCCGGCTGCCTGCAAGCCTGGGAATGCGTGGACAATGCGGGCCAGGCAAACCTCAGTACGTGACGCGGGCAAAGCGGAAAGATGCCACTTTTCCTTGATGGTGGTCATGATAACGCGATCAGGCGCCTTCACATGCAACATATAGGGATAGGCATCCATCTCGGCGATATCGATCTTGGCCGTGCAGCCGGCGGCATCCAGTGCCGAACGGAATACCAGTGGGCCGCAGAAATGGCCCTGGCAGAGCACGATCAATTGGCCATCTTCGAGCAGCGGCGCAAGCTGCCGCGCCAGAGTGGGGTGGTCGTTGCCATAGGTGCTGATGATCAGCACGCCCGCGCCTTTGACAGCTGCGGCGAGGTCAGTGGTCGCCATCTCCACGGGTGCAAAGGCAATGTCGCGGCCTTCAATATGCAGGCCGCCCGCTGCGCGCATGCCCGCCACCTGGGTATCGTCTATGTCCTGGATGCGCAGCCGGCAACCATCAATTCCCAACTGAGCCACCAGCCCCTTGCCGCCCATGCCGGCGCCGATGATCGTCCAGATTTCCTTGCCGTTGCTCACGCCCACTCCTCCAGAACCTACTCGGAAACCACGGTTTCGCCGCTGCTGTTGCTTTCCCAGAACACCACAATGCCGTGGAACAGCCGGACTAATTGCGTGCCGGTGATGCCAATGGCGATCAGGCCAACCAGGGCGGCAAACATGGTTGCAACATCGAAATTCGCCTGCGACGTGGAGACCAGGTAGCCCAGGCCCTTGGTCGAAGCGACAAACTCCGCCACTACAGCACCGATAAGGCTGAGCACCACGCCGATCTGCAGGCCGGCAAAGATATGGCCCATCGCAGCGCGCAGTTTGAGACGGAAGAAAATTTCCAGCCGCGAAGCGGAAAATACCTTCATCATGTCTATCAGCGGCTGCGGAGTCTGCTTTATGCCGACGCTGGTGTTGATGAACAGCGGGAAGAAACAGATCAGCGCCACCATCACCACTTTCGACAACATGCCGAAGCCGAACCAGACGATGATCAACGGCGCCAATGCGACCTTCGGCATTGATTGCAGAGCAATGATGAAGGGATAGACGAAACGATCGAAATTGCGCGATTCCGCCAGCAGCGCACCAAACACGATGGCAATGCTGCAGCCGAAGAAATAACCAATCGCGGTATTCTGCAGTGTGAAGAGCACATGTGGCCAGTAATCCCCGAGGATGTAGCCCTTGTGCAGCTGGCGCAGCACCGCCATCGGTTCCGGCAGAATGTAATTCGGCACCTTGAACAGCCGGATCGACACCGTCCAGATGATGATCAGCACCACCAGGGTGATCATCGGATAGACTACATTAGCCAGATTGCGACGCAGCATATCCCTCTCCTCAGCGCTTGGCGCTCAAACCTGTCCGTATCAACGACGAGCCTTCACATCGGCCAGAACCTTGGCGGGATCGAAGGCGTTGATGGCATCGACAAACTGGTTGGTATAGAGCGACGCAACGTCAACCTGCTTGCTGGTGATCTCGCCGCCGTCATAGAGCACGTCGATATAATCCTGCCACATCTGCGGCTGGTACTCGCCAAAGCGGCGCGGCGCCTTCGGATCGGCGAAGGTGAGCATCGACTCCATGCGCTTGGTCACCGTCGGGATCGCCTCGGCCAGGGCTTGTTCGTCGGTCTTGTCCTGCGGCTTGAGTGACGGATACTGCTTCCAGGCAGAACGGATGCAATGCGGGATATCGGCCTCGCAGGCCAGGATCGCCTTTGCGACGGCACGGCCGAACTTGCCAAGCATTTCAGGCCGGTTCTTGATCGTATCCTCGTGCGTCATCATGCCGTTGGAGATCAAGTTGGTGTATTTTGGCGGCTGCTGCAGATAGCGCAGCTTGATGCCGGCATTGGCCAGGAAAGCGATGGTCGCATCGAAGCCATTGAATACATCAATCTGGCCCGTGGTCATGGCGCGGATCGCCGGAGCACCAACGCCGGTCGGCACGAACTCATAATCGCGACCGGCCTCCATTTTCATCTCACGGAACATCGAGCGGGCAATCGGCACATTGCCGTTGGCCAGTGCACCAACACCGATCTTCTTGCCACGCAGGTCCTCAACCCGCTTGATCGGGCTGTCATCCGGCACCACGAAATCCCAGGGATTCTTGCGCGTTACATTGTAGAAGAAACGCACCGGCATGTAGTCCCGGCCGGGCTGGCGGCTGATGATCACCGCGTCAGCGCCAGGAAAGCCGATATCCACACCCTTGTTCGCCACCTGCGGTATTAGTACCGAAGTGCCGAGAAATTCGATGATTTCGACGTCAAGGCCTTCCTGCTGGAAATAGCCCATGTCACGCGCGAGTAGAAAGGGCGAATAGCCGATATTGACCCGGGCCGGTGTGCCCATCTTGATCTTTTCCTGCGCATGCGCTGCCAGCGGCAGCAGCGACAGGCCGGCAATCACGACGGCGCGCAGGCATGATGCAATGGTGAAATGAGTACGGACAGTGTGTTGCATCATGATCCCCCCGGATCTCCTAGGCAGCGACAGAAAACACCGGCGGCATCACGGCACCACCGGGAAACGAGACAGTGATTCGAGAATGCGGGCATTGGCCCGCACAACATGGTCGCGCAGCAGGTTGGCGGCCAGGCGCCCATTGCGCGCAAGCAGGGCATCGACGATGTCGCCATGCTCGGCAACCAGCAGCGAGTTGTTCCGCCCCTTCACCGACTGCAGGCTTACCAGCACCAGCCGCTCGGCCTGCTCCACCAGTTCGCGCACGGTCGCTGCCATTCGCGCTGAGCCCGAGGCATCGGCGATGGCGCAGTGAAAATGCCGGTTATAGGCGGTGAAGGCGGAGCTATCGCCGCTGAAGCTGCGAAAGGCCTCCAGCGCCGCCAATTCTTCATCGCTTGCCTGCCGAGCCGCCTCGCTGGCGCAGATTGGCTCCAGGGCTTCGCGGAAACGGCAGAGATCGCGGGCATCGGAAAGCGAGATAGGATTGACGCGATAGCCCTGACGCGGCAGCACCGTCACCAGCCGCTCACGCTCCAGCCGCAACAGGGCTTCCCGCACCGGCTGCTTGCTGACTTCGTAGCGCGCCGCCAGCTCCTGCTCCCGCAGCGACTCACCTGGGGCAAGCTGACAGGAAAGAACCTCGTAACGCAGGCGGGCATAAACCGTCTCTCGCAGCAAAGACCCTTGCTGTGAAATATCTTGATTGACGCTTACTACCACCTTTAGCGACATAAGCTCAGTTTATTCCCTGTATTTTGGCTGAAAACTCAACCAAAAGGAGATGCGCCCTCTATTTGTGAAATATCAGAGAGCCGTTATTTAGTCAAATCGAAATATTAGAATGGTCTTCAATGGCTCATCCGAACGCGATGAAAGCGGCAGAAATCCGGCATGATTTCCCACCCCAATCGCATAAAAAAACATCTGCTTAAAATTCAGGCCCCCGCCAGGAAGCTGATACGGCTCAAGATGTGCCTACAGCTTTGGCGGCCCACGCCCCAAACCACGATCCCGGCGGATCGCAGTCAGAGCGCCAAGAAGCCTCTCACCGTCTCGATGAAGACGTCCGGCATTTCCAGCGGCGGACAATGGCCGCATTGTGGAATCTCGGTAAGCCAAGCGCCTGGTATGCCGGCCGCGAGCTGACGGCACAGAACCGGCGGGGTGGCGGCATCAAGCTCACCCACCACCACCAGGCTGGCGTTACCGATGCTGCCAAGCTGCGGCACCAGATCGCAGGCAATCAGCGATTGGCAGGCAGCAATAAAGGCTTGCGGGTCGATGCCGAGCAGCACCTGGCGACGCTCTTCAAAGGCTTCAGGATGCTTTGCCAAATAGGCATCATGGAATACCCGGCGCGCAGCGATATCGACAATTCCACCCAGGCCTTCGCTGCCGACTTTCTCAGCCATGACGCGAAACGCCACCTTGCCCTGCTCCGGGAAGCCCGCCGCCACGTCGCTGAGCACCATCTTGCCGAAGCGCGCGCCATGGCGCAGCGCCATCGCAACCGCCACGGTGCCGCCAAAGCCATTGCCCATGACGACACAATCCTGGCCAAGAGCGAAATCGTCAAACACGGTTGCAATGCGATCGGCATAGCCATCGATGCCGGCCGGGATCGGCGCTGATCCATGGAAACCGGGCAGATTCACCAGGGTGACGCGGAACTTCTCGGCAAGCTTCGGCAATACCGGATCGAAGGCGGTGTGATCCGTGAGCAGCGAATGCAGGATCAGCAGATCAGGGCCGGCACCGGTCTGTACAGCAGTAAGTTTGCCATCGCGGCTGGTGAGCTTTTGCATAACGGTTACGTCCTCAATGTACGCCGAGATTGGCGGCAATCAGATTTGGATCGGCAGCAAGGGCGGCGGGAGTGCCATCGAAAACCACTCGGCCGGTGTTGAGAATCGCCACATGATCAGCCAGCGCGAGTGCGAAACGGGTATTCTGTTCCACCAGGATGATCGAAAGACCCTCGGTCTTCAGCCGGCGCAGGATGTCGCCAACTTCCTCGACAATCTGCGGTGCCAGACCTTCCGATGGTTCATCGAACAACACCACGCGCGGATTACCCATCAGCGCGCGGGCAATGGCCAGCATCTGCTGTTCGCCACCTGACATCGAGCCGGCGGCCTGGGCTTTGCGCTCGCGCAAGCGTGGAAACAGATCGAATACCCGCGCCACATCCCATGATGCCTTGCCTTGCGGGCCGGGCCGCTCCGCAACACGCAGATTTTCCATCACGCTGAGGCTGCGGAAGATGCGCCGTCCCTGCGGCACCAACCCCACGCCACGCCGCGCCACCACTTCCGGCGGCAGGCCGCGCAGGCTCTCGCCGAACAGCAGCACCTCACCATCCCGGGGCGGTGTGAAGCCGATGATTGAATGCATCGTTGTGGTCTTACCGGCGCCATTGCGGCCCAGCAAAACCAGAACTTCGCCGGACTGCAGCGTCAACGACACATCATGCAGTGCACGGCTATCGGCGTAATATGTGTTGATGGCCTGGAGCTGCAGCGCGTCAGTCGGCAAAATACACCTCCCGCACCCGCGGGTGCGCGGTAATGCTGGCGCGATCTCCCTCAGCGATCACTTGGCCGTAATACATCACGGTGATCGATCGGGCCAAGGACAGCGCGATATCCATGTCATGTTCGATCAGCACCACGGTGATATCGGCTGGGATGTCCCGCACCAGCGCCTGCACCTCGCTGCGCTCCTCGCGCGAGAGGCCCGCCAGCGGTTCATCAAGCAGCAGCAGCCGGGGCTGCTGTGCCAGTGCAAGAGCGATTTCCAGGCGACGCTTCTCGCCATAGGCGGTTTCCGACAATTTCCGGTCGGCCAAGCGATGCAGGCCCACTTGCTCCAGCGCGGCTTCAGCGCGCGCCGCGAACTCACGGCGCCGGTGCATGCTGGCAATGGGATTGAGCCGCAGCGGTGAAAGCCCAAGCAGGGAGAGATAGACATTCTCCCGCAAGGTGTTGTTAGGAAACAGGGTGAGTATCTGGTAGGTGCGGGCAAGGCCGCGATGGGCGCAGCGGTAAGGCGCGGCTCCGGTTATATCCTCACCGAACAACTCTACACGGCCAGAGGTCGGCTTGATATCGCCGGTGATCAGGTTGAACAGCGTGGTCTTGCCGGCACCATTCGGCCCCAGCAGCAGGCGACGGTCGCCAATCGGAATGGTGAGATCGACACCATCCACGGCGGGCAGACCGCCGAAACGCTTGCGCAGGCCGGTGATCTTGAGAGCGGGCGCGGTCATGGCGCGTTCCTGGCGCCGGGCAGCAGGCGGCGGCGCAGGCGATCCAGACCAGGCACCACACCTTCCGGCATGAAGATGACGATGACGACGAACACGATACCCAGCAGCATCACCCAGCGGGTGACATAGGCGCTCACCACCATTTTCAGCGCCACGACGATGAAGGCGCCAACCAGCGGGCCGAACAACGTGCCGGCCCCACCGGCGATCACCATCAGCAGGGTTTCTGCCGAGGCCGGCAGCCCAAGGGCATGGGGACTGATATACTGGTGGTAATAGACGAAAACCACGCCGGCCACCGCCGCCCAGAATCCGGCAAAGACGAAGGCCAGCCACTGCACCAGCCAGACATTGTGCCCCAGCATGCGCATGCGGCGCGGCTGGTCGCGGCTGCCGACCAGACTGGTACCAAGCCCCGAGCGCGCGAACACGGCGATGCAGCCAATGGCAAGCAGGAAGACTATCGCCGTGAAAAGATAGAAGGCGACCGGATTTGTCAGAGCGATGCCGAAAGGCATCGGGCGCTGCAGGCCAGGCAAGCCATTGTCACCACCCGTTACCGTGACCCAGCGATAGGCAACACCCCACAACGTCTGGCCGAGGGCCAAGGTGATCATCAGGAACGCGATTCCGGTGGCACGCAGCGCCATCAGGCCGAACAGCGCGGCCATCAGCGTGGTGCCGCCCAGCGCCAGCAACACCGCCGACAGATGGCCAAAGCCGCCTTGCGTATTGAGCCATGCCACCAGATAGGCGGCGGTACCGAGATAGGCAGCATGGCCAAGCGAAGTCAGGCCGGCATAGCCAACCAGGATATTCAGGCTGGACGCGAATATTGCCGCGATCAGAATCTGGCTGGCGACATTGATATAGAAAGCCTGGCCGATCATCAGCGGCACAGCCAGCGCCACGGCGCCAAGCAGCCAGGGCAGCATGCGCATCATTGCTTGGCTCCGAACAGGCCGCTCGGGCGCAGCATCAGAATCAGGATCATTGGCAGGAACAGGATCATATAGGCAAGGCCCGGCAGCAATGCCTGGCCAAAGGTGTAGATGAAACCGGTGATGAAACTGCCGACAAAGGCACCGGCCAGGCTGCCGATGCCACCGAGGATGACCACTACCAAGGCCAGCGGCAGCATCTCGCCATCCAGGCCGGGATAAACCGACAGGATCGGACCACCAAGCACACCACCCATGCCGGCAAGGCCGCAGCCAAGACAGAAGACGATGGTGAACAGGCGTGGCACCGGAATGCCGACAGCACGCGCCATCTCCATATCGTCAACGCCGGCGCGTACCATGGCGCCAAGCCGCGTACGTTCCAGTAAGAGCCAGAGCAGGAACGCCACCAGCAACGACAGCACCACAACGAAGATACGATATCCAGGAAAGACAAAATTGCCGAGCCGCACCGGCTGCGAAAGGTAAGGCGGCACAGGCAATTGCATCGGATCTCCGGTCCACAGCATCAGGCAGAGATCGGCGATGACGAAAGAGAGTCCGAGTGTCACCAGCACCTGGGCCAGCGTGCGACTGGCCAGCCGGCGCAGAATAAAGCGCTCAACCAGGCCGCCAACGACCGCGATGGTGGCGCCGCCGGCAAGAATGGCGAGCGGAAAGCCCAGGCCGGCACGCAATGCCGAGAGACCGACATAGGCTCCGAGCATGAAATAGGCACCATGCGTCAGATTGGCGATGCGCATGAGGCCAAAGATCAGCGAGAAGCCGGAAGAGAGCAAGAAAAGCAGCCCGCCCAAGGCAAGGGCATTCAGGCTCTGGATCAGCCAGAAAGCTAGCGGCATGGGCGGGCCTTACTTCACAGCAACAGGTTACGATTGACGGACAGAGATCACTCGAGATTCTTCGCCGGCGGCCATTCACGGGAATAGACCGGGTTGGCCAGGAAGGCTGCCGGGTCATAGCTCCAGAACTGCGTGGTGCCGGCGTAGGTATGGATCACCTTGTTGGTCAGGCCGTTCGCACCCTTCTCCACCTTGCGGATATAGGTGTTGAACACAGGGTTGCCATACTGGTCGATCTTCACCGGGCCCAGCGGGGTTTCCGGCAGATCGAGGCTACGCAGCGCCTTCATGAAGGCGTCCTTGTCCTCGATCTTGCCCTGCACCTTCTCCATCGCTTTTTCCAGGAAGATGCCGGCGAGATAGGCACCCATGGTGTAGTAACCCGGATCGGCCTTGTACTCGCCGCGTACCGCAGCGACGAACTTGGCATTGGCCGGGCTTTCCAGCGCGGCACTGTACCAGCCGGCGGAAATCACCCCGAGCGCCTCATCGCCCATGTTCTTCAAGATGCCTTCGTCCACCGTGGTCATGTGACCCAGCACCGGGATGCGGCCCTTCATGCCGTATTCATTATACTGCTTGAGGAAGCGCAAGCCGTTGGCACCGGCAAAGCCGGCGAACACCGCATCCACCTTCGTGTTGATCTGGGCAATATAGGAGCCGTAGTCGGCCACGTTCAGCGGCGGCCACAGCTTCTGCACCACCTTGCCACCGTTCTCCTCGAACACGCGCTGGAAGCCGGCCGACATTTCATGACCGAAGGCGAAATCGTCGGCGATGATGGCAATGCGCTTATAGCCCAGGGTCTTGGCCGCATAATCAGCCAGGGCATGCACCGGCTGAGCCGATGTGGATACCGCGCGCACGAACCAGGGATTAAGCCGGCGCTGGGTCAGATCCTCGGCTGCTGCCGACGGCGAGATGATCGGCACCTGCGCCTGCTGGATATAGTCATTGATCGCCAGCGCCTCGAAAGCGGCAAGCGGGCCGATCACCACATGCACCTTGTTGCGCTCCACCAGTTCCTGGGTCTTGGAACGGGTATTGGCGGGAACGCCGGCGGTATCGGCAACGATCAGCTCGATCTGCCGACCGGCCAAACGGCCATTTCGCTCCTTGAGGAACAGCTTGATACCCTCTTCCATCTGGCGGCCGCCGGCAGCGAGCGCGCCGGAATTCACCGTGAGGAAGCCGACGCGGACCGCTTCCTGCGCCTGCACGGCGCCGGAGAAAGCTGTCGCGCCAATCAGTGTCGCTGCCGCGAGGGCCGCAAGTTGGCGACGATGTAACATATTTCCTCCCAATTTCATTGTAGGATTGATATATCAAGAAACAAAACATCCGGCAAGATACTTTTATTATCGAATGATAAATTGCTGCTTTTTTAGGAAATATTCGTTGATTTACTGGGCCAATGGCTGGAGTTAAGTTTTTGACTTGATCGGTGATATATCACAGCTATAATAGGCTCATGAATATCGAGACCACACACCTCCGCCGTGAGGAGATATATCAGCGCCTGCGCGCCGAGATATTATCCTGCACCCTGGCGCCAGGCGCCAATCTGCACGAAGCCGAACTGGCGGAGCGTTTCGCGATCAGCAAATCACCGATCCGCGACGCCTTGATGCGCCTGGAAGCCGAACGCCTAGTGCTGGTGGCGCCGCGCAAGGGCTACCGGGTAGCGCCGATTTCCGTGTCGGATGCGCGCGACCTGTTTGGCCTGCGCATGGTGCTGGAACAGGCGGCAGCGCCAGATGTGGCGGCCAATGCTTCGGAATCCGATCTGAAAACGCTGGACCGCTTCCGCAGCCTGGCGGCCTGGGGCGGCGGCGATTTCGTCACCTATAATCGCGAATTCCATTGCGCCGTGGTCGAGCTGTGCAGCAACCGGCGGATAGCCGAGACGGGGCGATCCGTGATCGAGCAGTTCGACCGCTTGGTGGTGATGAGCATCTCTACTCTGGCCGAACGCAACACCGAAAGCCTGATCGCCGAACATGCCGCGATCATCGATGCCTTGCAGGCACGCGATGGCCGCCTGGCGGCACGGCTGCTGCAGAAGCATATCGAGTTCGGCGTCAAACGCGTGTTGAAATCGCTGGAACAGGCTGCTGTCATTCCCTGAATCTTCCCGTTTGCGCCGGTAGTCCAATGCAATTCGATGTCTCTTTCGTTGTGCCAATGCCGCCCGAGCAGGCTTGGCCACTTTTGCTTGATGTGCGCCGCATTGCACCCTGCTTGCCCGGCGCAGAACTCACGGATGTACTGGGCGACAACCGCTACAAGGGCCGTGCCAAGGTGAAGGTAGGCCCGATCGAGCTGAGCTTCGCCGGCGAAGCCGAACTGCGGGATATTGACAATCAGGCCCATACCGCATCGGTGGTGGCGCGTGGTGCCGAGGGCAAAGGCCGTGGTAATGCTTCTGCTACCGTGCGCTTCCAGCTCAGCCCTGATGCCGCAGGCACCAAGGTTGTTGCCATAACCGACCTGCAATTGGTCGGCGCCGTGGCGCAGTATGGGCGCGGCGCCGGTCTGATCAAGGAAATCGCTAATCAGCTCACCCAGCAATTCGCACGCAATCTGCAGGCGTCGATTGCTGCAGAACAATCCGCCCCCCCGGCTCCGGCGGCAGAACCTGCTCCTGCGTCCGCAGCCATGCCAGGTGCAGCTTCAGCACCGCCCCCCCCTGTTGCTGCCATGCCCCCACCACCCGTACAGGCCGTTTCAGGCCTCAGCCTGGTCTGGGCCGCTCTGCGCGCCATGGTGGCCCGCTGGTTCGGCCGCGGCTGATACGAGAGAGTTCAGCACTCCATGAAACCAGCCCCCTTCGCCTACCACGATCCACGCAGCCTGGATGATCTAGTCGGCCTGCTCGGTCGTTTAGAAAACAGCAAGCTGCTTGCTGGCGGCCAGTCGCTGATGCCGATGCTGAACATGCGCTATGTGATCGCGGATCATGTGATCGACCTCAATCGCCTGCCGGAACTTGCCGGTACGCGCTACACCGATGGCCAGTTGAGCATTGGCGCCATGACGCGGCAGCGCAGCCTGCAGCGCGACCCTTTGGTGCAACAGCATTGTCCGGTATTGACCGAGGCGCTCGACTGGGTGGGCCATATCCAAACCCGTAGCCGCGGCACTATCGGCGGCAGCTTGTGCCATCTCGATCCGGCTGCCGAGCAGCCCGGCATCGTGGCACTCTATGATGGCCAGTTGACCATTCTGGGCCCTGGCGGCGAACGCCAGGCAGCGATGCAGGAATGGGGCCTGGGCTTCATGATGCCGAACCTGGCACCTGACGAAGTGTTGACCCGCATCGCCATGAAGCCCTGGAGTGAGCCGCATGGCTATGGTTTCGTGGAATTCGCACGCCGGCACGGTGATTTTGCCATTGTTGGTGCCGGTGTTCTGCTGGCAGTTGATGCGCAGGATGTGATCACGCGCGCCGCCATTGTGCTCGTTGGTGTCGATATTCAGCCGATGCGGCTGCGCGCAGTGGAAACCGCGCTGCTTGGCCAGAAGGCGAATGCCGGAAGCTTCGCGGCGGCAGCTGCAGAAGCCAGCAAGATCGATGCCTTGTCCGATGCCCATATCACCAGTGTCTATCGCCAGAAACTGGCCGGCGTGATGACCCGCCGCGCCCTGGAACAGGCCGCCAAGCGTGCCCGGGAGGCCCGCCATGTCTGACGCCATCACCCCTCGCCGCATAAGCGTGGCGATCAACGGTACCAGCTATGAGCGCAGCGTCGAGCCGCGACTGAGCCTGGCCGATTTCCTGCGCCACGAATTGCTGCTGACCGGCACTCATGTCGGCTGCGAGCACGGCGTCTGCGGTGCGTGCAGCGTCGTTGTTGATGGTGTGCCGGCCCGCGCCTGCCTGATGCTGGCAGTACAGGCCGATGGCGCCGAAGTGGAGACTGTGGAAGGCCTGGCCGCGGCTGACGGCAGCTTGCATCCCCTGCAGGAAGCCTTCCGCGAGCATCACGGCCTGCAATGCGGCTTCTGCACACCCGGCATGCTGATGACCCTGAAGGCCCTGCTGCAGGATCAGCCGGATGCCGATGAGGCTGCGATACGCGATGCAATCTCCGGCAATATCTGCCGCTGCACCGGTTATCAGGGTATTGTTGATGCTGCCCTGGATGCGGCAGCACAGCTGCGTGGAAGGGCCTAAGTCATGGGCGTGCGCTATTTCGGCAGCAAGGTTCACCGTCTGGAAGATCCGCGCCTGCTCACCGGCAAGGGCCGCTATGTCGATGACATCCATCCGCCGCACTGCCTGCAGGCAGCGTTCGTGCGTTCGATGCATGCCCACGCCCTGATCAGGAGCATCGACACGGAAGCGGCACGGGTGCTGCCCGGCATTGCTGCGATCTACACCATGGCTGATTTCGCCGGTCTGGCGCAGGGCCCGCTGCCGCAAACCCTGCCGGCGCCGATCCTGAAACAATCACATACCTATCACCCGCTGGCGCAGGGCGAGGTCTGCCATGCCGGCGAGGCCATTGCCATCGTGCTGGCCGAAACCCGCGCCCAAGCCGAAGATGCCGCTGCGCTGGTGGTGGTGGATTATGAGCCATTGCCGGCGGTGGCTGATTGCCGCGCCGCGGTTGGCCCCGATGCAGTGAAGGTGCATCAGGATTCGCCGGATAACGTTGTGGCGGTGATGCGCGGGGCCTTTGGTGATGCGGCGGCGGTGTTTGCCACTGCACCGCATGTTTTCCGCGAGCGGATTGAGATGCATCGCGGCGGCTGCCATTCCATGGAATGCCGTGGCGTGATCGCCAACAGCGATGTGCTGAGCGGACAGATGACGCTCTACACCTCTTCGCAATCGCCCTACCTGGTGCGCCGCTTCCTGGCTGCCTATCTTGGCCGCGAGGAAAACGAATTGCGTGTCATTGCGCCGGATGTCGGTGGCGGCTTCGGCCCCAAGGCAGCTTTCTATGCCGAAGAAGCGGCGCTGATGCTGGCCGCGATGAAAGCCGGGCGGCCGGTGAAATGGATCGAGGATCGTCGCGAGCATTTTGTCGCCACGACACAACAGCGTGACCAGTATTGGGACGTGGAAGTGGCCGCCGCCGCCGATGGCCGTCTGCTTGCCGTGCGCGGCACCTGCCTGCATGATAACGGTGCCTATGTGCCCTATGGCCTGGTGCTGCCCGCCACCACCATTGGTTCTTTCCCCGGCCCCTATGCGTTGCAGGCGCTCGATCTGACCTTGAACGCGGTCTACACCAACATGGTGCCGAACACGCCGGTGCGCGGTGCCGGCCGACCGAATGCCTGCTTCGTGCTGGAACGCCTGGCTGATCGCGTGGCACATGAATTGAAGCTGCCGCCTGAGGAAGTGCGCCGGCGCAGCTTTGTGCGCAGCGAACAGATGCCCTATGTCACCGGCATGAAGGCGCGCGATGGCTCGCCCGTGCAGTATGACAGCGGCGATTTTCACGCCACGCTGAATCTGGCGCTGGACAAGATCGATGCCGCCGGTTTCCCCGAGCGCCAGGCCAGGGCCCGCGCCGAAGGCCGCTATCTTGGCCTTGGGATCGCCAGCTGCGTCGAGGATACCGGGCTTGCTCCCTTCGAAGGCGCCACCGTGCGCGTGCTGCCCACCGGCCGCGTGCAGGTGGAGACCGGCGCCGCCAGCCAGGGCCAGGGCCACGCCACCGTGCTGGCGCAGATTTGCGCCGACATGCTGGGGGTCCCCCTGGAGCATGTCAGTGTCGAACAGGCCGATACCGGCAAATTCCCGCTCGGCATCGGCACCATAGCCAGCCGCGTGGCCGTCACTGCCGGCTCTTCGGTGCATCTTGCATCCGTGCAGGTACGCGACAAGGCACTGCGCGTTGCTGCCGATATGCTGGAAGCGGCCGAGGCCGATCTCGAGATCGTCGCCGGGTCGGTGAAAGTGAAAGGCGTGCCGGGCCCTTCGATACCGCTTGGCGCAATAGCCACCAAGCTCAACGGGATGCCGGGCATCCCAACGCATAAGGGCATGGATCCGGGCCTGAGCGCCACGGCCTATTTCGATGCCAAGCAGCTCACCTTCGCCAATGGCGCCAATGTCTGCGAAGTGGAAGTGGACATCGAAACCGGTGCCGTACGCATCCTGCGCTATGTTGTGGCGCATGATTGCGGTCGTCTGATCAATCCACGCCTGGTGGATGGCCAGATCATCGGCGGCGTGGTGCATGGCATCGGCAACGCGCTATTCGAGCGCATGGTCTACGACGAGAGCGGCCAGCCACTGACCACCAATTACGGCGAATACCTGCTGCCCATCGCCACCGAGATGCCACGCATCGAAATTCATCACCTTGAAAGCCCAGCCACCAACAATCCGCTCGGCATCAAGGGCGCTGGCGAAGGCGGCACGATTCCGGCCGCAGCCGCCGTGATCGCGGCTGTCGAAAATGCGCTGGCCCCATTTGATGCCCGGATCGCAAAGCATCCCCTGGCGCCTGAGGAAATCCTCGCCCTGGTGGAGCGCCCCTGAGGCAGCTTTGCGCACCGAACACTGGCGGGCCTTCTGGCAGCGAAGCTTTTCGGCCAGATAAAACGCTAGACATATCTTGCCTGTGCACCGCGCAGAGAAATGGCTGCGTACGCAGTCTGGGCTAGGTATTCTCTGCCCCACCTTCCATGCTAACAGGCAGTGATCTGACGCACCGCGTCCCGCTTGTACTCGTCACTGAAATTGGCTTTGCCATCTAGACGGGATTCAGCCTGGCCCAGTGCGAACATCGCCCACATGGCGCATGGAAAGTATTTCGCCCAGCACGGCGTAGTTCGGCCCGCCAATCCGACATACCGGCCGCAGCAGCGCCGTATCGATTTTGTTGGACTCGCACAGACCATCACGGATGTGGAAAACAACCACCTCACCGACGATGAATTCCGCGCCGGTTTCGCCGAATTCGATGCTGCGCACGAACTTGCATTCCAGGCTGATTGGCGTTTCTGCCAGATATGGCGTCTTGATTTTCTGGCTTGGCTTGACACTGAAGCCCAGCAGATCAACCTCGCTGACATCAGGCGGATAGTCGATGGCGCTCTTATGAATGGCCTCGATCATTGTTTCGTCGCCGATGTTGACCACGAAATCCTTGTTGGCCTCGATATTGAGCGACGTGTCCTTACGCTGACCACTGCGCAGGCCGACGTTGATTCCCACCATCGGCGGCTTCGACGAGACAAAGGTGAAGCAGCTGAAGGGGGCAAGATTTACAATGCCTCCGGGCCCCAGGGTGGAAACCCAGGCAATGGGACGTGGCACCACGATTCCAGTCAGAAGCTTATAGAGCTCCTGTGGCTCGATGCCGTCAGGTATGATCTCCATTTCCCATCCCCTTAATGCGGAACCGACCTAGACCGCGACTTCCTTCTCTACGGGCACGAACGCCGAGCCTGGATAGGCGCCGAGCTTCGTCGAAATGAGCGCAGCGGTCCGTTCGACGAGTTCTGCCAGATGCTTGTGCGAGTCATCGTGGGTTTTTCCCTTCCCGACGGCCGCACTGATAGCGGCAATCACTTCGCCGGGCGCATTCCGGATGGGCGCGCCGACGGCAAGAATGCCGACAAGGTTTTCTTCATCGGAAATCGCATATCCCCGCTCGCGAATCTTCTTGATATCGGCGATGAGTTTAGCAGGCTCTGTAATGCTGTATGGCGTCAGGCGCGGCAGCACCATCTTCTGCATCACCTTTTCCAGCGCCTCGTCCTGCAGGGCCGCAAGAAGAACCTTGCCTGCGCTTGTGGTATGCAGGTGACCCGTCGCACCCGTATTGATGCGGAAGACAGACGGCTGCGAACCCTGGATACTGCACAGATACAGGAGAGCGGTATCGCTTCGAACGCCGAGGTAGACATTCAAATGCTCTTCCTCGGCAAGCCGATGCAGTTCGTCATAGGCCACACTGTAGAGCGGGTTGCTCTGCGTGTAGCGCTGACCGACCTGAAAGGCACGCGCTCCGACCCGATAACGCCGCGTTACCGGGTTCTGTTCAAGGAACCCCTGTTCGGCCAGCGTGTTGATAAGTCGCGACACAATGCTCTTGTCGAGATCCATGAGGCGTGACAATTCCCGAACCCCGATTTCGGGTCCGTTGTTGCTGACGACATCGAGGATGTGCAGCCCGCGCGATAGGGACTGGTTGGTTGTCATGCATTTTCCACTGGAGGTTGCAATGCTCGGCCCGCCTGCCGATTCCCGTCCCAGTATATAACCCGACTCTGTATCGCGCGAATAATGATGTGCCCAATGATGCCAATCATCGAAAGTGTGAACACGCTGGTGAACATGGTGCCCACGTCAAAATTCATGGACGATGCCTGGATCAGATACCCAAGGCCCTGTTTGGCCGCGACGAACTCGCCGACGACAGCGCCGATCAGTCCCAGCACGATGGCAATCTGCAGGCCGGCGAAAATGGAATTAGCGGCACCGGGCAGCTTCACATCCCAATATACCAGCCAGCGTGGGGCCGAGAACGCCTTGTAGAGATCGAGCAGATCGGAATTGGTCGCGCGCAGACCGGACAGCGTGTTTACGAAGACCGGGAAAAAGCAGATCAACGCAACGAGGATAACCTTGGAGGCCAGCCCGAAACCGAACCACACGAGCAGGATTGGCGCCAGAGCTACCTTGGGCATCGACTGGAAGCCAATGACATAAGGAACGACGATCTGTTCAACAATTTCGAATTCGGCAACCAGGGAAGCAAGCAGGAAAGCAACCAGGCATCCACAGGCATACCCCACCATCATCTCGGTCACGGTAATGCCGATATGCGGGAAGATCAGTCCGGTTGAATACAGCTTGATTGCGGACTGCAGCACCGCATAGGGGCCGGGCAGCAGGTAGGCAGGCACGCCGAACAGTACCGTGCCGTAATGCCAGAACAGCAAGAAGACGATGAGCGACAGAGCGGAGATGAAACGACCCTTGAGCTTCTTCATTTTCATGCTGCCTTACAGATTCCTCTTCCCGGCGCCGAACATCTCACGAAGCCTGTTCGCGACTTCAGAGAATCGAGGGCTGGCCATGGTGTCGAGAGTTCGCGGACGTTCCAGGTTGACATCCAATTCCAGCACCTTGGTGCCCGGACGCCCAGACAGAACAACGACCTTGTCGGCTAAATAGACGGCCTCTTGGATTGAATGGGTAATGAAGACCACGGTCTTTTTGGTCTCCATCCAGATGGATTGCAGTTCATCGGTCATACGCTCACGGGTCAGTGCGTCGAGAGCTGCAAACGGCTCGTCCATCAGCAGGACGGCTGGGTCGTGAATGAGACCGCGAGCGATACCGGCACGCTGCTGCATGCCACCGGACAATTCGTGGGGAAGATAGCCGCCAAAATTGCCAAGGCCGACCAGGTTCAACAAACGATCAGCTTCGGCCTCATACTGGGCTTTCGGCAGACGCTGTGCGCGAATGGGTACCAGCACGTTTTCGCGGACTGTCTTCCAGGGCAGCAGCGTCGGCTGCTGGAAGACAATACCGACGTCCTTGCGTGGACCTACGATCTTCTGGCCCGAAACCGTTACTTCGCCTTCAGCAATACCCAGCAGACCACTCACCACCTTGAGAAGGGTGGATTTGCCGCATCCTGAGGGACCCAGGACAGCGACGAATTCACCTTTCCTCACCTGCAAATCTAACTTGGAAAGCGCAGTAAGCGGTCCCCGCGTTGTCTCGTAGACAACGGACATATTCTGGATGTTCAAGACAACGTCGGGGCTTTGCATGACTACCTGGTCTCACATCTAGTGCTGGACTTACTTGTAGGCTTTAGCCTTGCTGATGACCGCCGCACGGTCAAATTTGTTGTACTCGGCAACAAACTCGTTCGTGTAGAGGGTGTTGAGCGGGATTTTTGCATCCTTCTCGATCAAACCACCGACCTTCAGGGCATTTATGAGGAGCGTCCAATCCTCGTCCGTGAAGGCACCCATGTTGGTCTCGTTCCGACCGGCGAGAAGGTTGGCCATGCGAGGCTTCATTACCTCGACCTCCCTCTTCATGTTGTCGGCATCCGAGCCAGTAGTCGGCTTCAGTTCGGGATACTGCCGCCAGAATGACAAGATGCAGCCTTCCAGATTGGCGTTGCAGGCAATTGCCGCCTTAGACATCGCCCGACCGAAGCGGGCGACAAGGCCCGGGTTCTTCTTCAGCAGTTCCTCGGAAACCGGGAAGCCATGGCTGGAAAGATTCTGGTATTCCTTCGGGAACGGGATGCGGCGGATCTTAGTGCCCGTCAGCTCAAGCGATACATGGGCGGTGTCCCACAGGTTCAGGCCATCGATGGACTTGCGGCGCAGCGCCTCGAAAGCCGGGACGCCAGAGCCAGCGGCAATCTTTTGGACCGTGTTCCAGTTAACACCTTCACTCTGCGCCATCGCCTGGGTCATCGCGATATTGCCCGAGGTCAGCGACACGAAGCCGATCGTCTTGCCGCCGAAATCACCCATCTTCTTGATCGGGCTGTCTTCCAGCACCGCCATCTCCCAGATGGAGCGCGGCAAGAAATTATAGACGAAGCGCAGCGGGAAGTTCGGCTTGCCCTCCTGACGCGAAATCGGCAACGGCTCCAGGCTTGCATAGGCTGAATGAACCGTACCTGCCAGCAGCTGGGGAATGATGACGCCCGAGCCGGTCAGGACGATGATCTCGGCGTCGATATTCTCCTCATCGAAGAAACCCAGAGCCTTGCCGAAGGTGAAATTGGCGGTGCCGGTGTTCAGGGCCGACGGCCATGCAAAGACAAATTTGTCTTTTGCGACAGCAGGTTGTGCGGCAAGTGCCGGAACCAGGACCGCAGCACCGATCAGGGCGGTCCGAAGGATATTAAAACAGCGAGATACGCCTTGAGAAACTTGCATAAACCCCTCCTTGTCTCTTTATTTGCAATAATGTCTATAATATCGAGACGAACGTAGCGTCAAGCAATTTGCACAATTTGGCAAAGTCCGCATCACAAAAGCTCGATTGCTCGCGTAATAGCGCGCCGTGCGACATTGATGGTCAACTCCGCCTTGTAGGCGTTGTCCTTCATGGGCAAAGCGCCGAATACCACTGATTTCGCAGCCTCGTCGATCAGACCATGAGATAACGGGGCGGACAGAAGGATATTCTCTGCGCCTGGAATGCGGATTGGCTTCGGCGCCACGCCGCCCAGCGAGATGGCGACATAGTCGAGCCGGACACGGGTTCCCGCCACATCAACCGCAGCCGAGGCTTCCGCGAAGTCACCAGCCCAGCGGGCGAATTTCTCGAAATGGAAAGCACTTCTGCGGGACGGCACGGGAATATTGATTTCCGTGATGATTTCATCCGGGTCCAGGACGGTCTCGCCAGCCCAGACATAGAGCTCGTCAACAAGAAGTTTTCGCGTTCGACGCGGACCGACCACAACCAGATCGGCTTTCAGCGCGGTCAGGATTGGCGCGAGATCCGAAACACACGGCGCGGCGCATCGCCCCGTTCCCATGATGGAATGGTGCCTGTTCTCGCCGAGCACGGCGTAACAAGGGCATGCCGGTCCGGAAAAACGGTAGCAAGGCGTAGCTGACCTGAAGAACCAGCAACGCTTTTCCTGGCACAGATCGCCAGCCACGGTGGCGCGGTTGCGAACGATAGGCGTCGCAATCTGCTGAATGGCATTCTTCAGGGTCGGAAAATAGGTGTTGATAAGCTCGTCTTCAGCCAGAGCCGTCAACGTGACGCCAGCCCCGACCCGAATGAAGCCCTCATCCAGCCGTATCTGCCGCATCGACGCGATATGGCCAACCGAAACCAACTGCCTGGGCGAGTAGATACCCTGCTTGATGCCGGGGATCAGATCCGTGCCGCCCGCGATGAGCTGGCTCTTGAGACCAGGCGTCGCAAGCGTATGAACCGCAGTCGCAATGGAGTCGGCCTGGACGATTCTCTTCGGCACACTGGCATCACGCGAGGTCCCGATGGCCTTGCCGAGTTTTTTCATCACCGGCGCCATCGCTGGATAAGCCCTGCGTACGGCCGCGATTTCGAGATTGCGCAACCGGCTGAGCGACTTCATCTCCGGCAGAGAGGCCTTTTCCTTCTTGCGCAAGGCTTCCAGAACCATTTCCGGCGTGATCGGAAGCTTGTGGAACCGAACCCCCGTCGCATTGGCAACCGCATTCGCGATCGCGGCCACGGTGGCGTTTATGGTCGGCTCACCGGCCGCCTTGGCGCCAAAGGGGCCCAGATTTTCTTCTGTCTCGACGAATTCGACCACGATGTCCGGCGTATCGAGCATCCGGGGAACACGGTAGTTGAAGAGCGACCGGTTGATCGGTCGTCCATCCTGGAACAGAACCTCCTCGCTCAGCGCCATGCCGATGCCCTGAACGATACCGCCGTAGGTCTGCCCCTCCAGTGCCGTAAGATTGATGACCTTGCCGACGTCCTGGACAGAAGCAATCTTGAGGACTTTGACCCGACCGGTCTCCGGGTCGACTTCGACCTCGGCCGTCTGGGCTGCAAACGCATACGAGGCGGCATAATTACCAAAGCCGGTCTTTGCATCCGGCCGTGCCAGGTCGATTTCGTAGAAGCCCTCAACCTTCAGTGTGCCATATCGTTGAGCTGCCTGCCCAAAAGTCATGAAGTCCAGGGCATCCGGCCGCTTGAACCGACCGTCTGCATAGTCAATGGCATCAACCGGAACCGACCAATCGATGGCCAGACGCTCCTTCACCGCAGCCACCAGTTTCCTGCCGGCATCGAGGACCGCATTGCCGGTGACAAAGGTCACGCGGGAGGCGGCGCTGCCCAGGTCGTCAGGGTTCTCTTCCGTATCCATGTGCAGGACATCGATCCGGCCCATCGGGATGCCGAGGGAGTCCGACAGGAGCTGGGCAAGCAGGGTATTCTGGCCTGTACCGGTATCGGCCGTTTGCGTGCCGATGCGGAAGGTTCCGTCGGGATACGCAACCAGACCAATCCTGGAGAAATTGCCTTCAGCATAGAGAACACTGCCGCTGGCATGAATCATCGAAGCAACCCCGATGCCTCGATACTTCGGCAGCTTGCCGTACTTCTCCTTCCAGCCAATCAGCTCAGCTGAACGCTTCAGACACTCGTCCAGGCCGCAGGAGGTGATTTTCCAGCCCAGGATGGTTTCGTCGCCCGGCTGATTGGCAATGCTCCGCCGATACTCCACAGGGTCCAGGCCGAGCTTCTCGGCAACTTCATCGACTTGCGTCTCGATCGCCCAGATGATGCCGGGTGCGCCCATGCCGCGATATGAACCACCCGGAACCTTGTTGGTGTAAACTAGCTTAGCCTCGATCGCCGCCGTCTTCACCCGATAGAGATTCGTGATGCGGT